>JAJRRA010000071.1 GCA_024279945.1 Gammaproteobacteria bacterium
GTTCGCCCACATGAAACGCATACTGAAGGTGGATCGTTTGCGCCTACGCGGGCTGAGCAGTGCTCAGGATGAGTTCCTGCTGACCGCGACAGCGCAAAATCTCAGACGAATGGCCAAATACCTGGGGACAGATCCGCCTGCTGCACCTGGAATGGCCTGAAAGCGACCAAAAAACATGAAATAAACGAACAAAAACACGAACAAAAATCAAAATCCGGCATCAGCTGGAACGCAAACCTCGCATCGAAACTCGAGCCACAGAATCACTCGCCTCAACATCGAGTTTTTCAACAGAATAGGCGGTAAAGCAGTCATTGGATTTGATGAAGCCTGATACTGCCTGTCAGATTAGATGCTGGCCAATAAAGTCTAACCCCTGCTGCGGAATTCACTGTGGAGCCCTATGTATTTCAGTCTCGTTTTTAGAACACCTCTCCCCAGCCAGATAAAGAACTAACTCTATGAAAGATATAGTAAGTTTAGCGTAAGGCTTTTATAATCTATGACTTACCCTATTAACGGGAAGGCCTTAAGCCCCGAAGCATCATCGGGGCTTTTGTTTTTGAGAATATGGGTTAGTCTAATTTCACGACTCGGTTATTGGGTGACTCGGAATCTTGGCTACCGGCTTATCAGATAAATTCACCGGCCAAACTGGTGAATACCTCGCATGTGCCGAATTCAGTCATAAAAAGAAGATTGGACCTATTTTATTTATTTAAATCTGTCGCATGTGGTGTTTGTTCAACTGCAATATGCCAGTAATCGTCAGTAAACAGCGGTAAATACCATCTAGTTCGACACAAATCCGGCAAAGTAGTTATCGATTGTTAATAGTATCCGGTCCTTTAATCAGTATCCGGCCCCTTTACGGCCGCTTTATTCGAGATAATTGTATCCGGCCCCTTTATTCGTATCCGGCCCCTTTATTCTGCCCCTTTATTCTTTATTCCGCTCAAAAAAATATTCTTGGCTTTGCGGAGAAAGACCCTTATAATCTCTGCATAATATGCGGAGATTATTCAATGTATATCTGGCAAGAAACCGGGTGGCCTGATTTTACCTGGGACCATACGGCTCTCTCGCCATTGCTTGCACAGGTAAATAAAGATCAAGGCCGACTCAAAGGCAAGCTTGAGGCCATGGGTTTCGAAGCCCAGGGAGAGTCCGTGCTTCGAACACTCACCCAGGATGTTGTCAAATCAAGCGATATTGAAGGCGATAAACTCGATAGCGCCCAGGTGAGGTCTTCCATCGCCCGGCGTCTGGGGATGGATATCGCTGGATTGGTTCCGGCCGACCGCCATGTTGAGGGCGTTGTCGAAATGATGCTCGATGCCACTCAGGCGTTTGCATCACCTTTAACGACAGAGCGCTTATTTGGCTGGCACGGTGCACTGTTTCCAACCGGCCGCAGTGGTATGCACCGGGTAATCGTCGCTGGCTGGCGCGATGACAGCGAAGGACCGATGCAGGTGGTCTCGGGCCCCATCGGTCACAGGCATGTTCATTTTGAAGCGCCGCCTGCTCAGCAAATACCGGTCGAATGCGCCCGGTTTCTGGAATGGTTTAATCGAGCAAATGAGATTGATCCGTTATTGACCGCCGGGCTGGCTCATCTGTAGTTTATCTCACTTCACCCTTTTGAAGACGGCAACGGAAGGATCGCACGTGCGATAGCCGACATGGCCCTGGCGCGCGGTGAAAACAGTTCGCAACGATCGTATAGCATGTCAGCACAAATACGAGCGGAGCGTGATGATTATTACAATACGCTGGAGAGAGCCCAGAAATCATCAGTCGATATAACGTTCTGGCAAGAATGGTTTTTAGCCTGTCTTGGCCGTGCGATTGCGAATGCCCACGATAATCTCGATGATGCACTTCGGAAAGCCCGCTTCTGGGAGCGCTATAGCAGACAAGCACTGAATGAGCGACAAATCAAAGTTCTGAATCGCGTAATGGATAATTTCGAAGGAAAGCTGACAAGCTCAAAGTGGGCGAAAATTGCCAGGTGCTCGCAAGATACGGCGGGACGGGATATTAATGACCTGATAAAACGGGGAGCATTGCAGAAGGCTCCCGGCGGTGGTCGGAGCACCAGTTATTCCATCGTCCTCGGCTGACTGACAGGGTAAGCCGTTTACATTCACAATCAGTCGGCAGGGGTTGAAGCTTAAACTCCTTCCTTATCGTGGCCCAAAATGGAGTGGCAGTATGCCAGAGACCAAAATGAAACCGCAAGCATCCTACCAATGGCCCGAAATCATGGCCTTTGTATTCTCCATTGTCGCCATCGTCATATCCGGGTATTCCTTACTCGAAGGGCGCTGGCAGCACCAGGATGAACGCAATACGGAGATACTCGATTCCGTTTATGAGGACTGGATCGACCTGGCGAACCGGGATGACTGGCGAGTGCAGCATTTGATCGAATCACCCGACACTTACTACCTGGTGCGCGATGTCGCCAGGCGGTTGACGGTAAACTTCAGCGAGGAAGAAAAGGCGCGCACGTTCCTGGTGGAGCGTGCAACGGTGAACATTGTATTCACTAACTTCGAGCATCTCCTAAAGCAATGGATGCTGGCGGAAGAACTTGGCGATGAATCTCGACTGGGTGTTTTACGGGAGGAAGTGGATTTCTACGCCGAGGTGTATCTGCGAAATCCCCGCCTGCTGTGGTACTGGAGCGAGTCCGGCGGTGGCTGGGTTAACGGCGCAGATCCGTCAACCATCAAATGGTTTCGCGAGAAAGTCTTTGAGAACCCGGAACAGCCGCTGACGGTTGACCCCGATGCAGAGGGTATTTTGCCCGGTTTTGACTGGCGGGCCGGAGCCGATGAATGAGTGCTTGTTCAGTCTCCGGATCGAGCTAAATCACGAACCCAGTCCGCCAAAATCTTCATCTGTGCACCATTCCTCCAGCGGTAATCCGGGCCGGTATAGCCCCACCAGTCCCAGCAGGCGTAAGGGTTGTTTGCTGCTGGGGTCACCTGAGGAAAGGCCAGCACGATATCGTTTGCCTCGGCCCAGGGCAGGAAGCCGCTTTGTTCGATAAATTCCGTACCAATCTGGCTGGCGGATTGTGCGCAGCCGTGCAGAACCAGGTGCAGGGAGCAACTTTGCCTGTCAAGGCAGGCTGCAGGAACATACACGTAGGCCGTGTCATTTAATCCAGCTTTAGTGGCACCCGGCAACGTTACGGTGGTCAGTTCCGAAACAGATTCAGCGCTTGGCGCCTCCAGGCCGGAATACAGATAATTTAATATCTCACCCGCAGCGTCATAGTCACAATCCCCCACGAAGGGCGGTCGTGATTCGGTGCAGGGTTGCCCTTGGCCTCGGCTGGGAAAGGTATGTGCTGCTTCGAAATCATTCACATAGCGGATTTGGGCTTCCGGTATAAACTCGGCGTAAAGTGCTTTAAGTGCGTTATTGACTTCCGCAACGACAACGGTGTCCAGGGTGCCGTGGAATAGCCAGACTGGGTCATCGGCTAGTGCAGCGGTATCTGCGACAAGACCTTCAGCGGCCGCCGTGCGAATTCCGGCGGCAAAATCTGCTATCGGCAGGTCACCATCGACTTTGCTCAGGCAGCGTTTCAGCGCCGTGACCAGCGAGCCCTCGGAGCAGCCGAATGGTCCGGCAGCAATGATGCCCGCTCCGGAAAACAGGTCCGAGTAGGCAATATGCAACTGGTGTGCCATCTGGCCACCGGCTGAGATACCCGATACCGTGATGCGGCCAGGATCTATATTAAGAGAGGGCGCCTGGTCCGACTGTACCGGCGAGGCGGCCAGCAGTGCACTGGTGAACAATAATCTGTACATGGTCATGATCTCCCTGGGAATTGATCAATGCCGTTTGCGGGCTGTGGTTTTACGTCACCGACATAAACCAGCGCCCGGCCAGTGGCAATGAGTTGGCCATCGACCCGTCGGCAGCTCGTTTCCAGGTCAGCCAGGTGCAGCTTTGGCCTGAGGCGCGTGATCTCCACCTGTGCAGTCAGCGCTTCTCCGATCAGTGCTTTGTTAACAAAGTGGGTTTGTTGTTTGAGGTACATGGCGCCCATGCCGGGTAGTTCCATGCCGAGCAAATAGGAAAACAGGGCGCCAACAAGCGGTTCGGGCACGTAGTCATCCTTAATGATGTGACCACTTAGTTCGCCATAGTCGTGCAGATCCCGGGCGCTGAAAGTCCGCGTAACTTCCGCTTTGTCACCGACTTTCATGTCACCACCGTGCAATCGCCCTTGCAGGTGACGGTGCCGTCCGCGACACGTCGTACTTCCAGTGTAATTTTGGCGTCCGAGTCACCGGCAGAGCTGACGGTGGCGGTGAAACTCATTAGCTCATCGGCAAAGGTTGGCGCCGGGAACATCACCGATTGCTCGCTCATGCGCCCGCCAGGAAGCAATTGTTCGATCAGTCCCCGCAGCACGCTGCACAACAGCAGGCCATGGGCGGCCGTGCGACCGAAGCGGGTAGATGCAGCAAAATCCGGGTCGATATGAATCGGGTTGCTGTCGCCGCTCAAGCGGGCAAAACGGTCGAAATCCGCCTGCTTGAAACTGCGTTCAGTGGTGAGTCGTGGCATCTGGGTCATTTGGTTTTAAGTTCCGGCTCGGGAAGCAGGTGTTTTTGCACCTTGCCTGCTGCGGTGCGTGGAAAATCGGCTACCGGGACAAAGTATCGAGGTACCTTGTAGGCCGCCAGGCGCGGTTTGCAGAACGCGGTTAGGCTGGTCTGATCCGGTAGCGTGTGGCCGGGTTGCGCCAGCAAGTAAGCGTATCCTACCTCTCCCCACTTCTGGTCCGGCACTCCGATCACGGCAGCCTCCAGGATGTCCGGATGCCCGGCAAGCTGCTTTTCCACTTCGGCCGCATAAACGTTTTCACCACCGGAAATATACATATCCTTGAGGCGGCCAACGATGTAGTAATAACCGTCTTCATCCTGGCGCCCCAGGTCACCGCTGCGCAGCCAGACGCTATCCGCCAGGGCCTCGTTAGTTGCTTCGGGACGGTTAAAATAGCCCGGTGTGATGCCCAGGCCGGAAAACCACAGTTCCCCGGTTTCTCCCTGTGCCACATCCTTGCCGTCTGGATCAACCAGTCTCACCGAGGCCAGTAACTGCGGTTTGCCTACTGATCCGGTCTTGTTCGGAGCATTCTTTTTGTCCATCAGGAAGACGGTGGGCCCGGTTTCCGTCATGCCCATCCCATTGAGCACGGTGGCTCCGCGGGCGGCAAACTGTTGCCACAATTTGACCGGCATCGGGGCCCCGCCACAACCCCAGCAACGCACGCGGGAAAGGTCCAGTTCGTCAAAGCGCTGATGCAGGCTGATCGCCTGGTAAATGGCTGGAACCCCGAAAAAGGTGTCCAGGCGGCCCGCTTCGAGCAGATCAAGCAAGCGTTCCAGGTCGAATCCGGGAATAAGCAAGACGCGGGCACCCATGATCAGTGCCGGCAGGGTAGTGAGGTTGATTCCGCCCGTATGGAACAGCGGAAGGTAATTCAGGGTCGTATCGTCCGCGCGTAATTCCATCCCCTGGGAGATGTTGATGTAGTTGGCTATGGCCATGCCGTAGGTTTGAATGACGGCCTTGGGCATGCCGGTCGTTCCGGAGGTATACAACAGGTACCAGGTTTCATCCGAGGGCCACACGGTTCGTCCTGTAAACGGTTCACAGCGGTCGCGTTGCGTTGGGAATCCGCTTTCGCCCGCATCATCCAGATTGAGGCGGGGCAGGCGGTCGTTCGAGAGTTCTGCCGAGACTGCAGAATCTTCGCTGCCATGAAAAAGCCACTTCGCTCCACAATCAGCCAGTAGCGGTTCCAGTTCAGAACGGGGCATGCGCCAGTTCAGCGGTACAAGGATGGCGCCAATTTTGGCGCAGGCGAACAGCAATTCGAAAAATTCAACACGGTTCCGGCAAAGTATGGCCACCCTGTCGCCGTGGCTGACCCCCCTCTTCACCAGCAGGGCGGCGGTACGTTCTGCCCGCAGGTTCATTTCCAGGTAACTTAACGGTATTCCGTGATCAATGTCTTCCATGGCGATTCGATCCGGGCCGAGTTAGGCGCGCCTGGAAAGGATGTCGAAGACGGGAAAACTCATTTCGGCTTAAGTGGTCGGAGTCCGTTGGCGATCAGGTCGGTGATGGTTTGCGCAATCTGCGCCGGAGGAATGCTCTCATCCCATTCTGCATACCGCATGCCCAGGGTAACGGCCATGCCCATGATGGCCCAGGACCATGTGTCGTAATCTCCCTCGCGGATTTGTCCCCGGTTTCCAGCCTCCTCCAGATTGGCCCGGTACGCTGCGGCAAAACTCGTATAGTGTTCACGGAAGGCATCGTTGGCGACAAATTCGGCTTCTGAGATGATGCGGTATATGCCTTTGTGCTGACGGACGAATTCAATGTAGGCCTCCAGGCCCATTTGCTCCGCCGTCAGGCGATCCGGCGCGTCGGATACCCGTTCGGCAATCCAACTGCGTGCGCGGTGGCTCATGAAGGATACCAAGGCCTGGAAAATTTCTTCCTTGCTTTCAAAGTAAGTATAGAAGGTGCCGAGCGCAACGCCTGCTCTGTAGGTGATCCCGCTGACGGCAGCTTCGTGGAAGCCTTTCTCGCCAAATTCAACTTCAGCCGCACGTAACAGCTTGTCGCGGGTACGCTTACCTCGTGCTGTTTTCGGTATTTTGTTAGAACTTGAAACTTGATTCATGTTTCATAATCTTGCATACTCTGACTCGATTGGCAAGCCTGGGCTCGCAAAACGGGTTTAAGTGAACGCACTACATCGGTCAACGGCAAGGGATGGCATATCACGATGAGGGCCATGGTGCGCCTATCTTACTCATTTGCAACTGGGGTGTCAGTGGCAAAGTCAACTATCCGGCGCAGTCCGGCATCGAGTCATTATGATGGAGGAGATTCATGAAAAGCTTATTTGAGCAGCAATGTGGCCCGCTTTTTCGGCGACATTTTTTACTGGTCATGGCGATCACACTGCTTGTGATGATACCGGCGACGGCACTTGCCCAGTCCCAAAAAGAGGGGGGCGATGCCAGGAAGGACGACTTCTCTGTAATCGAGGAGGTTATTGTTACGGCCACGCGGCGGGAAGAGAGCCTGATGGACGTGTCCATTGCGGTAACCGCGATCAGCGGAGAGGAACTGAACCTCTTTGGAATCCAGGACATTACGTATATCAGTCAGATGTCTCCCAATACAACGCTCAAGGTTTCCCGTGGCACCAATACCACGCTGACCGCGTTCATCCGCGGCGTGGGCCAGCAGGACCCGGTCGCGGGTTTTGAATCCGGCGTCGGCATTTACCTCGATGACGTTTACCTGAACCGCCCGCAGGCGGCCGTGCTGGACATCTACGATGTGGAACGAATCGAAGTGCTCCGCGGCCCGCAAGGCACACTGTACGGGCGCAACACGATTGGCGGCGCCATCAAGTACGTGACCAAGCGACTCAGAACCGATGGCACCGAGGCTCGGGCGAAGCTTTCCTACGGCAGTGACAACCTGATGGACCTTGTCTTGACCGGTTCAATACCTCTGACCGACACCTTTCGAATTGGCGGTTCTTTTGCCCGCTTCACGCACGATGGCTTTGGTGACAATCTCAACCTGACCGGTCTGGAAAACTACAACAAGGACGTATTGGGCGTCCGTCTCAGCGCCGAATGGGAGCCGACTGACAATTTCTTCCTCAGGCTGGCTGCTGATTATGTCCAGGATGATTCCGATCCCAGACAGGGCCATCGCCTCACGGTGGGGAAACTCAGCGGTGCACCGATTCTGGATAACGTGTTTGATACCCGCGCCGGCCTCAACAACCCGCTTCAGTCCGTGGAATCGAAGGGTGTTTCCCTGTTGGCGGAGTGGCGGCTTAATGATGTAGTCACCCTGAAGAATATACTTTCCAGCCGTAGCGACGACAGTTGGTCGCCGATCGACTTCGACAGCCTGCCATCGGCTGATCTTGATGTGCCGGTGACCTATCAGAATGAGCAGTTTTCCGAGGAATTCCAGGTTCTTTTCGCGTCAGATCGCTGGAGCGGTGTGGCCGGGTTTTATTACCTGGATGCCAATGCCTTCAATGCATTTGATGTCATCCTCGGTAACCTCGGCGACCTGATCGGCCTGCCGGGCCTCAATGCATTCACTTCGGGTGACGTTGACACCGAGACCTGGTCGTTGTTTGCCGATGTCACTTATGCCCTGTCAGATCAGTTCAGCGTTTCGTTGGGCGGGCGCTACACCGAAGACAAGCGCAGTTCCAATGTGTTGAGACAGACCATGCTTTTCGGCACCTCGAAATTCTTTGGAGGCCATGCAATTCCCATCGTGACCACTTCCGATTTTCAGGGATCAGAGACTTTTGACAAGTTCACACCGCGGGTCTCGGTAAGCTGGACGCCCAACGACGACCAGCTTGTCTACCTGACTTACAGTGAAGGTTTCAAAGGGGGTGGTTTTGACCCGCGTGGCCAGACGACCGCCGCGCCTGATCTTGATGGTGACGGCGTGGTCAGTGAAGCTGAGGTCTTTGAGTTTATGAAATTTGATCCTGAGACGGTGGATACCATTGAGTTCGGATTGAAGTCCACCTTCTTTCAGGGCCGCATGACTTCCAACATCGCGGTGTTTTTCTCCAATTACACCGATGTACAGATTCCCGGTTCTGTTGGTGTGGATACCAGTGGTGACGGCAACAACGACACCTTCATTGGTATTACTTCCAACGCAGCCGATGCGGATATCAATGGCATCGAGTGGGAAGGACAGGCGATCCTGGCGGAGGATATTGGCAGGCAGGGCAGCGGATTACGCCTGGGCTGGGCGATCGGTTATCTCGATGCGAAGTTCAATGAGTTCATCGACCCCTTCGGCAATAACGTGGCCGATGAGCGCGTTTTCCAGAACACACCGAAGTGGACGGCCAGCGGCATATTAACCTACGAAATGCCGGTTGACCTGTTTGGCACGCCAGGGCTGTTTTCCGTGATTACCTCGCTTTCGTACAAGGGTGCGCACAGCCAGTTTGAAACGCCGAATCCCTACCTCGACCAGGCTGCTTATACGCTCTGGGATCTGAGCCTGGTGTGGTCGGATGACAGCGGTCGCTGGAGCGCAGGCATCCATGGCAAGAATCTGACCGACGAAGAATACAAAGTGGCTGGGTACTTCTTCCCGTCACTGGGACTGGAGGGCAGCGTCACTGCCTTTTACGGCAATCCACGGCAGGTGTGGGGAACGTTGCAGTACAACTGGTTTTAATGCTTTCCCTTACCGTGTAAACCGGACGGCGCAGCTTTGCTGCGCCGTCTTCCGGTACACTGCCACTTCCCCATTGCCCGTCTGAAATATTATGCGCAGCAGCGACTCGAAAGTTGACGAGTGTTTAACCCCGAACCGGGGCTATGTGCTGTTCATCCTGGTGGTGGTCTACACCTTCAATTTCATTGATCGTCAGATCGTGGGCATTCTGGCGGTGCCGATCAAGGCTGACCTCGGCCTGACAGACACCCAACTGGGCTTGATGGGTGGGCTGGCTTTTGCGCTGTTCTATACCGGCCTGGGCATCCCGGTGGCGATGCTTGCCGACCGCTTCAGCCGTACCTGGATCATGACTGGCGCACTGGCTATCTGGAGTGCGATGACCGCAGCCAGCGGTCTGGCCACCAACTTCACTCAACTGTTCCTGGCCCGTTTGGGTGTGGGTGTGGGTGAGGCGGGTGGGGTGGCGCCGGCTTATTCCCTGATTGCGGACTATTTTCCGCCCGCCCAGCGGGCGCGGGCCCTGAGCGTTTACTCATTCGGTATCCCCATCGGCAGCGCGATCGGTATTGTGTTTGGCGGTATCATCGCCAGCCTGATCAATTGGCGATATACATTTTTCATTGTCGGCCTGGCCGGTATCATTATTGCGCCAATTTTTCGTTTAACCATCAAGGAGCCACCACGTGGTCAGTTCGACCGCCAGCGCAGTGATGCGCGGGTACCGGGTTTGCAAGCGATCCTGCGCACCTTGCTGAAAAAACCCAGCTTCTGGCTGTTATCACTGGGTGCGTCCTTTTCTTCGATGATGGGCTACGGTGTGTTCTTCTGGTTACCCTCTTTTTTTGTTCGCAGCTACCATCTGACCCTGTTGAACGCTTCCCTGTTTTACGGTGCGGTGCTGCTGATTGGCGGGCTCGCGGGAATCTGGGCGGGAGGCTGGCTGGGTGATCGTTTCGGACACAGTCAGCACGCTCAGTATGCCAGGATTCCGGCGATAGCCTTTCTGGCCGCGGTGCCGTTTTACATACTGGCCATCCTGTCGCCGACGCTGAGCTTGAGTTTTGTCGTGTGGCTGGTGCCCACAGCCCTGGGGCTGGCCTGGCTGGGCCCGGTCATATCAGCCATCCAGCACCTGGTTCCGCCCAATATGCGGGCCACGGCATCGGCCATCTTCCTGTTCATCAACAACCTGATTGGCATTGGACTGGGCACCTTTGCCATCGGCTTTCTTTCCGATACGCTACAGACACAGTTTGGTGATGATTCTTTACGCTATTCCATCCTCGCGGGTACCGGCTTTTATATCGTCGCCGCAACGCTGTTTTTCCTGGCGGCACGCCACCTGGATCGCGATTGGGAGGATTGATTCAGGCTATTTTTTGCGCCATTCGCCGCCGCTGTCCTTGATGTAGTTGCCGCGCACGGTTTTTTCGATTGCGGTGGTTCCACCTACTTTTTCAACTTCAGACAAGGCAACACTTTGTTTTTCGGCGATCGTCTGGTAGCGGGCCTTGCGCTTGGCATTAACATCACGGACCAGGGCCTTGATTTCCGGTGGCACATCCTGGCGAACAAGACCCAGGTAGCCATTTGCCTGTTCGCCGATCAGACCATCGGCTTTGGGCTGGTCCAGGGCGCCGGCCATGGCCGGAGATGTACCCAGGGTCATGCCAAGGGACATGACCAACAGGAACAGGGCGGCAAATAAACGCCCGGATTTCGTTTTTGGTGTTTTCATCATCTTGTACCATTCATATCGTGTGAGTTCTTGTCAGACCAGTCATCAGAACATATCATCTTCTTCATCAAACATTTCCATGACTTCTTTCTCGACCTTGATCAGGATTTCGTGCTTGATATTGATATTCATATTGATCTCAATCGGCTTGTCAGGTGCTTCCATTTTAACCGTGGGCGTACACGCGACGGCGATCAGCATGCCACCCAACAATCCCAGTATCCGTAATTTCATTTTGATCACCCGACTCAATTGATTAATTCTTGCAGTTACTTTACGACGACCCGCTGAATGTAGCCTGAACCCCGGGGCCGGGCAAGTATTAGCCCGATCCGATTATTCCTGCATGATTCTTTCCATAACGGCTTTGTCGAAATTACCGGTCAGAAATAATACCTCGAAAGCCTTTGGCAGCTTACCACTGATATTCAGGTTGAGCGCAATCGGATAGCCCTCGTAGAGCTCAGGATTGCTTCCTGCCAGGTGGACCATCAGTTGGTAGGAACCATCAGGCTGATAGTTGATGGTTCCATCAAGTTCACTGTAGTGAAAGTTTTCCAGTGCAGACAGGCCGATATTTTCCACCGAAGTGTCCGGCATCGAACCGGAGTAGTTCAGCACACCCGGCCCGTTCGCACGAAAAGTACCGTCACGAATGTAGAGGTCGGATCCCCGGCTTCCGGCCGGCAGCAATATTTCTAGTGTTCCCGTACCTTTCAGGCTCCCGATATCGATATAGTCCAGCACCTGCCCCAGATCGATGTCGGTCATCCTGATCTGTGTGTCGTCCAGGCCCTGGGGGGAAAGCTGCAGGTAATCCGTGGACAGGCGGCCGCCGAAAAAATCAGCCTGGAAATTGTCCAGTTCGATGGTGTCCTGAGTTATCAAGCCGACCGAGGCGCGAGTTTGCAGGAGATTCAGGCCTGCAGCGAGCGCAATCCGGTCAATCGAAAACCAGCCGGTAGCGGACACGGTTTCATCGAGTTTTCCACTGAGTTCGAAGTCGATGCCATCTACCGCACTTTCAGCCAGGGAGAAATTCATTTTTTCACCACTTATATTCACCTTCCCGCTGAGCGTGTCGGCACTGCTGACACTGCCTTCTATATCGATTGTTCCGCCGTCCGCCTCAAGCTGGCCCGGATTTGTTCCTGTGGTCATTTCCAGCGCTTTCAGCGCCTGGGTCAGGGTGAAACGCGTCGGCAGGACATTAATCGTCCACTGACCTGTGTCCGCTTCTCCACTGAAACGCACCGCTGCCGTAATATCGCCGGCAAACTGAACATCACCACTGCCGCTGTAGCGAAGTCCGCCAGCACTCTCGTCGCTTCCGACAGGTATTGAACACTCTGCGGTTCCGGAAAACTCGGATTCGTGTAAATCCAGATTTCTTGATTCCAGATCAGCAATCAATCGGGGCACCATTAACTGAAATCTGCTCGATTCCCTGAATTGAACGGTGTTCCCATCCAGCACCAGGCGCCCGGATGCCTGTAGATGGGCGCCCATCGGCAGAGAAGCTGACAGCGGGGACTTGAATGTGACTGCCTGGCTGGTTCCCAGCTTGATATTGATCGTCCCCAGACCGGTCAGGCCTGGCGGAGTCAACGGCCCCTTCCATTGAAATTCTGCATCCGGGGCCAGGTCAAGTGACAGGTCAAGCAGGTCTGAGGTGATTTCCAGTGTAGCAGCGCCACTGAATGCTCCTGACCACGGGGCATCGGCCTGTAGCTTGAATGTGCTGAGCGGTTCGAAGGTCAGTTCGAGATTGTCCACTGCATTGCCGCTCGTATTCAGACTGAGTTGACTGATCGGCATCAGTTCACTCAACTGACCGGCCAAAAAATTGTTGCGGGCAGTGAAACGAACAATTCCGGGGCTGAGGAAGTTGATCTGAATCCCGTCCTGTTGCCGTTGTGCCTCCAAATCCAGATCCAGATTCAGGTTTTCATTTCCCCAATCGATAACGACGTTCTGTGCGGTCATCCTTATACGATCCAGAATCTGCTCGTTGCTACCGGTGAAATGTCCTGCAAAAGTGACATTACCCCGAATGGCCTGCAGTTTATCCAGAGGTAAACCCACATCGGGAAGTACTGCCGTTATCAAGGGTTGCAGGGCCTGCAGGTCACCGTGGCCGGAAATCTCACTGGAAATATTTTCAGTTTCTGCCGATTGCCGGAAATCCACCTGCAGGATTTTGCTTTGATCCGGCAGATCGAGTTGTAATTGCGCTTGCAGAGAATCACGTAACATACGGATATCGATCCGGGCATACAGTCCATCAGGTATGGGCAGGGGCAGGCTGGCGTTAAGCCGACTTTCATCTGGATTCTGTCTTTCCAACTGTACTTCCTCGAACAGCCAGGAAGTGGCTGGATTTTCCCCGGATTGCAGACTGACGCGGAGTGATTTGATGGAAGCGCGAGGGAGTTTCCCCGGTCGAACAATGGTTGGAATTGCAAGGTCATCCAGGGTGAATGCGTCGGTTTTCCCTTTTGCCTGCTTGTAAACAACGGCCACATCCACATTGGTTGCTTCAAGTGAGCGCTGGAAAATATCCAAATCCAGATCATGCGCGGTGACACGGACTCCGATCGCGCTCGGATTACCGTTGAGAACCAGGGTGTTTATGTGCAGCCTGGTGCTGCCTGGGTAGTCAAATTCCAGTGATTCCAATTGCCAGCCCTGTACCAGTTGCGCCTGAACGAGAGACGGCAACCACATGGGCAGCGTCAGGTATGCACTCAGAAGCGCACCCGCCAGCAGCAGGAAAATTATCGCCAGGCGTTTCAGGGGCGGTTTCTCACGGCAATATCACTTTAAAGGGAGCGCTAACGCAGGACACTACACTAACTCAGGAAGCCCCACGGGGATTTGGATAGCGCCACGGTCACAATCCAGCCAAAAGTGGATAGTGCCGCAAGGAATGCCACGACCCGCCATGGCCCGGAGATTTTAGCGGACATGGCGACCATTCCGAGCACGATATAAACCAGAAGCCCTATGATCTTGGCGGTCAGCCAGGCGGTAGAAAAGGGGTACTGATTGATCGTGAATGTCAACGCCACCCCGGTGCCGAGGAACAGTGTATCAATAACATGAGGTGCAATTTTCGTCAGCCTCAGTTGTGCCAGTTGAGAGCCGTGAATTCTCCAATTCCAGCGCAGCATGAAACCTGTGATACTGGCCAGCGCAAAGCTCATGTGTACTTGCTTTAAAAGCACATAGTCCATAGAGGGCTATTCTAGCCGATTTGGAGGTTCAGGCAGTCTTCTGGCCCAGGCTCAGCATGTGGCAGAGCTTTGATTTGGGAGTGAGCAGATCAGCCAGCGTGTAGTCCCTGAGCGTATCGAGGTAGGCGGCAAGAGCCTGGCCGAGTATGCATTTCAATTCACACACCGGTGCAATGATACATTCTCCGTCTGAACAGAAGCACTCCACCATGTTGAGATCATCTTCCATGTCTGTAACGACATCCGCCAGGCAGATGTCGTCGGCCGGCCTGGCCAGTGCGATTCCGCCACCCGGCCCGCGTCGCGCATAGAGATAACCCATACGTGTCAACAGGCTGACAACTTTCATCAAGTGGTTGCGCGAGATGTTATAGGACTCCGATATTTCCCTGATGGTCACCCGGCCGTTTTGTTGTAAACCGAGGTGCATCAATACCCGTAATGAATAGTCGGTGAAGCGTGTAAGTTTCATGGTTTTGTTCCGCCTGATTTTTATTAATCACCGGGCATGTGAGTTTTCGGCGACAATCTATTTCATGCACTGATTGGCATCTAATCTATCAACGGGCTGTCGAGAGTAGATTGATTCATATCAAGGCAATCATATATTGGCCCTGTTTTATGATCTGTGATGCGATCCGGGTCAGGCTTGACTCAGGTCATAAATGATGCATTAAAATGCACCTAATATTTGCTCGCCCCATGATCATTGACAGGCATTTCCGATGAAGAAAATTGTGCACGCTGTTTGCGTACCGCTGTTGTTTACCATGCTGTCTTTGCCTGTGATGGGTCAGACTGATACGGGCGAGAGCCTGTCTGAGGACAGCAGCCGGGATCAGGTCGAACTGGATCCGCTGGTAGTCGTGGCAAGCAAATCCCCCCGTCCGCTGTCCGCGATTGCTGCCCAGGTAACGGTGATTGATGCGGATGGCATCCGTGAGGGGATGGCCGAAGATCTGGATGGCATGTTGAAATATGAGCCGGGTCTTGAGATGGAGACTGCCGGTACACGATTCGGAGCGACATCCATTAATATCCGCGGCATCGGCGGCAACCGCGTGGCGGTTGAAATTGACGGCATACCGGTGCGGGATCAATTTGTTATCGGTGCGTTTTCCAACGGTGGGCGGGCGTTGGTGGAGCCGGATCGTATCAGGCGGGTTGAAGTTTTGCATGGCCCGGCCTCGGTCATGTATGGTTCTGACGCGCTTGGAGGCGTTGTGGCGATTTCAACCTGGGATCCCTCGGACCTTCTGACCGGCAACGATAAATCAGGCTGGCTGGGCCTGAAAGGTGGATACCAGGGTTCGAACAACAGCTGGTTTGGATCCGGTGTGGCAGCATGGGGGGAAGGAGCTCACGGTTTCCTGGCGGCATCTACGGTCCGCAAGGGTCACGAACTGGATAACTACGCACCGGCTGACATCCCCAACGATCCGCAGGATTGGGACAGCACGGACTACATGTTTCGGTATACCTACGATACTTTGTCCGGCAACCGCTTCCGGGTTTCGGCTGAACGGACGGAGCGCAAGGCGCGAACGGAAGTGAATTCACAGCTTGGCTATGGTCGCCGTTTCCGCAATACCACGGAACTACTGGGCGATGATCGCGACAAGAGTCGGCGCTTGTCGATGGATTATGAATTCAGTGCCGGCGGTTGGGAGCAGGCTGTAGTGCGTGCGTACAATGTTGTCCACGAAACCGACCAATTGACCCGGGAAGAGCGGGCCCGTGGTGCGAGACCGGTCAAGCTGGAGCGTCGCTTTTTCTATGAACAGGATCTTTCAGGTATGGAACTGAACTTGTCCAGGGAAGAGCAATGGGGTTCAAGTACCCACCGTATCGGACTGGGTGCTGAATGGTTGCGAACTGACATTACCGAATTACGGGATGGTTTGCAGACCAGCCTTATTGATGGGTCGAGCACGAAGACGATCCTGGGTGAGGAGATGCCTGTGCGCGATTTCCCCATCTCGCAGACTGACGAAACCGGTGTGTTTATTCAGGACGAAATTTCTCTGGCCGATGGCCTGTGGGAGATCATTCCGGCGCTGCGCTGGGATCGCTACAAGCTGGATCCCAGGCCGGACCGTGTCTGGCTGGAGGATCATCCGGATACGGAGATTGTTTCAGCGACAGAAAATCAGTTCACTCCGCGTTTGGGTGTTCTTTTTCACCTCAGCGATGAGTGGACACTGTACGGACAATATTCGCGCGGTTTTCGCGCCCCGCCGTTCTCCGATGCCAATATCGGCTTTGATATCCCCTTGTTTGGTTTCCGGGCGATTCCCAACCCTGATCTCAGGTCGGAGACTTCTGACGGATATGAACTGGGGATGCGCCGTATCGCCGGAGGGTCCCGTTTCAGTCTGTCCGGCTTTCTTAGCAACTACCAGGACTTTATTGAATCCAGGGTGCTGATTGGCCGTGATCCTGAAACCGGTGACCTGATTTTTCAGTCTAGAAATATCGGCCAGGCACAAATTTATGGTATCGACATCCGCTATGCCCAGGATCTCGGTGAGTGGAATGAAGCGCTGAGTGGCTGGATGCTGAATGCGGCGGCTTATTGGGCCAGGGGCGAGAACCAGGATACCGGCGAGGCACTGAACAGTATTGCACCACCACAGGCTGTGATTGGCCTGTCCTGGGTTTCAACAAACGACAATTGGGACTTTGCAGCGACCGGTACATTCACTGACTCGAAGGGGAAAAGTGACATTGACAACACCGGAGGTGAGCGCTTTGCGACCCCTTCATGGGGAATAGTCGACTTGACGGCAGGCTGGAGGCCGAATCAACGGCTGGAGTTGCGGGCTGGCATTTTTAATGCAACGGACAAGAGGTACTGGCGCTGGCTGGACGTTGCCAACATGGATTCCAGCGACCCGATGATTAGCCTGCTATCGCGGCCGGGACGCAGCTTTTCAGTCTCGGCGCGTTTGTCATTTTAAATTGTTTACACTAAATTTGCTGTATGCACAATGGGAAAGACTTGATTTTCCAGATCATTTTATTGACATGAGTCAATGAACCGTTACAGTCCTCAGCGTACATTGTGCAAAGTTAATGATTCATTACTTATACCTTTATTATTCGCCTCGGAGTATCACCATGAAAGCAAGTAGAATCCTGACATTAACCCTTGCGATGGCCGTATCGCTGGTGGCTTGCGCACAGGAAGACAGTGCTGCGCCGGCAAAGGCCGTCGACAGTGCGACGGCTGTTCATTCCGCTGAAGCATCCAGCAAATCACTGGAGGATCGTATTGCGGCCGGCGGAAAAGTATTTTCGACGGTTTGTGCTGCGTGCCACCAGGCTGAAGGCCAGGGCCTTGCCGGTGCATTTCCTCCACTGGCTGGATCCGACTATCTCGCCGGAGGTACCGGGGTCGTTCTAGACGCCGTGCTTAATGGACGCAGCGGGCCGATCACCGTCAATGGCAAAGACTACAATGGCGTTATGCCTAACCTGTCCTACCTCAGTGATGAGCAGGTGGCTGACGTTGTTACTTTTGTCATGAACTCCTGGGGCAATCCCGGTGGTGAGGTCAATACGGGCGAAGTAGCTGCCGTTCGTGGTGGTGCAAAGGTAACCGGGCCATCTGATCACCCGGTCACGGCCGGAGAAGAAATGGCCTACCAGGGTGCTCCCAGCGCGATTACCGGCGAAGGCACTACCGGCTATATCGACACCGAAGGGCCAAAAATGACCCTGGCTGAATTTGATTCCGCCACACAGATTTTCTTCGAACGCTGTGCAGGCTGCCACGGTGTGTTGCGCAAAGGCGCTACCGGCAAACCACTGACGCCGGATATTACTCGTGAAAAAGGTACTGATTATCTGAAAGCACTAATCACTTACGGTTCAGCCGCCGGCATGCCTAACTGGGGCACCTCGGGCGATCTGACGGAAGAGCAGATCGACATCATGGCCCGTTACCTGCAGCATGAACCGCCGGCGCCGCCGGAATTTGGCCTGCCGGAGATGACCGCAAGCTGGAAAGTCCTGGTGAAGCCCGAAGACCGTCCGACCAAGCCTCAGCATGACCGTAACATCGATAATTTCTTTTCGGTTACGTTGCGCGATGCCGGACAGGTGGCCATCATCGACGGTGACACCAAGGAAATCGTATCCGTCGTTCCAACCGGCTACGCAGTACACATTTCACGTCCGTCCGCATCAGGACGCTACATGTACACCATTGGCCGCGATGCCAAGGTCGACCTGATCGATCTGTGGATGAACCCGCCGCAGGTGGTTGCCGAAATCAAGATTGGTCTGGAAGCGCGTTCGGTTGAAACGTCCAAGTACAAAGGTTACGAAGACAAGTACGCTATTGCCGGCGCCTACTGGCCGCCACAATACGTCATCATGGACGCCGATACTCTGGCTCCGCTCAAGATCGTATCCACACGGGGTATGACTGTCGATACGCAGGAATACCACCCGGAGCCGCGTGTGGCAGCCATTGTGGCTTCACATGAGTACCCGGAGTTCATCGTCAACGTCAAGGAAACCGGTAAAATTCTGCTGGTAAATTATGAAGATATCGAGAATCTCACTGTAACCAGCATTGGTGCAGCCCGTTTCCTGCACGATGGCGGCTGGGACAGCACCAAGCGTTATTTCCTGACGGCTGCCAACAAGTCCAACAAGATTGCAGTCATCGATTCCAGGGAACGTAAGCTGGTCGCACTGACGGATGTAACCAAGATTCCTCATCCGGGCCGTGGCGCCAACCTGCTTGATCCCAAGTACGGTCCCGTGTGGGTTACCAGCGCACTGGGTAACGCCAATATCACGGTGCTGGGTACGGATCCGGAGGGACATCCTGAAAATGCATGGAAGGTTGTTCGCACACTGGAAGGTCAGGGCGGCGGTTCGCTTTTTGTGAAATCCCATCCGAAGTCTTCCAACCTGTGGGTGGATGCACCCCTGAATCCGGATACCGCCATTTCCCAGAGCATTGCTGTTTTTGATGTGAACAACCTGGAAGCCGGCTATGAGGTATTGCCGATCGCTGAATGGGCTGACCTGGGTGAAGGGGCAAAACGTGTGGTTCAGCCTGAGTACAACAAGGATGGAACCGAGGTTTGGTTCTCCGTGTGGAGTGGCAAGGAACTGGAATCCGCCATCGTCGTGGTGGA
This sequence comes from Gammaproteobacteria bacterium, assembly GCA_024279945.1. Lineage (GTDB taxonomy): Bacteria > Pseudomonadota > Gammaproteobacteria > Xanthomonadales > SZUA-36 > JAJRRA01. The sequence continues at coordinate 19,440 of JAJRRA010000071.1, forward strand.
TGACAAGACCCGTACACTGAAGCACGTGATCAAAGCGCCTGAACTGGTTACACCAACAGGCAAGTTCAACACCTATAACACAATGCACGATATTTACTGATTGGATGCAGGGAGCCGGGCAACCGGCTCCCACTTTTCTGCTTCAAAGATGTGGCTGATTCATCAGCCTTGGGAGTAAACCATGAATACCAAACGCAAGCTGGCAGCGTTACCGGCAGGGATTCTCGCTGTCCTGATTACGTCGATTGCAGGCCAGGCACAGGCCGCAGACAGCTTTAAAGAGATGTTTACCCAGGGGAAAGGAGGTTTTGCTTTCAGGTATCGCCTGGAAAGTGTGGACCAGGATAATTTTGCTAAAAATGCCCTCGCTTCAACCATTCGGGCAAGACTGAATTTCAGGACATCAGATTGGAAAGGCTGGGGCCTGTTCGCCGAATACGATTTTGTTGAGACCGTTGGCTGGGATAATTACAATGCCGGTGCTGGAAACACGCCGGGCAAGACTCGTTACCCGGTGGTTGCCGATCCCACAGGCCCGGATCTGAACCAGGCTTATCTATCCTGGAAATCTGCCGGCGGCAGTGAATTTCGTGCCGGCCGTCAGCGCATCAAATACGACAATGACCGTTTTATAGGGAACGTCGGATGGCGGCAGAACCCGCAAACTTACGACGCCGTTTCTTATCGCTTCAAAAACAAGGCCGGGGTTGACCTGCAGTTCGCCTACATCGGTAAAGTCAATCGTATCTTTGGAGATGAAGTTGCGGCCGGCAACCACGATACGGATACCCTGATCGGAAATATCTCAAAAAATTGGGATAATATCGGCAAGCTGACCGGATATTACTACAATATTGACAACAAGGATCTCGCGGCTTTTTCTACCTCTACCTACGGCTTGAGGTTTGTTGGCAAGCAGAAAGTGGGCTCTACTACGCTGGGCTATACTGCGGAGTATGCCCACCAGACCGACGCAGCGAATAATCCAGTCGATTATTCCGCAGACTACTGGCGGTTTGATTTGTCGGCAACTTTTGGTGGCTTCACGCCATACCTTGCATTCGAATCACTCGGTGGTGATAACACACGAGATGGCGCGATGTTCCGTACGCCGCTGGCGACCCTGCATGCTTTCAATGGCTGGGCAGATAAATTCCTGGCCACACCGGCAGCGGGTCTCAATGACGCAATGATTGGTGTGAAAGGCAAGGTGTTCAGCAGTTGGAAATGGAATGTTGTCTATCATGATTACCAGGCCGAGTCAGGCAACGCGAAATTTGGCTCAGAACTGGATGCTTCCCTGGCAACAAAACTGGCAGGGCGTTACGGTGTATTATTTAAAGCCGCTTCGTTTAAAGCAGACAACAGCTCAAACTACGATGATACCCTCAAGTTGTGGTTCATGCTGACGGGTAGTTTCTAAAAAATCAGGATTCGCCCGCAAGCGGGCTCTTACAACTGGACGTGCGGCTAGAATTTCTGCACACCCGCAGAACTGGCCATCAGCACGATATTGGCAGGCCGGATGGCAAACAGGCCGCAGGTGACCACACCGGGCAGGTTGTTGATCCTTTTCTCGATGGCAACGGGATCGACCAGGTCCATATTGTGGACATCCAGGATCAGGTTGCCGTTGTCGGTGATGAAGTCTTCGCGCAGTTCCGGCTGTCCTCCGATGGCAACCAGTTGGCGGGCGATGTAGCTACGAGCCATCGGGATGACTTCGATGGGCACGGGAAACTTGCCCAGCACGCCGACCTTCTTGCTTTCATCGACAATGCAAACAAATTTCCGGCTGGCGCCGGCAATGATCTTTTCCCGTGTGAGTGCTCCGCCCCCGCCCTTGATCAGGCGCCGGTGCGAGTCGAATTCGTCGGCTCCATCGATGTAAACATCCAGGGTGCCGGCGAGATTCAGTTCACGCACATGAATACCGTGCGATTGCAGGCGTTCTGTGGTGGCTTCCGATGACGACACCGCAGCCTCGATGTGGATACCGCTGGCGGCAAGTGCGTCAATAAAGCAGTTCACCGTGCTTCCGGTGCCTACGCCCAACACCGCATCCGGGCGTACCCAGGCCAGGGCCTCCGCGGCAACCTGTTGCTTTTGCAGTTGTTGCTGATCGCTTGAGATCATGTCTCATTACTCCAGTGACAGGATGAAATCCCAGTGCTCTTTGGCAACCGGCATGACGGATAATCGGTTGCCCCGGCGGATCAGTGGCAATCCGTCCAGTTGCTCCATGTGCTCCTTGATCTCGGACAGGGAGATCAGGCGCCTTGTTTTGCGCAGGTAGCGGACATCCACCATCAGCCAGCGTGGATTTTCGGGATCACTTTTCGGGTCAAAATATTTTTCCTTGGGATCGAAAGCAGTGTGATCCGGGTAGGCAGTATCAGATACGATTTCGGCGAGGCCCACGATACCTGGTGCTTTACAATTGGAGTGATAGAAGAATACCTGGTCACCCTTGCTCATGCCATCGCGCATAAAATTCCGTGCCTGGTAGTTCCGCACTCCATCCCAGTGTTCCGTTCCCTTTTCTGCATTTTTCAGATCATCTATGCTGAACGCATCCGGTTCACTTTTGATCAGCCAGAAGTTCATGTAGTCATTTCCTGTTTCCTTGTCATGAGGTGAAGCTGAGCCATCCGGTTTCAGACAGTAGCATATGCAGTCGGATATCCCAGGGCTCCCGTGGCAGGCGGGGTACTTTTTGTAGCTGATAGGCGACGCCCACTCGAATGGGCAGATCAGACTGGCTAAAGGGCTGCAGCGTACGGTCGTAGAATCCAGCACCCATGCCCAGTCGCTGGCCGAATTCATCCCAGCCTACCAGAGGCATTAACAGCAGGTTAATGTCAGGTAGCGGAATTTCAGGGCTGTTGAGAGGCTCCGGGATTCCATAGCGGTTGTTTTTCATTTCACTGGCTTCTGACCACTGCCGGAACAGAAGTGACGGACCGGCGGGACTTTGCATGACGACCGGCAAGGCAAGCTGTACTCCCTGTTGTGCCGCAGCAGCAAGCGCCGGGCGCAGGTCGGGCTCTCCATCGAAGCGCCAGAAAGCTGCAATCGTGTTCGGACGGTGTTCGGCAATAAACTCTGTCAGGAAGTGGTTGATGGACCCATCCAGAGAAAGCCGACGCCTATTATCAAGCTGCTTTCGCCGTGCACGCAGTTTATTTCGTAAGGTGGATTTTATAGAGAAAACCCTCCGTGGGGCCGCTACGGGCCGGTGACCTTGAACCAAGTGGTCCAGGTGGGGCGGCTTACGAGGTTTCAGGCTTTTCGCTAAAAGCGAACATGCACACCACACTCAGATCAACCACCCCGAGGTCGGTAAATAGGGACAAGGCATCTATCGGTCCCGTTGGCAAACACCACAGAGGGCAAGACTGAGTATATCCTTTTCAGTCCCCAAGCGCATCATCGAGTTTATCCGCAAGCATACGGATTTTGCTGTCTATCTTTTCTTCCCTGATGTGTTCGTTGCGCTGCAACCTGACGACTTCAGCGCTGAAGTTCAGTGCCGCCTGGAGTGCGATCCGTTCCAGTGACATCAATCGGCCACCGTCCTTTATCGCAGTCATTGTTTCATCAAGTTGACGTGCAGCCTCAACCAGATCGTTGCGTTGATCCGGTGTGCAGGCGAACTGGTATTTTTTTTCCAGGATGGTTACAGAGACAGGCTCAGCAGCTTCGCTCATGAGTGTACCGTGCGGGATTTCCGCCTATTCGTAATCCGGGTGATGCCGACAGGCACTATGATTGTTCCAGCGCCTTTAGTCGGTGGATCATGGCTTCCACTTTCGAGCGTGCTTCCTCATTTTTTGCAACCAGTCCGGCACGTTCTGCCACCAGTGACTCCTGCCGATTCTGCAATGAGCGATTATCTTCACGCAGTTTTTGAGTTTGTTCCAGCAATAGTTTCAGTTGCTGCTCGAGTCGTTCCAGGTCTTTTCCTGTCTGATCCAGTGAATCCATGGCTTCAACTATAGTTTGGTGGGCCAAAAGCGTCAAACATAATGCTGAAATATATCGACCCGAATGGGATAACACGCTCTGGTTTCTGTAGCAAGGGCTCGGGGGGTGATAATATTCCCCTTTTGGGAGCACCCTGATGTCCGCACCGACCCTGCCTGATTTCGAGCATACCATCCAGTTGGGCCGGGGCACTCTGGATACGGCTAGTCTGGCCGAGTGCCATGGTGTGTTGTGTGGTTTGGTGTGCCGGAAACCGGGAGACTCGGCCAGTGATTTTATGCATCATCTGCTGCAATTGAAACTGTTGGTGAATCCGGATGCAGCCCTGGCGGCCGCATTGACCGAGGCATTTGAAAGTACGGTTCGGCAACTGGCGGACGAGGACATGAGTTTTGAGCTTTGGCTGCCGGATGATAACGACATATTGGAAGACCGGACCACCGCACTGGCGCAGTGGTGTGGGGGATTTCTGGCAGGGCTTGCAACTGGCGGGTCGTTCGACGTTCTGTCTGAGGAAGCCAGGGAAGCCATCGAGGATCTTCAGCAGATTGCACGAGCAGAATTGACGGTGCCGGAAGACCTGGGCCAGGACAATGAAGAAGATGAAGTCGCATTCACTGAAATTGTCGAGTATGTTCGTATTATTACCTTGATGATGTGTGAGGATTTTCGCGGCCCCACCGCCGGGGATCCGATTCATTGATTAAGCCGCGGGCTCAGGACACCATGATCAAACAAAAAGAATACAGCAGGCGCAGAAGGCAACTGATGCGGATGGCCGGCGAGGACTCCATCATTATTCTGCTGGCTGCACCGGCCCGTATTCGCAACAATGACGCACATTATCCCTATCGTCAGGACAGTGATTTTCTGTACCTGACGGGGTTTCGTGAGCACAACGCGATGCTGGTATTAATTCCACAGGGAAAGGATGGGCAGTGCATGCTTTTTTGCCGGAATCGTGACCCGGAGCGGGAAATGTGGGATGGCGCCATGGTGGGCCTGGACGCAGCCGTTTCCCAGTACGGGATGGACCAGGCTTTTGATTTCTCTGAGGTGGAGAAACGACTGCCCGGCCTGTTGCAGGACCGGGACCGCGTTTACTACGATCTGGGCCGGAACCCGCTGTTTGATCAACGTCTGATCGGCTGGCTGAACGAATTACGCGGCAAAACCCGCAAGACTTTCCATGCCCCCGAAGAAATTCACTCCCTGGATCACATGTTGCACGACATGCGTGTGTACAAGAGCAGGGAAGAACTTTCCGCGATGCGCAGGTCAGCCAGGGTCGCAATTGAAGCCCATGAGCGTGCGATGAAGCTGTGTGCGCCGGGCTTGAACGAGGCTGATATTCATGCTGAGCTAATGGGCACCTTCATTCGCCATCACTGTGAGGCCTCGTATATTCCGATTGTCGGAGGCGGCGCAAATGGTTGTGTGCTGCACTATATTGCCAACCGGGATCCGCTCAGAGATGGCGACATGTTGCTGATTGACGCGGGTGCAGAGTATGACGGCTATGCTTCGGATATCACCCGGACTTTTCCGGTCAATGGAAAGTTCTCAGCGGAACAGCGAGCTTTATATGAGGTTGTGCTGGCCGCCCAGGCCGCTGCGTGCAAACAGGCTTATGCGGGTAAACAGTGGCAGGATATGCACGATGCCGCCATCAGGGTAGCGACCGAAGGTATGATCAGCCTGGGTATCCTGGAACACAGTCTGGAACAGGAACTGGAAACAGAAGGCTACAAGCACTTTTATGTGCATAACACCGGGCACTGGCTGGGCCTGGATGTACATGATGTGGGTGAATACCAAATCGATGGCCACTCGCGGGAATTGGAACCGGGTATGGTTATGACGGTAGAACCCGGCATCTACATCCATCCCGAGGAGACCAGTGTGGCCAAATGCTGGAGGGGTGTAGGCATCCGGATAGAAGACAACATTGTCATCACCCGGGATGAACCGCGTATTCTTACCGATGACCTGGTTAGGACACCGGATGATATCGAGGCATTGATGGCGTAATGAACTCCGCTACTGCACGACAATACGATGTCGCCATTATTGGTGGTGGACTGGTGGGAGCCAGCCTGGCTTGCGCCCTGGCGCCCCTGGGACTCAAAATTGCTCTGGTCGAGGCCGTGCCGTTCAAAGCATCATCCCAGCCCAGTTACGATGACCGGACTCTCGCACTTAGCGCCAGTTCCTGCCAGATACTGAAGGGGCTGGGCATCTGGCCGCTAGTGGAAGACAATGCCACGCTGATCCGGGAGATTCATGTGCGCGAACTGGATCGCCCCGGCCGCGTTCTGCTGACACCCGGGGAGTTGGGGCTGGACGGGTTTGGGCACGTGGTGGAGGCCAGGGTGTTCGGTGCTGCGGTGATGGGCATTCTTCCGGATATCGAAAACCTGGATATCCTGTGTCCGGCATCAATCGCTTCGCTGGAGCCTGGTGAAGATGGTGCCCGCATCGTGCTGGAAAAGGACGGTGGGCAGGAGCAGATTGAAACACGCCTGGTCGTGGGTGCCGATGGCGCCCATTCCTTTATCCGTGAGAGCCTGGGAATAGAGACCGAAACTTACGACTACCGGCAGACCGCCGTTATTTGCAATATCACACCGGAACAGGCCCACCGGGGACGCGCTTTCGAGGGCTTTACCCCCTCAGGTCCTTTCGCGGTGATGCCGCACGTCCAGGGGCGCTGCGGTTTGATCTGGTGCGTACATACCGATGATGCGGCCGCATTACTTGAATTGCCGGATGATAAATTCCTTTTCGGCGCACAGCAGCGCTTTGGCGATGCGCTGGGTGCTTTTGTCAAAGCGGGGCAGCGCAGCAGCTATCCTTTGCGACTGGTCCGGGCCCGGGAAGACATCCGGCCGGGCGTTGTCATCATGGGTAATGCGGCGCATGCCATTCATCCCGTTGGAGCTCAGGGTTTCAATCTCGGTCTGCGCGATGCGGCAGTACTGGCTGAAGTGCTGCATGACGAAATATCTACCGGCAGTGAACGGCCCATCGGCAGTATTGAAGTGCTGAGGCGCTACAGCCGATGGCGGGCGCCGGACCAGCAAGGAACGATCGCTCAATCCGATGGCCTGGCACGCCTGTTCGCCAACCCTTCGCCACTGGCGGCGGCGGTGAGGACAGCGGGCTTGTTTGCTCATGCTTTGCTGCCGCCCTTACGCCGGCAACTGGCGGTCAAAGCCATGGGGTTCAGGGGCAGGATTCCACGCCTTGCGCTGGGTGAACCCCTGGGCACCGCAATGCTACGATCAGGCAAGAGTTGACAGGTTCCAGGTGAAATATGACAGCTGACAGAACATTTGATGCATTGATCGTTGGTGCCGGGATGGTCGGTGCCGCAGCGGCCTGCCTGCTGGCCCGCTGCGGTTTTTCAGTGGCCATCCTGGAAGCTCATGAACCGCAGGCGTTTGATTCAGCAGCGGCGGTCGGTTTACGGGTCTCTGCTTTTTCGCCCGGAGCGCAGGCTATTCTCACCGAGGCCGGCGCCTGGCGGCAGATTGAGGCACAGCGTCATTGCCCCTACCGCCGGATGCATGTGGAAGACCGGGACGAGTCGGTCGTAATCGCTTTCAGCGCGCCTGAATTTGGGCTGGAACGACTGGGTACGATCATTGAGAACCCGCTCGTACAGTGGTCGCTGTGGCAAACGTTGCAGGCCATGGGGGGTGTGGAAATCATTTGCCCCGATCAGCTTGAAACACTGGAATACGTGGACAGTGAGCCGGTGGTCAGGCTGGTCAGCGGTCGCAGCATTCAATGCCGTCTGCTGGTTGGTGCTGACGGCGCGAACTCACAAGTACGCAAGATGCTCGGCATTGATCAGGACCACTGGGAATACGGCCAGCAGGGGATTGTTTCAGTCATCGAAACCGACAGGCCCAATCCAGGAATTGCCTGGCAGCGATTCATGGAAGGCGGACCCCTGGCCTTTCTGCCGCTGCAGGATGGAACGTCTTCCATGGTCTGGTCTCGTCCGGAAGCCGAAGCGCAACGACTGCTGGAACTGGATGACGATATTTTTTGTGCTGAATTGGAGCAGGCGGCTGGCGGTACAATTGAACCCTGGCCCGGCCCGATACGCGCCTGTGGGCCACGGGCGGCATTCCCGTTGACCATGCGGCTCAGCCATTATTATGCCGCTTCCCGTGCGGTTCTGATCGGAGATGCGGCCCATGTAGTCCATCCACTGGCCGGGCAGGGCGTTAACCTTGGCTTGCTCGATGCGGCCGGTCTGGCGGAAGTGCTGCTTGCTGCCCGCAGTGATCAGGCGGATATTTCCAGTGAAAAAACGCTGCGAAAATTCGAGCGCTGGCGGCGCTCTGAAGCCGAAGTCATGGCTCGCGGTATCCATCACCTCCGGGGGCTGTTCATGCCCGAAACCCTGGCGCCTCTGCGCCGGCTTGGGCTGGGTCTGGTCGCGCGAAGCTGGATTGCGAAAGAGGCCTTCATCAAGCGTGCCGCCGGCCAGAACAGCAACGCTCCGGCGCTCGCTCGCGGGGTAGCGCTGACCGACTTGCTGCGTTAAGTGACATGAACACCCGGGGTAAGAACACCCGGGGTCAGAGTAAGTTTCTTACTCTGACCCCGGCTCTGGAATATGTGGCTTGTCAGCCTTTGCTAATAAGGCATGGAACGCGCGGTTGAACTCGAGCGGATGGGACAGGAAAGGAACATGACCTGAACCTTTGACTGCGACTTCACGATATGAGCCACCTTGTCTGGCGTAGTCATCGAGCAAATTTCGAATCTGATCCATCATTGGCTGTGGCGGATATGCTTCCACGCCGGGATAGCCGGGGAGCAAACCTTTTGAGCCCCAGCTTCCTGGGTCCGATGCGGCACTGTTGGATATCGCTACATCGTTTGTCCCGTAAATCCACAGAACGTCGGCTTTCGGCTCACCGGCCAGGATTCGCTCAATCAGATTGCCGGTGTATTTCGGGGACAGGGCGTTCATCGGGCCCCATTTACCGGGAGCGACATAAGGCCAGTTGGGGGAAGCAATTTTGTCTCCCGGAAGACGGGTGTCACCCAGGTGTACCTGGAACATGGCATCGAGAAGGGCATCCTCACGATCCGGAATGAACGGTGGGCCCCAGACCAGCAAGCGCAATACCGTGCGTGGGCTGAAAGGTGAGTTTGCTGACCGGTCGCCATCCCTCAGGCCCTGGAGCAAATTGGGGTTTATCAGTCCACCACCCGAACCGGCAAAGTCGCTGTTGGTCGCTGTTCCGCGTGCATCTCTGGTGCCGCCAAATCCATACGGAGACCCCGGCCCGGGAAGTGTCACCGAGCGGAGGCGCCCGGGTGTATCGGCCATCATCCACCATGCAATAACACCGCCGAGTGAGTTGCCGGCAAGATGGAATCTGTCGTAGCCCAGGTGATCCATGAGTGCGATCGCATCATCGACAAAATCGCCCATACCGTTCAAGGCATTAATCCTCACCGCCGGATCTGATTCACCAAAGCCACGTTGATCGGGAGCGATCGCCCTGTACTGCGATGGCAGTGCCAGCATGGTTTCTTCCCACCACGTAGCGGACGAGAAGTTGCCGTGGATGAATAGCACGGGAACGCCATCTTCGGGGCCGGAGAAAAGTACCCGCGTGGTTAATCGACCGGTGGTCACGGTTTGCGCTGTCACACCGGGTAAAGTTGGAGTGCTCATGTTGGATTTTCCCCTGATGCGTACAGTCTCCTGCTGCGCCGGTCTGACAGACTATTTCGGCGCGCCCCACTGGACTATGGCTCCGGCCCAGATGTAGCCGATACCTGCCGCCAGAATCGCCATGGTATTTCCCGGCTTGAGGCGGCCCTGTTCGATTCCGGCTTCTATGTTGATGATGGCGTCTTGCTCTCCGATGTGGCCAATGTCGGACATGTAGACGCTCTGCTCCTCGCTAAGTCCGAGATGTTCAAGCATCTCACGATGGGCCGATGGCTTGACCAGGGACATGTTGAAGAAATCGATATCATCGCGTGTGTACGGCTCCCCGTCACCCTTGTTGCCGGACTTGCCGAGGGAGACGTCCACACAGGCCAGCCAGTTCTTGATCGAGACTTCTCCAAGGCGCGTTTTCATCGCCACCGGTTCAAGCAGTCTGAATTTGAAATCACCACGATTCACCGCATCGTCCGTTGGATGCTGAACCGTTCCGCTTGCCGGTACAATCACGTGGCGGCTCATTGAACCGTCCGCGATAAGGTGCATGCCGAGCACCTGGTTTTCCGGCCAGTCGCGTTTCACGATCATTGCGCCGGCACCGGCGCCGATATTGAACAGGAATGAGGTGTCTGTGTCTGCAAAGTCAATGAAATGTGAATTCACATAGCCGCCACCGATAAGAATGGTGTTGATGGACGGATCATCAGCCATCAGACTTTTGGCGAATTTAAGTGCGGCAATGGTCGTTGCGCAACGGGTGTGGATGTCGATGCCCCATGCGTTCCTGGCTCCGATTTCCCACGCGAGGTCGATGGCGGTCGTCCACAGTAAGTATTCGCGCCATTCTTCGGTCGTGCCCAGGACAACGTCAATCTCCAGTGGATCGATGCCTGCTTTTTCAATGGCTTTGCGCGCCGCATGGGCGGCCATTTCATTCGGGTGTATGTTGGGGTCTGCGATAAACTTGCGTTCAATACCAAGCTTTTCTTTGACTACCCATTCGGGCATTCCACTTTGTTCGGCGATCTCTTCCGCAGTGATACTGGTGTCCGGAAAGTACGTGCCGGTTGAGACTATGCCCATGGTTGTCATGCGGTTTCCTTTGGCTTGCTGTAGTCGGAGCTACGGCTGATCACTGGTTTCGTGACTCCAAACATGAAACCTGAATCAGGTGTCATGTTACGCCAAGAAGATGTTAACCGCAAGTGGAGACGAGGGACCCGGAACACAGAATACTATACCCCTGCCGGCTCTTACAGCGAAGTACCGCCAGCGATGCATGACGGGACAGCTTATTCCGCACAGTTATATCCTGATAGGAAACACTTCGTTCACGCTGGCAAGACGAATTTATATGCTTTGTTCAACTTAAGCAGAGGTACCCGGCATGTTGAACGCACTTGAAACAGAAAACTCACCCTTCAGTGAGCAGCAAATCGTTCAGTTACGGCAAAGTCTGGGGCAGATCAGCCCGGCACAATCCCTGTGGCTGAGTGGTTACCTGGCCGGGCGTCTGTCAGACCGATCCCAGGCAGAGTTGCCTGCACAGCCCACATTGGCGAAGCAGGGTGCATTGAACGTGTTTTATGCCTCGCAGACCGGTAACGGCGAGGGCCTTGCCGAAGCGTTTGTGGTGCAGGCGGAACAAGCGGGCCTGGCGGTTAAATCACGGCCCTTGAATGAACTCAAACCGGCTGTACTGAAGAATTTGGCTCACGCAGTCTTCATCATCAGCACGCATGGAGACGGTGATCCACCTGATGATGCCCTGGATTTATTTGAATACCTGGAAAGTGCGCGCGTGCTGGAACTGAACTCGCTGCGTTTTCGCGTGCTTGCGCTGGGTGACCGCAGCTACAGGCAGTTTTGTGAGGCCGGGCGCAAGCTGGAAGAGTTATTACTGGCCCGGGGTGCACAGGCATTCGCCCGGCGCGTGGATTGCGATGTGGATTACCGTAGCCCGGCAGAGTTGTGGACAACGGAAGTGATTGAATACGGGCGCAAGCAATTGTTAGTGGAAGAGAATGCACGGGTGCCGGCGCCAATGACTGCAGCGATGCCGCAGCTCAGCGTGGTTCCCAGCACCAGGGTGTGGAACCGGACACGCCCGTACCCGGCGACGGTAGAGCGTGTGCAAAAGATCACCGGGTTGAAATCTACCAAGGACGTATACCACCTGGAACTGTCCCTGCAGGATTCGGGTCTGCGTTATGAACCTGGTGACTCCCTCGGTGTATGGGCTTTCAACGATCCGGAACTGGTCGCCGATGTATTGACGGCCCTGGCGATAGATCCTGCGATGAAAGTTGAGGTGGACGGCAAGATCCATAGCATTCGGGATCTGCTTACCCATCACCGGGAATTGACCAGGCTGAGCGTGGATACCGTAGATGCCTACGCCGGTCGGATCGAGGATCAGATATTGAAGAAGTTTCTGGACTCGCTTGACCAGGAACAGTACAGGAACTTTATTGAGCAACGTCAGTTCATCGATCTGGCCAGGGAGCACCCCGTGCGTATGTCGGCGCAGACGCTGGCGCAATTGTTACGACCTTTGACACCCCGGTCGTATTCTGTTGCCTCCAGCCAGGCGAGCGTGGGCGAGGAAGTCCATCTCACAGTTGCGACACGTTTCAGCAACGCCATTGGGCTGCAGCGGCGGGGTGTGGCCAGTTCCTGCCTCAACTACCGCCTGCAAGCGGGTGATGAGATTGCCGTGTTTGTGGAGCCGAACCACCGCTTCCGCTTGCCACAGGACCGCTCAACGCCGTTGATCCTGATCGGTGCCGGCACCGGAATTGCACCCTACCGGGCATTTCTGCAGCAACTCGAAGCGGAAGGCTCAAACCCGCAAACCTGGCTGATATTCGGTAACCCGCATTTACGCACTGATTTTCTCTACCAGAGTGAATGGTTGCGCTGGCGCAAGATGGGGTTGATTGCACGGATTGACGGTGCTTTCTCCCGTGATCGGGCTGAAAAACGTTATGTACAGCATGTAGTCCGGGATCAGGCGCCGGAAATAGACAAGTGGCTGAGTAAAGGCGCGCAAATCTATCTCTGCGGCAGCCAGGCCATGGGATGCGAGGTCGAACGGGCCCTGCAGCATGGAATTGCTCTCAATCGAGGTCTGGAAGATGTTGCTGCAGCCGAAGTGATCGCCGGTCTGAGGCGCGAGCGCCGCTTGCTGAAGGATTTGTACTGATGAGTACGACCATCTCAAAATTGTCTGAGCTTGAAAGTATCAAGGTCAACAGCAATTTCCTGCGCGGGACCATTGTGGAGAGCCTGCAGGACAGCGCCAGCGCAGCGCTGGCCAAGGATGACGCACAGATCGTCAAGTTTCATGGGTTTTACGAGTATGACGACCGCGACACACGCGAAGAGCGGCGCCGGCAACTGCTCGAGCCCGATTATCAATTTATGATTCGCGCGCGGGTGCCGGGCGGCGTATGCACGCCACAGCAGTGGCTGGCACTGGATGACATCGCCCGGAAATGGGCCAACGGCACCATCCGTCTCACTACCCGCCAGGCCTTTCAGTTTCACGGTATTCTCAAGCATGAGCTGAAGGCGAGCATCCGGGCGATCAACGACTCGTTACTGGACACAATCGCCGCCTGTGGAGATGTCAATCGAAACGTGATGTGCACACCGCTGCCGGAGGCGTCGGATATTCACCGGCAGGTGTTTGCCGCAGCACGATCTCTGAGTGATCACCTGACACCGCATACCACCGCCTACCATGAGATTTGGTTGGTCGATGAGGAAGGACGCAATAAGGTGGCTGCTACACCGGACCGGGAGCCGATTTACGGCCCCGACTATCTACCGCGCAAGTTCAAGATCGCTTTCGCTATTCCGCCGCGAAACGACGTGGACGTATTTGCCCATGACCTGGGTTTTATCGCCATTGCCGGTACAGACGGCCTGGCGGGTTTCAATGTAACGGTGGGCGGTGGAATGGGCGCCACGCACGGTGACCCGGCTACCTATCCCCGTTTGGCTGAACTGCTGGGATTTTGTGCTCCGGACCAGGTGGAGGAAGTGGCCGAGGCCATCGTAAGCATTCAACGGGACTACGGTGACCGCAGCAATCGTACGCATGCCCGCTTGAAGTACCCCCTCGATGACCACAGCCTCGAGTGGTTGCACGCTCAAATGGAACAACGTTTGGGCTACCGTTTACCAGCGGACAGGCCATTTGAGTTTAGCCACAACGGTGACCGCTACGGCTGGCAGCAGACTACGGATGGCCTGTGGCACCTCGGCCTGTTCCTGGAGAACGGGCGGATTGCGGATGTCGGCGGGGCGAGGCAATTAAGCGGTTTGCGGGCAATTGCTGAAGTGCACAAGGGCGAATTCCGCCTGACGCCCAACCAGAATGTCATTGTGTCCTGTGTGGATGCTCCGGACCGGGCTCATATTGATCACCTGGTGCAGGCGCATGGTCTGGATAGCTACCTGCATTCCAGTCCCCTGAGGCTGCATTCAATGGCCTGTGTGGGGTTTCCGAGCTGCGGTTCCTCCATGGCCGAAAGCGAACGCTATCTGCCCGAGTTCATCAGCCGGATCGAAGCCTTGCTGCTTGAGCACGACCTCAAAGACCAGGCCATAACGATTCGTATGACCGGTTGCCCCAATGGCTGCGCGCGACCCGGCCTTGCGGAAATCGGCATTGTTGGGAAAGGCCCGGGTTTGTACCAGCTTTATCTGGGCGCTGCTTTCAACGGTACGCGCCTTAACCGGAAGGTCCGGGAAAGCGTACACGAAGATGAAATTCTGGTTTTACTGGGGGAGTTGTTCACGGATTTTCGCAGCATGGCGAAACCGGATGAAACATTTGGTAATTTCGTTTTACATAGTGGCATCCTGCAGGACGGGGTGGAAGAGGCCGTGATATGAGCAACGCAGAACTGAATCTGTGCATTCCCAAGCCAGGCCAGGCATGGAATTCGTCCCAACTGGCGGCGGTCAATCCCTGTCTCGAGCGCATGAGCGCGGTGGAACGTGTGCAGTGGTCACTGGACTACCTGCCGCAGCAGCACATACTCAGCTCGAGTTTCGGGGCACAGTCCGCAGTGATGCTACACCTGTTGAGCCGTTTTGAACGCAGGATTCCCGTGATCGTGATCGACACCGGATACCTGTTTCCGGAAACCTATCAATTCATCGATCAGATGGTTGAACGACTGAATGTTGATCTGAGGGTGTATCGGCCGCTTATCAGCCCCGTGTGGCAGGAGAATCGCTTTGGCAAGCTGTGGGAGGCAGGCGTGGAGGGTATTCGCCGCTACAACCGGATGAACAAGGTTGAGCCCATGAGCCGGGCGTTGAAGGAACTGGATGTGGGCACGTGGTTCAGCGGCCTGCGGCGCAGCCAGTCAGATTCGCGTCGCCGGATCAGTGTATTGCAACACCAAGGCCGGGCCGTGAAAGTTCATCCCATCGCTGACTGGAGCAACCGTGATGTGCACCGTTATCTCAAGCAACATGATCTGCCGTACCACCCCTTGTGGGAGCAAGGTTATGTTTCGATCGGTGATGTCCATACCAGTCAGCCTCTCGGTGCAAAAATGGAAGAACAGGACACCCGTTTTTTCGGCCTGATGAGGGAATGCGGCCTGCACGAAGTGGAAAACTTTCAGGAAGTGTAGCGTTTCAGATTCCTGAGGGGTGTATACCTGCATGGCCGTTCAGTCCATGAGGTGAACGATAGGGAGCGATGGTATGGTTATCCACTGCATCCCCGACAGTAGAGATCACCCGGTCAATCTGTTCGCGGTCGATACCCGGCACCATCAGTTGCAGGAAGCTGTACATGTAATTGCGCAGGAAGCGGTCGCGGCGGAAGCCGATCCAGGTCGTGCAACTCGGGATCAGGTGGGCTGCGTTGATCGCCACCAGCCCGGCATCCTGGATGGGGTCGTACGCCATGCAGGCAACGATTCCAATGC
Organism: Gammaproteobacteria bacterium; assembly: GCA_024279945.1. GTDB lineage: Bacteria > Pseudomonadota > Gammaproteobacteria > Xanthomonadales > SZUA-36 > JAJRRA01. The sequence continues at coordinate 35,088 of JAJRRA010000071.1, forward strand.
CCATGCCCTTGCGCACATAGGTCTTGATCACATCCGGATCTTCAGCGGTGAACACGACATTCGGTTCAATTCCAGCGTCCCTGAACGCGTTGGCCTGGTCTGAATCTGAATCAAAACTGTGGGTGTAGCTGATGATGGGGTACCGCGCGAGGTCTTTGAGGCTGACATCCTTTTGCCGGGCCAGGGGATGATCCGGCAGAACCAGAATGGTTCTTTCCCAGTGATAAATGGGAAAAGTCACCAGGTCCTCAAACAGTTCGCTCTGACCGGAGGCGATGGCGAAATCGGCTTCCTGGTCCTGCACCTGGTGTGCGATGCGGTCGGAAGTGCCCTGGTGCAGGCTGATCGAGATACCCGGGAATTCGCGGTGGAATCCGGCCAGCAAATCCGGCAGCACGTAGCGTGCCTGGGTATGTGTGGTGGCAACCACCAGTTTACCCCGCTTCTGACCCGCCAACTCATGCGACATGGATTTGATGTTATCGACTTCGGTCAGGATCTTTCGCGCCTTTTCAATAACTTCTCTACCGGCTTCGGTGAGGCCGGAAAGGCTTTTTCCTTTTCGTACAAACAGTTGCAGGGATAATTCATCCTCCAGCATCTTCACCTGTTTGCTTACGCCGGGTTGAGAAGTGAATAAGGCCTGGGATGCCGCCGTGATATTCAGACCGTTGTCCACGATGGCAACGAGGTAACGCAGTTGTTGCAATTTCATTTTCTCTGCCTCTTGTTTGTTTGGCTGTTTTTCCTCAGCTAAAATATCCAGACCAAAAAAAACCGCCGGTAGGCGGTGGTTTCATCAAAATACGGTAAAAAAATCAGGACTACACCACGCGCCTCCGGGTTTGCGGACAGTTACAACATTTGCACATGTTGGTGTAGTGGTTCATCGCGTATCTTTGTTTATCTGAGTTGCCAGCATAGTATTGTAACCGAGCCGAATCAAGCACTAATTCTTCGCCGGGCGATATAACGCTGCGGTATAAAGGCAGAAAGAATCCGTATTTCCGCAGTTCGGGCGTGGCTATTATGATTAACCCGCATATCGCACCCACATCACAGTGGGGTTCAATATTGGACAGGTAGACACGCCGGGGAGTAACCTCAATGGGCTCAACCCAAAACAGATATCAACAGGCTCCAGGGAAAACGGGCCTCAATAAGGAAACGACATGATTTTCAACAATATTCTCGAGACCATTGGAAAAACACCCGTTATTAAAATCAACAAGCTGGCGCCGGAAGGTATCGACATCTATGTCAAGGCGGAAGCATTCAACCCGATGAGTTCGGTCAAGGACCGTCTGGCTCTGGGGATTATTCTCGATGCAGAAAAAAGAGGCGTCCTGAAGCCGGGGCAGACCGTAATCGAGGCCACTTCGGGCAATACCGGGATCGCGCTGGCTATGGTATGCGCCGTACGTGGCTATCCTTTCGTGTCCGTCATGGCAGAGTCGTTCTCTGTTGAGCGGCGCCGGCTGATGCGTTTCATGGGTGCCACGCTGGTTTTGACGCCGGCGGCTGAGCGTGCTTCAGGCATGGTCAGGGCCGCTGAAGCCCTGGCCGAAAAGCATGGCTGGTTCCTGACGCAGCAGTTCGAGAATGAAGCTAACCCTGCCTTCCATCGCAATACCACCGGGCCTGAAATACTCAGCGATTTCGCTGATCGAAAACTGGATTACTACGTCAGCGGTTATGGAACCGGTGGAACGATTACCGGCACGGGGCAAATGATCAAGCTGGCGCGCCCGGATGTAAAAATCATTTCGACCGAGCCGGCGATCGCCGCCCTGCTGGAAGGTGATGATTGGCAACCGCATAAAATCCAGGGCTGGACACCTGATTTCATCCCCGAAGTCCTGGATCGCAGCGTGGTGGACGAAAATATTCCGGTGACCGATGAGGAGGCGATTGAAGCCTCGCAGGCGCTGGCGCAGAAAGAGGGAATTTTCTGTGGAATTTCTTCGGGTGGCACGTTCGCTGCAGCAGTCAAGGTAGCGGAAAAGGCTGAGCGCGGGTCAGTGGTTCTGGCCATGTTGCCGGATACCGGAGAGCGCTACCTGTCTACTCCCCTGTTTGAGAATATCGCGGACGGTCCGGATGAAGGACAGGATTTGCTGGAAGGCCTGGAGTACTGACAGACCAATACAGGACGCTACCCTGGATCAGGGTTTCAGCAGATCTGGCGGCAGGTCTCTGAAACAAGCGGCCAGTTCGCACAGAAAATCTGACAGTGCTGAGCTATTTCGCCAGACCATTGCAATGGTGCGGCTGGGCGCCGGACTGGCAAAGCGTCTGGTGGTCAGGTTGCTGGTCTGTGCAATGGGCGGCTTTACCGACAACAGGGGCATCAGTGTTATACCGACGTTAGCAGCCACCATCTGGCGCAGGGTTTCCATGCTGGTGGCGTGGAAGTCCACTCGCTCATGGGCGCCCGCCAGGGCGCATACTTCCAGAGCGTGCTCCCGCAGACAGTGGCCATCATCCAGTAGCAACAGTTCACTGCCATTGAGGTCATCAAGGGTGATCCGGTCTTTTGCCCCCAGCGGGTGCGTATCCGGCACGGCCAGCACGAAGGGTTCTTCGAACAGAATTTCCATATCCAGGCCATCATCATTAATCGGCAAGGCCAGTAGGGCGGCGTCGAGTTCACCCTGTTGCAACATTTTGAGGATGTCTTCGGTCTTTTCTTCTGCCAGTTGTAATTTCAGGTTGGGATATCGCTTGCGAATCGTTGGAATGACATGCGGGAGAAGATAAGGAGCCAAAGTAGGAAACAACCCCAGTCGCAGGTTTCCATCCGCCGGATCTCCTGCGCGTCTGGCGACGGCGCGTATCTGGTCAACATCGCTGAGGACCAGGCGGGCGCGCTCCGCGATCTCCTGACCTACCGGCGTCAGCATGATTTTCCTCGGTGAGCGCTCGACCAGTTGCACGCCCAACTCGTCTTCCAGCTTCCTGATCTGCGTGCTGAGCGTCGGCTGACTGACAAAACAGGCTTCGGCCGCCTTACTGAAATGCCTGAGGTCGGAAAGTTTTACAAAGTATTGGAATGCTCTGAGATTCATAGTGTCCATTATATAGATTGATTCAATTCTTTGAGGCTTTTTAATTGAAAATACCAATGAATAATACTACGGGGCTACACATTTTTCCCGCCGCTGCCGGGCTACTGGTCAAAATCCTGACTCTGGTTATCCTGCTGCTTGCACCAATATTTTTGCAGGCACATGAAGTTACTTTCCCGGACATGGAAACACTGAATCGCTTACGTCTCGGGGAGATTGTGACTGCACCGGTACGAGTTGACGAAGAAGGGGTTGCGATCAAAGCAAGCCTGATGATTAGGGCGCCAGTGGAGGATATTTGGGCAACCGTGTATTCCTGTGAGTACGCTTTTATATTTCTGGACGGGCTGGAAGTTTGTGAGGTTCCTGAAGATGACGGTGTGGACACCGTGACACATCAAATCATAAATGAGGGCTGGCCCGTGGGCCGGCAGGAGTATACATTCTGGACGCATCGCGCGCCATATACCCGAGCCGATATTCGAATGGTTGAAGGCAAAATGAAATTCATGCATGCCGGTTGGGACTATATCAAGTTGCCGGATTCGGTCGTTGTTACCTACACGGTTCGGCTCAAGCCCAATTTCCCGATACCACAATTCCTGCTGCGACACTCCTTGAAAAGTGGCATGATCGAGCTACTGGCTTGCGTGCGGGGACTGGTTGGCGGGTCAGGGAATGTTGGACAGGAAGAGGAAGATCTGGGTCGCTGCCCCGGCGACATCGAACGGGTCGCCAGATAATTTTTAACAGAATAAATTCGCTCGGAATTAACCACCGGTTTCCCGTAAAATATTGCATCCAATTTAAGTTTCGGATCTTTGATTATGAGCAAGCGAACCGTTCTGACCGGTATCACGACCACGGGTACTCCCCACCTGGGCAACTATGTTGGTGCGATGAAGCCCTGCATAGACGCCAGCCATGATGCGGACGTTCAGTCTTATTATTTCCTGGCTGACTACCACGCGCTGGTGAAGAACCGGGATCCGGAGCAGATGCGCCAGTCCACCCTGGAGATTGCCGCTACCTGGCTGGCTCTGGGCCTGGATACGGACACGGCTGTTTTTTATCGGCAGTCGGATGTGCCGGAAATTCCGGAGCTGACCTGGATACTGACCTGTTCAACAGCCAAGGGGCTGATGAACCGGGCTCATGCCTACAAAGCGGTGGTTCAGGGAAATGTGGAGGCAGGTGAGGATCCGGACTTTGCAGTCAATATGGGTCTGTTTTGCTACCCGGTGCTGATGGCCGCAGATATTTTGATGTTCAATTCCACCCATGTTCCGGTGGGTAACGACCAGGTTCAGCACCTGGAGATGGCACGTGATATAGCCCAGCGCTTCAATCATCACTACGGCGAACATTTCGTGCTGCCGGAGGCGGTGATTGACGAAAATGTTGCGACGTTGCCGGGGCAGGACGGGCGCAAGATGTCCAAGAGTTACAAAAATACGATTCCACTGTGGTTGCCGGAGAAACGGCTGCGCAAGGCTATTATGAAAATCGTGACCAATTCCCTGGAGCCTGGTGAAAGCAAGGATCCGGATGATTCAGCCCTGTTTAAATTTTATGCGGCCTTCGCCGATCAGACGCAACGCGAAGAGATGCGCCAGGCCTATCGGGACGGTATCGCCTGGGGTGAGGCAAAACAGCAGACCTTCGAGTTGATCAACGGGGAATTGAGCGAGGGGCGCGAACGTTACGAGGCGCTGATTTCAGAACCAGGGCGAATTGAAGAGATTCTGATCGAGGGAGCAAAAAAAGCCCGAGACTATGCCACGCCTTTCCTGACCCGGATCAAGGATGCAATCGGTATCCGCAAGCTGGGATGATCGCGGTATCATTGTTGTTTGCAATTGCAATTATATTACTGACAAATGGACCAATCGGCTGAAGTCACTGCTGCAGCGGAAAATCTGGAATCCGCCGCACCCACCCTCCAGGCCCTGACGCTTGACGTCAGAATAGGGGACTTTCTGCCGGATTTCCTTCAGCCGGCCTGGTCATTGTTTCAACAGTATCCCCTGGTTCTCGGTCTGTTGATTATCATTTTCGGCTACCTGCTCGGCAAAGCATTGCAGTGGCTGGTAAGCAAAAGCCTGCAACGCATTACCGCAAAGACCGCCACTGACTTCGATGACCGGCTGATTGATTTGCTGCTGGCGCCCATTTTGCAGACCACCGTGACCCTGTCACTGATTCTGGTTGTGCTGATTCCTGAAGCCCCTTCGTCTTTCAACCAGATCTCGATTCGCGTACTGGTGTCATTGCTGCTGATTTTCTGGGCCAGAGCCTGGTTCAAGGCTTCACATATGCTGCTGGAACTGATGGGCGCTCACCCAGATCGTTTCAGTGCTTTTCAGCCGCGCACCGTGCCCTTGATCGAAATGGGCTTCAAGTTGTTCATGCTGGGTGTGTTCGCTTACTTGCTAATGGCAATCTGGGGGGTCGATGGCACGGCCTGGCTGGCTTCGGCCGGTGTGATTGGTATTGCGGTAGGTTTTGCGGCAAAAGATACGCTGGCCAACCTGATTTCGGGTGTTTCCATCGTTGCTGACGCGCCATATAAAATCGGCGATTACATCGTTCTGGATACGGGAGAACGGGGCATTGTCACCAACCTGGGTATTCGCTCAACTCGCCTGCTGACCCGCGATGACGTGGAAGTGTCTATACCCAATGCGGTAATCGGTAATGCCAAAATTACCAATGAAAGTGGCGGGCCGTGGATAAAGCACCGAATCCGGGTAGCCGTTGGTGTGGCCTACGGCAGCAATACCGAGGAGGTCGTTGCCATACTGGAGCAGATCGCTTTGCAATGCCCGGGCATTAACAACAGTCCGGCGCCACGGGTCAGAATGCGGGCTTTCGGCGCCAGTTCACTGGATTTTGAATTGCTGGGCTGGATCAATCATCCGGAATTGCGGGGGCGGGTGAAACATGACCTGCTGATGGAGATTGACCGGCGCTTCCGTGAAGAGGGCATTGTCATTCCTTTCCCACAACGGGATGTGCACATCAGGAGCGGAAATCTGGACGGAGACTCCGGTCAGCTCTGAATGCATGGGCTTGGCACGACACCTGTGGGATCAGTCAAGCCCGTCAGATTCCGGGGATTCCAATCGTTTCTCCAGTGCTTCCAGCTTTTCCCGGGTGCGGGCCAGCACCGTGCACTGTGCATCAAACTCTTCCCGGGTGACCAGGTTCATTTTTTCAAATGCACTGCTTAATATAGCCTGGAAGCCGGCTTCAGCTTCTTTTTTCGCTGCAGAAAGCCCCGGCGGCAACGAGTCGCTCAGTTTACGGGTCAAATCATCAACAGTTCGCAGATCAATCATGTTTTTTTCCTTTTTTTCATACTCGCAAAGCTTGCGGCCTGATTATGCTCGCATTACAGTCAGGTGATCTACTATTGTGCAGGGAAAATTTTTCATGAAAATGATTATTGCAATTATCAAGCCATTCAAGCTTGACGATGTTCGTGACGCCATTGCTGAAACCGGAATCCAGGGCATGACTGTCTCAGAGGTGCGTGGATTCGGCCGGCAGAAGGGCCATACTGAACTCTATCGTGGCGCAGAATACGTTGTCGACTTCCTGCCCAAACTCAAGCTTGAAATTGCCGTGCCGGATGATCGTGTGGAAGCTGTTGTCGAAGCAATCGCTGATTCAGCAGCATCAGGACGCATCGGTGACGGCAAAATATTTATCCAGCCTCTGGAGCAGGCAGTACGAATTCGCACCGGCGAAGAGGGGGATGAGGCACTTTAGTGTCCCTTGTCTCGCCGGCTACTGTAAGGGGGGCTCGGGTGGCAGATATTGGTTTGTGATTTCGCCAGTTTTTCGCAGCTTTCACCAATTTGCACGAAATAAGAAACTAATTCCGGCTCCAGAGCGTCTACTATCGGTGCTGGTGGTAGCTGGTGTTGGAAGAAAGTTGGGGTAATGGCCCGGGAATTGCATGAATACCTGTCGTACATGAAGAACTAACTGAGCAAGAAGAATATCTGAAGTGGCAGAAAGACATTCATTTATATCGGCTACGCTGGCTGAACTGACCCGGCGCAAAGTACTCCGTACGGTGGGTGCTTACGCAGTGGGTGTGTTTGTCTTGCTGCAACTGATGGATGCTGCAGTTGAGCCATTGCGCTTGCCGGACTGGGTTCCGACTCTGGTTATTATCGTGGTGATCCTGGGTTTTCCATTGGTATTTCTGCTGGCCTGGCACCTGGAACTTACCCCTGCTGGCGTGCAAAAAGCTGAGCCGGCCGGCCTGGTCAGCAAGTCCCAGAGCGCCATTCTTTTCAGCCTTATGTTGCTGGCCATGTTCGGTCTGGCCTTTGTTTTTTATCAGTACTATTCTGAAGTTTTCGAAGCCGGATCTGCTCAGTCGGTCGTTGATCAACGGGATTTTCAGGCTCCTGAAAATTCCATTGCGGTGCTGCCATTCACAGATATGTCGGCAGAGGGGGACCAGGCTTATTTTTCGGATGGGGTTTCCGAGGAGATTCTTAACTTGCTGGCCGGAGTGGAAGGCTTGCATGTGGCTGCCCGGACTTCATCTTTTGCTTTTCGGGACAGCAAGACAAATATTCGTGAAATTGGCAGGTTGCTGAATGTCCGGACCTTACTCGAGGGCAGTGTGCGGAAAATCGGTAAGCGGATTCGTCTGACAGCGCAATTGATCAACATTGAGGATGGTTTTCATATTTGGTCTAAAACCTATGACCGTGAATTGGATGACATATTCGCAATTCAGGACGAAGTCTCCAATCAGATAGCTGCCGCACTGGTCGAATCCTTTAAAGGGCTTGCCATCAAGCCGGTCGGGCGGACACACATTTTCGCCGCATCACAAGCTTATCGAACCGGGCGTATTCACTGGTGGCGGCGTACACCCAATGAACTGCAGCGAGCGATTGAGCTGTTTGCAACCGCTCTGGAGCATGATGCCCGTTTCGCCCCGGCTTACGCAGCCATGGCCGACACATGGCTGTTGCTGTCCCTCTACGGCAATGTGAACACGCTCAAGGCCACCCGAAAGGCAGAAACAATGATTGAAAAGGCCTTGGAAATCGACCCTGGGTCAGCCGAAGCATTTGCTGCCCTGGGGCTTGCGCGGTGGCAAATTGGTCAGATGGATGCGGCGGAATCGGCGCTCCGGCAGGCAGTGGAATTGAACGAGAACTACGTGCCCGCGCAACTGTGGCTGGCCGGTTTACTGGGGCAACTGGGACGCTATCCGGAAGAGCACCTGGTGCTTAAAAATGCAATGGCAATTGATCCCCTGAATGAACTGTTGGCGATCAATTATTCTCAGAATCTGGCGGTCACGGGCAACTGGAGCAAAGCCAAAGAACTAATGGATCGGCTGATTGAATTGCGGCCCGATTCGACCATGTTGCTCCGCTCGATGGCGGCTTATGAGTTAGCGCACGGAAACCTGGTGGAAGCCTGGAATTTCGCTCATCGCGCCTGGCAGTTGCAGCCGGATAATCCGGAGGATATTTCCGTTCTGGCCAAGACCTGGATGGCGCTTGGAGAAGTTGAGGAAGCAGAACAGATTATTCAGCGAGGCCTCGAAAAATCAGGACAGAACAGTAATCTTTTATCCACCTACTGGATGGCACTGATGATCTCACATCGCTTTGAGGAAGCGGAGACGCTGGTGCGGGACAGGGTGTTGGAGTTTGGTGATGGCTTGCCGGATGCAATGCTTCGCCGTTTTAATTTTCTACTTGGCATCGTTGCTTTTTCCCGCGAGGATTATCCCCGTGCTTACAGCTTGTTTAGTTCGGCAATGGGTGACGAGGATGGACACGTTTTTCAGGGGGACGAGATATGGGTCACCACGATGGCTTCACTGGTATCGGAGATCGTTGGCAAGCATGAGGAGGCAGAGTCCAGGCTGGCGACCGCGGAGCGGGCTGTGCAGCGTGCACGGCTGAACGGAGTTGATGATCCGGGTATCTACTACACCGAGGCGGTTCTTCTTGCCATGCGGGATCAACCGGAAAAAGCCATGGAGAAACTCAGTCAGGCATATGAGCGGGGATTTCGTGAGCTCTGGACCATCGATCTGGACCGCCGCCTGGATTCTTTGCGTGAACTGCCTGGATTCATCGACCTGAAAAATCGCATGAGCGACGATATCAGTCAGGCACTTGCAGAGGTCAGGTCTGTGAGGCTGGCACGACGCTGAGAGTCTGCCTGTATCAATTTTTCAAACGCCTGCGAACCTCGTTGAGTCACCAATCCATCGGCGCACCAGTTTCTCCACCTGTTCCGGATTTTCCCTGGACAGCCGGTCTGCCACGGGTGGAATCTGCTCCAGCAAGTGCCGATCACGGGCCAGATCCGCCACCCGGAACTGGAGCATGCCGGTCTGTCGCGTACCCAGAACCTCGCCGGGTCCGCGTAGTTCCAGGTCCTTTTCGGCAATCTGGAAACCGTCTGATGTTTTGCGCAGGATATCCAGCCTTTGTCTGGCCAGAGGTCCGATTGGCGGGTTGTACATCAGGACGCAGGATGCCTGCTGCTCACCGCGGCCGACCCGGCCTCTGAGTTGATGCAATTGGGCGAGCCCCAGGCGCTCGGCATTTTCGATGATCATCAGCGATGCATTCGGTACATCCACTCCCACCTCGATTACGGTCGTGGCCACCAGTAGCTGGATCCCGCCCTGCTTGAAGCGATCCATTATCTCCTGTTTGTCCACGGCCTTCATGCGCCCGTGTATGAGGCCCACACAGACGCCGGACAGACCGGTTTGCAGTTCCAGGGCCACGTCCTGCGCAGCCTGGGCCTGGACCACATCAGACTCTTCGATCAGCGTGCAGACCCAGTAAGCCTGTTTTCCTTGTGCACAGGCTGCCGCCACCCGTGCGATGACTTCGTTGCGGCGACTGTTCGAGATAGCGACTGTGGTGACGGGCTTTCTTCCGGGGGGTAGCTCACCTATCACGGAAGTTTCCAGGCCCGCGTAGGCTGTCATCGCCAGTGTTCGTGGAATCGGGGTGGCCGTCATGATCAACTGGTGGGCGTGCAGTGAGGTTTCAGACGCCTTGTCCAGCAGTGAGAGGCGTTGATGGACGCCGAAGCGGTGTTGCTCATCTACGATAACCAGCCCCAGTTGCCCAAATTGGACGCCTTCCTGCATCAGGGCATGAGTGCCAATAACCAACGGCACCCCTTCGCGAATGGCTTTGAGCGCTGCCTGCCGGGCCTTTCCGGTGACCTTGCCGCTGAGCCAAGTGGGCTTCATATTCATGGGCTTCAGCCACTCAGTGAAGCTGCGCAGGTGCTGTTCGGCCAGTAATTCAGTTGGTGCGGTAATGGCGGTCTGGTAGCCGTTACCCATGGCCCGGAGTGCAGCCATTGCAGCGACCACAGTTTTGCCTGAACCCACATCCCCTTGTACCAGTCTTTGCATCGGGTGCCTGAGTGCAAGATCCCGATGGATTTCATCGATTACACGTTCTTGCGCTGCGGTCAGACTGAACGGCAGGTGCCGAATAAAATCGCCCTCCAGGACCGAAATTCTATCCATAACGGGTGCACGGAAGCGGCGTTGCCGTTGGTGTAATTGCTGCATGCTGAGGTTATGTGCCAGCAATTCTTCCAGCGCCAGGCGTTGCTGGGCGGGGTGTCTTCTCTCCACCAGGGCCGCCACATCAGCGCCTGCCGGTGGCCGGTGGATATAGTGGATGGCAGCCTCCAGAGACATCATTCGGAGCTTTCCGCGCAGGTCCTCCGGCAGAAGCTCTTCGAGCACCAGGCTGTGTTGTTCAAGCAGCGCCAGTGCCTGGTCGCTTAACTTGAGCCAGCGCGCCTGTCCCAGGCCTTCCACCGATGGGTAGACCGGTGTGAGGCGATCCGAGAGCGCTTCATCCGGTTCATTGAGGATTCTCTTGTAGCTGGGGTGAACCATTTCCAGGCCCTGGAAGCCGGTGCGCACTTCCCCGTAGCAGCGCAAGCGTGTTCCACGGGAGAGTTGTTGCTTCTGGGCGGCGCGAAAATGAAAAAACCGCAGTGTGATGTGCCCGGTGCCATCAGACAGTACAATGACCAGCATAGATCGCCGCGCCCGGACGATTGCCGAGTGCTGCACTTCGCCTTCCACCTGGACCTGGGCTCCGGGATACAGGCTGCCAATCGGGTGAATGCGGGTCCGGTCCTCGTAGCGAAAAGGCAGGTGAAACAAAAGATCCTGGACCGTGTGTATGTCCAGTTGCCCCAATGATGCTGCAAGTTGCGGCCCTACACCATGTAACTCCCGGAGCGCAGGAACCGTCATTTCAGCACGGACGGGAATTTATAATCCCAGGATCGCATCCATTTCAACCTGCGCGCCACGTGGCAGGGCCGCTACACCAACCGCAGCTCGCGCAGGGTACGGCTCGGTAAAGTATTCCGCCATGATGGTATTTACAGCAGGGAAATTGACCATGTCAGTCAGAAAAATATTCAGTTTGAGAATATCATTCAGGCTGCCGCCCGCCGCTTCGCAAACGGCCTGCAGGTTCATGAAGACACGATGAATTTGCGCCTCGACATCCCCATCAACTATTTCCATGCTGCCAGGATCCAGCGGGATCTGGCCTGAAAGGTAACAACATCGCCGTGACGTGTTGCTTGTGAATAAGTGCCGATGGCTGCCGGCGCCTGTTGGGTGCTGATGATTTGTTTCGTCATTTTTTAAGCTCTGGTTTGAAGGAATTCTTGCTTTGTTCAGCCGACCCGGTTGACACGAATCACGTAGCTGTTTCTTTTCAGTCTGCGCATGACCCGGGCCATGTGGTCACGATCTTTGACGCTGATCGTAAACAGCAGCGTCGCCTGCTCCGGGTTGGCCTCGGGTTGTGCAACCGTCTCGATATTGCTGTCGGCCCGGCCGATACTGGCGGAAATATTGGCCAGAACCCCTGGTGTGTTGCGGGCGATAATGCGCACCGCGACCGGGAATTTTCCTTTGGTAATGGGCGCCCAGACGACATCCACGCAGCGGTCAGGGTGCTTGCGAAACTCATGTACATTCTGGCAGCTTACACGGTGAACAACCACACCCTTGTCGGTTGAGACAAAGGCCATGATCTTGTCACCCGGGACCGGCTGGCAACAGGCGCCGAAACTAACGGCGCTATCTTCGGAACCGGCTATACTCAGGGCTTCTACTGCATCCTTGTCGGTCGGAAACAGGTTTGAGTCGGGTGCGAGTTTCGCTGCTACCATATTGGCCAGCGTAGTGCCCAGGGCCAGATCGTGGAAAAGGTCTTCCTGGCGTTCCAGGAGATTTTCGGAAAGAAAATAATCCCACCGCTCCGGTGTTATCGCTTCAACCGAACTGCCCCGTGCATTGAGGGCTTTTTCCAGCAAGCGCAGACCCAGTGCAACGGTATCTTCCTGGCGAAGGCTCTTGAGATAATGCCGGATTGCGGTACGCGCGCGTGCGGTTGCCACGAATCCCAGCCATTCCGGGAGTGGCTGAACATCGGGATCAGTGAGGATTTTGACCATCTGGCCATTATCCAGGCGGGTAGAGAGCGGGACTTCTACCTTGTCGACCAGTGCTTTTGCGGTGTGATTTCCCACATCTGTATGGATGGCATAGGCGAAATCCAGGGCCGTGGAGTTCTGGCGTAAATCGATAATTTTTCCCTTGGGCGTGAAGATGAATATCTCATCGGGGAACAGGTCGGATTTCGCGTGATCAAGAAATTCCAGGGAATCACCCGTATGCCGTTGTACATCAACCAGTTGCATCAGCCATTCCCGTGCACGGACTTGTGCGGAACCATCGGCATCCTCGCCGGTTTTATACTGCCAGTGCGCCGCTGCGCCTTTGCTTGCCATGATGTCCATTTCCTCCGTTCGGATCTGGATCTCGATCGGCAGGCCATAAGGACTGTTCAGGATGGTGTGCAGAGACTGGTATCCATTGGCTTTGGGCAGGGCGATAAAATCCTTGAAACGGCCGGGTTTTGGCTGGTACAGGCTGTGAACTGCGCCCAGCGCGAGATAACATTGCGTTTCCGCCTGTGTAATGATGCGAAAAGCATAAAAATCAGTCACTTTGGAGAAAGATAAATCCTTAGCCAGCATCTTTTTGTAAATACTGTAAGCAGATTTTTTGCGACCGGTGATGCGGCAAGGCACGCTGGCTTCGTCCATCTTTTTCTCAATCGCCGCCATGATGTTTCCGACAATTTCTTCGCGATGGCCGGTCATCGTCTGCAGGTGTTCTGAGATGGTACGGTGCCGCCAGGGATACAGGTTGGCCAGGCCCAGATCTTCGAGTTCGTGTTTCATGCTGTTCATGCCCAGGCGGTCAGCAATGGGCGCATAGATATCCAGGGTTTCGCGCGCAATACGGCGGCGTGACGGACGTTCCATGCTTTCCAGGGTGCGCATGTTGTGCAGACGGTCTGCCAGTTTGATAAAGATCACCCGCAGATCCCGTGACATGGCCAGCATGAGTTTGCGGAAGCTTTCCGCATCCGCCTCGATGCGGGTGCGGAATTTCATCTTGTCAAGCTTGGTCACACCATCCACGAGGTCGGCGATGAACTCACCAAACTCACGGACAATATCCGCTTTGGTGAGTGGTGTGTCTTCTATGGTGTCATGCAATATCGCGGCAGCAATACTTTCATGATCCATGCGCATGCTGGCAAGGATATGGGCAACCGCGACCGGGTGGTGGATGTAAGGCTCCCCGGTTTTCCGGGTTTGCCCCTTGTGGGCGGCGTTGCCGATTTCGAAAGCCCGCAGGATGATTGTGACCTTGTCAGGGTCAAGGTACGTGTTTAGCAAGTCTTTGAGCTTGAGGAAAGGTTCAGCGGATACTGTGGTTTCCTGCATGGGACTGAAAATCCTTAGAGCACTGGCAGCGCCCTGGGTTCAGGGCGTAAGTTCATCATCCTCTGCTTGCAGATCAAATGCCTCCGCTGCTTCTATTTCCGCCTGGATGAGGTCGACGCTTTCGGCGGTGATAAAGCCTTCAGCAATTTCGCGCAGCGCGATCACCGTGGGTTTGTCATTTTCTTCCTCTACCAGTGGTTCTGCGCCATTGGCGATCTGGCGAGCACGCTTGGTAGCGGTCAGTACCAGTTCAAAACGGTTGTCAACATTGTCGAGACAGTCTTCTACTGTGATTCGTGCCATTGTATGTATTCCTGATTGCTATTTAGCAATATGCCTGTGTGTGCCAGGGCCTTAAAAGGCCGGGCTGAACCTACCATTTTATCTATTTTCCTGCAGTTGTGCCAGAAGATCGTTAACACGGTCCTTTTGGTCTGTGCGAACCGGCTTTTGATATCGAACAATGGACTCCAGGTCAGTCAGAGCTTTATCGAACTGATCATTGATAATCAGATAGTCAAACTCGTTCGCATGTGAGATTTCCGCCTGGGCTTCGCGCATGCGCCGGTCGATCACTTCATCGCTGTCCTGTCCACGCCTGGTGAGGCGACTGTGTAATACGTTCAGTGAAGGCGGAAGGATAAAAATCGTACCACAGGCCGGAAAAGATTTTCGGACCTGGCGGGCGCCTTGCCAGTCGATGTCCAGCAGGACATTGAAGCCTGCCTGCAATTTTTTATTCACTGCATCACGCCCGGTTCCATAGCGATGCCCGAATACTTCGGCATGTTCGAGAAAGGCATTTTTTTCGATCAGTTCGAGAAACGCCTGCTCATCAATGAAGTGATAGTGGACACCATCCTCCTCGCCGGGACGTGCTGCTCGTGTGGTGTAGGATACCGAGAGGCTGACCCGCTCATCTTTTTCCAGCAGAGCATTGATCAGGCTGGTTTTGCCTCCGCCGGATGGGGCTGAAAGGACATAAAGCTGCGGTTTAGCCTGCATAATGCACCGCTATCCTGAGCCTGGTCGCCGCTTGTGCATGATATTTATTCAATGTTCTGAACATGCTCCCTCATTTGTTCAATCAAAACTTTGAGTTCAACCGCAGCCTGGGTCGTTCGTTGGTCGACTGACTTGGAACTCAGCGTGTTGGATTCACGGTTGAACTCCTGCATCAGGAAATCCAGTCGGCGACCAACCGGATCATCCCGGTCCAGTACCAGCAGCGTTTCCCTGACGTGAGCGGCCAGGCGGTCCAGTTCTTCGTCGACATCCATTTTCTGAGCAAGAAAAGCGACTTCCTGTTCCAGGCGCCCGGGTTCCAGTGTTTGCTGCAGGTCTTCGATACGGCTGAGTTGTTTTTGCCGCAGGGCCTCACGGATTTCAGGCAGCCATTGCCGAATCTGTGTCACCCATTGTTCAATTCCCGCCAAGCGCTCACGGATGGCTGCAGACATCTGTTCCCCCTCGCGGCCGCGAGCGGCGTTTAAGCCTTTTGCGGCTTCTGAGAGGAGTTCCAGGGCTGCTGCATGCAGTGGCTGAGGATCTGGCGCCTGTTCCTGCACCATGCCCGGCCAGCGCAACAGGGACTGTAAATCCGGTTCCTGTTCCACACCGCTCAGGTCCCGAAATTCCTTTTGCAGGGCAAGCAGCCTGCCGGCCAGTTCCCGGTTCAGGTTCAGGTTTGAGCTGCTGATGGCTGCGGCCGGTGTATAGCGAAGCGTGGCGTCAACTTTTCCCCTGCTCAGATGCAGCCCAAGAATTTTTCGAATTTCCGGTTCAAGGACGCGGAATTCCTCCGGAACGCGAAAGCCGAATTCAAAATAACGGTGGTTTACCGAGCGAATTTCCCAAGTGAGTCGGCCGAAATCGTACTGCTGCTCTGCACTGGCAAAGCCGGTCATACTGTGGATCATGAATTGTTGCCTTTTGGATGTCTTGGCACAATGTTACCGTGAAATGACCATGGCCTGTTAACAGGCCCCGAAACAGGAGCGCAAATGAGACCCAGTGGCCGAAAGCCGGATGAACTCCGGCAGATCACAATCACGCGAAATTATTCCCGGCATGCAGAAGGTTCGGTGTTGATTCGCTGTGGAGATACCCACGTTCTGTGTACCGCTTCGGTAGAAGATCGCGTACCTCCATTCCTGCGCGGTAAAAAACAGGGCTGGGTAACGGCCGAGTACGGTATGCTTCCCCGGTCGACAGGAAGCCGGATGGGGCGTGAAGCCGCCCGCGGAAAGCAGAGTGGCCGCACGCTGGAAATTCAACGGCTGATTGGACGCTCACTCCGGGCCGTGGTGGACCGGGAAGCTCTTGGTGAAAGAACCATCACCCTGGATTGTGATGTACTGCAAGCCGATGGTGGCACCCGGACTGCATCCATAACGGGTGCCTACGTTGCGCTGGTGGATGCCTGCTCCTGGTTGATGAAAAGGGGCGAGATAAAAAAGGATCCGATCCACGGGCAACTTGCCGCAGTATCGGTGGGGATTTATCGGGATATGCCGGTTCTGGATCTTGATTATCCCGAGGATTCTTCCGCCGAAACTGATCTGAACGTGGTCATGAACGACGGGGGTGCTTTTATTGAACTGCAGGGAACTGCCGAGGGACATGCTTTTCGCCGGGACGAGCTTGACCGGATGCTGGATTTGGCTGATTCTGGAATCCGGCAGTTGATGGCTTTGCAGTTGGACGCACTAGATGCCTGATTCGAACCATCCGGGTCGCCTGCTGGTGCTTGCCAGTGGAAACGCGGGTAAGCTGAAGGAATTGTCTTCCATGCTGATGCCGCTTGGCTGGACGGTCAGGTCACAGGGTGACTGGCAGCTCAGCGAAGCCGTGGAGGATGGCCTCAGTTTTGTTGAAAATGCCCTGATCAAGGCCCGTCATGCGGCCCGCTGCACCGGACTGCAGGCTCTGGGAGATGACTCCGGGCTGGTGGTCGATGCACTGGGTGGGATGCCTGGCATTTATTCTTCCCGCTATGCCGGTGCAGATGCCGACGACAAAGCCAATAATCAGAAATTGCTGCACGCCCTTGGCGCCGTACCCGAGTCGGAGCGGACAGCGCATTTTTATTGTGCGATGGTCTTTGTGCGGCACGCAGAAGATCCCGCGCCACTGATTTCAACCGGCAAGTGGCCGGGGAAGATAATGACACGGCCCAGGGGGGAGGGTGGCTTTGGTTATGATCCGCTTTTCTGGGTCCCCGGAAGTGGCTGTACGTCTGCAGAATTGCCGGCTGATATCAAAAACCGTCTCAGCCACCGGGGGCAGGCGCTGAGCGCCCTGGCTACACAAATGAAAGATGAATTCAGGAACTGACAGCGCACTGGACAGCCTTCCTCCACTGGCGCTGTACGTCCACCTTCCGTGGTGTGTGCGTAAGTGCCCGTACTGTGATTTCAATTCACATCAGGCGCCGTCAGAGTTGCCGGCAAAAGACTATGTTGATGCGTTGCTGGCAGACCTGGAACTGGATTTACCCTTGGTCTGGGGGCGAACGGTTCAGAGCATATTCTTTGGTGGGGGCACCCCCAGCCTGTTCAGTGCAAAGTGGATTGAGCGGCTGATTGCAGGCTTTCGGGCACGCTTGCGTGTGAGCCCTCAGGCGGAATGTACGCTGGAGGCCAATCCCGGAACCACCGAGCATGACAGCTTCAGCGCATACCGGGATGCGGGCATCAATCGCGTCTCCCTGGGTGTGCAGAGCTTCAATGATGAGTTGCTGCAACGACTGGGAAGAATTCATGGCAGCGCCGAGATTGAAACAGCAGTGGAGTCCATTCACACTGCGGGTATTAGTAATTTCAATATTGATTTGATGTACGCCTTGCCCGGCCAGTCCACGAATGAAGCACTGGACGATATACGCAGGGCGATCCATTGCGCACCATCACACCTGTCGTTTTATCAATTGACCATTGAGCCGAATACGGCATTCCACGCCAGTCCACCCAAGTTGCCCGATGAGGATACAGCCTGGGACATGCAGGAACAGTGTGGTGAATTACTGCTTGAGTCCGGCTTCAGGCAGTACGAGATTTCCGCCTGGGCCCGTGCGGGGTTCCGTTGCCGGCACAATCTGAATTACTGGCGTTATGGAGACTTTCTGGGCATTGGCGCCGGCGCTCACTCGAAGTTGACGCTGCCTGCAGAGCAGTCCGTGAGACGCAGGGTAAGACACCGTCATCCGGACGTCTGGCTCAAGGCAATGCAGAGCGGAGAATGGCTTGCAGATGACCGCTTGATTGGTGAAGAAGAACGGGTGTTCGAATTTTTTCTGAATCAGTTGCGTTTATACGATGGCGTTCGCAAAGATCAGTTTACGCCGCGTACCGGAGTGGGCTGGAACCGGATATCGGCCCGGCTTGAAAAAGCCATAGAAAGGGGTGTGTTACAAGACAGTTGCGGTATGTTGAAGCCTACAGCCCTTGGCTGGCGGTTCAGTAATGAAATTCAGGCCATGTTCTTACCGCCCGGAATAGAAAAAAAACCGCAATCCTCTTATAATGCAGACTTGCATTGAGCCGGCAGCGTCAGTACACTGGCCGGTCTTTCGCGTAAGCGTAAACCCTATTATTAAGGAACTGTCATGAAAGTCGGCATTCACCCCGAATACAAAGAAGTGGTATTCCAGGACATATCTTCGGATTTTGCCTTCCTGACCCGCTCAACGATCAATAGTAAAGAAACCATCAAGTGGGAAGACGGTAACGAGTACCCGTTGATCAAGGTTGAAGTTTCCAGCGCTTCACATCCCTTTTATACCGGCAAGCACAAGATGCTTGACTCCGGCGGTCGTGTTGATCGATTTAAAAAGCGCTACGGCAAGTAAGGGAATCGGCAGGCAAAAACAGAAAAAACCTCGTCAATCAAAAAGGCCCGTGCCGGCAACGCCGGCACGGGCCTTTTTTTGTGGTGCTCCGCGCTATCATTAGTCTCTCTAAGCGCATGATTAACAAATGAAATAATAGCGTAATAATCGGCTTGGGTGCTATAATAAATCATCCTCGCAGCAGACGGAACAGCCAAAGTAATTCGGTGCTCAGTTTGCAGCCCACATTCTAGAATAGACGAGTCAGTCAAGGAGAATTCAGTGTCTGAAAAATATGTATTGATAACGGACGAATCCACTGGTAAAGATCTGCGATTGCCGGTAGTTGAAGGTACCGAAGGGGAACCAACGCTGGCCATCAAGGCATTACCTTCAACCCTGGGCTATTTCACCTATGATCCTGGTTTTTCCGCCACTGCGGCCTGTACCAGTCGCCTGACCTTTATCGACGGCGGCAAAGGCATTTTGCGTTACAGAGGCTATCCCATTGAGCAGTTGGCAGGCCAGAGCAGTTTTCTTGAGGTGGCCTACCTGTTGCTGAATGGAGAATTGCCCAGTGAAGAGGAATTTTCCGGCTTCAGTGAACAAATCACTCATCACACAATGGTTCATGAACAATTGAATCATTTTATAGCCGGTTTCCACTATGATGCACACCCGATGGCCATGATGGCCGGTGTCGTGGGTTCGCTGGCGGCTTTCTATCATGACCGGATGGATATGGAGAATCCGGAGCACCGTATGCTGGCGGCCCAGCGTATGATTGCCAAGATGCCGACCATCGCAGCGGCCTGTTATCGACATCACATGGGTCGGCCGACGGCATACCCGAGAAATTCGCTCGGTTTCTGTGGCCGTTTCCTGGACATGATGTTTTCCGTGCCGGCCGAAAAGTATGAAGTCAGCCCGCTTGCGGCCAGGGTAATCGATCTCCTCTTTATACTGCATGCGGACCACGAACAAAACGCCAGTACCTCCACCGTGAGGCTGGTTGGATCAACCGGTGCTAACCCTTATGCCTGCGTTGCTGCCGGCATCTCCGCCTTGTGGGGGCCCGCTCATGGTGGCGCGAATGAGGCTGTGTTGGATATGCTGAGCGAAATCGGCGATATCTCCAATGTGCCCGCATACATTAAACGGGCAAAGGACAAATCCGATCCCTTCCGTCTGATGGGTTTCGGGCATCGCGTCTATAAGAACTACGATCCTCGGGCGACCATCATCCGCAAGGCATGCTACGACGTGCTGGATGAAATGGGTGTGGATGATCCGATGATGGACCTGGCCATGGAGTTGGAGCGTATTGCCCTGGAAGATGACTATTTCATCGAAAAGAAGCTCTACCCCAATGTCGATTTCTATTCCGGAATCATCTACCGGGCCTTGGGCATTCCAGTCAGCATGTTTACCGTCATGTTTGCCATAGCCAGGACAGTGGGATGGGTTGCCCAGTGGCTTGAGCAAAGCAAGGAACCGACCCGCATCGGCCGTCCCCGGCAGGTTTACAGTGGCCCGACAGCACGCGATTACGTGCCAATGGAAAAACGCTCCTAGCCCGCTAGCTGGCTACACGATCATCAGGGCCTGACAGCATTTGTCGGGCCCTGATGCATCCTGAATTCCGAGACGGAGGCTCTTTGTTGGGGGGCATTGATTGGGCTTGGTGGTGCAATATTACGGGCGGCTTCAGCAGCGACCTGCATGCGCGTCTGTTTGAGTCTGGCGGCCAATCACTCAGTATATTTCGTACGGGTTTTCCTCTGTTGAGACATCCTGGCTTTCTCCTCCCGTAGCCTGCTCCATCGGCGGCAGCCTCCCCACTTGGAATATTTCCATAATTGCCTTGTCGTTATCAAGTCTGGCGAGCAATCCGGAGTCCGGATCTATCCTGGCCTGTGCAAGGCCTTCAGGCATCGTCGGGGGCTTGTCCTCGACGCCATCAAGTGCCGCTCCCATGAATTCCATCCAGACAGGCAGAGCGGCACGGCCGCCCAGTTCTCTTTTTCCCAAGGGGTCGTGATTGTCGAATCCTACCCACACCGAAGTCACCAGGTAGTCGTTGTAGCCGGAAAACCAGGCATCACGCTGTTCATTGGTGGTTCCCGTTTTTCCTGCCAGGTCGTGGCGGCCAAGTTGCATGGCGCGTATACCGGTTCCCCGGCGAACAACATCCATCATCATGGAGCGGACCAGGTATGCATTCTGGGGGGATATGGTGCTTTTAGCGTACGGGCTTTCGGCTGCAGGATCAGGCTTGCGCCGGTCTGAGCCTTTTGCAGTGACTTCCAGCCCCTGGGAATTTGAAGCAATATTCAGTGGTCTGAATTCGGGGTTGTTGGCTTTGTCATGGCCTGACTCGGTGACTTCTTCCGCCACTTTTTCTTCGCAGTCATCACAAATAATGGATGGCAGTGTTTGGTACACCACGTGGTCTGAAGAATCCACAATAGAACGAATGAAATGAGGCGTTACCAGGTGGCCGCCGTTGGCAAAGACTGCGTAGCCCCTGGCCATGGAGAGGGGGCTCAGAGAGGCACTTCCAAGCGCCAGGGAGAGGTTGGCCGGGAGTTCGTCCAACCGGAAACCAAAGCGTGTGATGTACTGCCTGGCATAATCAACACCAATGTCACGCAGCAAGCGGATGGAGACCAAATTGCGGGAGTTGACCATGGCTTCTCTGAGGCGGGTGGGGCCATAGAATTTCTGACTGAAATTTTGCGGCTTCCAGGTCCTTTCGAGCTCCTTGTCTTCGAAAACTATGGGGGCATCATTAATAATGCTCGCTACCGTAAAACCACGATCAAGGGCCGCTGAATAAACAAAGGGTTTGAAACTGGACCCCGGTTGCCTGCGTCCCTGCGTCACGCGGTTGAATTTGCTGCGTGAAAAGTCAGAACCGCCGACCAGTGCTTTGATATCGCCGGTCCATGGATCCAGTGAAACCAGCGCAGCCTCGACTTCCGGCAGTTGCCCCAACTCCCATGTTCCGTCATTACCCAACCGGGTGCGGACAATATCTCCCGGCACCATGATGTCACTTATGGTTGATGGCGCCTTGCCCTTTCTGTCACGACTAATAAAAGGTGCAGCCCATTTTGTCTGATCGAGGCTAAGTGCTATGGTCTGTCCGCTGCGCAGGTAGACCAGGGCGATCTCACCTTCGGCCTCAATGACCAGACCCGGCTCCAGTCCGGCAACGGGCCGGTAGCTTGTCAATATTTCGTCCCAGGCCCGGGGGGTGTGCTTGTCTGCAAGGTCGATATGAGCTTCTGCTCCACGGAAGCCATGTCGCTGGTCGTATTCCTCAAGTCCTTTGTCCACGGCAAGATTCGCTGCCGCCTGCAACCGGCTGTCAATGGTAGTGAATACTTTGTAGCCACCGGTATAGGCCTTTGATCCGAGCAGGCTCAGTGCCTTGACCCGAACCATTTCGGCCACATAGGGCGCTGATATCTCGGCAATGGCGCCGTGATAGAACGCGCGGTCCTGCTCTTTGAGCGCTGTTTCATGCTGGGATTCATCTATATAACCCAGAACCAGCATCCGCTTCAGCACATAGTTTCTTCGTTCCAGCGCACGTTCCGGAGAGTTGATTGGGTTAATTCGTGAGGGTGCTTTGGGCAGTGCTGCGATCATGGCGCATTGCGCCAGTGACAACTCCGATACAGATTTTCCGTAGTAAACTTCGGCCGCTGCACCGACGCCGTAAGCACGGTAGCCGAGGAAAATCTTATTCAGGTAAAGTTCGAGAATGAGATCTTTATCCAACTGCCCTTCGATTTTCAGCGCAAGAAATATTTCTTTGATTTTCCGGGTGAATGTTTTTTCCGAAGTGAGGAAAAAGTTTCTGGCCAGTTGCTGGGTGATGGTACTGCCGCCAATGGATTTTTCACCTGTCGTTAACAGGGACCAGGCAGCACGCGTAATTCCCTGGTAGTCAACGCCGGGGTGTTCATAAAACCGAGCGTCCTCGCCGGCAATAAAGGCATTTTTCAGTTGAGCAGGGATTTCGTCTATTGTGACCGGAGTGCGTCGTTTCTCGCCAAAGATTCCGAGCAGTTTCCGATCTGCACTGAACACCCGCAGGGGAACCTGCAACTGAATATCACGCAGGGTTTCGACATCCGGCAGTTCAGGTTTGAGTATCAGGTAAGTGACGCCAATGCCCAGGGCAACAAGCAAGACAGACACGAGGGAAAAAACAAGTAAGCGGAGGAAAAGTTTTTTCACACAAAAATCCTGCTGGGCCAATGTAAACAGTCAATGAAAACTTACCAGGAAAACAATTTATTTCGATTTTTACCGCAATACCCAGTAAAAATCGGTATGATAGCAACTGGCAAGCAAGGAAGCGGCCAGTCTTCACATCAGGTTGACAACATCGCTTCCCAATAAATTCCACAGCTTGCATTATAATGTCAGTGGAGTGTGAGCGATTGAAGTTTTATCGCTGCTTTTGACAGAAAATGTGACATCAACGTTGAGATACGGTTCATTTTCTGTTACAAACCAATGTAAGAAGTGTCAGTAAACCATTGTCGAGCAAAGGATTGAGGGCAATTTGAAACTCTTCGGCACAAGATCAACACCCGTAATGGGCTTGGATATAGGGTCTTCAGGCGTTCGCCTGTTGCAGCTTTCACGTCATGGATCCTCCTACCGGATAGACCACTTCGCGATTGAGCCGCTTCCGCAGGGTGTCATCGTAGAAAAATCGGTTCAGGATATCGAAGCCATCTCAGATGCGATTCAATCAGCCGTAAGGAATTCGGGTTCGGATTCGAAATGCTGTGCTGTCGCTGTATCCGGATCGGCTGTATTCACCAAGACCATCAGCCTTCAGTCCAATCTGGCGGAAGCAGATTATGAGAGCCAGGTACAGATTGAGGCAAACCAGTACATTCCCTATCCCCTGGATGAAGTTAGCCTGGATTTTGAAGTGTTGGGCCCTTCGCCACGTAATGCAGACATGGTAGATATCCTGCTGGCAGCCAGTAAAAATGAAAACGTCGAGGCCCGGCAGGACGCATTGGAGTCGCTGGGACTCAAGGCCAAGGTCGTTGATGTAGAATCATTTGCCATTGCAAACGCATTTGAGTTAATCCGTGAAAGAGACGGGATCAGAAGCACCGAAACGATTGGTGTGTTCGATATCGGCTATGATCTTTCCACCCTGCTGATCCTTAGAAATGGTCGTGTTATTTATACACGCGATCATCCTTTTGGTGGAAAACAGCTGTTTGAAGAAATCACGCGGCGTTATGACATGCCACCGGAACAGGCTGATTTCTTCATGCGAGGAGAGCCTGGGCCGGAAAACTTTGACGATGAAGTGCTCGAGCCATTCATGCTGAACGTTGTGCACCAGATAAGTCGAGCCCTTCAGTTTTATAGTTCCAGCGCCGAGTTCTCCAATATCAGAACCATTTATCTCGCTGGTTCCATGGCAAACATTAAGGGCCTGTCCGGCATCGTTGAGCAGGAATTGGGCGTCAAGACCGGTATAGCTGATCCGGTTAGCGGCTTGGAACTGGCCCCTTCAGTTGCAGTAACTGCATTGACAAGGAATGCCCCCAACCTGATGGTTGCGATGGGGTTGGCGCTGAGAGGGTTTGACTGATGGCCAGAATCAATCTCCTTCCGTGGCGTGAGGAAGCGCGCAGGGAGCGCCAGCGGCAGTTCATGTATTCCCTGGTAGGCACCCTGGTTCTGGGCGCAATCCTGGTCCTGATTGTTGGCTTGTTTATTGACCAGCGGATCAGCCACCAGGAGGCGCGAAATCAACAGATTCAGGTCGAAATCAATCGTCTGCAGCTGCGCATCGAACGGATAGCGGAACTGGAAAATACCCGCAACCGACTGCTTTCACGTAAGCAGGTAATTGAGTCCCTGCAGGCCAGTCGCTCACTTACGGTAGAACTGCTGGACCAACTGGCCAGAAGTATACCGGTTGGGGTGACTTTGCGAACGGTCAAACAGCAGGGCACAAAACTGGTCCTGATGGGTACCAGCCAATCTAACGCACGGGTTTCGGCTTACCTGCAGAGCCTCGAAGGAATGAGTTTTTTTGTTGGGCCTGAGTTGCAGTATGTGCGTGCAGCCGAGAAGCCGGAAAGCCGCGTTGAAAGCTATGAGTTTGCTATTCAGGTCAGCCTGGACAATACCCCCGACGAAGAATCGGGTGATGGCGAAGACCAGGTGGGGGCGAGCTGATGATTAACGAACTAAGAGATCTTGATTTTCGTGATATCGGCAGTGCTCCCGCGTCAGTGCGCTACGTGATCCTCAGTTTCCTGCTGGTAATAATTATTGCCATCGGTTATTTCCTGTTGGTCAAAACCAAGCTTGAGCAGCTTGAAATTGTTCATAAAAAAGAATCTTCCCTGCGTGTTGAATTTGAGAGCAAACAGGAAAAAGCTTCCAACCTCGAAGCGTACGAGGTGCAACTGGCTGAAATGCAGGAGTTGCTCGAAACCATGTTCCGGCAACTTCCCAGCAAGACCGAAATGGACAAATTGTTGGTGGATGTTTCACAGACTGCCCTGGCAGCTGGAATTGATGTTCAGTTATTCCAGCCCAATGCCGAAACCCACCATGATTTCTATGCAGAAAGACCAATCTCTGTTCGCATGCTGGGTGACTATCACCAGTTTGGTGAGTTCGTCAGCGGTGTGGCGTCACTGCCAAGAGTAGTGATTCTCACCATGCATGATATTTCTTTGCGTCGCGCAACCAGTCGGGACATTGGCGGTGGTGATGATGGCCGCCTGATCCTGGAGGGGACGGTCAAGACCTATCGCTACATTGACGAAGAAGAGGCTGCAGAACTGGCCGAGGCGAATGCGCCATGAGTAGCGTGATTCATCTCAATATGTTAAAAATTCTGACCCTGGCAGCCATACTCACCCTGCTGACCGCATGTGACAACAACCAGGATGACCTGGGCCGTTACATTGCTGAAATCAAGGCGCGGCCGGCGACCCCGATTCCGCCGATACCTGCGGTCCGTACCTATACTCCTTACGTGTATAACGGCTTGCGAGGTCGTGATCCTTTCCGTCAGTCAACCAGTGAAGGCAGCGAAGAGGAAGTAGGTGCTGGTCCGAGTGAAGACGGTCCGCATCCTGATTTTACTCGAACCCGGGAATACCTGGAAAAATTCGAGCTGGACACTTTAATGATGGTTGGAACCTTTGCCAAAGGAACATCACAATGGGTTCTGATTCGCGATCCGGATGGCACGATTCATCGGGTTGCTGAGGGAAATTATATGGGCAAAAACTTTGGAAAAGTAAGTGCGATTTCACCGGACGAGGTGGAACTAAGCGAGTTTATTGCCGATGGTACGGGCGGATGGCTGGTCAGGTCTGCTTCTTTGGTTCTGGGCGGGAGTTGAGACCGGATGCTTGAGTTATTAACCTTCAGAGGCAATGCGATGAGCAGCCATAAGGAACGCGTGACAATTCAACCGCAACACTGTGAACGAGGGCGCAGCATGCGTAATTCAGGAAAAGGATTTCTGACGGGTTTGGGCCTGTTATTGATGGTACTGCCGATGACGGCGGCTTTCGCAAGTACCAGGGTGACAGGCATCAATTACAGCAGTACGGCGGACGGTGGTGTGAAGATCACTCTGCAGACCAGCGGTGATGTGCCCCAGGTCAGTGTATTTGCTACCCAAAGTCCAGCGCGGATCGTACTGGATCTTGCCGACACCCAAAGTGAGGCAGGAACGGATGCGGTCACTGTCGGACTGGGGGCAGTTCAACAATATTCCGCTATTGCAGCCGGTGGCAGAACCCGGTTGCTGGTTGATCTATCAGAGCTGACTGCTTATGACTACACCGCAGAATCCGGCCAGGTGGTGCTGACCATTGCAGATGGTGGGGCCAGCAACTATTCAAATGCCGGTGCGAGTACTTCCGCTTACAACGTTACCGGAGTTGATTTCCGCCGCGGTGAAGAGGGGCAGGCGCGGGTTATTGTGAGCATGGATCGTCCCGGTGCCAGTATTTCGGTGAAGGAAGGTACAAACAACCTCATCCTCAATATTTTCAATGCCGGTGTTCCTGAGCGTCTGAATCAACGGCTGGATGTGATCGATTTTGCCACACCTGTGCGTTTGATTGACACAGCGCCGGTCGACAATACGGTTCAACTTGTCATGACAACAACGGGCATTTATGAACACCTGGAGTATGAATCAGGTAACGATATCGTTGTTGAGCTCAAGCCGGTTAAAAAGTCCGTCCAGTCAGTGGAAGAAGTCAAGGTCAAGTTCTTTCAAGACAAAACCTATGAAGGCACCAAGGTAACCTTCAATTTCCAGGATATCCCGGTGCGCTCTGTTCTGCAGTTAATCGCAGATGTTTCCGATCTGAATATTGTTGTTGCAGACAGTGTGCAGGGTAATCTGACGCTGCGCTTGACCAATGTTCCCTGGGATCAGTCGCTCGATATTATTATGGATGCCCGTAATTTGGACATGCGGCAGAACGGCAATGTCATCTGGATTGGCCCAACCTCAGAAATCGCCGCCCGGGAGCAGCAACTGTTGCAGGCTCAGCTTGACCGGCAGATTCTGGAACCCTTGCAAACGGTGCTCATTCCAATCAGTTACGCCAAGGCAGAAGATCTGGTATCGCTTATTCTGGACTCTACTTCTGAAGCCGGCAGTGAATACGGACTGCTGTCCGAACGTGGTTCCGTTACTCTGGATGAGCGGACCAATACGCTGTTGCTTACCGATACTGCAGAAAAGATTGTGGAAGTCCAGAAACTCATCACGCAACTGGATTATGCTGTTCGCCAGGTTCAGATCGAATCGCGTATCGTGATTGCAAGTTCTGAATTTGCCCATGAATTGGGTGTTCGCTTTGGTGTGAGCCATTGGAACGTGGGTAAAAACGTTGGGGTCATAGCTGCCGATGGCAGAGCGGCTGACATCATCAACCCCCGCATCAACCCGCCCGGTACCGGCCTGATTGATATACCTTCCTATCCGAATCGTTATCAGGTTAACCTGCCTTCGCCAAGTTCCAGTGCGGCGACGCTTGGCCTGTCTTTCCTGAGTGGAGACTGGTTGCTGGATCTGGAGCTGTCTGCACTGGAAGCCCAGGGTGAGGGTGAGGTGATTTCGACCCCACGCATTGTCACGGCCAACCAGGCTGAAGCCTTTATCCAGCAGGGTGTGGAGATCCCGTATGAGGAAGCAACTTCATCAGGCGCCACCTCGGTACAGTTCAAAGAAGCCGTGTTGGAGCTTAAAGTCACCCCGTTGATTACGCCGGACAATCGTATTCAGTTGGATCTTGGTATCAAGCAGGACACGGTGGGTGAGATATTCCAGACCGCAAGAGGTGGTTCTGTACCCTCAATCGACACCCGTGAGTTAAGTACAACGGTGTTGGTTGCCAACGGTGATACGGTCGTACTGGGTGGAATATTCCAGGACGAGAACAATTCGAAAGAAGAAAAAGTACCGTGGCTGGGAGATATTCCGGGTCTTGGTGTACTGTTCCGGCGCCGTTCCAATGAAACAAAGAAACGTGAGTTGCTGATCTTTATTACTCCAACCATTGTGGAGGATCGCCCCGTACAATAAGTCGTCTGCTCAGATTTTTGATCAACACCCGGGTAAAGCCCGGGTGTTTGCTTTATGATCCAAACAAAATCTGAATTTGGTCAAGCCATGATCCCTCTGCCCTGCTCTGAATCCTGTGAACGCAACAAGGGACCCATCCTGGAAGTCCTGCGCCAGTTATTACCCTCCTGTGGAAGAATTCTTGAGATTGGTTCCGGTACGGGTCAGCACGTGGTGTATTTTGCATCGCATTTTCCATCCCTTCAGTGGCAGCCCTCTGACCGCGATGAGTACCTGCCGGGATTGACCGCCAGGGTGGAGCAGGGGGGCAGTCCAAACATCCTTCCGCCGATAAAACTGGATGTGCTGGAACCCTGGCCGGAAGGCTTGTTTGATGCGGTTTATTCAGCCAATACGGCGCATATCATGAGTTGGGATGCAGTTTGTGCCACGTTTGCCGGGCTGGGAGAGTGCCTGATTTCAGGCGGTCTGTATTGCCTTTATGGCCCCTTCAACCAGGATGGCCACTTTACAGCGGACTCCAACCGGGTGTTTGATCGCCATCTGAGAAGCCGTGATTCAGAAATGGGCTTGCGCGATCTCCAGGCACTTGAAGAACTGGCGAGTTTGAACCAAATGGTTTTACAGCAGAAATTTTCTATGCCGGCTAACAATCAGATTCTGGTTTTCCGGAAAGAGGGCTCTCGGGCTTGAATACATCACAATCCTCCACCAACCTGATAAGTCAGGCACGGTCCCTTTTATCCGGCCAGCAGGACATGATCGCCAACGCTGCCAATCTTGCCGCCTTGCTATTCCACGAG
This sequence comes from Gammaproteobacteria bacterium, assembly GCA_024279945.1. GTDB lineage: Bacteria > Pseudomonadota > Gammaproteobacteria > Xanthomonadales > SZUA-36 > JAJRRA01. The sequence goes on from JAJRRA010000071.1 coordinate 64,275, forward strand.
TTAACTGACGTGAACTGGGTAGGTTTTTATTTTCTCAAAGACGGGCAATTAGTTGTCGGGCCGTTCCAGGGCCGACCGGCCTGTGTCACCATCCCCCTGGGCCGGGGAGTTTGTGGAACTGCTGCCGCCACGCGACAGATTCAGCGCGTCAGTGATGTACATGAATTTGATGGGCACATTGCCTGTGATGTGAATTCAAGATCGGAAATCGTTATTCCGCTGATCCGGGATGGGAAGGTATTGGGTGTGCTGGATCTGGATAGTCCCTCTCCGGGGCGTTTTGATGAGAATGACCAGACCTTGCTCTCAGAAGTAGCACAGATTTACCTGGAGTCAATCAGACGGCTGTGAATCGGAAACACAGGAAAGGCGGATTCAGGTATTCGGGCCTATAGTTTTTTACCCCGAATTTTATGGCGCAGAATTCCCTTGCCTGATCCGGTTTCCCAGCCGGATTCGAAATCCACTACCACCAGGGTTCCGGTTGCCAGGCGGGTAATTTTGTCGTATTCAGAGCGCGCGATCGCATCGAAGACCAGCCTTTCAGAACCAGGGTTGTGGCCCACCATGAGAATGCGGTCGGCTTCGGCAAAGCCAAAATCAAGGAATGAGTGCAGGGCTCTGGTTGATGCGCCGTAGATGGCTTGTTCGAAATGGGTAACAGACTCCAGTGCGGGATTCAGTAATAACAGAGGTGAAAGTGTCTCCCGGGTACGTCGTGCCGGGGAGCAAAGGATTCGGTCAGGCGCATCCAGGTGTTCGCTTATCCAGACGGCGACCTTACGGGCGTGTTCCGCACCGATATCACTCAGGGGCCGGTGAAAATCATCTACCCCCGGATACCAGGGTTCAGCTTTCGCATGTCTTAAAATCATCAGTCTTTGCATACAGTCGCTCCGAGGTGTTGCTTAACCTCTGTCCGTCAGGGACAGCCAGTCGCCCGGATCAATGTTGCCACCGCTGATAATGGTGCCAACTTTTTTTCCAGCAAAAATTTCCCGGTTATTCCTGATGGCTGCGATCACGGTGGCGGATGAGGGTTCGATCACCAGGCGCAATTCTTGCCAGAACAGGTACATGGCCTGACGGATGTCCTCATCACTGACGGTAAATACCTGTTTTACCTTGTGGCGGATCACGGTAAAATTGCGTACGCCGATAAGTGCCCGCAGACCGTCTGCAATGGTATCCGGTGTCCAGCACTTAACCCGCTCGCCCTGTTCCAGGCTGGCCACGGTGTCTGCGGCGCCTTCGGGCTCAACACCGAACACTTGCTGGCCGGTATTGTCCACTGCGATAGCCGTGCCGCTGATGAGGCCACCGCCGCCGATTGGGGTAATAATCTGATCGAGCGTGGGAACCTCCTGAACCAGTTCCAGTGCTGCGGTTCCCTGTCCGGCAATGATATCGGCGTGATCGTAAGGTGGGATGGGTATCTTTCCCTCCTTTACAAGCTTTTCCAGCGCATCTTCGCGAGATTCCTGGCTCGGCGCACAGAAGTGCACAATGCCGCCATAGCGTTTGACAGAGTCAATTTTCATCGAAGCGGAGTTCTCGGGCATGACCACGTGAGCTATGCGCCGGTCCAGTTTGGCCGCCAGCGCCAGGGCGGTCCCGTGGTTCCCTGAAGAGTGTGTCGCGACTTCGCCCTCAATGCCGTTTTCGCGCAAGTGGGATATGGCATTGCTTGCCCCACGGAATTTGAAGGCACCTGTGCGCTGAAGGTTTTCACATTTGCAGTAGAGCATACAGCCCAGTTCCTGGTTGAGGCCGGGGTCACTCAATACGGGTGTCAGTCGGGTCCAGTCAGCAATTCGGACACGTGCCAGGTGGATATCGGCAATATCCGGGATATCGGCTGTGGTATCTGGGGTCATCTCCGACTGCTCTTTATGATCGTTAGGCCTATAATACGTCACCACACTGGGTTTGACAGCCCTGTCGAAGCGTGTACTCAGGCTGTTTTTGCAAGGTATCGTCAAATGGAAAATGCTACGGTCAGTAAAACTGTATTTCGTGAAAACTACAAACCATTCTCCTGGGTAGTCGACCAGGTAAAGCTGCATTTTGACATCGCGGATGATTCCACCCGTGTGGTTTCAGAAATTCAATTACACCGGAATCCATTGGCTGAACCGGATGATGACATTGAACTGGACGGACAGCAGATGGAGTTGGTGTCGGTGCTGCGCGATGGCAGGATTCTGCAGCCGGGTGATTATTCCCTGAGTGCCGAGAAACTGGTCATTCATCATGCCCCGGAATCCTGCATCCTGACCATTGAGGTATTGATCAAGCCTCAGAAAAACACCGTTCTGGAGGGTTTGTACCCTTCCGGCGACTTTTTGTTGACTCAATGTGAGGCTGAGGGGTTTCGCAAGATCAGCTATTTTCCAGATCGCCCTGATGTCATGACACGATTTGATGTGACCATCAGCGCGGACCCAAAGCGCTATCCGGTGCTGCTTTCCAATGGCAATATGGTGGATTCCGGAGCACATGATGACGGTCGTCACTGGGTACGCTGGGACGACCCGTTTGCCAAGCCCTCCTACCTGTTTGCGCTGGTGGCGGGTGACCTGGCTCACATTGAGGACCATTTTGTCACGCGCAGTGGCCGGGGCGTAACGCTGCGCGTTTACGTAGAACATAAAAATGTGGATCGCTGCGATCACGCAATGGAATCCTTGCTGAAGGCGATGAAATGGGATGAGGAGCGATTTGGTCTCGAGTACGACCTGGATATCTACAATATCGTTGCCACCGATGATTTCAACATGGGTGCAATGGAAAACAAATCGCTCAATATCTTTAATTCGAAGTACGTACTGGCCCGGCCGGATACGGCGACAGATGTTGACTACCAGGGAATCGAAGGGGTCGTCGGACACGAGTATTTCCACAACTGGACGGGTAACCGAATCACCTGCCAGGACTGGTTCCAGTTGACCCTCAAAGAAGGCTTGACGGTGTTCAGGGACCAGGAGTTTACATCCGATATGCAGTCCCGGGCCGTGAAACGGATCCAGGATGTTCGTGATTTGCGCAGCAGGCAATTCCCTGAAGATGCGGGCCCGATGTCACACCCGATCCGTCCGGATAGGTATATTGAAGTCAATAATTTCTACACCATGACCGTTTACCAGAAAGGTGCCGCGATCATTCGGATGTATCAAACACTACTCGGTATTGAGGGCTTCCTGAAAGGTATGGAACTCTATGTCGAGCGCCACGATGGCCAGGCGGTTAGCTGTGATGATTTCCTTGCGGCAATGGCGGATGCCAATGGAGTCAGCCTGCAGCACTTTGGCCGTTGGTACGGCCAGTCTGGTACGCCTGAAGTAACGGTGACTTCGGATTATGATGCCGGGCGATGCAGATTTACCCTGCATCTTTCTCAGTGGACACCTCCCACGCATGACCAGCAAGAGAAACGGGCTCTCGTCATACCGTTTGCCATGGGCCTGTTGTCACCGGCAGGAGAGGAATACCCCCTGCAACTGAGCGGTGAAGATTCGCCTTCGGGTACTTCGCGCTTACTGGTATTGGATGAAGATCAACAATCATTTACTTTCGAGAATATTCCACAAATGCCGGTGCCATCCCTGTTGCGTGACTACTCAGCGCCGGTGAAATTGCACTATGCCTGGTCCAGCAGTGACCTGGCTGTACTGATGGCGCATGATAGTGATTCCTTCATGCGCTGGGAGGCGGCCCAGTTGCTGGCGCAAAGCGAGATATTGTCCAACGTGGAGCGCAGTGCAAACAGTACCCCGATGGAAGTTGACTGCGGTCTGGTCGATGCTTTCAGAACCCTGCTGGAAGACAATGGGTCCGATCCTGCACTGCTGGCTGAGGCAATCAAGCTGCCGGGTGAGGAATACCTGGCTGAACAGATGGACATCGTTGATGTGGAGGGAATCCATGCTGCCAGGAAATTCGTAAAACACACTTTGGCTACCAGTTTGTCGGATCTGTTCAGACAGACATATATGTCTCTCGACAACGGTGCAGACTATGATGTTTCACATGCTTCTATGGCTCGCAGAAGCCTGAAAAATACCTGTCCTTCCTATCTGCTGGAAACTCGTGGTGGAGTGGCCCTGGCCGAGACCCAGCTCGCAGCAAGTGATAATATGACAGATACTCTGGCCGCTTTGCGTGGCCTGGTGTGGGCTGGTGCACCCTCGGCAGTCTCCGCCTTGTCAGCCTTTGAGCAGCGCTGGAAAGACGATGCTCTGGTGATGGACAAATGGTTCGCTATCCAGGCTTCAAGGCCAGGGGAGAAAACGATTGAAGTCGTACGGGCTCTGATGGGGCACCCGGCATTCAGTATCACCAACCCAAACAAGGTTCGTTCTCTGATCGGAATCTTCTCCATGGCTAACCCGACTGGATTCCATGCTGTGGATGGAACGGCTTATCGGTTTGTTGCGGATCGGGTCATTGAACTCGATTCGCTGAATCCGCAAGTGGCTTCACGTATGGTGTCGGCTTTCAATCAGTGGAAACGATTCGACCAAGACAGGCAGGCACTGATGAAACATGAACTGGAGCGGATTGCTGCTGTGGATGGCCTGTCTCCCGGTGTTTTCGAAATTATCAGTAAGGCGATTGGCGCCTGAGGTCAGGGGTTTTTATGACAACATTGGATCTGGTTCCCCTGTGGGCGGTATTGTTGGGCTCGATAGTATCAATGGTGGCTTTCATCGAAGTTGGTTTCAAGCTGGCTTCAAATATAAAGGGTAAGCCACCCAAGGCCCAGACCGCCCAGGTACGGGCCATTATGGGAGCTTCCCTGGGCTTGCTTGCTTTTATGCTGGCATTCAGTTTCAGCATGGCTCAGCGTCACTTCGAGGTCAGGACACAGGCGTTCATGCTGGAGGTCACCGCAATAAGTTCGGCTTATCGTGGAGTTGATTTACTCGACAGTGCGGCTCGCCCTGTAGCCAGGAGCCTGTTGCAGCAGCTTGTCACGATTCGAGTGGAAATCATGCAACTCAAAGGCGAGTCTGACATGACAAAAGTGCTTGAACTGGTAGAAGACTCAAAACGCCTGCATGACCAGTTATGGTCTGTGGCTGAAACTGCCATGGAAGATCCGGATAACAGGGAGAGTAGCTCAATATTCAGCCAGTCCGTCCTTGCCATGATTAATGCGCAGGATGCCCGTCTCCAGGCCGCGTTGTATAACCGTATTTCACCCATAATCTGGGTCACCCTGTACGTGATGGCGTATCTGTCGATGCTTATCATGGGTTACCAGGCGGGACTTACGGGGGCGCGCAGTGGCATCGCAACATGGACCCTGGCCGTTACATTTTCTGTTGTCATGGCGCTGGTCATGGACCTGGACCGGCCAAATCAGCGTCTGTTCAGTATGAATCAACAGTTGATGCTTGAGCTTCACAACCGAATGACAGCCGACGATCAGCGATAGCTTTTGAAATTCAGTACAATACGCGCTCTTTGATAATGTCTTGTTGTTCAGATGCTGTATCCAGAATTCTATGATGTGATTGTAATTGGCGGCGGTCATGCCGGCACCGAGGCAGCGCTTGCCTCGGCCCGCAGCAGTGCCAATACTTTGCTGATTACCCATAACATCGAGACCATCGGACAGATGAGCTGCAATCCGGCAATCGGAGGAATAGGAAAAGGTCACCTGGTAAAAGAAATCGATGCCCTTGGCGGTGTAATGGCCCACGCCGCCGATGCCGCCGCCATCCAGTTGCGCACGCTCAATTCACGTAAAGGCCCGGCCGTACGCGCCACCCGGGCTCAGTGTGATCGCAATTTGTACCGTGCATTTATACGCAAGACCGTGGAACAACAGCCGAATCTGGCCATATTCCAGGCCGGTGTTGACGATCTGCTGACCGGAGGCGGGCGTATCAGCGGTTGTCGTACCGACACCGGGGTGGAGTTTCGATCTGCCGCCGTGGTACTGACTACGGGCACCTTTCTGGGTGGAAAAATTCACATGGGTGAGGAGCAGTCTGCCGGTGGTCGTGCCGGTGATCCTCCGTCCAGTGTACTGGCTGAGCGTCTGCGTGAAATGCCGTTTCGGGTTGCCCGGCTGAAAACGGGCACGCCACCCCGCATTGATGGAAAATCTGTAGATTTCACCCATCTGCAGGAACAGCCGGGTGACGAGCCGCGGCCCGTGTTTTCCTTTCTGGGAAGCCGGCAAGATCATCCGCGCCAACTGTGTTGCTGGATAACGCATACATCGGAACGAACCCATGACATCATTCGCCGCTCGTTGCATCGCTCACCGATGTATGCCGGCCTGATCGAGGGGGTCGGTCCACGTTACTGTCCTTCCATCGAAGACAAGGTCGTGCGCTTCAGTGACCGGGACAGTCACCAGATTTTTATAGAACCTGAGGGGCTGGATACGCAGGAGTTGTATCCCAATGGAATCTCGACCAGTCTTCCATTTGAAATCCAGTTCGAATTTGTGCGCAGCATCAAGGGTTTCGAAAACGCTAGAATCACCCGGCCCGGGTATGCGATTGAATATGATTTTTTCGATCCACGCGATCTGCATGCCAGCCTTGAAACCAGACACTTTGACGGTTTGTTTTTTGCCGGGCAGATCAACGGCACCACGGGTTACGAAGAAGCTGCAGCCCAGGGGCTGATTGCCGGTGTGAATGCAGCCCGTCTGGTACGTGGGGAAAGCGCATGGACCCCTGGGCGCGATCAGGCTTACATTGGCGTGATGATCGATGATCTCATCACCCAGGGTACACTGGAGCCTTATCGGATGTTTACCAGCCGGGCGGAATACCGCCTGCAGTTGCGTGAAGACAATGCAGATCTGCGGCTGACCGAAAAGGTCGCGAACTCGGTTTGGTTGATGACGACCGCTGGGCACGGTTTTGCCGCAAGAGCGAATGTCTGGAGGAAGAACGTCAGCGTTTGAGTGAGATCTGGGTGACGCCGGGCAATGCACTTGGCCGGAAGGTCGAGACGGCCTATGGCATTCCTGTTAGCAAGGAAGTACGTGCCCTGGACTTGCTGAAGCGGCCTGAGGTTGATTATCAACGGCTGGTAGATATTGAAGGTATAGGGCCCGGTGTAGAGGACGAACAAGTTTCCCGGCAACTGGAAATACAGGTCCGCTATTCAGGTTATCTCGGGCGGCAACAGGAAGACATTGCCCGAAGACGCCGCCATGAAACAATGGAAATTAGAGCTGATTTTTATTTTGACGGGGTTCAGGGACTCTCCGCTGAAGTCAGGGAAAAACTGCAGCGGGTCCGGCCGGATACCATCGGTCAGGCCTCACGTATTCCGGGGGTAACTCCGGCCGCGATATCATTGCTCCTGGTGCACCTCAAGAAATCCTGCAAAATGCAGGCAAAAGACTGAAAAAAATGCAGAAATCACGAATTAGCAACGCAAGGTTCACGGTTTCTTAACAGCGATCGCGGTATGCTAGCAGCGTAAGTTGACTGTGCCTGGCGTATCGCCCCTCTAGACAGGCAGTCCCCACACTTCTATGCCTATAGCGATACGCCTTTCAAACCCCGGGTCTTTACCCGGGGTTTTTTTATGACGAGAAAAGCTTCTACTTGTCGCCGTAGTCGCTGGCTCCTGGCATGTACTTGACCGTGTGATTCCGACCTGATTTGTATGTATCGCCCCATTCGCTCATGAATTTGCCAAATTCTTCTTCACCACCGAGTTCTTTGCTCATGATGTCAACAAATGAAGGGTCTTTATCCACCATGTCTGACCAGCCCTTTTTGGGGGAGATGAGTGTAATCTGACCGCCACGTCCCCCGGACACGACTGAGACGAACGCAAAGTAATTGGGGTAGTCGGCCGTTTTAAGTGTGTCAACGATTTTTTTCAGCCCTTTGCGGAACTGCCCATAGCGGCCATTTTTCACATACCACTGCTGAATCTGAAAATGAGAGTAGCCGGAAAAGTCTTCGGGCCAGTGAGCAAAATCTTTCATATCCTCGGTAATGGTCGTTTGAGCATTTTCAATCAGCGGGGCGATATTGGATTTGAACCTCTGGCCTGCTTCCTCTTGCCAGTCGTGTTCGGCATCGAAATCGGCCCAGTTATGACCGCCGGAACGGGCGACATATTTACCGGTGTCGGGACCAGTCAGAATTTTGTACCAGCGATAGGTCCAGTGGCCCGGCTTGTCGGCAATCCAATGGTGATAATCTGTGATGGCTTTGACCAGGGCTTCTTCCTGGCCTGCTTTTGGCGTGATCAGAGCAACCTGGGCGATGCCGCCGCTTTCCTCCTCTGCTGCCTGCACAGATATCATCGCCGTCAGGCTCAGTAGTGTGCTCAAAACGATCAGTTTAATTGCGTTTATCATGGTATTGCTCCTGGTTCTCAAGAAAGGGTCGGCCCTGATTTTGTATTGAGTGCATTGATCAGGCCGTGCTTTCAGTATAGTTACAAACTGAAATATTTCAGGAGAAGCGGTGCCGGGGTCGGGTTCAGAGAACCCGACCCCGGCACCAACAAATGGCGGTAGAGTTATGCGTCTTTTTGTGCGCTGGCGAAAATCTGACCAGCCCGTGGGTCTCTGAATACTGACTGGTCCAGTTCGCCTTCACTTTTGGCTACGATCGTGGTGACCGTTGCATCACCGGTAATATTCACCACGGTGCGGATCATATCCAGCAGGCGGTCGACACCCAGGATCAGGGCGATTCCTTCTTCAGGGAGTCCAACCTGGGCCAGCACACCCGCCAGCAGCACCAGGCCGACGCTGGGAACACCCGCTGTGCCGATCGAAGCCATAATGACCATCACGACCACCATAAGATATTGGGAAAGACTGAGGTCGATACCGTAAAACTGGGCAATAAATCCAGTGGCGATGCCCTGCATGATGGCCGTGCCATCCATATTGATGGTCGCCCCCAGGGGAACGGTGAAAGAGGCGATCTTGTTACTGACGCCCACTCTTTTCTCCACCGACTCCAGTGTTACCGGGATGGTGGCGTTACTCGAAGCAGTGGAAAAGGCAAACATCATGGCCGCCCGCATCTTGTACACAAACATGCGTGGGCTCAGTCGGGTCAGCAGTACCAGCAAGGACGGATAGACGATCAGTGCGTGGAACAGCAGGACCGCAATAACCAGCACGATGTACTTGCCGACCGCGAGAAAATCACCGCCGTTACTGGTGGCGGCCATGTTGGCGATTAGGGCGAATACACCATAAGGCGCCACGCTCATGACCAGCGTCACCAGTTTCATGATGACGGTGTTGAAATCCTGGAACCACGACGAAATCCGTTTTCCGGGCTCACCGCTGAGTGTGATGGAAAGCCCCAGCAGTACCGCAAAAACAATGATCGGCAGCATCCGGGCGTCGGCCATCGCAGCCACCGGGTTGTTCGGCACCATATTGATCAGTACTTGCGTGAACGGCGTCACTTCCGCGATTTCCCGTTCAACCAGGTTGACCGGATTGACCCCGACGCCGGGCTGAAAGATGACAGCGGACGTCAGTGCCAGCGTTACGGCAATTCCGGTGGTCACAAGGTAGAGGGCAATGGTTTTACCGCCCACCCTGCCCAGCATTTTCGGGTCTGAAAGAGAACTGACGCCGCAAATCAAAGACACAAAAACCAGTGGAACGACCAGCATTTTCAGTAGCGAGATGAAGACTTGTCCAACCACCCGGAAAGCGCCGTCTATCAACCAGATCTGGGACCATTCGGGTGTGCCCATCAGGTTCAATAGCGCCCCGGTGATGCCCCCCAGCAGCATGGCGACAAAGATTTTTGAACTGAGATTCATATTTTTCAGGCTTGGCATGTGGTTTCCCTGGGAATTTTCTTGAATGGGCCGTAGTGGCCGACGGGGTCAATGCGGTAGAATTTAACCCGTTCGCTGGCCAATTGCCAAAATAGATTGCAAACGAGCCATTCCAACAGACAATAATTCCCGGGACATTGAATGAGCAACGACAAGCAGATCACTTCGACGAATTTCATCCGGAATATCGTTATCAGGGATATTGAATCGGGAAAACACAGCAGCATCGTGACCCGCTTTCCCCCGGAACCCAACGGCCACCTGCACATCGGCCACGCCAAGTCGATTTGCCTGAACTTCGGTATTGCCGATGAATTCGGCGGCACCACCCACCTGCGCTTTGATGACACCAATCCGCTGAAAGAAAACGAGGACTTCATGAATGCCATCATGGAGGATGTGCGCTGGCTTGGCTTTGAGTGGGACAGGCTTTGTCATGCCTCCGACTATTTTCAGCAGTTGTACGAATATGCCATCCACCTGATCAAGTCCGGTAAAGCCTACGTGGAAGAATTGAACGCAGAAGAAATTCGGGCTTACCGCGGAACCCTGACCGAGGTCGGGCGCGAAAGCCCGTTCCGGGACCGACCCGTTACAGAAAATCTGGACCGCTTCGAACGCATGAAAGCGGGTGAGTTCGAAGACGGCCAGTATGTGCTGCGGGCAAAAATTGATATGTCTGCCGCCAACATCAACCTGCGTGACCCGGTGATTTACCGTATACGCAATGCGAGCCACCACCGAACCGGTGATCAGTGGCACATCTATCCGATGTATGACTGGGCGCACGGTATTTCAGATGCCATCGAAGGGATAACGCACTCTCTGTGCACGCTGGAATTCGAGGACCACCGGCCCTTGTATGACTGGCTACTGGACAACATCCCGGCGCCTTCCCATCCGCGGCAAATAGAATTCGCCCGCGGTAATCTTGACTACACGGTCATGAGCAAGCGCAAATTGCGCCAGTTGGTCGAGGAAGGTCACGTTTCAGGCTGGGACGATCCCCGTATGCCTACCCTGGCGGGCATTCGGCGGCGGGGCTATCCACCGGAGTCCATCCGGGCCTTCTGGGACGCCATGGGCATCTCCAAGTCGGAAAGCATCATTTCCATGGGAGTGCTGGAAAACCAGGTGCGCGATGACCTGAATGTTCGCGCACCGCGCACCATGGCCGTACTTGATCCGCTCAAGCTTGTACTGACCAACTTCCCGGAAGGTGAAACGCAATGGCTGGATGCTGCGGTTCACCCGCAAAATGAGGCGATGGGGATACGCAAAGTGCCTGTTACGCGGGAAATTTGGGTGGAGCGGAGCGATTTCATGGAAGATCCGCCACGTAAATTCTTCCGTTTGAAACCCGGTGGTGAAGTACGCTTACGCAACGCTTTCATCGTGAAATGCAATGAAATCGTAAAGAACGAGCAGGGTGAAGTAGTGGAACTGCATTGTGAGTTCGACCCCGATTCCCGCAGTGGTTTACCGGGCGCCAGCCGTAAAGTGAAGGGCACCATTCACTGGGTGTCTGCGGTTCATGGTGTGCCGGTCGAAGTCAGGTTGTGCGACCGTTTGTTCACGGTGCCCAATCCACTAGCCGATAAGTCCCGTGATTTTCTCGAGTTCCTGAACGCTCATTCACTGGATGTGATTGAAGGCGCAATCGTCGAAGCGGCAGTAGCTGAGGGGGCGCCCGGTGATTTGTATCAGTTTGAACGCACGGGATATTTTGTTCACGATATTGTGGATTCGACGCCGGGCAAGCCGGTGCTTAACCGGATTGTGACCCTGAGGGATTCCTGGGCCCGGATCGAAAAAGAAATGGCGGCGGGTTAGCTGTAAATTCCAACAAATCAGGCTCGATACTACACTAGCCGGTTCGGAGTGAGGGGTCTGTGTCCGGGACCCTTTGAAACAAGGATGTTTCAAGAGGAGGCCCCAGGGAAGGTTTATGCCGTGTCTCGGAGACAGACCCCTTACTTCGGACCGGCGCCCCTGTCACTGCAAGAGGGTAGACATTGAGAGGTGACCTGCGGCACATTTACCTTAAAAAGCGATTTGGTACACTGTGTTTCTGAAATTTACCTGGAGAAATGAAATGGGTGGTTGGATTATTCTTGCAATTATCGTTGGCGTTATTTTTTTCGTCATCACGATTTACAATCGCCTGGTTGCCGGACGCAACCGTTTCAAGAACGCTTTCGCACAGATTGACGTGCAACTGACCCGACGGCATGCCCTGATTCCCAATCTGGTCGAAACCGCCAAGGGGTATATGTCGCATGAGAAAGAAACACTGGAGGCCGTAGTCAACGCGCGTAACATGGCCGTTGCCGGCCTCAAAGCCGCTGCGAAAGACCCCTCTGACCCGGAAGCCATGAAACAGTTGGCTAGTGCGGAGCAGGGTCTGTCCGGTGCTTTGGGTCGCCTGTTTGCCCTGTCCGAAGCCTATCCGGATCTGAAGGCCAACCAGAACATGATGCAGCTTTCAGAAGAACTTACCACCACAGAAAACAAGGTTGCTTTCGCTCGTCAGGCATATAACGATGCAGTTATGAGCTACAACACCCTGCGCGAATCTTTCCCGAGCAATCAGTTAGCTGCCCGGTTCAATTTCCAGGCGGCTGAATTGCTCGAAATCGAAGATGAGACAAAACGTGAAGCGCCAAAGGTGAGTTTCTGAACCCCAGGTTCATACAATGAACTTCTTTGAGCAGCAGGACCGGGCACGCAAGCAGTCGCGCTGGCTGATCATCGTATTCATCGTGGCTGTGCTGGCCATTGTGGTCGCGATAGACCTCCTCCTTCTGCTGCTTGCGGGTGTTTCGTCGATAGAGCCTGATGGAACCGCCCCGCTCAGCCCGCAATTATTGGTGGATAATCTGCCGCTGCTCGCAGGCGGAGCGATAGCAACCGTGGCAGTCATCAGTCTGGCCAGTCTGTTCAAGACCATGGGCCTGAGGGCCGGTGGTGGCAAAATCGCCCGTGAGCTTGGGGGTAACCTGGTGGATTCCGCACCACAGGACGCCAAACTTCGCCGCCTGCGTAACATCGTGGAAGAAATTGCGCTTGCATCCGGTGTGCCGGTGCCTGAAATCTACGTGCTGGAACAGGAGTCCGGTATCAATGCATTTGCTGCCGGCTTCACGCCGGCGGATGCGGCCGTGGCCGTTTCCCGCGGGGCGATTGAAAAGCTCAGTCGTGGTGAGCTTCAGGGGGTAATTGCACACGAATTCAGTCACATCCTCAATGGCGATATGCGCATCAATATCCGTTTGATGGGGGCCTTGTTCGGTATCCTGGTGCTGGCGCTGATTGGCCGGCGCGTTCTGCTTTACTCACATTTCGCCGGGCGGTCCTCGCGGGACAAAAATGGCGCTGTGGTGCTGGCCATTGCCTTTGGTTTAATGGCGGTGGGGTATATTGGCCTGTTTTTCGGTCGATGGATCAAGGCTGCGGTGTCCCGCCAGCGGGAATACCTTGCGGATGCCTCGGCGGTGCAATTTACCCGGGATCCCGATGGCATCGGTGGCGCTTTGAAAAAAATTGCCATTTACAGCGATGCCAGTTTCCTGAATGTGGATACCGAAGAAGTCAGTCACATGTTGTTTGGTGATGGACGCAAGATGTCCTTTTTCTCCACCCACCCACCACTGATGGACCGCATTAAGAAAATTGACCCGGGTTTTCAGCCGGAGCAACTGGAGCGGATGGCGGCGAAAATCACCCGGGACCAGATCGCTGCAAAAGAAGCCAGGGAGCGTAAAACAAAGCAGCAGAAGAAGTCTGGAAGCGGTATGTTCGATGTGGACAACATCATCAAGCAGATTGGCAACCCCGACTGGGATCGGATGCTGATGGCGGCCGCCATCGCCAGTTCAATACCTGATGATATCAATCGTGCTGCGCATTCACCCGAATGGGCTCCCGAAATACTCTTCTACACGCTGCTGGACTCAAATGCACAAATCCGGGATCAGCAACTGCTGATCATCACTCAGAAAATGGGGCCGGACAGCGAATCCAAGACCCGTTCCCTGCTCAAAGCCGGTGGTATGCCGGTAGCAGAGCAGCGCCTGCCCTTGCTTGAAGTTGCATTTCCGGCCCTGAAGCGTCACCCGCCGGAATTGGTTAAAAAAGCCCTTGATACGGTAGAGGCATTGATCCAGGCTGATGGACGGATAGACGTATTTGAATACCTGCTCGCTAAAATCATTGATCAACACCTGCGGGAAATTTACCGACCCCACACGGTGAAAGTTTCCGGCAGCAAGTCACTCCGTTCCTGCCGCACTGAAGCACTGCAGGTAGCTGCTGTGCTGGCTGAACGCGGCACCGAGGATCAGAGAGCCGCACAGTCGGCATTCACGGCAGGTCTGAAAGCTCTGGGAGCTGAAAGTAATACACCCATGTCCCGTCCGGAAAACTGGGCGGAAGCACTTGACCGGGCCTTGCCGAAACTGGATCAACTGAAGTCTGCTGAAAAAGAGAAACTGGTTCGCGCTTTGATCACTGTGGTGCTGCATGATGGTCGCCTGGTACCCGCTGAACTGGAACTCCTTCGCGTTATCTGTGACCTCATCCATGTTCCTCTGCCCGTACTCTCCGGAACCGCTTGAATAACGATTACACTGCGTTAATGACAAGCAAAGACAAAAGTCTTATCAGGCCCGGCACTCATCACCTGACCCTCGTTGCGGCCCTGTTATCAATGCTGGGGCCATTCTCCGTTGATGCCTATCTGCCCTCATTTCCGGCTATTGAGTTGGAGTTCGGTATCAGCCGCGCGATGCTTTCGCAAAGCCTGGGTATCTACCTGTTGGCGTTTGCTTTTTCAACTCTGTTCTGGGGCCCGGTTGCAGACCGTTTCGGTCGCCGCCTGGTGATTATGGTCAGCATGTTTCTTTATACACTGGGTTCTATCGGTTGTGCCCTGGCGGACAATGCCGAGACTTTTTTCCTGTTACGTGTCGTGCAAGGCCTGGCAGCCAGCGGTGGATTTATCGCCAGCAGGGCCATGATCCGTGATGCGCATGATGCCGAATCTGCACGCCGCGCCATGTCGCAGGTGATGCTGTTATTCGCACTGGCGCCGGCTATCGCACCGATACTGGGCAGTTGGTTACATGAACACTTTGGCTGGCGCAGTGTTTTCTGGTTTCTGAGTGCCTACGGCGGCATGATGTTTTTGATGGGGTTTTTTATTAGGGAAGCTCTGGCCAATGACCTCCGTCAATCGTTACATCCCGCCAGGGTTATCCGGGTCTACATCAACGCATTGACACACAAGCGGTTTCCCGCATTAATATTCAGCGTATCGTTTGCCTTTGCGGGTTTGTTTCTGTACATCGCGGGCGCACCTACGGTAATTTACGATTTCCTCGGCCTTGGCAGCGGCAATTTTGGCTGGCTATTCATTCCTATTGTGGGTGGCTTGATGCTGGGTGCGGCTATCTCCAGCCACCTGGCCCACCGCTGGCCGGCGCGGCGCACCATCTCGGTTGGGTTTACGGTGATGATCCTGGCAGCAGCACTTAACCTGTTTGATGTCAATTTGGCCAGTGCAAGTATCCTTGTAGTGATAGGCCCATTGGCGCTTTATGTAGTCGGCCTTGCTTTGCTGATGCCCGCAATCACCGTGTTGGCGCTGGATTGCCTGCCGACAAATCGTGGCACAGCCGCCTCAATGCAGGGCTTTTTGCAGATGATCACAAATGCCGGGGTAGCCAGTTTTGCGGTACCTTTGCTGCACGCAAAGTGGATGAACTTTGTATTCGGTCAGTTTGTATTTTTATTGCTGGCGGTGATGTTATGGTTCTGGCTCAGTCAGGGTAATGATTGAGCTGCGGTGCGGGCAGAATGGCCGACAGCGCCGCCCTGCTGGCAGGACGAAATCCTGCCGCATGAAGAAACAGGAACGGCACCAAACATAATACGATTGCAACAGTAACCAGAATGTCATCTGCTTGAATCAGTTATCTGATTCAGAGGATAGGACAGCAATCTGTTGATTTGCATCCAATATTTACCTACTTTTGCATGTCAGAATTGACCCTTCTGGCTGTGGCTCGGAGCAATACTGTCAAGCAACTTGACCGCAGTAGCCGGGGCAATTTGAAATGCAAATTTATAGTGTTTTTGGCTCAAATCTTGGTGCAAATGCACAGGTATATGTATTCGTAATATATACGTAATTAGAGCCTGCTCAGAAAGTCATAATACACTGATATAAAAGGATTAAATGACTTATTTATGGTACAATAGTGCACGAAAAACAAGCCAAACTCCTTAAAAAGCGTGCACCTATGATTCGTTGTCGCAGTCACCAACAA
>JAJRRA010000072.1:0-200000 GCA_024279945.1 Gammaproteobacteria bacterium
CAGTGATTCCGGGATTCTGAACACGGATTCCGGAAAAACCGGGAAAGTGTTCATTTTGAACCAGAATCGGTGTTCACGTTAAACCGGAATGGGTGTTCAAATTGAACCAGAATCGGTGTTCACAATGGACCGGAATATGCACACCCCAAACACGTGGCAGGCCATATAGCTCATAGATGCCAAAAGTACCATCATTGCCTATGGTATTGCGGTAGGTCCGGTCTGTGACGTTCTCAACATATGCCTGAATTTGCCACCTACCGTCAGTCGACCCAAACCCGGCTCTCAGGTTGATCAGCCCATATGCTCCCTCCTGAAATACAGCCTTCTCAATGGGGTTGGTGATGACGCTCAGATCTGTTTTGGTTCGGTAGTGGCCATCTATTTGCAGCCACCATTCGCTGTTATCACGCATTGGACGTTGGAAACGTCCTAAAAAGTTCGCCGTAAACTTTGCATAATTGGGTGTGTTTGTGCCCTCAATGGGCGTGTCTGGCAGAAGTGGTATTGAAGAACTTTGGATAAAATCACTTTTCGTGACTTCGGAGTCTGTCGTGCCGAAACCCAGCACAAATAACCAGGGATCAGATGGAACCCAGGTCAGGTCCAGTTCAGCACCATATGCCTCCACATCACCAATGTTGGTAATACGCTTGATCCCAAGCGTGCTGTTGGGATCGGCAGCATTTTGCTGTACGTTGGATCGATCGTAAAAAAATACATTGCCATTTATACGCAGGCGACCGGAAGCCAGATCAATCTTCCAACCGGCTTCATAAGCAAGTACGGTTTCCTTATCGAATGGTGCGAGTTGTTCCACGCTGGTCGGAAAACCTCCAAAAAACCCGCCGGTTTTAAAGCCACGGGAAACGCCAAAGTAGAGTAACGCAATTTCATTCGGCGACCACTCCAGACTGATCTTTCCTGAAGGTGACTGAAAGTCAGTCTTGTCATCAATACTGACAAACGGAAGTGTAAACCCATTGGCAAAGCCGAGTTCGCTACCACCTGCAAATTTTTTCTTCGCATCCGTGTAACGCAGCTCTGTAATAAGATTCCAGGTTTCGCTCAAGCTCCATTCTCCATGACCAAAAACGGCCAGTGCGGTCGTTTTCTGCTCATAACTCTGAGGACTGAAGGTGGCGCCGCCAAAGAAGAGAGGCAATATGCCATTGGCACCCAGGAGTATTGATGCCTCGTCCAGCTTATCTTGTGCGTAATTGATGCCTAAAACCCAGGAGGAAGTATCGCTGCCGTTGTAAAACAAGCGGAATTCCTGTGAGAAGGCATCAATACGGGTGTTGTAGTCAACGTGCTGATGTTCCACCGGCGTACCGTCAAAGTCAACAAACCGTCGGTAGTCGATGGAATCATAGGCCGTAATCGACTGGAACGTGAAATCGCCCATGTCAAAACGCATGTTCAGGCTGGCACCATTCCAACTGTTTTGCTGGAAGCCGTCAGTGCCGCTTGGAGAGTTGCGTGGGCCACCACTGATACCATAGCTATCCGGCGTAATGCCCGTGATCGTTGCGCAATTTGAGGGGTCACTGCCCTCACCGGCACGGATTGAAGGGCACAATGGATCACCCAGACCCAGGCCGAGCACCCCGTTCAGGAATCCGAGTGACACATCGGGCGCCCCTAACGCCGCCCCGTCACCAATATTGGCGTAGAAACCGATGGGTCGGAGTGGTGGCAGTTCCGAGTCATCCTTGCCGCCATGAATCTTTAGAAGAATGTCTGTCGTATCGCTTGGTGCGAAACGGAACAGGAACCGGGCTGCGTAGCGATCTATCTCACCCTGTTTCTTGTTTAGTGTGACATTGTTGTAGGCTGCATCACTACTGTTAACCCAGCGACCAGCAAATCTCATTGCCATAGAATCAGACAGACCCATGCTGGCGGCTGCTTCAACAATAGTTTTAGAATATTCACCGTAGTCTATGGCTACGTAACCATTTGGGGCTTCACCAATTTGTGGCATGGTGGAAATAATCTGCACCGCGCCGCCAAGGGCATTCCGACCATAAAGCCCCCCCTGCGGCCCCTTCAACATTTCGACACGCTGAAGATCAAACATGGTCCATTCGGCGCTGGCGACTGAGGTCTGATAGACATCATCGACGTAAAACGCAGTCGTTGGAGAGTCGTTGATACGGAAATTTTGCAGGCCAATGCCACGGACGATGACGATTGGGACACCACCGCCACCCACATTTTGCAGGCTGACATTGGAAATCAGGTCGGAAAGTTGCTGCGCCTGATCCACTCCCTGATCCCTCAGATCAGTTCCTGTGAACGCTGCGATCGCAATACCTACATCCTGTGACGATTGTTCTCGTTTCTGAGCTGTCACAATGACCTCTTCAATCCAGCTTTCTTGCTGAGCCGCTGCCGACAGATCTGCAGTAAATAAAGACACCGCTAATAGGCTTATGGCAATTGTTGTCCTGAATAGCATAAGGATTTCTCCTGTTTTCGAAGTGCTTTTGTCAATGGTTATCATTCGGACCCACATATAACTGAACGCGCGTTCAGTTATATGTTAGAATAACACCGGTTCTGAATTTTGCAAGTGAGTGTCATACAATCGGGCAACAGCAGCTATTGCAAAACGGCGTTGGGAGAACCGGAACATTGCTGAAAACAAAACCAGGAAGGTCGGATCTTCGCAGAAAGTTACCCAACCAGGAAAGGGCAAAGCGTACCGTGGCAAAAATCACCGCTTCCGCTGAGTCGATTTTGGGCAAGGAGGGCATCAATGGCCTGACGATGCGAAAAATCGCGGCAACGGCCGGTATCAGCGTTGGCCTGGCCTATGACTACTATCCAAGCAAGCAAGCAGTTCTTTATCAGATCTATGAACGCCGCCTCAATGAACAGTTGCAAATGTTTGATAAAGCGTTTGGTGACGAGATAGGCGATACAACTTTTACGCAAGCATTCCAGTATTACCTGTCGCTCCAACGGGCGGCTCACTATCCGTCACCCATAGACCTTGAGTTGAACAATGCCATAGACCGGGATCCTGAATTGGCGAAAATGACCAGACATTTTGAAGAGGCGCTCACTGACCGTTATATCAGGCTTTTACACCACTACGGATCAACGTGGAGCGATGCTGATCTCAGGCGCCTGGCGGCATACGCACATCAGGTCGATCAAATGAACCTAAAACTACAGGCTTCGGCAGATGGCTACACGCGGAAAGTTTACGGTGACCTTTCCACCGAAATGTTCTATTTCATCGTTAAGTACTCTGGTGCATCAATTGGAAAACGAGTTTAGAAAGAGGGATTGAGAATGAGTAGTGATTTTCTGTCTTCCTGGGAAGAAAACTGCCTGAAGATTGAATCTATTGAATTTCCGGTAAATTTCCAGACCTTACTCAGCCGCGCTGCGGACTTGTATGGCAACCGTAAAGCGCTGCACTTTATCGATACTGACTGGGCAATCTCGTTTGCAGAACTTAATGAACGCGTGCTTCAGCTCGCAAGCGGTTTAAGTGTGGCAGGTGTGAGCAAGGGTACACGAGTCGGTGTTCTGCTGCCAAATCGGCCGGAGTTTCCATTAACCTGGCTGGCGCTTGCTCACATTGGTGCTGTCATGGTTCCGACCAACATAGCCTACACCAGCAGTGAGCTGGATTACTTATACAACGATTCAGGTATATCCTACCTCCTTATCGATCATTCACTGTTGCCAGCATTTTTGGGCATGCAACGAAGGCCCGCAGCACTGGCTGATGCAAACGTAATTGTGGTCGGTAGCGACAAAGTCGAACCATTCCGGTCTTTTCAGGAGCTTGCGACCAGCGAAGAAGGGGCATTCCACTCATCAGAAGCGGTCAGTGGTGATGACCTTCTCAATATCCAGTACACATCCGGAACCACAGGTTTTCCAAAAGGCTGCATGCAGCATCAGCGCTACTGGATGGTACTGGGTTGCACAGTCGGTATGTTCACGCCAGACATTCAGTCCATACTCACGGATCACCCATACTTCTATATGGACCCGCAGTGGCAGCTCGTGTGGGGCTTGTACAGCGGCGCAACGGTCTATGTCTCGCCGAAAATGAGTATTTCGAAATTCTGGAAACGCGTGCGTCACCACGGCATCCAATGGGCCTGGTTTCCCCTCCCGGTCCTCAATCTTCCGGAAACCAGGCGCGACCGCGAACACCCAATAAAGTACTTTCACGCCGGCGCAATTTCGTCTACCAATGTCAAGATTGCCGAACAGAGATTCGGAGTTCCGGTACGAAGCGCTTATGGCATGACGGAAATTGGTGCCGGGACGGTCATTCCACACATCGTGGAGAACGATGAGATCCTGGAGACTGTTGGGCTCCGCTCACCGTTCAGAGAGTTAAAGATAGTAGATGAAGACGGAAAAGAAGTAGCCGCAGGAACACCCGGCGAACTCATTGTAAGAGGTGATGGAATTTTCCTTGGTTACTGGAACAACCCCACAGCCAACGAGTGCTGCTTCTACGGAGAGTGGTTCAGAACCGGCGACATATTTGTGCAAACCAGGCACGGCTACTACAAGATCATCGGGCGACTCAAGGATATGATTCGCCGTAGCGGGGAAAATATCTCCGCCATGGAAGTGGAACACGTTGTTCAGGAAATTGCGGAAATTGCAGAAGTCGCGGCAGTCCCTGTGCCGGACGAGTATCGTGGAGAAGAGGTAAAAATTTATGTGAAACTCAACGATGGGTTTTCACGACCGGATTGCCCCCCACAGAAAATCATTGGCCATTGCACCCAAAACCTCGCACCCTTCAAAGTGCCGCGCTACATCGGGTATGTTGATACTTTTCCATATACGCCCTCCGGCAAAATTGCAAAACATGATCTGCTTGCCGGCGTGCCAGATCTACGCGCCGACAGTTACGATCACAAAAACAAGGGAAGCTCTGATTTATTCTGAGCGGAGCAGATTGTGATGCGAAATGTGTTCAAAGCCGAACATGAAAAACCGTCAGAGTATAAGAGGGAAAAAAGCCCTTTGTCATGAAACTGACATGTACTGAAGCAGTTTTTTGCATCAGTTTTTCACGTTTTACAGTCAGATCACCGCGAAATCTCATCACAGCGGGTTGTCCATGCTGGATTTCACCCCGTACCACTGCAAATTCCTGGCCTCAGGGCGACAGATGCCGCCGCTTCCCGTCAGAAACAGCCAGCCTGGCACGCTCATTGGCCCTGGCGCTCCAGGTAACGGACAACGCGGTGGTGTGCGTCAGACGGGTGAGTTCATCACGGGGCTGGAAAAAAATACTGGACAGGGATCAGACAGAAGCAGGGCCAGAAGGGCCATCAGCCCATCATGTTGGTTTTCATCGGCATGGGTTTTCAGTCAAGATACGGCCCCAGCCAGGGTTTTTCTCTCAATTCACGCGCAACCGCATTGCTCAACGCAGGCGGCAGGGGAACCGGCAAACGCCCGGCAGCGGACCCTGTGGTCGGAGCGGATCATCCGGTGGAAAATGCCCTGCGCGTCTCAGGGGCGGCTTCGCAAATTTTGCCGTCCCGCCGGCTCAACTGACGCCACAGCCAGTAGCAGAACAGCCGCGATTTTTCGGGGAAGGATTTGAGGTATGCACGGGTGGGAAAGTACTCCAGCTCAGTCTCCCGGGCGAGACGCTGGTAAGCATATCGCCAGCATTCAGTGACCGAAATATCGTGCATAATCAGTGTATTGTGTTGTCATCGATATAATCTCCGAAGTCCCCGTTCGGCCGCAGGTCAGCACAGGAGTGTTGAAGCCAGCACTCGTTCGAACGACCGCCTTCTGCATTGCCGTGGATGACTTCCCGTGCGTCCTTTTTTACACCAAGGGCCAGGCAATTCTCGAGACTGAGTTTGCCAAAGTTGCATCCGTAGTCGACACAGATAGCCTCGCTACGCCAACTCATAGGATACTCCGCGCCGCCGTAACACGAATAGGCGCCACGCTTCCCGTAGCCGGTGATGGGAGGGGGTGGCGGCGACACTTCACCTGAGGGGCACCGGCTACCAGAAAAGACAAGACTGGCGTTGTAGTAGGAGCGAATGTACGTATAGCCGGGATTGGGCCAACTGTTTCCAGTTCGTCGTGCTTTGTCCGATACCATTTGCGTGCATTTTTCTGGATTCATGCCGCCCGGCGTCGAATTGCTGCACCAAGCGCCGATGATCGAATACCCCTGCGGCACCCGTGGCTTGGGTCCCTGGAATACGCTTGTCCAATTCAGTGTAATCTGCTCACTTGTTTTCGAGACCTCGCGCAGAATATAACGAATAAGGATAGATCACTGAGAGCGAAGCGAGCCACAATCTTATCCTGTAGTTGGACAAGCCCGTTCTTTATATAGAGCCTGCTCAGAAAGTAACTTCTCAATAACCCCGTGCAAGCGGCATTCAGGACTGAACTCCCAAAGCTGAATGCCCTATAGTTGTGGCCCATGGAACAGGGCACGATTCTTCAAGGGCGCACCGTCACGACCCAGGACATTGAGTTTATCCGTCAACTGATAGCCGATCACCCCGCTTGGCATCGCACTCGGCTGTCCCAGGAACTGTGTCGCCAATGGGATTGGACCAACGCCAAGGGGGCGGCCAAGGACATGGCTGCCCGCGCGCTATTGCGCAAGCTCGATAGCCGCGGTCTGATCGCACTGCCCCCGCCGGTGCGTTCGGCCAACAATGCCTTCCGTCATCGTAACGCGGCGGCGATTGTCCTGGATCAGACACCCATTACCGGTAAGCTGGCGGAGCTGACACCGGTGCGGGTCCTGCCCGTGGCCAACGACACTCACGCACAGCTGTTTCGGGGCCTGATCCACCATGGCTTTCCAGCGGAATTGGTGATCCTCAGTGATGATGCCGGGCAGTTTGATGTGTTCCTCCATGCCAAAGCGCTGAATTGGGTCAGAGAACAGATCTGGGACCTCTACCACGATCTCAAACATTATCGGCAACATCCCAGTAAAGTCGAAAAACGGGAACTGTCCGCTCGCTTCGATGGAATCTGTCGCACGAAAATCGGCTTCCAAACCCTCAACCTGGCACTGCAACGACTGGCCAACAATAAAGCTGAGTTATTGTTGGTTCTGGAGCGGCCGGATATTCCCCTGCACAATAACCTCAGTGAACGGGATATCCGGGAATATGTCATTAAGCGAAAGATCAGCGGCAGTACCCGGTCTAATGAGGGCCGGCGATGTCGCGATACCTTCGCCAGTTTGAAAAAGACCTGCAAAAAACAACGCATCCCCTTCTGGGATTACCTGCTCGATCGCGTCAGCCTTTCAAATACCATCCCCTACTTACCAGATATCATCCGCGGTACTGCTTCAATCACTACGTGAGTGCACGGGGTGATTGAGAAGTTACGAAAGTGTAGCAGAAATCACCGGAGTTTTCATCTCTTTGTAAGACATTTTCTTTATTTATTTCAATTGCTTATCGTTTATGGATGAACACTACTCTACCAGATCATCCGTAAGTACTGGCCCGAGTTTCAGGCCGAGCTGGCCAGCCAGAACAAGTACCTTCCTGCCTACATCACACAACAATTCAGGCTTGACACTACATTAGGTCACGCTGCAGGCAATAGTCGATGTAGGATGCCTCGTAATACAGCTTGATTTTACGACCTTTAAAATGCCGTGCCATTCTGTCCCGTTGCTGTAACAGGCCTTTCAATGTGGGCCTGCATTTGAAATCAACGACTTCACCGGTATCTTTGTTGAATGCTGAGCCGTGGTACTGAGTATCATCGACATCCAGGCCGATGCGGACTATATTTTGTTTCATAGACACCTCCATTTTTGCTTCATGGTTTGAGCTCAATAGCCTACCAATTTGAGGCATCCATCATTGATGGATGCCCTCGGTTCAGCTAAGGTCGGGGGCGTCTACATCTTCTTGTATCTATACTCATTGACTCTGACCGTTCAGGAGATCAACCTCTCTTGATCCCCAGCGTTTTCAATGACGCCTCAAGCATGCGAAGATGCTCCACATTTTCGGCTAAGAGGATCACGGCAAAACTTCCGGTATCTGATAAATCTTCGCAGTTGAAGGGGAAAACGGAATTCAGTTTGCTGCCGTCGTAAAGAACTGAATCGATCTGTTTGTTCAATTCGCTAAAGGTGCAGGGGGCCGTCTTGATCTTGATAAATTCCCAGGCAGGAACAGGTCCCATCAATTCTTCAATGTTATGAACGATGAGGTTCACATAGGAAGAGCCATTGAAACGGGCATTATTCTCAACCGGGAAGATCCCTTCCTCTGCGACAATGTAATCGAAACCGGTCAGCCCACAATATCCGGATGCCGCCATCGCGGTTATGATTTTCAGTGATGTCTGCTTGATGGCATCAAAAACTTGCGGTGCAGGGCCATCCCCCTTCAGGCTGCCGACGTGCACCATTCCTTCTTTGCAGATCTGTTCAAACATGCCGATATGGATGATTTTTCCATCCCGATCTACAACCCATTGGTCATTCGGGCTGGAAGTGACATTCAGGAAGGGTTCAATGAGAACAACCTTTTCGCCGCTCTCGACAATAGTTTGGTACAGCCCGGCAAGGTCGTCGCCATTGGTCTTGTACAACGACATGCCAGCCTCACCCAGAGTACCGCGAATGATGACAGTGTCGTGGGTTGACAGATAACGCTCCACAAGGCTCTGCATCTGCTGAAAATTGTCGTTCTTTTCCGGTTGCATGGTAAAGGCAACACCATCTACGACCGGCACCTTCAGTTCCTGACAAAAAGCCTTAAAGGTCGCCTTGTCATTATGTTTCAGGGTATCGGATGCTGTAGCACCGAAAAGATCAGCGCCAAGGGCTTCGGCTGCTGTGGCTTCCATTTGCGTCGAAAACCAGGGGGCGTAGACAGGTTTTCTACCCATCTCGCTGATTTTTCTTTGCACCGGTTGCGGATCGGCCACAATCAGTTCTGAGAGGGTCTTGCCGTTTGGCGGCATATTGTAGGCAACGACATGATCTGTTCCCAGACAGTGGGAGCGTAACCAGCGGTGATAGTCCTGGTCCAGTTTGCCTCGTAAGATCACCAAATCATCGGCACGTGCCGATGCCAGAGCGCGGTCAGATTTTGAAGTGACAGTGGCATCGCGACGAGAAAACTGGGAAAAGTGATCGGCAGCGTAAACGACCAGTTCGTCACTATTACCTGAAATAGCGGTTCTTATCGATTGAAAATCTGACATTCTGGACTCCGGCAAGGGGGAATGGAAGTGGAGAAAGGTTACCGCTATCCTGCGGGTTAGAGCAATTTCCAGCCATAGAGCAGGGTCAGCATCAGCGTGTAAATGGTGATGGCGTAATACCAGCGTCCGGAAAATTTAGGGGTCTTGATCGGGGCGACGTTGAGGGCGGCTAGCACCATCAGCAGAGCGTAGAGAATCGGGCCGAAAACTGCAGAACTGACCAGCCCCTCAAAGAGGAACAAAAAGGCCAGGATAATGCCATTGTTGTCGAGGGCCAACCCCCAGTAGGTTGATTTATCCACCAGGCCGAAGACATTGAAATAGCTCAGCCGGATCACGCCGATTGCGACAATGACAAAAGCTCCGGGGATGTACCAGGGACTGAAGTTGCCATAGCTCAACAGGATAACAGCGGGGAAGATGCCGAAACTGACAATATCGATCAGTGAGTCGAGTTGAGCACCGAACTCTCCCTGCTCTGCGGTTCGACCTTTCATCTTGCGGGCGATAATGCCATCGCTCCAGTCAAAAAAGACCGCCCAGAGCAGGCCGATCATTGCCGCTGAGAAATTACCCAGAAACGCGAAATAGATGCCGAGCACTGCACTAAGGAGGCCAGCCAGCGAGCAGATGTTCGGCAGGTCCTTCGCATAGTAAAGTATGGCCCTGGGAGTCGCAGGGTTATCCGGTGACGCACTCATGATATTTTTTTCAAACCAACAATTGTGGTCAGGGCCTCGGTCACGACTCTGTTTTCGGTCTTGGTGCGGCTGGCAATGCGGATGTAACGATCGGATTCAGACATGGTCTTACCCTGACAGTGCTTGATGTAGATATTGTGCTCGACGAACAGTCTGCGTGCTACTTCGGGACCGGCAGGAGCATGGTCAGGAAGCCGGCAGAAGATATAGTTGGCGTCAGGCCGATAGACCTTCAGTCCGCTGATGGTACAGAGGTCCTGATAGAATTGATCACGATCCGCCCGGACCTGATCGCAACTGGCGAGGAACTCCTGCTTGTATTCAGGGGCATGAACCAGCAAGGTTTCAGCAAATCCGTTGAGGTTCCAGATATGCAGCCCCTGACGAACCTGCTCAGCAAATTGCGCGTTGGCCGTCAGCATATAGCCGATGCGTAGACCGCAGATACCGTAAGCCTTGCTCATGCTCTTGAATATCGCAAGATTCGGATAGCTGGCGATGTCCTGCTCCAGACTTGCCCCGCCAAAATTCTCAGCAAAATCGATGAAGGATTCATCGATAATGAGCCTGCAGTTGTGTGCGGAGAGTTTGTCCAGCAGCCGGATCAAGTCGGCCTTCGGCACCAGCAGAGACGTCGGATTATTCGGTGACACCACCACCGCAACGTCGGCCTGACAACGGAGCGCCTCTGCCGCAAATTTATCCACGTCCAGTTGGAAAGAAGGGGCATCGAGCGCGAACTCGTTGATATTTTCCGTCGGTGCCGCGTTGGCGTATTCGTTGAACGACGGGACCGGGACAATCAGTTTTTTGGCGAGGTGGCCGGAAACGATCTTGATCAGTTCTGCCGCCCCGTTGCCCACCACAATCCACTGTGGCGGTTGATTGATCAGTTTGCCCACCAACTCGGCCAGAACATCCTGAGCCACGGGATAGTTCAGCACCAGTTCATGGATTTGACTGGTCAGCTGCTTAAAAAAACGCTCGGGTGGAAAATAGAGATTATACAGGTAGGCGTGGTCGATAAAATCATGACGCCAATAGCCGCCGTGCTGGCGTTCAATTGCCTTAAATTGCTGCTCTCTGGCAGCACTATTCCGACCTGTCATTTATTTTGTTGCCTTCGTTAAACGCTATCAGAAACGGATCGACCAAATTCTCTGTCCGTAGTTGAGCGGATCAATCAGAGGTAGCTAAGGGTAAGAAGGGTGGTGTCGAATTTTTACGGATAACGGTATTTTTTATCTCGGCCATATTGCGAACGGCAATCGGGGCAATCTTTTGAACCAGAGGTTGAAGTTGCTGCGTGGCAACCTTGAGCGGGGAAGGCCTGGGGAACATCTTCTCAGCCGCGCTCAGGTCCTCAAGGGTGTCGATCTCATACCAGCAGTCCGTATCAAAGAAGACCGGGGAAAATGTGAGATTCTCCTCAGCGACCAACTCGGCGAAAACAGTCTCGTAGTATCCCTTCACCTTCTGGGCGGTAATATGTCGATCCAGTCGCTCCCAGATCGATCGCCAGGTACTGCGGGAAAAGCTGTAGATGTTTACGGTCTTGAAATGGCTGGCCTCAGTGCGATTTACGGCGCCAAGCCAAAAAGCATCGAGTTGTTGTTGCTCATTGAGCGTTACCGTCGTGCCGTTCATCCATGGCAACCGCCTGGAGACGGCGATTCGGTCAGGCAGGAGCATCGGCTTGAGCAGTTTAGGTTGAAACACCAGATCGCTTTCAACCAGGAGGAAAGGTTCGTCGATCATCTTTCCGGCTAGCCACAACGAGTAGATGTTGTTGGTTGTTTTATATCGCGGACTGGCGATATATTCGATTTCAATATCGGCATAGCGGCTGCCGAGATAATTATGAATAACCTCCGACAGATGTCCGACGACTACCACCAGGCGTTTGAATCCGTGATAGCGCAGGGAGCGGACCAACCGTTCAAGGATGGGGATTCCATTGACCTCAACAAGACATTTGGGTGTTGAATCCGTTAGTGGAGAGAGTCGACTCCCCGTACCGGCGGCCAATAACAAGGCGGTTTTCACCGGGGTACCATCATCTGAAAGGTCGCTATAATGCATTAACACTCCTGCAATTGCCTGTAGTAAACAGGGGAAGGGGGCATGCCTTAGTGGAGCAACCGGCACTTTTGCTCAGGCAAAAAAAGCAATCTACATCACGCGGGCAGGCTAAGAAACTGCACCAATACGAGCACGAGATTGAGCCCGTGCGGTGCAAGGGGGAAGTATTTTTTTGTGACAGGGATCATTGCCATCGGAGAATGTCCGCCCAATGCTCCGCAACGACAAAAACTAACAGAGCAGTATGTGATATTTACCTGCTGAAGTCAATAGTGAATGCAAATTGCAAATGCACCACGTTCTACAGGCCAGGACACTTCATGGGGTGTCCTGTATCCGAGACCTTTCTGTGGGAATCTTCGGGACCGCCAAAAAGAGCGCAATCTCTTCCCGGTTTCTCCGACAGGGTTTGAGTCTCCCGCTCAACCAGTCCGCCAACTGTTCCGGATCTCGTCCTATCTCAGTGCCGAGATGTTCCAAGGTCAGACCGTTGACCTGTTTGTACCAGGCCAGTTTTCCCAACAGATCGTCCGGTTGAGGGGTGGGGTTGTAGCCAAGAAAAGCTATGACTCGGGGGATAAAACGCATCTGCTTTATATTACATTCGTAAAATATTGTAAAGCTTTCGTTCTACCCATCTTGCCACTCACCGGTTGTGATGCAGCGATCGCAGCCGAGTCTTCACTGACCAATGGGCGCAGCGATTGAAGCGCGTGTTTTATATTGATATCGAAATCTGCGGTCTACCCGTGTTCGCGGTGCCCGCAGTGCTTGCAGTTCACCCACTCGGCCTGGCCGTTTTCGTAGTATTCCTTTTTCCAGATAGGCAAGCGGGCCTTGGTTTCATCGATGATGTAACGGCAGGCGGCGAAGGCGGCATCGCGGTGGGGGGAGGAGACGCCTACAACGACCGCCACATCGGACAGTTCCAACAATCCGCTGCGGTGTACACCACAGGCGTTAGTCACGCCAAAGCGCTCGATGGCTTCATCGATGATGCTCTGGCCTTCTTTTACCGCCAGCGGTTCGTAGACTTCGTATTCCAGACGCAGGACGCTTTGTCCCTCGTTGTGGTTTCGCACCCAGCCGTCAAACTGGACATAGGCGCCGCAAGCCGGGTCCAGCAGCTGTTTCCTGAATGCATCCGGGTCAATTGCCTGCGATGTGATTTCGAAGTGCTTCATCCGCCAGCCACCGGTGGGAAAAACAGTACTTCGTCGCCCTCGCTAAGGGCAGCGTTCCAGTCAGACATTTCATCATTGATGGCCACCAGGGCAGCAGAATAGGATTGCAGGCCTTCATGCTTTGTGGCGCA
Organism: Gammaproteobacteria bacterium; assembly: GCA_024279945.1. Taxonomy (GTDB): domain Bacteria; phylum Pseudomonadota; class Gammaproteobacteria; order Xanthomonadales; family SZUA-36; genus JAJRRA01. The sequence continues at coordinate 13,327 of JAJRRA010000072.1, forward strand.
TTCGGCAAACAGTTCGGCCGGGCTGTTGGCGCCGGTGGTAATTGTTTCAAAACCGACACCGGTTTCTTCCCGGTATGCCGCAAAATACCTGACCTTGATATTTTTCATATGCTCATCCACCGATTCGGTACATTTCAACTTTTTTCTGATCCTGTCCGGGTTGGCCGCGTTCTTCACTGTAACGGTCGTCCCGGTTCTCCCAATCCGAGCGAATCCGTTTTTGCAGTTCAGCGGGGTCTGCGTTATGCCGGATCAGCGGCATCAGGTTGGTGCCCTTGTTGGAGAACAGACAGGTATAAAAAATACCATCGGCTGTGATGCGGGCACGGGTGCAACCGCCGCAGAACGGATTGGAAATGGAGCTGATAAAGCCGATTTCACCCTGGCCGTCCACGTATTCATAGCGTTGCGCGGTCTCGGCCGCCGTGCGTTGCTGGATCGGCTGGATCGGCCATCTGGCGGTGATTCGTTCGATCCATTGTGCTGACGGGATCACTTCAGCAGCATCCCAGTGATTGCAGTTGCCTACGTCCATGTATTCAATCAGGCGAACGCTGTGACCGCTGCCGCGGAAATGGTCCAGCAAATCCATGATGGTGTGACAATTGACGCCGCGCTGAACCACGGTATTGATCTTGAGGTGCTTGAAACCGGCTGCTTCGGCAGCGGCAATGCCTTCCAGGATTTGGTCCAGCCGGGCCTTACCACCGCTCATTTCCCTGAGGATGGTTTCGTCCAGTGTGTCCAGGCTGACGGTGATGCGGCCCAGGCCGGCTTCAGCCAAATCCTCGGCCAGGCGTGGCAGCATGACGCCGTTGGTGGTCAGCGCAATGTCCTCGAGTTGCGGGATGGCCGCCAGTGTCTGGATCAGTCCGGGAAGTCCGGGCCGGATCAGGGGCTCACCGCCGGTGATACGCAGCTTGCGCACGCCCAGGTCGACAAAGGTGTACACCAGGTCTTCGATCTCATGATCCGTTAGCAGTTTCACCAGTGGCAAAAATACGCCCCGCCCCTGTAGCGAATCTGCCGGCATGCAGTAAGTGCAGCGGAAATTGCAGCGGTCGATAACTGACATGCGCAACTCGCGCAGGGGGCGCTGCAGGAGATCCTGCAGTGGATTGGGGTTGATGATTTTTACCGGTATCTGCATGTGTGCGCATCCATTAAACAAAAGTCATTCCGTACCATTTCCACAACAATCGAGCCGCAACGTAAAGCACCAGGGCTGCGGTCAAGCCCTTGACCCATCGTTCCGGGAGGTGCTTTGAGCCCAGGCGGCTGCCAATTTGCCCACCGACTACCACCACGATAAACAGTGGCCAGGCATCGATTAATTGATTTCCTGCCCACTGTTGGGACGGCTCGCTTGCTGCCTGTTTCATCAATTGCCCGCTCAGACCGGCGATCGAGTTGAACAGTATAAACGCACTGGAAGCGGCCGCAATCCGGTATGCGCCGGCCCAGCGGGTCACATGCAGCAGAGGCGACAGAAATATGCCACCTCCAATACCTACAATACCGGAAAGTAAACCGATTGCGGCGCCGGCCGGCAGCCCAACCAGCCAGGGGTTCACTACCTGGCTGTGATATTCGCTGTCCGTGCGGGATCGGGAAGCCAGCATTTGTAACCCCGTCAGCAACAGGGTAAAACCCAGAAGGCCCACGAACCATTGCTGGGAAACCGGGATGCGTCCTCCCAGCCAGGCCATGGGAACCGATAAGGCGATAAAGGGCAGGATTTCCCGAATGCTGAAATGACCCTGGCGCCAGAACCAGTAAACACCGCCCGATACCACCAGGATATTGCAGATCAGAGCGATGGATGGAATCAGGCGGTAATCAACATCAGCGAGAACCAGCAGGGCATTGTAGGTGGAGCCGCCGCCAAACCCGACCATGGAGTAGGCCAGTGCGGTGACAAAAAATGCCAGTGCCAGCAGGGTTGAGATCACTTTCCAGCCTGGGCCTGCACTTCGGCTTTCTTGATGACCTGATGGTGTTCCAGTGTCCGGCGGTAGACCTCGACAACCTTGTCGACACCGGATGATTCCAGGGCGCCATTATTGCCGGCAGCGACGTAGGTTGCATAAATGCTGGAGGCGGTCATCAGTGAGCCTGAAACCATGACAATATCGATGCCTTCTTTCTTCAGGTCATTGGCAAGTTCGATGAACTTGTTGGTGCAGTACATGTGATTTTCCTGATTGCTCACGCAGGTGCTCCGCTTAAATAAATGAATGGGCGTATTGTAATCGTATTGGCTTGCAGATGGCATAAGTTGCAGGCAATGTAATAATCTGTATTTGCCTGCTTTGAAGCTCAGTTGTTGCAGTTCAGGCCTTCGAGGAAGGTCAGGCGGGTGAGGTTCAGACTGCCGGCGGGGAAGCCTTCCTCGGTGGGGGAAAAATCGGCCGTTCCATTGTTGCAGTCCATATTGAGTTCCAGGGAACCCCAGGGATTGACTTCTACACTGTCGGGATCAAAACCGGGGCCAAATATTCCGCCCCGCGTGGTGAACATTTCCGTAAACAAAAGTTTGCCGGCATCGACCTCTCCCACTCCGAAAAACCAGCGGCGGTTGCCCTGGGAATCGTAGCTGAACCAGTAGACCAGCGCGCGTTTATCGGTCATCACTTCCAGTACATAGCCTTCCCCGGAATGCGATGGGTCGTACCAGGAACCACTCAATCGGCCTTCGTACAGATCCGGGGGAAGTGACTGATTAGCGCAGTCGATGCCCATTACCCGAGACAGGCGTTGCAGGTTCATGCGCCCGTGGCGACGGTCATTTCCGTCTTTGTCGATCAGCCATTCCATCGCCCCTCTATCACAGCCTGACCAGATAAAACTGGCTGAACCGACAACCTTCAAACGGATCTTCTCCGGATCAAAATCCGGCCCGAACACGCCGCCAGATGCCTGGGTCAACTCGGGAAAAATGATGCGGTTGCCGTGGATTTCACCCTCGGCGATGTACCAGTCCTGTTCACCTTCGGGGGTATAGGTGAACCAGTACATCAAGGCGCGATCAGCAGAGAGAATTTCCAGCACAAAGCCTTCGCCGTTGCGGGATGGGTCATACCAGGCGGAAGAAGTACCCGCCTCGATCACGAAGGGATCGTCCATCGGATCGGAAGTGACCTGGACCCGGATGCTTGTATCGCTGCCGCCGTTGTCGGTGAAATCATTGCCGTTGCTGTCCTCGAAACCGGACCAGCCGCCATTTTCCCAGAAAGCTACGGTTGCCGGATCGGCATCGGTCCGGCTTCCGGTCATGTCGAAGGTGCCATATTCCAGGGTGGCTATGGCTGTGCCATCAATCAGTCCCTGGTTATTGGCATCTGCGGGAAAACGTAATTTCGCCGACCATGCGTCATCCCGGTAGTGCAGGTATCCCTGTGGTGACCCTCCGGGCATTTGCAGCCACTGCTCCTGATCCAGGTTTACGGTCAACTCTGTATCATCGACTGTAAATCTCCTGTCTACGCTCAGGGTTTCCACCGGCTGGCCCGGCAGCACAGAGACCTGGCCTTCCTGCCGCCAGCGCATGGGTTTGTCGAAGGCCAGCCACAAAGTGTAGTCGCGCTCCGCCTGCAGTGGCTGAGCCTGGAATGTGTAGAGTTCACGGTTATGGTCACCGCTGACGTCCCATTTCGCCTCGAAAACCACCGCGCCCGTTTGCTGATCGGTAAAGCGTACGGTGCTGATTGAAGGCGGTCCCGCCTGCTGGTAATAAGCCACGGTAAATGTTTGCGCCAGTTCGGTGCGCACACGCTCAATTTCCGATTCCGGCAGGATAAAACCGTCGTGGCCGTTACGGCCCAGCCCGCCGTAATCCACTCCACTGTTTTTTGGCTCGATCTCCAGTGTCCAGGATGGTACCTGGTAGCCGTAGGCGAAGAGTTCATCGGTAGAGCCGATACCCTGGTTTTCAGGTATATTCTGCCCGGGTCTGAAACTGTAATATTTACCGGCGCTAAAAGCTGCATGGTGGCTGGAGAACGTGGTCAGTAGCCTTTCCGTCAGTCGGGTCAGGCGGTCGTTCCCGTTGTTGACCCAGAAATGTACCTGGGTGAAAGAATGCATGTCGGTGTACATGCTGAGTTGGTCGGCCGGGCCCAGTTCGGCGGCAGTTATCAGTGCCTGCGCTTCCGGTTCGGACTGGGTCGATGCACCGTGGTAAACGATACTTCTTCGGTTGTTCGACGAACGCATGGGGTTGGTATTCCAGAAAGGAGGGTTGTTCCGGTTGAGGTCGACGCCGAGTAAGTGGTCTCCCTGTGTCGACAGATTTTCATCCACCTCCAGCATGTTTTTGCGTCGCATGCGGCCGTCGCGGGGAGACCCCCTGGGATCATCCGGATCCGTGCCCAGCCAGTTTTTGTCGGGAAAACGCTGGGTTTGCAGAAACCCGTCTATATTGAGAACGGGGATAACCAGGATGTTGGCGTTGTCCCTCAGGTAGCTGATCAGGTGATGGTCGTCTTCGGCCAGCGCAAGCAGTTCAATGATGCCCGTGGCCACTTCCGGGGATTGCCATTCGCGGGCATGGGTTCCGCCATTGCTCAGCATGGCCTGCTCCGGCAGGCCGTTGACGGTCTGGTGGTCAGCGTCGCCGAGTTGATAGGCCCAGATGATGCGCCCGGCCCGGGTTTCGCCGACCTCAAAGGCCTGTACCCAGGGCGTCGTATCGGCAAGATCCTGGTGACGCGCATGCAAGCCGTTGTAACTGCGAAATCCGTCAAAAGGCAATGCGGTATTGACCGGGATCGGTACAGGGTAGCCCAGGGCAATTTTTGTGGTGTCGCTGACGGGGGCATTATCCACCCACTGAACAACCCGGGACTGCTGGGCAGTAAGGTGGCTCATTGCGGTCATTGCAAACAGGAGAAGACCTGAGAGGATGTAGTTTCTTGCGGGCCTCACCGGTTTGCCTCGCGGGGTTGAAGGTCGCTGGCGATGGCCAGTGATGCACGTTTCGAAGCCAGTCCATCCTTGCGGTTTGCCAGGGCATTCAGTCGGCCACGAATTTCCGGATTCGTGCTGGACCCCAGAACCAGGGCGGCGGAGGTGCCCAGGTTCCGGTTCTCCAGCATATTGAACATCCGGTCACGAACTTCCGGATCATCCAGCAGGGCTGGCGCCAGTTGTGCGATGGCCAGGCCCGCCTTGTTGCCCAGATCCAGATGAATAGTGTGTAAAAGTAGTTGTTTGTTGTCTTCTGCATCCAGGTTCAGTGAAGCTGCTTTGAGAATCCGGTGAATATCTGGCCCGCTTCCCAGCGACAGGGTTGCCTGTAACAGTTCCAGATCACCCAGCAACAATGCAGACCTCCCGGCAACACCGGTCAGAGCGGCTTGTTCACCCAGGCGTTCCAGTGCGGAACTGCCCAGGCCCAGCAGTTGTTCATCCGTGGCGAAATCGAGGGCATCGATAAAGCCTCTGCGTTCTGCCGGATCGGCTCCGAGATAAGCATTGATCCAGGCTGCCGGGTCATATTGGAATAATATTTTTGCGTCCAGCGCAGCCTGTTGGCGGGCCCAGGAATTTCTCAAGCCTGCGGCTGCCACGGGAATGTTGAACAGGGGGACACCCCTGTCGCTGCGATCATCGTGTGCAACCAGTGTTTGTGGCCGGTACGCGGACAGGTAGTCCAGTACCTCGCGACCGATGATATTGGATTCCATATCGGCCAGACCCTGGGCAAACGACCAGATAAGGTACTCCCTGGCCGCAACCGGCCAGTTATCATTCCGTTCCACAGCCTGAAGTGTGTCCAGAACCTGCCTGCTGTCGCCCGCCCGCGCCGATTGGTACAAGGTTTTCAGTACGCCTTGTGTACGGACCGATTCCGCACTTTCAAGCGCCAGTGCGCGATCCTGGTTGGGCTCCGGAAAGACTGCCTGGCCATAAACCGCCTGCCAGGTAATCGCGTAAATGAACAGGAGCAGAGTGATACGGGCTACGGCATTCATGGGAATGAAAATATAGCATGTTCTCTGGCCTGATTTCGGTGACGGTCTCACAGCCTTATCGTGCTCCTAGCGCTCAATAACGTAGTTAATGTCTATGCCGGTGGTGCGCTGTCCGGAAGTAGCCTTGATTCCCCACCTCTTGCCCAGGTCGTAGCGCAGGCTGATCACGTTTTCATCTTCGAAGACGCCAATGCCATAGCTGAGATAGACCCGGGGCGCAATGTAGGTGCCGATGTCCACTGCTCCCACGCCCTGGTCCATATTGAAGTCACTGCCGGTGATCAACAGCGTTTGCGCCCGCTCCCGGGTGGTCATTGGATCCGTGTAGGGCTCCACAACCATCCTTTTCAGGGTGCCGTTGATAAATACACCTGCACGGCGGATTTCAGAATTACCATAGATTTTACGCTCAGCGCGGATGTCCAGATGCGGGTTGTCCGCCGGGATGCCGGGGAAGTTGATGCTTCCCTGGGTGATTTGAAGCTGCTGGCCGAAGGCGTTAATTTCTCCCACGATGTGATATTCACCCTCCGCCATTGGCACCAGCTTGTCTTGCCAGGAAAAAATGGCACTGCCGCCCAGTGTTGCTTCGGCCAGGTCAAAAACCAGTTCTATTTGATCACCGAGTGTGATTTCCAGGTCGCCGCGGATGGCCAGTTCCTGATCCGGCTTCGCTGCATGGTCCGATTTTGGAGCTTCCCCCGCCACGATGACAAGATCCGGGCTCTCCGGGTTGCTGGCGACGGGAATGGTCCTGGGGGCGATCCGGGCACGTGGAATCAGGATGCTGCCATTGAGTTCAAAGGCCTTGTCACCCCAGGCTAATTTGATATCGGGCTCAGCAACGAGTAACAGCTCGGGTGAGTCAAACAGGGTCAACTGCTTGCCTGTGAGCGCTAATTCGAACCGCGGTGAGCGGATGTCGGACAGGTCAATATTGAGATCCAGTTCACCGTTGCCTTCCCGTGCCATGAAACGACCCGATAAATGGGATTTTCCTCCACCGAGCAGGTGGCCGGCTAACTGGATATCATGCAACTCCAGGCCGCTCGCATCGTGTTGAAGCAGTCCGTTTTCAATACTTATGGATCCGCTCAGATTCGGGTGGAGCGCGCTCCCTGACACATCCAGTTGAGCATAAAATTGCCCTCCTGCATGGTCAATGAAGGGCAGCAGTGGTGAAAACAGATCCAGCTTATTGAGAGTTATTTCGGCGTGGCTGGCAATTTGTGTGTTTTCACCGGCAGAAATATCCGGTAGCTGGAAATCTATATCGATTTTACCGTTACCCGGCAGTGGCAGGCTCAAGGCTCCCGTCACCAGTTTACCCTGGTCAAGATTAAACCCGATGATGCCGGTACCAGTGTTAAGCGACAATGAGGATTCTGATCGTCTACCGACCACGCCGGGGGATATTTCAATCTGGGCCTGGCTGGACAGTGGCTGCCCGGAGCTTCCGTTCAGGCTGAAATCACCGCTGAGTTGCTGGCTGAAAGTCAGGTCCTTATCAAGAAATACTTGCATGATCTGGAGGGGGAATTGGTGCAGGACTGCATGGGTTGAGTAGGCGCCAAATCTTTGCCATTGGGTGTTAAAGCAAATACTTTGAGCTTGTTGGGTTCCGATGCAGGCATCTTCAAGCCGGGCACTGTTTGCAGAAAGATGAAGGGGCGCCGTTTTTTCAAGTTGCAGACTTATCTGCTCACCATCGCTCAATGCCATGGAATCGATGTGGCCGCTCCAGGCAAATTCTGAGCCGCCCGATTTGACCAGGTGCTGCCAGTCGATCGGCGTGCCGCTTGCCTTTACCGATAGCTTCAAGCTGGAATACAAAGCGGTCAGGCTGGCAGATTGCTGAGTTTCGTCAGCGAAAAGATCCAGGCTGATTTCATCCACAGCAAGGCCGTTTACTTCGACTTTCCTGGCAACGAGCAGTAAGTCGGCCAGGGTATCTGCAGATAGTCCGACTTTGTTGTGAATGCTGAGCGTATCAAGCGAAAGGTCGTTCCAGCCCAGTTTTTCCGCTTCCAGATCCAGCCTGAGGTACGGTTTGTCGGGTAGCAGGCAAACCCGTCCGTGGGCCTGCACAGAGCCGGTCCCGGATGCAAGGAAGTATCCCAGTTCATCGGTGCTCACAGAAAAACCCAGCCCATCAGCAGCAAACAACTCACCTTGCAAAACCAGTTTTGAGTTTCCGGATGCCAGTTGAATATCGGCATCCAGTTGGCGCCCTCCCTGCCAGTAAAGTTGTCCGGAAGCCGTCAGTGGGCGCTGGCGTAGCTTTCCGTCCAGTTGCAGGATATCCAGGTTGAGCCGGAAGGGTTTCAGGCTGCCTTGCGCGGTCAGCCTGGTGTTGATGGAACCGGGCCAGTTGGGTAGCAGGATGTCGGTCTGCATGTTGCTGGCATTCAGTTTTGCTGACCAGTTTGCTTCCCCGGTCCAGCCGAATTCGAGCTTGCCGGTGAAATCGCCGCCAAGCACCTGGCCATCTACTATATTCACCGTGGCCGATTCGCGGTTTCCATTAGCCTCCAGGCGCAATCGCCCCGGCGGGAAGTCTTTCGTTTGTAGGGTCGTATCACCGTTGAGGGCCCAGTTGTCGGGTGATCCGGACAGGTGCGCTTCACCGGCCGGGCTGAGGAATTGAGCTTCCCCAGAAGCAAGCGGCCAGGCGAGATCGCTCCAGTTAAGATCAGCTTCCAGTACGCCCTGGTCCAGATTGATGGTGGCCGTGGCATTCACGCGCATGCCGGTTTGGGCTATGAGGAACTGCATTTCCGTCAGTTCCACGCTGGTTTCGTTGCCATTACCACTTAGTTCCAGGCTGACTGGATCCAGGTTGGGGATGTGCAATAAGGATTTCGCTTCGAATTCGTAATCACTGATTCTGCCCTGGATTTCGAAGGTCTCTATGGTTCCAGATATTTCCTTGTCCAGGATCAGGCTCGCCTTGCCGTTCAGGGAGACGGGGAAGGGGACTGACAATCCCACCTTGCCTTCCAGTTCAAGTCTGGACTTCTTCGATTCCAGCGCCAGGTGTTTTAGGTCCAGAACCTGATCAAGTTGCAGCGCAGATGAGATGTGTTGTGCCGAGAAAACAGGCGTGCCGGAAGGGCCCGAGTACGCGATGATATCCAGTTCCAGTCGGGACAGAATGATGGGAAAGGGCGGCGCAAGCGATTCCAGAACTTTACTCAGAGCCTCCAAATCAAGCGGCTCAGAGTCCTCTGCTGAAGAAGCTTCCTGGCGAATGTGCAGTGATGCAACTTCAATAAAGCGTACTTGAATTTGTAGTGGAAAAAACTCCGGTACGACAGCGAACCGGGTTTTGTTCACTCTGATGACCTTGCTTTCGTCGCGATATTTGATCATGGCGATATCCAGTCCTGAGCTGATATTCCCGGAAATTCCCTCGATTTTCAGCGAGTCGTCCAGTCGCTCCTCCAATAGGGACAGCAGCAAGCGAGCGCCCGCAGTGGTGTGCAAAATGCCATAAACACCACCCAGCAACAGGCTGGCCGTTACCACCATTGAGATCAGCAAAATTTTCAGGCCGCGATGCTTCATAACAGGGAAGTCCCAATGGTGAAGTGAATTCGCCAGGGTTTGTCCGGGTAGTCCAGGCCTTTTGCTATATCGACACGAATCGGGCCCGCAATACTGTACCAGCGGATACCGACGCCGGCGCCCTTTTTCAGATCAATATTGCTCCAGTTGTTGAACGCATTGCCGACATCAAAAAAAGCCGCAAGCGACCAGTTGGGCAGGAACATGTACTCCATTTCTGCGCTGGCCGTGACGATGTTGTTGGAACCGATACCGTTGCTGCTCAGGCTTTCAAAACCATAACCACGCACACTGGTGCTGCCGCCGGCCTTGAAGCGATAGAGGTTGGGCAGTGCCGTCAGGGAAACTTCAATGGTGCGACCGTCAACTTCAGTAAGGACATTTTTGACCTGGGCATCCGAATATCCGGCCTCACCGCGCAGCATAAATTTCCAGCGCTGCCCCTTGATAAAATTCCAGCGGCTTGAAATATAGACCTGGCTGAAGTTGATATCCGATCCCCAGGCCTTGTTGGAGGTGAATGCCCAGGCGCGGTGGCGTTGTCCAACGGTCTCGAAACCATTGCCCTGAATCGCCGGCAGGTTGAAGTTGATGCCGATCGTGAGGGAATCGGACCTCCTGGCAAAGGGGATATCACTTGCTCCCCTGGCCAACAATTCGACCAGTGCGGGTGGGTCGGAGGGATTAAGGCGATAGTCAATGGTTTCCCTGAGGAACTCTGTGTAGATAGTTTCGAACAACTGCATGTAACCACTGTGCCGGTTACGAATTTTCAAACGGCCAAGGCGCAGTAAATAATCGTTGATATTTCCATTGGCCAGTTTGATCAGGCTTTCGTCAAATTCATTTTCCCTGACCAGCAGATCTTCATTTTCCTTTTTTATCAAACCATCAGCCACCCAGAATTGCCGGGCTTTGCTCAGGCGTGGTTTGCGGTAATTTCCGCGAACAAATAACTCGTTGTTGTGATCCTGCCAGCCTGATACGAGGGAGAAATTGTCGCCATTGTCTGAGATCAGGTGGCGGTTCCAACTGAATTGCAAGCGCGGTCCGGTGTCGCTACCTACTCCAATCGAACCCTGGTACGTATTCGGTTTGCGCGGTTTCATGCTGACGGCAAGATTGACCCGTGGCGGGGATTCTTCCAGGCGCCGGTCTTCAACGATGTCAATTCGGCTGAAATATCCCGTCTTCCAGATATCGATGCGGAATTTTTCCAGTAGCCATGCGTCGTATGGGTCTCCTGCCTTAAAGCGGGGCAGGTTTTTAAGAACCTGTGGTTTGACCCCATCCTGCAGGAAACTCACTTCTCCCATGACGGCTTGCTCGCCGGTTTCCAGAATCAGGGTCAACACCGCTTCGTTGCGTTCCAGATCCACTGCCAGTTCACGCTGTGTGAACTCCGCCAGCAGATAGCCGTAACTGCCGGCAATATCCAGCACCTTCTGCTTTTGTCGTTCCCACTGAGGCTGGATCAGTCTTTTTCCCACAGTGAGTGGCCACTGGGCCTGCCATTTCCGTAATTCACTGAGGCCTGATCCATCTCCCCTCAGCTCAATTTTTACCTCCCGGATGAGCAGTGGTGGGCCGGGTGTGATATGAAGCTTGAGTAGCCACTCTCCCTGTGCAGATTGAGTGACTTCGCTGTTGACGCTTGCGTGATAGTAACCGTAAGGCCGTAGCGCCTCCCTGGCCCCTTGTTCTGATTTGCGCCGCAAGCTCTCAAGATATCCCTGGGAATAACTGGACCTGCGGGTCAGTTGGAAGGGGTCCACGCGGTTTCTGACATTGCTGAGTTCGGGCTCCTCGATTCCGCTGATCTCGAACTTCAGGCCAGCGGCGGGCAGACGGTCCGGCATCATCATCAACAGGATGAGCAAGGGTAGGAAGCCTGATAGAAAGAAGGAGCGCACCATAATAATCCTGCGTCAAGCCTGTTGCTTGCCCAATGGGGCCGAACCTGCCCCTTCCTCACGCATTGATTTATACTGCTTCATAGGTCAGGAATTTACATCAAATCAATCGGGGTTAGTGTGACAGTACACTAGTGTTAGAAGGCCCTAAGGTATCACAAGGAAACGGCCATGTCGGACTGCATTACAGCTTTGGAATATGAAGGTGGTATCGTCGCTGTGGACAGCGGCATGGTGCAGCCTTTGACGGCCGCTTGTTACCTGCTGGAAACGGATGATGCCCTGGCCCTGATCGAAGTGGGAAACAATGCCAGCGCGGAGCGGATACTGAAAATCATCCGCAGCCGTGGCAGAAGTCCCGATGAAGTGAGCCATATTATTGTGACGCATGTTCACCTTGATCATGCCGGTGGTGCGGGGGAGTTGATGGCCCGTTTGCCGAATGCACAATTCGTGGTTCATCCATACGGGGCACGGCATATGATCGACCCGTCCAGGCTTGAGGCCAGTGCCCGCCATGTTTATGGCGACACGGCATTTGATGCAATGTATGGCACGCTCAGGCCGATAGCCGTGGAACGGGTCATTACGATGGAAGAGGGTGACAGTCTGGCCGTGGGCGGACGGCCCCTGGTGTTCATGGATTCACCAGGCCATGCCAGGCACCATTTCTGCATCTGGGACGAGCAGACACGAGGCTGGTTTGCCGGTGATACTTTTGGGCTTTCCTACCGTGACCTGGATACGCCCAATGGCCCTTTCATTTTTCCCACGACCACACCTACTCAGTTCAATCCACAGGTCCTGATCGCCTCCATTGACCGGATGATGGAGAAGTCGCCGGAGAACATGTACCTGACCCACTTTGGGCGGGTTCAGGGTGTGCCACAAATGGCTTCCAGGCTGAAAACGGCCATTCGCTTTTTTGTCGAGCTTGCTGAAACTTACGCAAACGAAGAAAACCGGACCGAAGCCATTGAAGCCGGCATGATGGACTGGCTACTGGCCGGTACACGTAAACACGGCGTGACCCTGTCTGAACAGCAGGTCCGTGAAAGAGTGCACCATGATGTGGTGCTGAACACCCAGGGCATTGAGTTCTGGCTTGACCACCGGGGATAATGTCGGCAAATCAGGTGAAGTACTTCAGCTTGTCCTTGTAGCTTCGTGACAGCTTGACGGTATGGCCACATTTTAGGGTCAGGAAGTATTCGTTATTGATATGGGGTTGCATATCAACGACCTCCCTGATGTTGACGATGGTCGAGCGGTGAATCCGCTGGAGCAGGCTGGAGTCCAGTTCCGTCTCCAGCTTCTTCATGGTACTGCGCATGATGTGCGTTTTGCCGCCGGCATGGACACACATGTAGTCGCCTGCAGCATCAATCCACTCAATCTGGTCTTGCGGTATCGCGGTGCTGCGGGCGCCATCCTTGATGACCAGCATGGCAACTTCTTTTTTTTTCAAGCGCCTCGTGCCTCTGGTTTTGAGTATGTGATTACCGCCTGGGTTCAAATGAAGCGACAAACAGCTATTGTTCAGGCAAAGCATATCACCCCTGATTATTCCCGCAATACCGAATGGATCCCGGTCCCGCCATCCGGTAAGAGACAAGATCAATCTACGGATCAGAAGTAGAGTCGGATGATAGATTCTACGACACAAGCTGGGCGATGGCAGCCTTCGATCTCAATGGTGATCTCTTTGACCATTTCCAAGCCTCGCTTAATCGGCTCAACCCTGGTTAAACGGGTGTGGGAACGGATCCGGTTACCGACTTTGACAGGGTAAAGATAGCGAACCCGGTTCAAGCCATAGTTGACCGTCATTTTAGCGGTGGGATATTGCGGGTGTTCAGGATCAACACTCTCGGTCAGCACTGGCAGCAGAGACAGAGTAAGAAAGCCCTGAGCAATGGTAGTTCCAAATGGTGATTCAGTAGCTGCACGTTCCGGATCGGTATGGATCCACTGCCGATCCATCGTCACTTCGGCAAATTGGTTGATGCGTTGTTGATCTATCTCCAGCCAATCCCCTACATGGACCTCTTCGCCCAGTTTAACGGACAGCGAAGCCAGTAACTTTTGTGCTTCCGGGTGCAACTCAATAGCTTTTGCTTGTGGCTGAGGGGCACCGTTCGAGAGCAGCCGATACTCCCGGACCCAGCTGATCAACTGGTGGCTGTTGGCTTTAATCAAAAATTCGGCCCAATAATCACGGATTGCTGGCGATATCCATTCCGTGAGCTCAAATTGGTGCTGTGCCTGCGCTAATTTTTCGCTTTTCTTTTTGAGGAAATCGATGACTTTCACCATTTTTAGCCTCGTATCTTTGAATAACCCGACAGACTGCTAGCCTATGAGTATATCTTAGTAGAATTTCCCTTCTTATGAAAAAGAATTTGGTGCATGAATGGTCAAGTCCATTATTCGGATTCCACGCTCATCGGCAAGCAATACGATCAATACCTCTGAAAAAGCACATTATCCCTGATTATTCTTTCAGTACTGGATGTGTTTCGATCCCGCCATCCGGTAAGAGATGGCCTCGGCCGGGTGGGTCTGGCCTAATTACCATGCAGTACACTATATGGGGGCCTTTGCACCGGATACAGCTTGAGCCGCTTTGTCGAATGTATAAGATCCATTGAAAATTGTGTTCAGGCAATCAGCAGTGAATTTGGCCTTGTTAATTATCAGGGCGTCAGCAAAGTCTGCGCTTTTACCTCGCACCCGTTTTGCTTTTCGATAGTCGTTTAAAGCCATCCATACGACCTGCCCATCTTCAAATCGAATATTGGATTCCTTAAACAGGGTCCGGACAACACCGACCAGTTCGGTTTTGCCCAAGTTGTATTTTTTGCCTTTCAGCGTCCAAAGGGTTTCAACCAGGACAACGTCTGTAACGAGTACTGCGTCATTACCTGCGATCAGCTTCTCTGCCTTTCAGACTGAGTCGGGTCGTCGCCCAGCAGATACCGCAACAGGACATTGGTATCGACTGCAATCAAGATATTGCACTCTGCCTTGAATCCTCATCACTCATCGATGATTTGGGTTCAATTCCTTTCAGCAACCCCTTGGCGGCACCCTTGGATTTTTTAATGATCGTCAATTGGCCATCGGCAACGAAGCTCTCTATTTCATCACCCGGTCGAATTCCCAGAGCCTCACATTGGCTGAGCGGAAGCGTAATTTGTCTTTTTGCACTGACTTTTGGCAAGATGTATCTCTTTACTTTTGACGTTTGGTAAAGATAGCAAGGTCTTTACTATTTGTCAAAAGTAAAGATCGAGATGGCCCGCCCTGGTGGAATGTTCGGTACAAAAACGGTACCTTATTCAAAGCAATTCAACACCCTGATTTTTCTTTCAGTACTGAATGTTTCCCGATCCCGCCATTCTGTAGGAGATGGCCTCAGCCAGGTGTACCTGGCTGATGGTTTCAGCCGCTTCCAGATCGGCCAGCGTCCTGGCGACCTTGAGTATACGCTGGCAGGCCCGGGGTGACAGAAACCGTTTCTTTGCCGCGTCCTCAAGTAACTGGTGGCACACCGCGTCAAGACGGCAATATTTGTTGACAGCCTTGTTGTTCAGGTGTGCATTGGGCCGCCCGGCACGGGCCAGTTGGATGTCCCTGGCGGCTATCACCCGCCGGCGAATGCTGTCGCTGCATTCTGACGGCGGACTCCCGTTGTACATCACCATGCCGGGAGGCCGTGGCACCTCGATCTGCAGGTCGATGCGGTCCAGCAATGGGCCCGAGATGCGGGCGCGGTAGCGCTGAATCTGTTCGCCGGAGCAACGGCATTGTCCGGACGGGTCTCCTGCGTAGCCACAGGGGCAGGGGTTCATGGCCGCGATCAGTTGGAAACGGGCGGGAAACTCCGCATATCTGGCGGCCCGCGCAATGACGATCTGCCCCGATTCCATCGGTTCGCGCAGAACTTCCAGCACATGCCGGCTGAACTCCGGCAATTCATCAAGGAATAAGACGCCATGATGAGCCAGGGATATCTCCCCGGGGCGTGGTTTGGAACCGCCGCCGACCAGCGCTACCGCGCTTGCGGTGTGGTGTGGCGCCCGGAAACTTCGGGTCTTCCAGTGCTTGAGATCAAGCCCGCGCTGGCTGATGGAAGAAACCGAGGCTGCTTCCAACGCCTCGCGCTCAGTCAGCGGTGGCAAAATTCCGGGCAGGCGCGAAGCCAGCATGGTCTTGCCCGTACCGGGTGGACCGCTCAAAAGAATATTGTGGCTGCCGGCAGCAGCAACTTCCAGAGCCCTGCGGGCAAAGGGCTGGTCAATAACATCCGCCATGTCCTTGCAGCTTCGTGTGGCGATGTCCGGGTTGGCAACGGTTGGGCGAAGTTTTTCCTGCCCATCGAGCCAGGCTACCACCGCGAGCAGGCTGTCGGCTTCAAATTGCCGTGGTCCTTTTGCCAGCGCGGCCTCGGCGCCGTTGCCGCGTGGCACGATCAATCCGCGACCGGCTTCCTTGGCTTTCAGGGCAACCGGGAGTACGCCTTGGACCGGGTTGAGTTCCCCACTCAGAGACAGTTCGCCGATGAATTCATATTGCGCGAGATTTTCGTCAGAGACCTGGCCGGATGCCGCCAGGATTCCCAGTGCGATGGGAAGGTCAAAACGGCTCCCCTCTTTGGGCAGGACGGCCGGTGTAAGGGAAATGGTGATCAGGCTCGCCGGGAATTTGAACCGGGCGTTCATAAGGGCTGCCTTGACGCGGTCCTTTGCTTCCCGCAACGCGGTTTCCGGCAGTCCGACCAGGGACATGCGCGGCAGCCCGTTACCCAAATGAACTTCCACTCTTACCGCCGGCGCTGCCACACCCAGTCCGGCGCGGCTATGGACCAGCGCAAGTCCCATCCAATCCCCAGCCTCCTTCGTTTCCAGTGCCGATACCGAACCCGGCCATTATGCTTCAGAATGTGGCCGGATTCGGTAGGGAATTGTCGGGGAAATGTGTAGGAAACGGGCGCTGCTGATAAAGAAACCCGACTGGCTTTTAGCCGGACAAGCGGGCAAGAATATTTTTCAGGGCGCCTTCCAGTGGAATGTTTTCGTTCTCAGAGGAGGTGCGCAGGCGGTATTCCAACAGGCCCTTGTCCAGACCACGCTCACCAATCACAACGCGGTGCGGGATGCCGATCAACTCCATGTCGTTGAACATGACGCCAGGGCGAACGTTGCGGTCATCGTAGAGGACTTCCACGCCGGCCTCGGTCAGGTCTGCGTAGAGTTTTTCGGCGGCCTCGCGCACCCGGTGGGATTTTTTGGCGTTCATGGGTAAAACAGCCACCCGGAAGGGGGCGATGGGTTCAGGCCAGCAGATTCCGCGATCATCGTGGTTCTGCTCGATGGCGGCGGCCACGATGCGCGAAACACCAATACCGTAACAGCCCATCGGCATGACGTGGGATTTACCGTCCTCACCGAGGACAACCGCATTCATGGCTGTTGAGTACTTGGTTCCAAGCTGGAAAATATGCCCGACCTCGATACCCCTGGCGAGGCGAAGCTTACCCTTGCCGTCCGGACTGGGGTCACCTTCGATTGCATTGCGCAGATCGGCTACGGCGGGTAGCGGCACATCACGGTCCCAATTTATTCCGAAGTAGTGTTTATTATCCTGGTTGGCTCCTGATACGAAGTCGGACATCACCGCCACACTGGCATCGGCAATGCACGGGATGTTCAGTTTCACCGGACCCAGTGAGCCGGGGCCGGCGCCAATGGTTTCACGTATTTCTTCTTCGGTGGCAAAACGCAGCGGGCTGGCAACCTGTTCCAGTTTCACCGCTTTGAATTCATTCAGTGTGTGATCCCCACGCACCAGCAATGCAATCAGGTCCGAAGCCGAGGTTTCAGCGGCTTCCACCACCAGGGTTTTAACTGTTTTCTCAATCGGCAGGTCAAATTGATTCACCAGTTCCTCAATGGTGTGGGCATCCGGTGTATCAATCAGCTCTATATCGGCTGTCGGTGCAGGGCGTTCCTGCGGTGGCGGCAGCACTTCCGCCAGTTCAATATTTGCAGCGAAATCAGAACCGTCAGAGAACGCGATCTGATCCTCGCCCGAATCAGCCAGTACATGAAATTCGTGAGAGGCACTGCCGCCGATGGCCCCGGAGTCTGCACGCACGGCCCGGAATTTCAAACCGGCCCGAGAGAATATACGCGAGTAGACTTCGTACATTTCCCAGTAGGTTTTGTCCAGGCTATCCTCGTCAATGTGAAAAGAATAGCCATCCTTCATCAGGAATTCGCGAGCCCGCATGACGCCAAACCGTGGTCGAATTTCGTCCCGGAACTTGGTCTGGATCTGATAAAAAGTGACCGGTAACTGCTTGTAACTGCGCAGTTCATTGCGGGCGATGTCCGTTATGACTTCTTCGTGCGTGGGGCCGAAGACAAAATCCCGCCCGGCCCGGTCACGCATTTTGAGCAACTGGCCGCCGAAATCTTCCCAGCGGCCGGTTTCCCGCCATAATTCTGCTGGTTGCACAGCCGGCATGAGCATTTCGAGGTAGCCTGCCCGATCCATTTCCTCACGGACGATATTTTCAACTTTTTTCAGCACACGCCAGCCCAGTGGCGACCAGCTGTAGATTCCTGCTGTCAGCTTCCGGATCATACCGGTGCGCAGCATCAGTTGATGGCTGACAATCTCTGCGTCAGCGGGCGTTTCCCGGCTTGTAACCAGGTGAAATGTACTGGTTTTCATTCTTTGTATAGACCCCTGAAAAACAAAATCAGCCGCAGTTTTTAGCTATATACTTCTTGGACTCTTTAATCCTGGATATCCGTTGATTGTCATCCATGCGGACAGTCTTGCCATTTTTGTCTCTATAGTAAACCCTTCGGTGAGGTTCAATGCGGGCCAGACGCTGGCGGTGTTGTGCGCACATACGCTCTATTTCCGCCCGGGTTTCACGCCGTTGCGTACGATCTGCGGTTATCTTCTCACGCCTTGCATCTGCTGCGGACAGGGGCGGACCGGCTTCTTTCCCATTCGCATTATCGCCGGTATCAGTGCCAGGCTGGGATTCGCCTGGGATTGACCCAGTTCCCCTCGAACTGTCGAGGTGGGTTTCCCGGAACTCAACGACTTGCGCTTCCTGTTTGTCCGGGGGAGTATCACTGTAATTCGCGATGCCGTTTTTGTCTGTCCAGTTGTAAACTTCCCTGGCAGCCACACTCTCGCTGATGGTGCCCGCCATCAACGCCATCACGCAAGTATACAAAACCACGATCCTGTACGGTTGCTGCTGTTTCACGCTTCATTCCCTGGCCATGAATGGCTTTTCTTATAGCATAGAAACACCTTCAGGACCCAATTTTGTCCGTATATAGTGGTATGATTTCACGCTCTGCCGGGTACTGGAATGAAAATGGTTCAAGACGGGAAAAAAGTTCACAAGGGAGTTTTTTTACTTCCCAATGCACTCACTACTGGTGCCATGTTTGCGGGATTTTACTCAATTATATCCGGTATAAATGGTCATTACGTTGCGGCTTCAGTCGCCGTTGTCGTAGCCGGCCTGCTCGACGGCCTGGATGGTCGTGTCGCCCGCTTGACCAACACGCAAAGTGAGTTCGGCGTTCAGTACGACAGCCTGTCGGATCTGATTTCTTTTGGCCTGGCCCCCGCCCTGCTGGCTTTTAATTGGTCATTGTCCAGTCTCAAGGAATTGGGCCCGATGCCGGGCAAGCTGGGTTGGCTGGCGGCTTTCCTGTTTGTGGCATGTGCGGCGCTGAGACTGGCCCGGTTCAATACCCAGGCTGCATCTGCGGACAAGAGCTATTTCCAGGGGCTGGCTTCACCGGCGGCGGCGGGAGCCCTGGTGGCGACGATCTGGTTTTTCGTTGACCACGGTATTGAGGGTGAAACGGTGCGGTGGCTCATCTGGTTTGAAACGGTGGTCCTCGGCCTGTTGATGTTCTCCCGTGTTCGTTACTTCAGTGGAAAATCCTGGCCCAAGGGTGACCGGATTCCGACCGGCTTCCTGTTCCTGGTCGTGCTGGTGTTTGTATTACTTGCCATAGACCCGCCTACTGTCCTGATGCTGATCGGAATCATTTATGTCGGTTCCGGCCTGGTGGTGACGCTGTTGGGCAGGCAACAATGGAAAAGCCGTCGCAGCCGCCGGGAATCGCTCAAGAAGGGTGATCCGGTTAGCAGCACTGCGGATGCAGATGAGGGAAAGGACGGTAGCAGGGAATGATTGAAACTCAACGCCGGTCCTACCTTGAGGCCATGGGAATTGGCGTATGGATCAATAAACCTGCCGCTCCTGATGCAGACCGGTGGGTAGTCGGTCCGGGTTCGGGTAATACCTTGCTGCTGTGCCGTTCGGCCGAGGAGAGCGAAACCAGGCTCGCAGCGGATATTGGCCGAAGCCTCGGTGGCGATCCGGTTTGGGCCTGGCCTGAGCCGGAAGGGAAACAGGAGTGTCCCTCGCTTAAAGACACCATTGATCAGCACCTGTTTACGCAGGTCTTGCTGTTCGGCCATGCTCTGGCCAGCCAGACGTTCAAGGGCAGCATACCCGAAGTCCTCAGTTCAGCGAGGCTGCAGGTGACTGCAGATCTGGATGAGCTTGCAGTGGACGGTGCCGCCAGGCGCGAACTCTGGTACGCCGTGTGTGGCTTTTTGCCCGATCCCGACTGATGAGCAGCGTCCCGGACACTTTGTATCCCTTGATCCGCCGGATGAACGCGGACGACCTTGATCGTGTGTGTGAGATTGAGCAGGCCGCTTACCCGTTCCCCTGGACGCGGGGTATCTTTGCCGACTGTATCCGGGCCGCTTATGACTGTACCGCCCTGCAGGCAGGATCCCGCCTGATTGCCTATGCCATACAATCGCATGGGGCCGGTGAAAGTCACCTGCTGAACCTGTGTGTCGCACCCCGTTGGCAGAGGCAAGGCTACGGCAAGCTGATGATCGGTCATGCTATCCGCCAGGCCAGGCTGCAGCAATCTTCAAGCCTGTTTCTTGAGGTCAGGCCCAGCAACACCTCAGGAATCAGGCTATATGAGCAGAATGGCTTTTTTGTAGTAGGGAAACGGCCTGCTTACTATCGCGCGGTTGGCGGGCGTGAGGACGCCATCGTCATGCGCCTGGATATTTAAGCCGCATATTGCACCGGCATCCGGGGTGCTGGTGCAATATGCGGGTCAAGGCCGGTCAGCTACGCATGGATTCGAGTTGTTGGATCTGGATTTGCAAGTTTTCAACGTTCGCCTGGTGAGAGAGCAGACGTTGTTTTTCCTGCTCGACCACGGCAGTCGGTGCATTATCAACGAAGCGGTTATTGCCCAATTTGCCCCGAGATTTTTTCAGGTCCGACTCTTCCCGGGCGAGTTGCTTGTTCAGGCGCGCAGGTTCTTCATCCACATCAACCAGTCCCTGCAGCGGTATCAGGACTTTTAATTCCCCGACCAGTGCGACCGCACACTGGGACGTGTCAGCCTCGGCTGAAACCCACTCGGTGGACAGGATGCGGCCGAGGTGAGCAAGGACTTCACTGAAGCGGGTTTGCCTTGAACGATCCCGGTCCGCACCACCCTGAAACCTGACATCAAGCGGTTTTCCAGGCGGCAGGTTCAATTCTGAGCGAATGCGCCGGATGCCCTGGACTACTTCCTTCAGCCAGTTGATGTCCTCCTCGGCCTCCGGGTCGGTGTCTCCGGCTGCCGGGAAGGGCTGGATCATGATGCTGTCACCCTCAATAGCCAGCGGTGCTTTGACCTTTTGCCAGATTTCCTCGGTAATGAACGGCATCATCGGGTGCAGCGTTCTGAGAATGGTTTCAAGCACATGAAGCAGAGTGTGTCGGGTGCCCGAGCCCTCTGTCTTACCGCCGGATTGCAACAGCGGTTTGGTGAACTCAAGGTACCAGTCACAATATTCATTCCAGATGAATTCATACAGCGCCTGTGCGGCCAGATCCAGCCGGAAGGCGCACAAATGCTGATCGACTTCGGCGATGACGGTGTTCAGACGGGAAAGAATCCACCGGTCGATGGTGCCCGGGCGTTGTGATGCGGTGACGCTGTGGCCATCGGTTTGCATCAGTACGAAGCGAGTTGCATTCCACAGCTTGTTGCAGAAATTTCGATTTCCTTCGATCCGGCCCAGGTCAAAGCGGATATCCCGGCCGGTGGTGGCCAGTGTAGCGAAGGTGAATCTCAGTGCATCCGTGCCGAAAGCAGGGATGCCATCGGGGAATTCTTTACGGGTGGCCTTTTCAATAGCAGGCGCCATGCGCGGTTGCATCAGGCTGGCGGTTCTTTTGTTGACCAGCGTTTCCAGATCAATGCCGTCAATCAGGTCCAGTGGATCCAGTACATTGCCTTTGGATTTAGACATTTTCTGGCCCTGTCCATCGCGAATCAGGCCATGAATGTAGACCGTCCGGAACGGCACATCATCCATGAATTTCAGGCCCATCATGATCATCCGTGCAACCCAGAAAAAGATAATGTCGAAGCCGGTGACCATGACGCTGCCCGGGTAAAAACGGTTCAGGGACTCGGTTTGTTCCGGCCAGCCCAGGGTGGAGAAAGGCCACAGGGCAGAGGAAAACCAGGTATCCAGAACGTCCTCATCCTGGCGGAGTTTGATGTCATCGGCCAGGCCGGCTTTGCCGCGGGCATCCGCCTCGTTCATGCCGACATGGATGTTGCCTTCAGGGTCATACCAGGCAGGAATCCGGTGCCCCCACCACAACTGGCGGGAGATACACCAGTCTTCGATGCGGTGCATCCAGTCAAAATAGGTCTTGTTCCAGTTTTCCGGCACAAAAGAAATCCGCCCGTCTTCCACTGCCTCAATAGCAGGTTTTGCCAGTGGTGCAATTTTTACATACCACTGATCGGTCAGGTAAGGCTCGACGATGGCGTGGGAGCGGTCGCCCCGGGGGATCATCATGTTGTGATCTTCAGTCTTCTCCAGCAGGCCCTGCGATTCCAGGTCTTCCAGAATTTTTCGACGGGCTTCGAAGCGGTCCAGTCCACGGTAGGCTTCCGGTGCTTTATCATTCAGCGATGCATCAGCGTCCAGTACGTTGATCATCGGCAGGTCGTGCCGTTTTCCTATTTCATAATCGTTGAAGTCGTGAGCGGGGGTGATTTTGACGCAACCCGAACCGAATTTGGCATCGACATAGTCATCGGCGATGATCGGGATCGTGCGCCCGGTCAGCGGTAGTTCCAGTTCCATTCCAAGCATGTCCCGGTAGCGCTCGTCATCGGGGTTGACTGCGACTGCCGTATCGCCCAGCAGGGTTTCCGGTCTGGTGGTAGCCACCACCAGGTAACCGCGGCCGTCCGTTCGGGGATATCGGATGTGCCAGAGCTTGCCCTTTTCCTCTTCTGAGATGACTTCCAGGTCGGACAGGGCCGTGTGCAGAACAGGATCCCAGTTGACCAGGCGTTTGCCACGGTAGATCAGGCCTTCATCGAACAAAGTTACAAAGACTTTCCTGACGGCATGTGACAGGTCTTCATCCATGGTGAAACGGTGCCTGGACCAGGCAACCGAGGCGCCCAGTCGCCGCATCTGCTTGCTGATGGTGTCGCCGGAATGCTCCTTCCAGTCCCAGACCGCTTCAACGAATTTCTCCCGACCCAGGTCATGGCGTGATTTGCCTTCTGCGAGCAGTCTCCTTTCCACTACCATCTGCGTGGCGATACCGGCATGATCGGTGCCAGGTTGCCACAAGGTATCGGCGCCTTTCATCCGTTGCCAGCGCGACAGCGTATCCATAATAGTGTCCTGGAACGCGTGGCCCATGTGCAGGCTGCCCGTGACGTTAGGTGGGGGCAGCATGATGCAATAGCGCTCTCGATCGCCTGCGTCTTCCTCAGCGGATGTTTCGAAGTATGCCTTTTCTTCCCAGAACTGATACCACCTCTGTTCAATGGCGGCCGGGTTATAACTTTTTTCCATGCTTGTCTCGTACGTCTTCAGGATGCTATTGCCATGTTCAGGGCTAAGCTGATGATCCAATAGGGTGGCTGGCCGGGTCCAGTCCCTGCTCACGGTAAGATCTGAATTTGTGTCGTGATGCGACCCGTTGCGCAGGGCTGCCGGGTACGATTTCCAGCAGGCGTTTGAACCTGTTAGGCTCAGGTATGGCGGTGTTGGTCAGGTTGATCAGTACTTCACTTTTCCCTTCCTCAACTGACGGCACATCCGGGCCGGAAATGATCACCGGCGCTCGTAGATCCCCGGGGTTGACCGAGTGTGGCAAAAACCTGCCGGTGGTGTAATCCCACATCAGATCATCCAGCTTGTTGGCAAGATCACGGGTTTCCGTAAGTACCGTTATCCGGTGTCCCTGCTCCCAGGCCATTAGCGCCAGGCGGCACGCCAACTGCTCTGCCGTGAGCGCATCTTCGCCCAGTACGTAAAAATCTACCTGGCAGGCATCGGCCATTATGAGTTGGCGCTCTGGTCGATGAGGTATTGCGTGAGCAGGCCGCACGGGCGGCCGGTTGCACCGTCATCACAACCCCATTTCCAGGCAGAACCTGCGATATCCATGTGTGCCCAGTTCTGGTCTTCCATAAAGCGGGAAAGAAAACAGGCTGCAGTCAGCATACCCGCTGACATGCCGCCAATATTTTTCATGTCAGCGAATGGCGTATCGAGTTGGGACTGATATTCATCCCACAACGGCATGCGCCAGGCCCGGTCCACAATGGCGTCACCGGCAGCAATAAGATCCTCGGCCAACTCATCGTCATTGCTTATCAGGCCCGATGCATGGTGGCCCAGTGCAACCACGGCAGCGCCGGTGAGTGTTGCCACATCGATTACCGCTCTGGGGTTAAACTTTTCACTGTAGGTCAGTGCATCGCACAGAACCATGCGCCCTTCAGCGTCCGTATTCAGCACTTCGATGGTTTTTCCAGACATGCTGGTCAAAACGTCACCTGGGCGGTAGGCATCGGCATCCGGCATGTTTTCCACTGCCGCGACGATACAGATCAGGTTGATCGGTAACTGGAGTTTTGCACAGGATACAAATGCGCCCAGTACACTGGCTGCCCCGCACATGTCATATTTCATCTGCATCATGTTTTCGCTGGGCTTGAGCGACAGGCCGCCGGAGTCAAAGGTAACCCCTTTGCCCACCAGCACGATTGGCTGTTGATCAGTCGGGCCGCCAGAATATTTCAGCACGATCAGTTTGGCGGCATTGCTGCTTCCCCGGGAAACGCCCAGCAGGGCATCCATCCCAAGTTCCGCCATGTGTTCCTCTTCAAGGAGGTCCAATTCGACCTTGTCGTATTGATTGGCAATGCTCGAGGCTTCCTGTGCGAGGTAGGCCGGGTTGCAGATATTCGGCGGCAAGTCCCCCAGGAGGCGGGCCTTGGCGAAACCAAGTGCGAATCCCTCGGCTTCTACCAGTATCGCTTCCTGGGATTCATCACCGCTGAACGAGGCTGCCTTCAGGGGTACGGGCGCCTCGTCTTTTGGAGCCTTGGTGACCGTGTAGAGGTAGTTGGCCCGGTGTACGGCCAGTGCGGCCTGTCTCAAGCGCCAGCGGGGATCACTGTCCTCGAATTCGAGGTCATGGAGGCTCACATGGCAACGGGTAAAAGCACGGTCGCGAAGCACCGTGCCGCCTGCCTGGCAGGCCCGGTCAAAACGGGATGGGTTCAATTTTTCCTGCTTGCCGCAGCCCACCACCAGCACCCGTGATGCGGCCAGACCGTTGAGACCATGCAGTAATGTCGTTTTGCCCAGTCCGGTTTCAATATCGCCGGTCTCCAGTAAACTGCTGATTTTTCCGCCACTCGCCGCATCAATATCCTGCGCAGAAGCAGACAGATCACCTCCGGCGGTAACGCCGATGACCAGGCATTCAGTTTGAACAAGCCGGGGAGATTCATTAACCAGGCTGAATTTCATAAAATAGTTTCCTTGATTTGTCGTAAGCTGCGAAGATCAAATTGCCGGTCTGGATTGAACAAACGGCTTATTCTACTCGGGCCGGGTATTACTTGCCAGATTGCAACGATCCGGTATGTGACACCCAGTCCTGAAACGAAGACGGGATGTATATTAAATCGTGAGGCAAAGCTGAATATATTGCAAAAATACATACTGCGTGAATGGGTCTGGACCTTTTTCGCGGTAGCGGTGGTATTGTTGACTGTGATGATCGGCGTTTCACTGGGCGAGTTACTCAGTGATGTGGCCGGCGGCCGTTTGCCTTCGGGTCTGATGGGCACCCTGATGCTGCTGAAAATGCCGAATGTGTTCAGCACCATCATCCCGCTAAGTATCTTTATCGCCATCATCTGGGGTACGGGCAGGATGTACCGCGATCAGGAAATGTCTGTGATGAGGGCCAGCGGTTTTAACTGGCTGATGCTGCTTCGCCCCTTGTTCAACTTGTTGATGCCAGTGGCGGTTTTTCTGCTGGCTGTGGATATGTTTGTGGCGCCAAAAGCGGCCGGTATGGTGCGGGATAAGCTGGAGGAGGCGTACCGGACAGCAGCGGAGTGGGGACTCCAAACCGGGCAGTTCCATGTCCTTAAAGGAGGGGATCTCGTGCTGTATGTGGAGTCGGTAGACAAGGATGGCCGCACCCTGAGGAATATTTTTATTCAACAGAAGCAGAATGAGCGGGAGCAGGTGTGGAGTGCGAAAAAAGGTTATTACTGGCTGGACAAGGAGGCGGGGGAGCGCTATTTGACACTGGAGGACGGTCAGATCACGGAAGGTGGGACTGAAGCACTCGATTTTCGCATCATCCACTTCTCCCGCAACGACCTGAGGCTGCCGGAGCTTGAACACAGGTCGAAAACGGTTTCACTTGAAGCCCGGGCAAGCAGCGAGATCATGCTTTCTTCCCAGTTGGAAGATATTGCAGAGATCCAGTGGCGCGTTTCGCCGGCAATCGCAGTCATAGTGCTTGGGCTGCTGGCAATTCCCTTGTCCCACTCAGCGCCAAGGGAAGGCCGTGGTGGTCGGGTGATTCTTGGTATCCTGACCTATACGGTTTACGCCAACATCCTTTACATGTGGCGTTCCTGGATTGCCCGGGGAGACTTGCCCCCTGCGTGGGGTTTGTGGTGGGTGCACCTGTTGGTTTTTGTCGTTGCCCTGATCTGGCTCAAACGCCAGGGGCGTATGGTCGGAAAGGGTTGAACATGGTTAAGTTGGTTGATCGCTATGTTGGAAGGGCGGCCCTGACCGGGATGCTGGCCGTGTGGTTTGCGATGACCATGCTGTTCATCCTGTTCAGCCTGCTGGGTGAGTTACGGGACACACAGGGTAACTACGGTACCGGTGACGTCTTCTGGTTCATTTTATTGACTACGCCGCGCATGGCTTACCAGATTTTCCCTGTTTCGGCACTGCTGGGTGCGCTGGTTGGTGTGGGTGGGCTTGCCGCCGCCAATGAACTTGTGGTGTTCCGCACTTCGGGTGTTTCCCGATTCCGGCTGGCTATTGCAGGCATTGCCGGAGCCATGTTGCTGACGGTTCCTGTCCTGATTATGGGGGAATGGGTGGCGCCAGCCGCCGAGCAACAGGCGCGAGCCTTCCGTCTCAGCGAAATGGTGGGGCGCGCTATTATTGGCGGCCCGAGCGGAGTATGGATGCGGGATGGCAATGATATTGTCAATATTCAGCTTCCCTTGTTGTCCGCCAACCGGGGAGAGCAGTCGGTGGAGTTCAATGATATTGTGATCTATAACTTTTCCGATAATTCCAGGCTGCAGGCTATTACGCGGGCAGACAATGCATTTCATACGGGTGAGAGTTGGACCCTGGAAAATGTATCAACGGTTCATTTCAGCGATTCGGGCGCTCGGTCAAGCCGGTCTGCGGAGCAAATATGGCCTACTGAGGTTAAACCGGAATTACTGGATTCCGCAGTCACGCGGCCCAGTCGCCTGTCATTGCGTTCGCTGTGGGAATATCTTGGCTATCTGAATGAAAACGGTCTTGATGATCGCGTCTACCAGGCGGCGTTATGGGAGAAAATTCTGTTTCCGTTCACGGTAATTGCCCTTGTTCTGGCCGGAATGCCCTTCGTTTTCGGGGCTGCCAGAATGCATAATCTGGGCGTACGATTGTTTTTTGGAATGATGCTCGGCGGCTTGTTCATGATTGCCAGCCGGGCGTTTCAGAAATTCGGTGATGTTTATGATCTGCCGGCGGTACTGACCATCATTCTGCCGCCCCTGCTGCTGGCTGTTGTCGCCACCCTGGTCCTGCGGCGTTCCGTGTGAACCCGGTAGCGCAGGCTCCTGGCAATGCAGCAAGCGCGTACGACTAGCCCAGTCATGCCAGGTCCGTTTTTCGGAATCGAACAAGGACCACATAAACCCCAGACCGGCCGCCGCTACCGAGAGAATTGAAGCCAGGAATCTGACGGCACACCATTTCCACTCCGGCCGTTGGCCTGCTTCGTCGCTGATGCACACATGCCAGGCTCTCATCCCCAGGGTCATGCCCCCTTTGTGCCAACACCAGGCCAGGTAAGCGAACCACACCAGGAACAGGTAGGTAGTATAAAGAGGATCTTGCATGGCGGTGTGATTGCCGGTTCCAGCCAGCATGGCGAGCGCTGTTGCCAGCATGAGCAGTGCGATGATTATGACCGCATCGTAGAGCATGATCAACAAGCGGCGAACCAGGCTGCAGGGTGTTCCGCTCGGTATTGTGCGTTTGCGTGAAAACATGATTTCCTGTGTTTGAAAGTTGTGTTTGGCGAGTTATTGACTATTATCACCGATCAGGATTGAAATGGCCTGGTATTGATGCGGGCATGGAATTCCACCTCCTCCTTCGGTTATCCTGTGCCGCCGGGGAAGTCTGGATAATCTTTGACTTCAGTGATTTTATACCCGGTTGAGAACATATCTTTGTCAGAACCAATTGGAAACAGGCTATGCCAAGACTTCAAAAACACCGATTCACGATGGTGCTGCTCAATACCTGCTTTGCTTTTGTATTGTGGGGTAGCGTACAGGCCCAGACCCTGGGCGCCACAGTACAGGTAGAATCCCGAATCAATCAGGATGCCGTTACCTCGCAGCAGCAGGTGAGCGCTCTGGCCATGCAGACCCAGGATCTGTTGGCTGAGTATCGCTCAGTTGTACGGGAAACCGAAAGTCTTAAAATCTACGATGACAACCTCGAAAGGGTGGTCACGGATCAGCGTAATGAAATCGTCTCCATCAACCGGCAATTGGCCGGTCTGGAAGCGACCAACAGGGGGGTTGTTCCCTTGATGCTGGAGATGATTGATGCGCTGGGACAGATCGTAGAAGCAGATATTCCGTTTCGACTCGAAGAGCGCCGCGCACGTGTTGATCGACTGCGTAACATGATGGACCAGGCCGAAGTGACCGCTTCTGAAAAATACCGGCGAGTGATGGAAGCCTACCAGAGTGAATTGGAATTTGGCCGCACCACGGAAGCATATTCAGATACCTTGCCCACGACCGGGCAGACAGTCGACTTCCTCCGGGTTGGCAGAACCCTGCTTGTCTACCAGACCAGCGACAGCAGCGTTACCGGCTGGTTCAATCCGGGCACTCGTCAATTCGAGGAGTTACCCGAGCGCTATCGCCGCGAAGTCAAGGAAGGCCTGGCCATCGCCAGGAATGAAAAAGCACCCAACCTCGTGGTTCTTCCTGTGCCGGGTCCGGAGGTGGTGCAATGAAAAAACTGAGCATGGTATTAGCCCTGTCTGTTCTTGCGGCGTCTCCGCTGGCGGGGGCACAAACTTTGGACGACCTCGCTCGCATTGTTCGAGAAGCGGCAACGACTGAAGCCCGGATTAATCAGGAGCGTGAAGCAACCTTTCTGGCTGAACGAAACAATCAACGCAAATTGCTGGCCAAAGCACGCCAGGAACTGGCTAATGAAAATGCACGCAGTGACCGCCTGCGTGACGAGTACGACAAAAATGAAAGATCGCTGGCCGAACTCGAAACCACCCTGTCGGAGCGGATGGGCAATCTGGGTGAATTGTTTGGTGTAGTGCGGCAGGCATCCGGTGACGTCCAGGCTGCATTGGATGACTCCATGGTGACGGCCCAAATGCCCGGCAGGACACAATTTCTGTCCGACCTGTCTCAGCGGCGGGAACTGCCTACCGTGCCTGAACTGCGGAACTTGTGGTCAGCGATGGTCACGGAAATTGCGGAATCCGGAAAAGTGGTCAAGTTTACCGCTACGGTTGAGAGGACCAGCGGTGAAAAGCAGGATATGGAAATTACCCGGGTGGGTGTGTTCAACGCAGTGTCAGATGGGCTGTTCCTCGACTGGGACACCAGCAAGAGCCGCGTCAACCTGATTGAACTTGCACGTCAGCCTGCAGACCGCTTCGGCAGTATGGCGCGCGATTTGCAAAAAGCCTCAGCCGGCGAGATGGTGGGATTTTCGGTTGATTTTACACGCGGCCAGATTCTGCGCGCCGTGGTTCAGTCCAAGACGCCAATTGAGCGGGTTAAAGAGGATGGCGGCCCGGTGGGTTATGTGATTATCGGGCTGGGTTTATTCGGCCTGTTGCTGTGTTTGTGGAAGGGTTTCTCGCTTTATACCACCGGCGGCAAGATGTCCCGCCAACTCAATCGTGAAACTGCTGACAAGACCAACCCGCTCGGCCGGGTGCTCGCAGTTTACAGTGACAACCCGGATACCGATATCGAGACGCTTGAACTGAAGCTCGATGAGGCGATCCTGCGTGAAACCGCACCCATTGAGACTGGCCTGAGTTTTATCAAAGTGTTGTATGTGGTGGCGCCGCTGCTCGGCTTGCTGGGAACGGTGGTCGGCATGATCGGGACCTTCCAGATGATCACGCTGTTTGGCACTGGTGATCCGCGCATGATGGCCGGCGGCATTTCAACCGCTCTGGTCACCACGGTGCCTGGGCTCATCGTGGCCATTCCGTTAACGCTGCTGCACAGTTTCCTGCAGGGCAAGGCGAAAACCCTGATCCAGGTGCTCGAAGAACAGGCCGCTGGTCTGATTGCGAGGCTGGCAGAGAGCCGCGGGTGATCTGGTTTTATCAAGCGCTCGGTTCGATCCGTGAGTTCATGGCGCTGGGCGGAGATGTGCTGTGGGCCATTATGTTTGTGTTGTTCCTCATGTGGACATTTATCCTGGAGCGCATTTGGTATATCTACCGGGTCTATCCGGCCAGGAAACGGGTGGTTGTGGCCAAATGGGAAACCCGTTCGGATACATCTTCCTGGTACGCGAGAAAAATACGTGAAGGCCTTATTTCTGAGGCGGCTGTCGCACTGAAAAGAAATATTGGCCTGATCAAGGCGCTGATAGCCATCTGTCCCCTGCTGGGCTTGATGGGAACCGTCACCGGGATGATCACGGTATTTGACGTCATGACTTTCAGCGGCGGAGGAAATGCAAGAGCGATGGCAGGGGGTGTGTCAATGGCGACGGTTCCGACTATGGCCGGCATGGTAGCCGCACTTTCCGGTGTGTATTTTGGAACCTGGCTGGAACACAAAACTCAAACAGAAACTGAGAAACTGGAAGACCTGTTACAACATCATTGAACAGGGCCTGTTGCAACAGACCCTAAGCTGGCGTCATCAGGATTGACGCCAATGACGAGGACCCATGCATGGCAAGAAGACATGCACATACTGAAGAAGCCGAGATCAACATCA
This sequence comes from Gammaproteobacteria bacterium, assembly GCA_024279945.1. GTDB lineage: Bacteria > Pseudomonadota > Gammaproteobacteria > Xanthomonadales > SZUA-36 > JAJRRA01. Next base: position 44,476 of record JAJRRA010000072.1, read on the forward strand.
CGCCGATGCTGGACATCGTCTTTATCATGTTGATTTTTTTTATCGTAACGACGTACTTCACCAAGGAAACGGGTGCCAGTATCATCAAGCCGGAAGCCGAGCAGGCTGTCGCTTTGAGGAATGGAACCATATTGATCGGGGTCAGGCCTAATGATGATATCTGGATGGCCAAACGGCAGATCGAGTTACGGGAAGTCCGCCAGATGGTCGAGCGCGCCAGGGCGGAGAACCCGGAAGGCAGCGTTGTTATCGTTGCGGACAGGGGTTCGCGCATTGGTACGGTGACCCAGGTGATGGACCAGGTGAGACTGGCCGGTATCGAGGGTATTGCCATCTCCGCTGAGAAGCCTGGCGGACAGTAAAGATGAAAACATTCCGGAAATGACAAGCCTGCAAAGATGAAACACCTACGATTACTCATCGCTGCTTTGCTGGCCGTGGCCGTGACCTTCGGCCTGTTCCTGTTCATGAACCAGTTGATTTCCTCTGGTGGGGACAATCGTGCGGACCTGGGAGCGATTGCAGGCATCCATTTCGGCCCGGTTGAAATACCGGATGAGATTGTAAGCAAGAGCCGGAGAAAGCCCAAAAAGCCCCCACCACCCAAGGATCCACCGCCACCGCCAAAGATGAAAGTTTCCAGCATGAATCAGCAGGTTCAGAACATTCCGGCGATGAACATACCGAACCTCGACGTACCACTGGTGGGTGGCGGCGGCATGTTTATTGGTAATTTCCAGCAAGTGGACCAGAAAGCAGAGGGTGACATTATTCCTATTGTCGTCATCAGGCCCATTTATCCGCGTGATGCTGCACTCAAGGGTACTGAGGGCTGGGTGAAAATTGAATTTACGATCACAGAAACCGGTATGGTTAAGAGTCCAAAGGTAGTCGATGCCAAGCCTCCCAGGGTATTCAACCGGGCAGCCATTCGCGCCATTCTCAAGTGGAAATTCAAACCCCGTGTTGTCGAGGGTGTCGCGGTAGAGCGCCGGGCCAGTCAGATTATTGATTTCACACTCGATAGCGCCACAGGGAACTGAGATGAGTCGCGTCCTGAACCATGTGATTACCGTTGTCGCCCTGTCGATTTCCCTGTTGGCATCGACCAGCGCCACGGTATTCGCCCAGGCATCCGAGTGCAATACAAAGCGACAGGTAGGCACCAATGCATTGGATGAATTCACCTGGAAACAGCTCAACAGGGTGTATGAATACGTCAGCGAGGAAAAGTACGATGAAGCCTTTGAGCAGCTTCAGAGAATGATGGCCCGGGCCGGCAAGCAACGCTATCTGCGAGCTGTTTTGAGTCAGGCGCTGGCCCAGGTGGAGTGGTCACGTGAAAACTACGCGCAGGCCCTCAAGTTTTTCGAAGCAGCAGTGGAGTTTGATGCCCTGCCGGATCAGACACATTTTTCGCTGATGTACCAGATATCTCAGCTGTATTACATGCAGGAGCGCTACAGCGAAGCGCTCGACAAATTGGAATTATGGTTCTGCAAATCGCCCGCTGACAAAATTACCCCCGCAGCCTATGTATTACAGGCATCAATCTATGTCCAACTGAAAAATTACGCTAAAACCATCAAGGCCATTGATACGGCGATTGCCATGGCAGAAGATCCCAAGGAGCAGTGGTACCTGCTCAAGTTGGCCTCTCATTATGAATTGGACCAGTATCCCCAGGCTGCACAAACCCTCGAAGTCATGATCGCCCGTTGGCCGCAAGACAAAACTTACTGGATCCAGCTATCGCAGATTTACTACAAACTTAAACAGGAAGAAAAAGCGCTGGCCGTGATGGCATTAGCCTACCGTAATGGTTTGCTGGATAAGCAGGCTGATCTCACTTACCTGTCAAGCCTGTACAGTAATTCGGGTGTGCCTTTCAAGGCAGCGCTGGTATTGGAAAAAGGGATTGAGGACGGAATCGTGGAGCCGACCCGGAATCACTGGGCCGCAGTAGCGGATTCCTGGTATACAGCCGAAGAACTCGACCGGGCGCTGGTCGCTTATGAAAATGCGGGCAAAGCTTCAGAAGACGGAAAGATCGACCTGCGTCGTGGCTATATTCTGGTTGATCTTGAACGTTGGCCAGATGCCTTGAAAGCGCTGGATGCAGCACTCAGCAAGGGTGGACTCACCGAGCCGAAAACAGGCGAAGCCTACCTGCTCAGAGGCATGACGCAGTTCAATCTGGGGAATTTTGACAGCGCCAGTGCAGACTGGGGCAAAGCGGGTCGTTACGATCGTACCCGGGATGCCGCCAGGCAATGGATGAACCACCTGCGTGAAGAACGTCGCCGCAAAGCTTCCTGAATTTCCTTTTCCAGAGCCGGGGTCAGACCACTTTTTTCCAAAGAAAAAGTGCTCTGACCCCTTTCGAACAGGCGGAGCGGGTTCAGTTATTGATACGCTTTATAGGAGAGAATGGTAGTTGATGGTGAATAAAATCGTGGTGGAGAAAGAAAAACTGATTGAGGCATTCCTTGACTCGGTGTGGGCCGAACGGGGGCTCAGCGAGAATACTCTGCAGGCCTATCGCTATGATTTGCTGCAACTGGCGACCCAACAGGAAAAGCGCAACAGTGACCTGAAATCTGCCTCGCGGGAGGATCTGCTGCATTTCCTGGCTTCACGGGTTCAGGAAGGCAGAAGCCCGCGTTCACTTTCCCGCTATCTTTCCGGATTTCGGCAGTTTTACCGGTGGCTTTTACGCGAAGGCCGGATTTCCCATGATCCATCAGCTCTGATCGAGAGCCCACGCCTGGGTCGCGGTTTGCCGAAGGCACTTGGTGAGCAACAGGTGGAAGACTTGCTGGAGGCGCCGGATGTCGGTACTCCGCTGGGTTTGCGCGATCGTGCCATGCTTGAATTAATGTATGCCACCGGCTTGCGTGTGAGTGAACTGATTGGCCTGGAACTTCCCAGGCTAAATCTGAATCAGGGTGTGGTCAGGGTCATGGGTAAAGGCGACAAAGAAAGGCTGGTTCCGCTGGGCGAAGAGTCAATTTCCTGGTTGTTCAGGTACCTGGAACACAGCAGGCCGGAATTGATGCGCGGAGCGGACTGTGCGAAGATTTTTGTGACGACAAGGAAGGCCGGGATGACCCGCCAGGCTTTTTGGCATTCCATTCGAAAACACGCGCGGGTGGCAGCCATCGAGCAGCAGGTTTCCCCGCATATGCTGAGGCATTCATTCGCCACACACTTGTTGAACCATGGTGCGGACCTGAGGGTTGTGCAGTTGTTGCTTGGGCACAGCGATCTTTCGACCACGCAGATTTATACCCACATTGCCCGTGAAGGATTGAAAAAACTTCACAGCAAACATCACCCCCGTGGGTAAATCGATTCCCTGGCAGTCTGTCGGATTTAAAACCATCGCATCGGGCGGAACTTTAGTATCATTCCACGCTCTATCAATACCAGCATGGTGAATTGCCCATGGCACCGCTTGTCTGAAACTACGGAAATTCACTGGAAGAGACTTGAATTAATAATTAGAGGTACGCCATGAGGCACTGCAACACAGGATTAACTATTTTATTGCTCACCGTTTCGTTGACGGCCGCGGCACAAGACGATTACAGTATGATTGAAAAGCGAATCCGCACGCTGTCTCCGAGTGTGGACACCATTGCCATATCTGAAACACCCATTGACGGTATTTTGCAGGTTCAGATCAACGGGGATATCGTCTACACCTCTGCGGATGGGAAATATCTGTTCCAGGGGCGGATTATCGATCTGGATACACGCGAAGACCTGACCGAGGTTGCCAAGGCAGGACTGCGCAAGGAACTGATGGACAGAATCGACCCTGCCGAGCAAATTACTTTTGCCCCGGAAAATCCGGTCTATGACCTGACGGTATTCACCGATATCGATTGTGGCTATTGCCGGAAACTGCACTCGCAGATAGACGAATACAACAAGCAGGGAATTGCTATTCACTATATGTCCTTCCCGCGTGCGGGCATTGGTTCACGATCCTATGAAAAGGCCGTTTCTGTCTGGTGTGCAGATGATCAGCAATCCGCATTGACCGATGCCAAGTTGGGTGCCGAGCCCGATCCCGCACAATGTAAAAACCCGGTTGCAGAGCAATACCAGTTGGGTATCGATTTGGGAGTGACTGGTACACCGGCACTACTGACATCCAGTGGCCAGCTAATTCCTGGTTACGTACCGCCTGATCAACTGCGCCTCCGTCTGGACCGCTTGTCTGCAGCGGCAACGCAGGCTGCGAACTAAAATCTGCCTGTTTTTGGCAGCCTGGGCTTGGGGCAAAAAGCAGCTAAAAAATATCACGGCAATACCACCTGGGAGGAGTACTGAGGTAAAATGACATCCCGATAGCCGGGAATCTGTTCCGACTGCAAACATCCGGGAGTGTTGCCTTGTCCGAGTTCACCTGTCTTTTGGGAGAGCCCGCCCTATCTGATTTTCGCAAACGGAAGATTGTAAAGCGTCTGGCCGGTATCTCCGGCCTTTGTGCTACGCTCAAAGCGAATTTTGTCTACCTGGTAGAGTCTGCAGCAAGCCTTGATGAACAGGAGATAACCCGCCTGCAAGACCTGTTACATGGTGAACTCACCCGCGAGTTGCACAGCGAGGATCTCCATCTGGTCGTTCCGCGCCTGGGCACGCAGTCACCCTGGTCATCAAAAGCCACAGATATTGCCCGGCGCTGTGGTCTGGACAGCGTTCAGCGTATTGAGAGGGGTACGGCCTACTTTGTCAGGGGTTCACATTTTCTTGCCCCGGACCAGCGAATTCGTCTCCGGAGTATGTTGCATGACCGCATGACCCAATCGGTGCTTGCTTCACTGGCCGATGCGCACGAACTGTTTATTCACAATGAACCGGCACGTCTTGGGTGCATTAGTGTCAGCGAACGGGGTAGTGATGCACTCAGGGCTGCAAACCGCGATCTTGGGCTGGCTCTTTCCGAAGATGAAATTGCCTACCTGCTTGAAGCCTATGCTGCGATGGGTAGAAATCCAACCGACGCTGAACTGATGATGTTCGCTCAGGCCAATTCAGAGCATTGTCGCCATAAAATATTTAATGCGCAGTGGATTATTGACGGTGATCGCAAGGCGCAATCCCTGTTCAGTATGATTCGTAATACACATGCCAAATCGCCTGATGGCGTTCTTTCTGCGTACCATGATAACTCAGCCGTGCTGGCCGGCCCGCTCGGAGAGCGCTTCTTCGTCGATGCCGAGTGCGGCGCTTATATCTGGAAGACCGAAAAGCTCCCGTTTCAAATCAAGGTTGAAACACATAATCATCCAACGGCCATTTCTCCATTTCCGGGGCAGCTACCGGTTCCGGAGGCGAAATTCGTGATGAATCAGCCACTGGCCGTGGCGCCAGACCCAAGGTCGGGCTGACCGGTTATTCGGTTTCTCATCTCGATATCCCGGGCCTTAGTTTTCCCTGGACGATAGATTCCGGCAAACCGGATCGGATCGCCAGTTCACTGGATATCATGATCGAAGGCCCGATTGGCGGCGCCGCATTCAACAATGAATTTGGCCGACCGGCTTTGTGTGGTTATTTTCGGACGTTTGAACAGGAAGTTGGCGGTGCCTTATGGGGCTACCACAAGCCCATTATGATTGCCGGCGGCATGGGCAGTATTCGTGAGCAACACGTTGATAAACGGCCCCTCATTCCGGGCGCCAGCATCGTGGTGCTGGGCGGACCCGCCATGTTGATCGGACTGGGCGGTGGTGCTGCTTCCTCGGTTGGCAGTGGGCAGAGTCAGGAAGACCTTGATTTCGCATCGGTCCAGCGGGGTAACCCTGAAATGCAACGGCGCTGTCAAGAAGTGATCGATACGTGCTGGGCGATGGGCGAAAATAATCCCATACTTTCTATCCATGATGTCGGTGCCGGCGGTCTTTCCAATGCCTTGCCCGAATTGCTCAATGACGGCGGTTGCGGTGGTGAGTTGGAGTTGCGCCGCATCCCCAGTGCTGACATGGCGATGTCGCCGATGGAAATCTGGTGCAACGAAGCCCAGGAGCGGTATGTTCTGGCTATCGACCCGACCGCTGTTGAAATCTTTGCGGCCATGTGTGTACGGGAACGATGCCCCTTTGCCATTGTGGGTGAGGCTACCCAACGGCGTCGGCTCAGCCTGTCGGATGAATTACTGGGTGAAGATCCGGTGGATATGCCGCTGGATGTGCTGCTGAGTAATCCTCCCAGCATGCTTCGTGATATTGAAAGGCAGACTTTTAGCAGTAAGGAGTTCAATCCTGCTATTTACGATTTCCGCGAATCGCTGCGTCGCGTTTTACGCTTCCCTGCGGTTGGCAGTAAATCTTTCCTGATTACCATCGGAGACCGTTCCGTGGGTGGCCTGGTCACCCGGGATCAGATGGCAGGCCCGTGGCAGGTACCTGTGGCTGACGCGGCAGTGACCCTGAGCGGATTCCAGTCCATCAGCGGTGAAGCCATGGCGATGGGTGAGCGTACGCCGCTTGCGGTGATTAATGGTCCGGCATCAGGACGCATGGCTATTGCAGAGGCGATTACCAATATCGCTTCCGCTGCAATTGCCGATATTTCCAATATCCGGCTTTCTGCAAACTGGATGGCTGCGGCCGGTGAACCCGGCCAGGACGGCAGCCTGTTCGATACCGTACAGGCGATTGGTATGGAACTGTGCCCGGATCTCGGTATTGCCATCCCGGTGGGCAAGGATTCATTATCCCTGAAAACTGTGTGGCAGGACGAGACGGGTGAACGGCGTATGCTTGCGCCTGTTTCACTGATCGTATCGGCCTTCGCGCCGGTTGTAGACGTCACCAGGTCGCTAACGCCGCAGCTTGAAACCAGTCGTGGCGCCAGCCGTTTATTGTTGATCGACCTGGGCAACGGTCGCAACCGCATGGGAGGATCCGTATTCGCACAGGTTCACTCAAAATTTGGAACACAAGTGGCCGACCTGGATTCAGCCGCGCAGTTGCGTGAATTCTTCGGGGCAGTGCAGGCACTGAACACAGCCGGCCTTGTGCAGGCCTATCATGACCGGTCGGATGGAGGATTGATCGTCACTCTGTGTGAAATGGCATTTGCCTCGCACTGTGGACTTGAAATCTCACTGGAACTAGCGTCTGAAGACCTGAATGCTTTCCTGTTCAACGAGGAACCGGGTGCCGTGATCCAGGTGGATGACAAAGTTATTGCCCGGGTTATGGCCATACTGGGCTCTGCGGGACTGGAACCCATCGTGCAGGATCTTGGCCAGCCCGTTCCCGGTCAGCGCTTGAAGGTGCTGAACAAAGGTAGAATAGTTCTGGATGAATCTTTGCCGGGTCTGCAGAAACTCTGGTCTGAAACCAGCCATGCCGTGCAGCGGCTGAGGGATAACCCCGATTGCGCCGATCAGGAGTTGGAGTCCCTGCTGGACTGGCAGCGGCCCGGTTTGAAGCCACAATTAACCTTTGATCCATCAGAAAATCCGGCGGCGCCGATGATTGCGACCGGTGCGAGGCCGCAAGTGGCGATACTCAGAGAGCAAGGTGTCAACGGGCATGTTGAAATGGCTGCGGCTTTCGATCAGGCTGGATTTACATCGGTGGATCTGCATATGTCCGACCTGTTGGAAGGCCGGCGATCACTGGATCGCTTTTCCGGTTTCGTGGCCTGCGGAGGTTTTTCCTATGGTGACGTGTTGGGTGCAGGCCGGGGCTGGGCCAAATCCATTCTTTTTCACGATGATCTGCGTACACAGTTTGGCAACTTCCTGGCGCATGAAGGGAAGTTCGCGCTCGGAGTATGCAACGGCTGCCAGATGCTTTCTACACTAAGGGAACTGATTCCGGGCGCAGCGGATTGGCCTGACTTCGTTGATAATGATTCCGAGCAGTTTGAAGCCCGGCTCAGCCTGGTTGAAGTGGGTGACTCAGCCTCTGTTTTCTTTCAGGGGATGGCTGGGTCACGTATACCCGCGGTAACAGCTCACGGCGAAGGGCGAACAGATTTTAATGGCGGTGCGCTACCATCCCAACTGATTGCTTTGCGCTATGTTGACAGCATGGGCAAGGCCACGGAACATTATCCGGATAATCCGAACGGTTCTCCGGGTGGAATTACCGGGCTGTGCAATACCGATGGGCGGGTTACCATCCTGATGCCGCACCCGGAACGTACGCTCAGAACCGTTAATTTTTCATGGGCCCCACAGGAGTGGAGTGATACATCACCCTGGCAACGAATGTTTGTAAATGCCCGACAGTGGACGGACTGATATGACGAATGATAACGAGGAGCTCAGGCTTAGTGAGCTACTGATACTGTCTGCACTGTGGATGCTGTTTGGTTTCATGGTGTGGTACTACCTGTCAGCTTTTCACGGCTTTCCCGCCCGGATTGCAGCCGAGGCGATCCTGCGGGAACTGCTTGGCAGTAATTTTCATCAGATCGTGGTCAACCCGGAACAGCATTTCCTGTTCCAGGTTGAAACAACCATTCCGTTTACTTTTCGCGATGGCACCACCGAGGCTCTGGGGTTCATCGTTAATCCCCTGATTTTCAGTTATGGATTGCCGCTGTTGTTCGGGCTGGTCATGGGGTCAGACGTCGGCTGGCTGAAAAAAATCTACATTCTCCTGCTTGGTTACGTGACGATAACCATGGTGCAAATCTGGGGGGTTGTCTGGCAGTCCCTTAAAATGCTGGCCTTTAATTTTGGCGACCAGGCGCACCAGATTGTGCAGGATGCCGGCATTTCTGATACGGCTATTGCCTTGAGTTACCAGCTTGGTTCGCTGATCCTGCCGGCGCTGGCGCCTATTTTTGTCTGGGTTCTGACCAACCGGAGACTGGTCGAGCAATTCGTTGGTTGGGGTGCTGACCAAATCGAGGCTGGCGGAACCGAAAAGCCGTGAGGCTGTCAGAAACCGGTATCATACCATTTCGGGAACGGCTGGATATCAGGCGCTGCAATGTGGTAATTCCACAAGTGATGACCGGCTCCAGCCGCCTTCCTGAGAGCCCCGGGGGACAGCAGATTGCAAGTCAGCGAAGAAAAAAGTGAAATGAATACGCCAGATCAGGCGACACCGTGCAATGCGGTCTGCGACTTCCTGCTCAAGAGCGATCGCCTGAAACCCGCCGACGTGAAGCGTGCTGAAAGCTATCGTGAGCAGCATGGCGGTGACCTGGTAACCCTGCTGGTAAGGCTGGGGCTGGTCTCCGAACGGGACGTGGCGGAAGCGGAAGCTGATTTACTCGAATTACCCCTGTTTCGAAGCTCTGATCTGCCCGGCGAGGCGCCTGAATTGCCCGGTATCTCGGTACGTTACCTGAAACAGAACCTGATTCTGCCAATCGCCGAGTCGAACGGTGACCTGACGGTAGTGATGGCCAATCCACGTGATGAGTTTGCCCGCAAGGCATTGGAGATGGCGAGCGGGAAAAACATTATTTCTCGCGTGGGTATCGCATCTGAAATTGAGAATGGTATCGAGAAACTCCTCGGTGGTGGCCGCAGTGCCATGGGACAGATCGTCGAGAACCTGGATTCGGACGATGAAGGTGACCTGGAGGATGTTGAGCACCTCCGGGATCTGGCATCTGAGGCACCGGTCATTCGTCTGGTGAACCTGATTATGCAACGCGCAGTGGAAGCCAGGGCATCGGATATCCATATCGAGCCGTTTGAAAACCGCTTAAAGGTTCGCTACCGGATTGACGGTGTGTTGCAAGAGGTCGAAGCGCCCCCGTCCAAGTCAACCGCGGCGGTCATCAGCCGGATCAAGATCATGGCCAGAATGAACATTGCAGAGCGCCGGCTGCCTCAGGACGGTCGCATCATGCATCGAGTTCAGGGCAAGGAACTGGATTTACGTGTTTCCACCGTGCCGACTTCTCATGGCGAAAGTGTGGTGATGCGTATTCTGGATCGTGAAAGCATTGTTCTGGATTTTGATTCACTCGGATTTGATCAGGAACTCACAACGAAATTTACCAGGGCGTTGGAGATGCCTCACGGCATCATTCTGGTCACCGGCCCGACGGGTTCCGGTAAAACAACAACGCTGTATACGGCGCTTAGTGCATTGAATACGCCGGAGCGAAAGATCATCACGGTTGAGGATCCGGTCGAGTACCAACTCGAGGGCATCAATCAGATCCAGGCCAAGTCTTCAATCGGCCTTGATTTTGCTCATGCTTTGCGTGCGATTGTCCGCCAGGACCCCGATGTGATCATGATTGGTGAGATGCGCGACCTGGAGACGGCGAGGATTGCCATCCAGTCAGCGCTGACCGGGCACCTGGTGTTATCAACGATTCACACCAACGATGCAGCAGGAGGTATTACCCGGATGATGGACATGGGGGTGGAGGACTACCTGCTCACATCAACCGTGAATGCCATCCTTGCGCAGCGCCTGGTCAGGACACTGGATGCTGAGCACCGTGAGCCCTATGAAGTATTACCGGAAATGGCACAGGAACTGGGCCTGACGCAACTTGATACTCAGGACAAGTTCGTGGTTTACCACCCGGTACCATCGGCTGAAATTCCATCCGGTTACCGTGGCCGGACATCCATACTGGAATTGCTAACGATGTCTGATCCGATCCGCAGGCTGATTATGCAGCGCGGCACCGCAGGAGAAATCCAGGATCTTGCAGTGAAAGAGGGTATGAGAACCATGTACCAGGATGGCCTGAACAAGTGTCTGCTGGGAGTGACCACACTGGAGGAAGTGTTGAGAGTGACACAGGAAGCCTGATGCCCCTGTTTGAATACAAGGCTGTAGCAGCCAGCGGGGAAACAGTGCAGGGCACCATGGAGGCCGCTACGGTTGAAATGGTCGTGCTCAAGCTTCAGGAGGCCGGTAACATCCCCCTGCATGCACGTGAATCCGGCAGCGGCGGGTTCAGTCTTGCCAATCTGAGCTTCAGTCGTCGGGGTATAAATGCACGCGAAGTGGGTGAGTTTACGCTGCAATTATCCACCCTGCTGGGTGCTGGTCTGCCGCTGGATCGTTCGCTCCATGTGCTGATGGATCTTTCGGAGAACGAACGCGTTCGTCGCACGGTCACCGAAATACGGGATCGTGTCCGCGAAGGCGGCAGCCTGTCGGAAGCCCTTGAAGAGCAGCATGGAGCGTTTAACCGGCTGTTCGTGAATATGGTACGCGCTGGAGAAGTGGGCGGTACGCTGGACATAACCCTGACTCGCCTGACTGAATACCTTGAACGCTCCAAAGACCTCAAAGACAGTGTGATTTCCGCCTTGATTTACCCGATCATGTTGCTGTTTCTGGCGGCCGGTTCCCTGATTCTCCTGCTGGTTTATGTGATTCCGCAGTTCACTCCGATTTTCGAAGAATTGGGCGGGGATTTACCGCTGATCACAAAAATTGTGCTGGCTGTAGGGTCCGTATTACAAAATTTCTGGTGGCTCATGGCCCTGTTGACAGCCCTTTTTGTTTGGCAATTACGGCGCATGCTTGCTGACCAGGAGAAACGATTTGCCTGGGATAAACGGGTATTGTCCATGAGGTGGATTGGCGACTTGGTGGCGAAACTGGAAATCGCCCGGCTGACGCGCACGCTGGGACCCCTGCTCAGCAACGGCGTTCCCCTGCTTTCGGCACTTTCTATTGCGCGCAATGTCATAAGCAACACGGTCTTGCAAAAGGACGTCGTTGATGCTGCCCGGGAGGTAAAGACCGGCGGCAGTTTGGCGTTAAACCTGGCGAAGGAAGGCAGGTTCCCCCGCCTAGCATTGCAAATGATCAGCGTGGGTGAAGAAACCGGCCAACTGGATGAAATGCTGCTAAAGGTTTCGGACACATACGACAAGGAAGTGCGCAATACAATTGACCGCCTGTTGGCTATATTTACACCCGTGGTCACGCTGCTTTTGGCGGTTATGATTGGTACGATTGTGATGTCCGTCCTGCTTGCGATTCTGGGCATTAATGACCTGGTGGGGTAACAGAAGGTCCGGGGGGTGGCGCTGGACGGCGTTATTGAGTTTGTGGGAATTACTGGGAGTCTGGAGGAATGAGAATTTATTCTGTAAACAATGCACAGCAGTGGGGAAAGGGGCCATTTCATTACAAAATGGCAGTTCGTATGCGCGGATTCACTTTGGTGGAACTGCTGCTGGTCCTGATGATCCTGGCCCTTATTGGCGGCCTGGTGTTGCCGGGTATCATTGGTAAGGCGGAAAGTGCCAAGGCCAAAGCGGCCGTATCACAGGTCGATCGCCTGGCGATGGCTGTTGAGAGCTATTACCTGGATACCGGTAAAACACCGGAAAGCCTTGAGTTGCTGGTCAAAGAACCCGGTGATGTGAAAGGATGGAACGGTCCCTACGTTAAGCCTTCGGCGCTGAAGGATCCCTGGGGCAGGGAGTATGAATACCGCTATCCGGGTGAACATGGGGATTTTGATCTTGTTTCACTTGGGGCAGACGGTCAGCCAGGTGGTGAAGACAAGAATGCGGATATCAACAACTGGGAATAGATCTCCCGTTTATGCGGTATTCGCTCATTTACCCCGTGCATTCCTCACCATGATAACCAGGCGAAAATATGCCAGCGGATTAAGAAGCAGGCCAGGACACGCGGTGATGGCCAGTGGTTTCACACTGGTGGAACTTATGGTTGTGATGGTCATCATTGCCCTGATGCTGGCCCTGGTTGGAACCTCGATTTCACGTAGTGTCAGCGGTGCGGAAATGCGCAATGCCGCAAAAAAGCTGGCTTCATCGCTACGCTACACACGCACGCATGCCATTCTGGTGAAATCGGAGCAGGTGTTCCTGGTGGATACAGAAAATCGGACCTATACGGCGCCCAGGCGTGATCCAGTTGAATTGCCAGAAGGTATGAATGTCCAGTTGACAACGGCACGGTCGGAACTGACATCGGAGAACGTGGGTGGAATCCGTTTTTATCCCGATGGCGGTTCCACTGGCGGTCGTGTTTTGCTGGAAGCCAATGGCCGGGTTTATCGAGTTAACGTGGCCTGGCTGACCGGTGAGGCATCGATCCAAAGGGATGAAGAATGAAAAACAGTGGGGTGAAAATCCAGGGCAGCAACGGCTTTACCCTGTTGGAGGTGTTGCTTGCGTTCGTTGTTTTTGCCCTGAGTTTTACCACCGTCATGGAAATCCTGTCCGGGTCGATGCGCAATACCGTGCGGGCCAGGGAGTACACGGAATCCGCACTGGTTGCACAGTCCGTAATGGACCAACTGGGACTGGATCTCGCGCTGGAACAGGGTGCAAATTATTCTGGTGAATCGGGTGACTATCGATGGGAACTCAGCATCGGCCCATACGAAGATGTTGAAGAAAATGCGAACAGCATGGTGTTGGCTGAGCTGACCGGTATCGAGTTGTTGCAGATCAACCTGGTTATTTCCTGGGGCGAACCACCGCGCGACAAATCCAATTATTTCAGCACGGTTCGCGCCATGCTGGTCAACCGTAAGCTGGCGGGCAAGTGAAGTCCGGTCCACCCACTGCAACCGTAAGTCGGTCGCCAGGATTTACCCTGGTTGAAGTGTTGTTGGCCATGGCCTTGATGAGCATGCTGTTGGCGTTGGCCTATGGCGGTTTGCGGGCCTCCACACACGCGACCGATCGAGGACAGGAGATACTGGAAGAGAGTGGCCGGATCCGGATGGCGCACCAGTTTGTGAGGAAACAACTGAACCAGATGATTCCACTGGTTTTCATGCAGAGTGAAGATCAGCAGCAGCGAACGGTTTTTGAGGGTAGCGCCAACAAGATCCGTTTTGTGGCCCCGATGCCGGGCTATCTTGGTTTTGGTGGTCCCCAGGTGCAGGAGTTGACTTTTCGGCGTGGCAAGGACGGTCTTGAATTGGTTATTTCGCATGCTTTGCTGCAGGGTTTTGAAGAGGGGAAATTATACGAGCGCCCTCCGATTGTGCTGCTCGACCGGATTGATCAGGGGGAGTTCCAGTTCCTGGCGCCAGGTGAGAATGATGAGCTTCCCGCCTGGAGTAGTGTTTGGGAAAATCCAGAAACACTGCCGCTGGAAGTTTCACTGCAGATTGATTTTGATGAAGAGGTCTATGTGCGGTGGCCCCTGCTGACGGCGGCTGTCCGGGTCGATGCAAGAGCGTTGCGCGAACTGGCCGGAGACCAGGGACTGGGATCTGGAACCTCTATCCAAAAAATGATTCAGAACAGGACAAAGCGACGGTGATGTCGGTGCAATATGCGGGTTAGTGGTCACAGCGCTTACGGTTTTGCCAGGCCCCAGTCGGGTATCGCGCTGGTCATGGTGCTGTGGATTCTGTTGCTGGTGACTATTTCGACCGGTGCGTATACGCTGATGGCAAGGATGGATGTGCTCGAAGCGCACACCGTGCTATGGGGTACGCGGGCGCGTATGGCGGCTGAAGCCGGTTTGAATCTGGCGGTGCTTTCCCTGCGAGATCCGGATGAATTGACCCGCTGGATTCCCGATGGTCGTCCTTACAAGCTTCGATTCCAGGATGCAATCGTGGAAATCAAGGTGACAGATGAACGTGGCAAGCTGGATATCAATGCCGTTGACGAGAATACCTTGCTGCAACTTTTTCTCAATAATGGGCTGGATGATGACCAGGCAAACGCCCTCGCTGCTGCGGTGAAAGACTGGAATGATCCGGATGAGATGGAGCGGCCCAACGGCGCTGAAGAAGAAACCTACCTGGCTGCCGGCCTGGGTATTGGTCCCGGTAACCGCAGTTTCGTTGTGGTGGAAGAACTGTTGCAAGTGCTGGGCATGAGTTGGGATCTTTTCCAGGTAATGCAACCGGGTTTGACGGTTTTTTCGCAAGCAGATGGGCCTGATCCGGCCTACGCTCCGGTCGAGGCATTGATGGCATTGCCGGACATGACGCGGGAAGAAGCATTGAACTTCGTTGAAGAAAGGCAATCTCAGGATGCGGCAAGCGGGCTTGGCACAGCACTGCCCAATGGCCAGATCGCCATGGCGCGGGGACGGGGGCTAACGTATAGTATCCTCGCCAAGGCGACCCTGCCTAACGGTGTCTGGGACCAGGTCGAAGCAACTATCCGTCTGGGCGGTAGCCCAGATGGCAGGCCCTTTCGAATCTTGCGCTGGCGAGAAGGATTCCATCACTGAGATAACAGGCCCTAAGTATGGCAAATGCGTTTCAAAACAAGTTGCAGCAATTGTGGGCACGGATACGGACAGGACCGGTCGGGAAGTTTTTTCACTGGTGGTTTGATGAACTTCGTCAGTCCTTGCCTGCGCGCTGGCAACAGAAGCTCCAGCATGCGTTGCGGCGGGCAACCTTTGTCCTGACCGGGGATTCCTTAATCGTTGGTGTGGATGAGAACCGGCTGCAACAGTCCCTGGATTCTTTCGCTGTCGAGCAGGATATCTCGCTGCAGAAACAACAGATATTCAGTGTGCTGGAAGAGCACGATCTGGTGGAATCCCCCCATTTTTTGCTGCTTGAGCGTAACACGATTTTGAGCAAAGAAATGACCCTGCCGATGGCGACAGAGCCCAACCTTCAGCAGGTTTTGACGTTTGAAATGGATCGTCAGACGCCCTTCAGGGCATCGGACGTATATTTTGGATGGAAGATTAGCAAGCGGAATAGAGAGACGGGCCAGATCACGCTTGATATCCATGTCGCCCCTCGCCGCCAGGTTGATAAGGCCATGGAGTATTTGAGGTCGCTCGGTCTTTCACTGACCGGCGTGGATGTGCTGGAGGATGGCAAAACCATGGGGTTGAATCTGCTGCCGCCGGCGCAGCGGGTTCGCGAAGTCAAGCGGAAAACGCGTATGAATCTTGTCTTGGCGGGGGTCGCTGTGCTGCTGCTGTCTGTGGTGATGACACAATCACTTTACCTCAGATCTCACCAGCTTGCTGAGTTGGAAGCCGCTATTGCTGAAGTACGGGATGAAGCTCGCCTGGTGCAAACCATCAAGGAGCAGATCGCCGATACCAGTGAGGCGGCGGGATTCCTGACCGTGCGTCGGGCTGCATCCCCTCTCGCGATTGAACTGCTGGCGGACATTACCCGGCTCTTGCCGGAAGACACCTATCTGGATCGGTTGGTGATTAATCAGACAAGGGTCCAGATGCAGGGCAAGTCCCAGAATGCTCAGCGCCTGATAGAACGGGTCAATCAATCTGAACTACTGGATGATGCTGCGTTTCGTGGTTCCACGCGGCTTGATGCCAGGACCGGCCTCGAAATATTCGAGATCAACGCAATCATCAGCGGCACGGGAGAAAGTTGATGGCGTTTGCGGTTGACCAGGGAAACAATCGTCTGACTGCCTTGCTGCTCCTGGTGATCGTATTGCTGCTGGTTTACCTGCTGTGCTTCCACTGGTTCATACTGAAGCATCGTGAATACAGCAGCGAAATTTCTGACCTGTCACAACAACTGGGGCGGTTCCAGCGAGTTGCGGCCCAGCGTTCACTCTACGAGGAACAGCTGCAAGCACTGCAAAACCGGAAATCAGATGAAAATCTCTTTCTCGAAGGCAGCGACTTCAATGAGGCTGCCGCCGGAATGTCAGAACGTCTTAGTCAGATGATCAGTACGCAGGCCGACGAAAGTTGTCAGATCGTCAGTCGGCAACCCGTGAGA
Organism: Gammaproteobacteria bacterium; assembly: GCA_024279945.1. Taxonomy (GTDB): domain Bacteria; phylum Pseudomonadota; class Gammaproteobacteria; order Xanthomonadales; family SZUA-36; genus JAJRRA01. Next base: position 61,120 of record JAJRRA010000072.1, read on the forward strand.
CCGCGGGTGCAGGAGCGATTCCAGAAAGTGACGGTCAACGTTCGCATGCGGTGCAACATCGAAGACTTAAAAAAAATCCTGTATTCGCTGGAAACCGGTGTGCCCATGATCATCGCGGATGAAGTGACGGTGATTAAACCCAGAACCCGCAGGCGAATGAGAGGAAACCAGCCAGCCCCTGTCCAGGAAACCCTGGACATACGCTTTAACATGTCGGGTTATTTACGCCAATGATCTCCTGGCTGGAAGATAACCCCATTGGGGTCACCCTGGCATCTGTTTGCGGCGGGTTGCTGGTGATATCGTTACTGCTTGCTGTTGTGTGGACTTTGCCGGCGTCTTCACCATCGCTGGGGTCAGACGGTGAAAATGCCGTTCCCGGCCTGGAATTACCAGAATTCGCTGCGAGTGAAAGCATTGATAGTTATGCGGTGATAACGGAACACCCCGTGTTCAATAGCACCCGTCTGCCGGTGATCGAGGCGGATCTGGATGATGCCGCTGATGAAGACCTGCTGGTGGAAGAGGTCGATGCTCCCGAGGTACAACTGACAGGCATCGTGATCACACCTTCGATCAGGATGGCCATGCTGAGACCAAAAGGGGAAAAGATTTCGCTGATAGCCTTTGAGGGAAAACCCCTGGAAGGAAACTTCGGCAGTTGGCAGGTCAGCCGGATAGACCACCGGGAGGTTACGCTTTCATCTGGTGGAGGCAACGAAATACAATTAAAACTGGAGGTTCACGGTGTAGCGATCGCGGAGCCTCCAAAGCTTGAGTCACGCACGGCAGAGAGCAGGCAGGGTAATAATATCCCGGCCCAGCCAGCCAAAGATCAACCTTTGAGTCGAGCAGAAGAAATCCGTCAGCGGATTGCTGATCGGCGCGAAGAACTGAAGAGGGCGGCAGAGGAAAACAAGCAAGCCGAGACAGTGAGCTACCAACAGGCGATTCAGGCCATGATGGGACGGAAACGCCAGGAAAAATCCAAGAATGAATCAGATAAATAGAAAATGTGTGGGTGAAAAAACGATGTTGTGGGGCATGGGTTCCAGGTTGATGCTGCTGTTGGGGCTTATCCTGGCCGTAGCCAGTTGCGCTTCGACCCAGCATGTTCCCATGCGTCCGCAGAGCACCGGTAAAACAATCAAAAGTGCCACTCCGCCGCCGGCCGATTCCGATGCGGTCGTTTTCTCAGAAATATCGACCGGGGATACGGGCGTCACCGACATCGAACTCTATGAAGGGACGGGAGAATTTATCAATAAAAAGGCTGCCCGGCGGCGCCCGGATGTGGTATCCGAGGATGGCGAGATCGTGCTGAACTTTGAAGGTGAGTCGATTCAGTCCGTGGTGCACACCATCCTTGGGGAGGTTTTGCAGGAAACCTTCGTTATTGCACCGGGTGTGGGAGGCGAGGTGACCTTTTCTACTTCACGCCCCGTCACGCGTGAGCAACTCATGCCGATACTCGAACTGCTTTTGCAGTGGAATGGTGCCACCATGGTATACAACGAGGGCAGGTATCATATTCTGCCGGTTAGTGAAGCCATCAAGGGTCATCTTGTACCCCAGCTTGGTCCGGCGAAGACCGCCCGTGGATACGAAGTGCGGGCGGTTCCCCTTAAGTATATTTCCGCTATCGAGATGGAGAAAATCCTGCAGCCTTATGTCCGGGATCAGGCCATTGTCCAGGTGGATCAGAACCGCAGCATGATTTTCCTGGCAGGCACCCGGGAAGAGCTGAGCAACTACATGCGGACTGTTGCTATATTCGATGTGGACTGGCTGGCCGGCATGTCGGTGGCTATTTATCCTTTGCGAACCGTTGATGTGGATTCCATCATTACCGAACTGGGAGGGATTTTCAGTGGCGATGGAGATTCCCCTTTGGCTGGCATGTTTCGTTTCGTACCCCTCGAGCGCCTGGGTTCCGTGATGGTGATCACCTACCAGGAAGACTACCTGCGCAAAGCCCAGGAGTGGATCGAGATTCTGGACAGGGGCGCAGCGGGCGCCGGTAAACAGCTCTTTGTTTATCGCGTAAAGAACCTCGAAGCACCCGTGCTGGCGGGGTATCTGACACAGATCTTCGGAGGTGAAGGGGGGCAGTCGAATCAAAATGAGGCGCAGGGTACCCTGGCGCCGGGACTCGATCCGGTGGATATTGGTTCGATTTCAGATTTCAATGACAGCCGTGTCGGTGAGAAGCCGGGACAAGCCCAACAGGCGAACGGTCAGGGTGGCGGCGAAGGTATGGTGCTGAATGTTGGCGCAGGCGACATCCGTATTACATCCGTGGTGGAAACCAACTCCATGCTGATCCAGGCTACCCAGGCGGAATACAATTCAATTCTCGCTGCCATTGAGCGGATTGACATTGAGCCTTTGCAGGTCCTGATCGAGTCCCAGGTTCTTGACGTGGAACTAAATGAAGAACTCCAGTTCGGCGTCAACTGGTTTCTGACCAACAACCCCAACCTGATCCCCGACGGCATCGCAGGCACTGACCGGTATGTCCAGTCAGTGGCTTTTGGCAGCGGCAGCGCCCAAGCCGGTGGGTTTAACTTCCTGACCACAATTGCAACACCCTTGAGCGCTGGCTTGCCGTTTGTGCAGGCGACCATAGCAGCACTCGATGAGGTAACCGATGTTCGTTCCCTGGCTGCTCCGTCCTTGCTGGTGCGCAATAACGCAACGGCAACCATCACCGTCGGTACGCAGGTGCCGGTCCAGTCGTCCTCGATCTCCACGGGCACCAACAACGTGGTCAGCAATGCGCAGTATGTATCGACCGGCATCACGCTGACCGTGACACCGCGCATCAATCCGGGTGGCCTGGTCTATATGGATATCACTCAGGACGTCAGTCGCCCTGGTGCGCGTGACCCGGATATATCGACCAGCGGTAACCCGCCGATCAACAACAAGACGGTGACCACACAGGTGGCTGTACAGTCCGGTCAGACCGTTTTCATCGGTGGGCTGATTTCAGAGCAGGTTTCAACCGGTCGTAGTGGTGTGCCGTATCTGAGCCGGGTGCCGTTCATCGGAGCGCTGTTCGGTTCCAATAGTAAAGCGAACGTGCGTAGCGAAACCCTGGTCATGATTACGCCAACGGTGGTGGAAACCTCGGCGGACCTGCAACGGGTGAGTGAAGAAATGGAAGCAGAGTTCTCACGGATTCCCCCGCTTAAAATCTCAACCCTCATCAAAACAGATGAAGTTGAAAATGAGCACAGGTAAGCCAATATTAAGGCGCTGCAAACGGTGCATTGGAAACAATCGCCGCTCAACGGTAAAAAGCAATTCAAAACGACTGCATTAAACAGGAATGAAAGTGAAAACATACAAGACATACCCTCTGAAAACCGCATCGTGTCGGCGCCTGGGCCGTTCAGGTCTGTTCCTCGTATTCGTCATGACAGGCTTGTTCCTGGCGGCTTGTGCAAGTGTGACGCCGGAGTCTGAAAATCCCGATAACCTCATTGCAGAACGGGCCCAGGCTCGCTGGGATGCCCTGTTGTCCGGTGATTATAGAAAAGCTTATAGCTTCTATTCTCCGGGCTACCGGTCTACCACGTCTGCGGAAGACCTGGCATTTGAGATTCGCACGCGGCGGGTACTGTGGACATCGGCTCAATACAAGGAGCACAGTTGTCAGGAGAATAGCTGTACGGTCTCGTTTGAGGTCGGCTTTACGGTGAACAGGCCGGTGCCGGGTCTGGATAAATGGGACAGCAGTGAAATCATGGAAGAAAAGTGGGTAAAAACCGGTGGAGAATGGTGGTATGTACCGCATAAATAGTGGACCTGCAGAGCCTGTAAAGCATACAAAACTATACATTTAACAGAGGCAGATTAAGTTGCTTTAGTCGTTTACTTATCGTAACATTGTGCCGCGAATGGCCGTAATAAAGGCGCGAATGCCTTTGGAGTTAGGCGCATCGCATTGTTGCGGTATTGTTCGCAAGCCCTGTGTACACAAACTTAGGAGTGTTGTAATGAATAGAAAAAATTTGACGGCTGCTGTGCTGGCTGGTCTGGCAGGAATAGCCGGAATCGCAGGCACTGCACAAGCAGTCAACCTGAATCCGGACGGATTGGGCCAGGTCCTGATCTACCCGTATTACACAACCAACGGTGGAAACCAGACCATTCTTTCAGTGGTTAATACGACCGATTCTGCCAAGGCAGTGAAGGTTCGTTTCCTCGAAGGTTATAATTCTCGCGAAGTGCTGGATTTCAACCTGTACATGTCCGCGTGGGACGTCTGGGTCGCAGCCATTGCTGACGATGCCGGTGTGCCGACCTTGTATATCCCGGACAATTCCTGCACCGTTCCTTACCTCTACGGTGATTTTGACGGCAAGCAACCGTTCCTGAGCCTCGCTTATAACGACAATGCGTTGTTTAGTAACGATGGTGGCCCGACCGGTATCGAGAGAGCGGCAGAAGGTCATTTCGAAATGATCGAAATGGGTACGCTGGTTGGTGATTCTGCTATTGATGCAACGCACGTTTCCGATGGCGCAGGCGGTTGGGCTCCTGCGGACTGCGCACAGTTGGTGACCAACTGGACGCGGGATGCGGACTACAGCCCACTGGGCGACTGGACCCTGGATCCACAGATGGACCTGACGCGCAACAGCGGCGGCCTGTTCGGTGGTGCTGCCATCGTCAACCCGTTTAATGGCACCATGTACAGCTACAATGCACAAGCCATTCAGGGTTATGACAAAACGGAAGGTGAGCGGCACGAAGAGCCGGGTACCATTCATCCGTCATTGAATGATGGTTCCGAGCACACAGCGACTATTTTCTTTGGTGTGCCTTCAAACCGCGCTGTAGACCTGTCGTATAACTTCTCGGTTGAAGCTGTTTCAGCGGTGTTCATGCATGAAAACATCATGAACGAGTACACACTCTCAGAAGCTCTTTCGGCTTCTACCGAGTGGGTAGTTACCTTCCCGACCAAGAACTTCTACGTGGACGAGGATATCATTGATTTCGGTCTCTACTGGGAGCCTGATCCGTCAGACCCCGCTTGCGGTGGCTGGATGCCTGGCGATCTGAATCCGGCGGCTGGAAGCTCAAGTGATCCAAACGGTAATATCGCTGGATGGGAACAGTGCACCTTCCTGTCATATGAAGTGTTTGACGCTTATCCGCCCTTCACTGAAACCTTTGACGGCACAGCCTGTGAAGAAGCTGTTCTGAAGACTTGGGATCGTAATGAGCAGACCTTCTCCGAAGAGCGTTCCGGCACACGTCCGCCGGTGGTTTCACCGTCGCTTCCAGGCGATTGCGATCCTGAGATTCAGTTCTGTGAAGACGTACACTTCCAGCTTTGCTACGAAACCAACGTCATGCGCTTCGGCGACGGTGTCATCTTCGGTACGCCTGTGATTGAAGGTAACAGTCTGCTGCTCAGCGTTCAGAATGAGTTCGAAAATGGATGGGGCCGGATTGACTTCGATACCCAGCATCCCGTCACTGGCGCAAGGCACGTTGATACCGTTGGGCTCGTTGGTTTGCCCGTTACCGGTTTTGCGGCCTTCGAATTCGAGAATAACTTCTTGGATGGTGGTGTGAAAGCCAACTACGGTGGCCTGTTTATGCATAGAGGCAATGTCCGCCGCGGTGAAGCTATCAGGGACTATGTTGGTGGTAAGTAGTCTGCAAGTGTAAGACACTGGGTCTTCGGGCCTGATAAAAAACGAGGGGCTGCAATTGCAGCCCCTTCGTTTGTCTGCATTTTGCAAAATATTCAGCAGGAAGTTTGGGTAAGGCGTAAATTAGGCAGTATGGTGGAACCAGACCACGGCTGAACGGTCCCATAGACGTCAATCATTCCCACTAAACAATCAAATCTGATGCAGTCATGATTTTGGCAGCGAAATTCCGGAGTAACACATGAAATTTGAATCCCATTTTTTAGCAGGCGCTTTTTTAATGGTTTTTTTTCTGGCACCGCTAAATGCTGAGGAAATGTCCCAGAAGGCAGCCCTGGGTGAATCACAGGAGATTTTCGCCAAACAGGGCAACGTGGTGTTGACCCAGGGTGAACTTGATGCGGCTTTCAGCCGGATTCCGGCTGAGTACCGCCTGGCGTTTATCCGCAACGGTGAAAGGGTCGACCGCCTGGTTGGGGATCTTCTGCGTATCAAGCTGGCGGCGGCCGATGCGATCGGTGCACACTATAATGAAGACCCATTGGTGAAAGGCAGGATGTCGCTGGCGGCGGAAAAGGAACTGGCTGAGGGCTGGATGGCCAAAGTCAAGGAAGATGCCCCTGACGCGGACTATGCAGCACTGGCACATGAATACTATCTGGCCAACCCGGATGAATTCATGACAGATGAAGTTCGCGACGTATCCCATATCCTGGTGAATAACGAAGACCGCAGCAGCGAGGAAGCGCTGCAACTGGCTACGTCCTTACGGGATCAATTGCTAGAAGACCCTTCCCGCTTCGAAGAATTCGTCAAACAGTACTCAGACGACCCTTCGAAGGCTGGAAACGGGGGACGGTTTCCGCGCATGATCCGGGGACAAATGGTCAAGCCGTTTGAGGAAGTGGCTTTCGCACTGCAAAACGTCGGTGACATCAGTGAACCGGTTGAAACCCCTTATGGCTACCATATCATCAGGCTGAATCAACAATATCCTTCCAGGCCTCAGCCATTCGAAGATGTCAAGGCAGAAGCCATGACGCAGGCCCGTGAAAAGTACCTTGAAAGCTACCGCTCGCGCTACATCCGCAAGCTGGTGGCTGATCCGATTGAATTGCAGGAGGGCGCGGTGGAACTAATGGCCAAGAGATATTTTGGTGAAGATCTGGAATTGGCGCCTGATTACAAAGAATGATTCAGACATTCAGGTCCGCCGGTGAAAGTGCTGCCCAATAACTTTTTCAAACAACTGGTCTCGCGGGCGATCAGGACGGATTACCTGGAAAATCTGACCGGTTTCGCGTGGCTTATCCTGCAGCCTTTGATGCTGTTGGCGGTTTATGCCTTCGTTTTTACCACCATATTCAAGGCGCGAATACCGGATGCTCCCGGGGTAAGTTTCGTCCCTTATCTGGCGATTGCGTTTTGGCCCTGGACGGCCTTTTCTGAAAGCATTCTGCGCTCTTCCAATGCCATCTCCGTTAATGCAGAGTTGATTGGCAAGGTGGCGTTCCCCGGCGAACTGCTTCCTTTATCAACGGTTACCGCTACATTCCTGATGCAAATGGCTGGCTATATCGCAGTATTGCTGGTACTGCAACTGATGGGAACCGATATCCATTGGCTCGGACTATTTGCAGCGATCCCGGTACTTATATTTTTGTTTATCTTTGCCTGTGGCCTGGCGCTGTTTACCAGTGCCCTGCAGGTTTTTGTGCGCGACGTATCGCAAATACTCCCGCCATTGATCACCTTCTGGTTTTTTACCACACCGATTCTGTACAGCTCGTCCTTGCTGCCGGATCACTGGGCAACCCTGATGAAGTTAAACCCGATGACCTGGTATGTGGAACGGCTGCGGGATTTCCTGCTGCTGGGGAATTACAGTCTGACGATCAGCGACCTTTTGATTCCTCTGTTCAGCATGGCTGTATTTTGGGCATCACTTGTTTTCTTCCGGCGGTTCAGTGGTCATTTTGAGGATTTTCTGTGATGCGCAGCCTGGTTCGCGTAAAAGGAGTTTCCAAGTTTTATCCGCGCGTTCATCATCCTGGTGAACGCCTGCGTGCTTTTGCGGCGCTGGTAGCCGGGCGTAGGCCACAGGACGGCGCCGAGGTGTTAAGTGACATCAACCTGGAAGTCAGCGAAGGTCAATCGTTTGGCATTATTGGCGAAAATGGCGCCGGGAAATCCACCCTCCTGAAGGTTTTGACCGGTATCATTACGCCCAGTAAGGGCAGTGTGGAAGTCCATGCCAGGGTAGCGGCTCTGTTGGAACTCGGCGCCGGGTTTCAGCCAGAGTTTTCCGGCATCGACAACGTCAAAATGAAAGCTTCCCTGCTGGGTATGAGCAAAAAACAACTGGACCGGAGGCTGGATGATATCCTGGCCTTCGCCGATATCGGTGAGTATGTCCATGAGCCGGTGAAACACTATTCTTCTGGCATGGTAGTGCGGCTTGGTTTTGCCGTGGTGGCAGCGTCTGATCCCGAATTATTGATCACCGATGAAGTCCTGGCGGTCGGTGATGAGTCCTTCCAGAAGAAGTGTATCCGCTGGATAGAGACCTTTCTGGCGAAGGGCAATACCTTGCTGATGGTTTCACACAGCATGTACCTGGTGCAGAAACTGTGTACCAAAGCACTCTGGATACATGAGGGAAGAGCACGCGAACTGGGTGATGTTTTTCCCGTCACCCAGGCCTACCTTGCATACCATGAAGAAAAGAATTCACTGGAAAAACAGCAACGCAGATCACTGGCTGGAGACGGTGGGCTGTACTGCGTTAAAGAATTCATCCTCCCCGGACATGCCGGCGAGGATGTTCCGGTGATCCGCCATGGTGACAACCTGGAAGCCGAACTCATCCTGTCCTCACCGGATGGCCGACCCCCTGTCGCATTGATCGGCGTGATGCGAGCGGATGGAACACCCGTATATGGGGTGGCTTCGGACTTTGATGGTGTTTCGCCTGAACAGATTAATGACTCCCTGTTCCGCTTCCGGATTTGCTTCAATTCGTTGCAACTGTTACCCGGAAGCTACAGCATCCGGGGACATGCGATGGATCCCGAAGGTATGCGACTCAGCGACACGGCAGAACATCGCTTTATTGTTTCCGGGCAGAGCAGAGAAATGGGTTTTGTCCACTTGCCACACCAGTGGAATGGTGGGGATTGATCTCTTGAGTCCCGGTGCCGTTCTACCCTCTGTCATTATCCCGGTTCACAATGCCCCGGCTGAATTGGACCGCTGCCTGGCGACGATGTATGAAACAGTTCCTGTCGATACCGAAGTTGTTGTTATTGATGATGCTTCACAGGATGCCGAGGTCAGGCGGGTGCTGGACCGCTGGCAGCAACGGGCCAGTTCATCATGGCAATTTATTTTCCAGAAATATAACCTGGGTTTCGTCGGAACCGTTAATCGCGGCATGGAGATGACGCAGCATGATGTTGTCTTGCTGAATTCGGATACGGAGACGACTACGGGCTGGCTGGAAGGCCTGCAACGTTGTCTTGCATCGGATCCATCGATTGCCACGGCTACCCCGTGGACAAACAACGGTGAAATCGCTTCTATCCCTTATTTTTGTGAGAACAATCCATCGCCTCGAAACCCGGATGCGGTAGCGCGCGTCATCGCCCGTACCGGTCAGGCAAGCTACCCGGATATTCCGACTGCTGTCGGTTTTTGTATGGCCGTGTCCCGTCATGCTCTGGATACCCTGGGTTTGTTTGATAAGGAAACATTCGGGCGGGGATATGGTGAGGAGAATGATTTCTCCATGCGGGTGCAGCAGGCCGGTCTGCGTAATGTTCTTTGCGATGATGTTTACGTGGTCCACCAGGGCGGCCGGTCTTTCGGACCACTGGGCCTCAAACCGGATGAAACCTCCATGCAGAGATTGTTATCCCGCCATCCGGGATACCTGAAACTGATCGAAGAGTTCATCCATTCCGATCCGCTGGCGCGGCGGCGCGAAGAACTGATTCATGCTCTGCATGAGGCCACCGTTGTGATGGGTTAAAATCAACGGGATATTTTGGCAGTGGGGAGCACGGCTTGTCCAAACCGATGGAATTCACAGGTGAGCGATTTACGCCTGAATGCGTAAGAGAGATCTGGTATGAGCATTTCCACCGTTATGCTCTGGCGGGTGATTTGGTCGCGGGCAAGCATGTACTGGATGCAGCCTGCGGTGAAGGATACGGATCGGCTCATCTTGCCAGCATGGCTAAAACGGTGATTGCTGTGGATATTTCGACAGAGGCCATTGATCACGCAAGTGAGCGTTACCAGGCCGATAACCTGAAATTCCAGGTAGCGGACGTATGCAAACTACCGTTCCAGGACGATGAGTTTGAATGCATCGTCTCCTTTGAAACCCTGGAGCATCTTGAAGACCAGTCCGGTTTGCTGCAGGAGTTCAGGCGGGTACTTGAGCCCGATGGGTTCCTGTTGATTTCCTCACCGGACAAGGCGGTTTACTCGGACCGTGACCAAAATGAAAACGAATTCCACGTTCGGGAATTGTACCGGGATGAATTGGAGGCTTTACTGGCTGAGCAATTTCCTGCCCGCTGCCTGCTGCGGCAAAAGCTGGTTTTCAATTCCGTAATCTGGTCCGAGGGAGCCAATTCCCGGCTGGTTTTTCACCAGGCACAAAGCGGCCAGATTTCAGCCACACAAAGCCCCGGTCACGAAGCGATGTACTACATTGCCATCTGCGCGGCCCGTAAGGATTGCCTGCCGGCACTGGAGCGGGAACTGTGGTTGTTCGATGATGCCGAGGAATCGGTATATGAACACTACCACCATGAAATCCGTAAAAATATGGCTGCCGGCGAATTACTAGCCTCAATGCAGTGTCAACTGGAAGAACTCCGGGCCGCGATCAGTGACTCGTCACCTGTGCCACAAAGTCCCGGATCATGGTGGAAGAGGCTGTTCCGGAGCCAATGATCTCCGTTGCGCGAATATGAAACCCGTCATTCAGGTCATCATCGTCAACTACAATGCCGGTGAGGTGCTTGGACGCTGTGTTCAGTCGGTACTTTCTGCCGGAGAAAAAACCAATATCACACTGATCGACAATGCTTCTACGGATGGCAGCATCGAAGCGGTTCAGAGCATTTTTGGTCAATTGGAGAATGTTGCTATACGCTGCAATGACGAAAATATTGGTTTTTCCAGGGCAGTCAATGCTGCAGCCTCAATGGGCGATGAGGAACTCCTGCTGATTCTGAATCCGGACTGTGAGTTGCTGCAAGGGGCGTTGGAGCATTTGAAACAGGCGCTGGATCTGGACCCGCTTGCCGCATTATCTGGCCCAACAGTTGTTGACCGGACCGGCACAGTGCAAAGAGGCACTTTGCGCCATTTTCCGGACCCGTGGAATTCACTGATGACTTTGACCGGTTTGTGGCGCCTGGGCCGCTGGTTTCCAGTCTTCAAAGGTGTGAACCGGCATCAAAACGGATTGCCCCACAGCAATACGGCTGCTGAGGCAGTTTCGGGCGCATGTATGCTGGTACGGCGCAAGGCATTTGAAGATGCTGGCCGTATGGATGAGGCCTATGGCCTGCATTGTGAGGATCTGGACCTGATGTATCGTCTGCAGCAGCAGGGCAATCATTGCATTTATGTGCCTGCCGCCCGGGTGTTTCACCAGCAGGGACTGTCTTCAAGCAGCCGGCCATTCTGGGTGCACCGTCAGAAACACCTGGGCATGCAGCGGTTTTTCCTTAAATTCCAGGCTGGGCGCTATCCTTTCCCGTTCCGCTGGCTGATCGTTGCAGGAATCTGGTTGCGTTACTTCCTGACCCTTCCGCTGGTATTGATTCAACAACGAACGTGAATCCCAAACCGTCCACTGTGCTGTTAACCGGGGCCAGTAGCCAACTGGGTGTTTTTCTCATTCCCCGTCTGCTTGCGGCAGGTTTCAAAGTGATTGCGCTCAGCCGACAGGCCAGCGGAGTTGCCGCCGGCCCGGATGAGCAACCGCTGTGGCAACTTCCCGAGGTGTTTGGAATCGGCGGGGCCGTGGAAGAATCCGGCCTGTCGGCACAGGTGACCATGTTGATCTCCTGCGGGCCTGTTGAGCTTGCCAGGCAAGCAATCGCTGTATGCCCACGACTGGAACGCGTGGTGATCTTCAGCACCAGCAGTGTGTTCAGTAAGGCGGCATCTCCGGACCCGTCAGAAAACAGGCAGATCGCGGATATTCTTGCCCAGGAAACACAATTGAAATCGCTGTGTTCAGAGCGTGGCCTGGCCCTGGCGGTTTTTCGACCGACTTTGATCTATGGCTGCGGCCTGGATCAGAATATCAGCCTGTTGGCCGTGTGGATTCGGCGTCTGGGATGGCTGCCTGTTGCCGGTCGGGCTTCAGGTTTGCGGCAACCGGTACACGCGGATGACCTGGCGGGGCTTGCTGTTAAGGCATTACTCACCGACCAGGCAGTGAACCTGGACAGCCCGGCCTGCGGTGGCAGTACGCTTACTTACCGGCAAATGGTCGAATTGATTTTTGATGCCCTTGATAAGCCAAGGCGAATATTCGGCCTGCCGCCCTACGTGATGATGATCCTGGTGAGCCTGGCAGGCGTGTTGCCGCCCTTGCGTGGAGTTAACAGGCAGATGGTGCATCGTCAGAATATTGACCTGGTATTTGATGATTCAGCCCTGAAAGACTGCCTGGAATACCGGCCGCGGCCGTTCAGGCCATCGGCAGACGATTTCTCTATTTCGATTGAATTGGAGAAATTCAGGCAGGTTCGTTGAGCGGGGGGCACAGAGTGGCCGGGTGGGTGCCCCCGAACCTCTAACTGAGTCGCCGGTATTTCATGCGGTGGGGTTTGGCGGCTTCGTTGCCCAGGCGGCGTTTCAGGTCGGCTTCGTACTCGGAGTAGTTGCCTTCGAACCATTCCACGTGGCTGTCGCCCTCGAAGGCCAGCATGTGGGTGGCGATGCGGTCCAGGAACCAGCGGTCATGGGAAATCACCACCGCGCAGCCGGGAAATTCGAGCAGCGCCTCTTCCAGGGCTCTGAGCGTTTCAACATCCAGGTCGTTGGTGGGTTCATCCAGTAACAGGACGTTGCCGCCTGAGCGCAGGAGTTTGGCCAGGTGGACGCGGTTGCGCTCACCGCCGGATAAATTGCCGACTCGTTTTTGCTGGTCCGATCCACGGAAATTGAAGCGGCCTGCATAGGCCCTTGATGGGGTTTTGAAGGTACCGACCTGGATGAATTCCTGGCTATCTGCAATTTCTTCCCATACGGTTTTGTCGTCATCCAGACTGTCGCGGCTCTGATCAACACAAGCCAACTCCACGGTAGAACCGATGATGATTTCTCCACTATCCGGTTTTTCTTCACCCGTCAGCATGCGGAACAAGGTGGTTTTGCCGGCTCCGTTGCCGCCGATCACACCGACAATAGCCCCTGGAGGGATTTTGAAGCTGAGATCATCAATCAGCAAGCGGTCGCTGAAACCTTTGACCAGGTGGTTGATTTCAATGACCTGGTCACCAAGCCGGGGGCCGGGCGGAATGAAGATTTCATGGGTCTCGTTGCGTTTCTGGTGTTCCTGCGAGTTCAGTTCCTCAAAGGCCTGTAAACGTGCCTTGCTTTTGGCTCGTCGCCCCTTGGGGTTGGAGCGGACCCATTCCAGTTCGGCGTGTATTGAACGCTGCCGGGCTTTTTCGCGACTGTCTTCCTGTTGTAATCGTTGTTCCTTCTGCTCCAGCCACGAGGAGTAGTTGCCTTTCCAGGGGATGCCATAGCCCCGGTCCAGTTCAAGAATCCACTCGGCAGCGTTATCAAGGAAATAACGGTCATGGGTAATGGCAACCACGGTGCCTGGAAATTCAGTCAGGAACTGTTCGAGCCAGCCTACCGACTCCGCATCCAGGTGGTTGGTTGGTTCATCGAGCAGCAGCATGTCCGGGTTGGACAGCAGTAAGCGGCAAATGGCAACACGGCGGCGTTCTCCGCCCGAGAGGTGGGATATGTCGGCATCCCAATCCGGCAGGCGCAGGGCATCGGCCGCCACTTCCAGTGTGCGCTCCAGTTCCCAGCCATTGGCAGCCTCGATACCTTCCTGCAAATCTGCCTGTTCTGCGAGCAGTTCGTTCATTGTATCGTCATCCATCGGCTCGGCAAATTTCATGCTGACTTCGTCAAAACGGCACAGCAGGTCTTTGGTCCCGGCAACGCCTTCCTCGACGATATCCCTGACTGTCTTGTTTTCGTCCAGTACCGGTTCTTGTGGCAGGTAGCCGATGCGGACCCCTGGCTGTGGTCTGGCTTCACCTTCAAAATCCTGATCTTCGCCTGCCATGATCCGCAGTACAGTGGATTTGCCGGCGCCGTTAAGTCCCAGCAAGCCAATCTTGGCGCCGGGAAAAAACGACAGGGAGATGTCCTTGATGATGGTTCTGTTGGGCGGGACGGTCTTGCTTACCCCGATCATGGTGTAAATATATTGGGCCATGGTGTGTTCCGGAAGAAATGGGCGAATTATGCGCTAGCTGTTGCCGCCGGTCCAGAGCTGACCCGTGTCCGGGTTGCCGGGTTTTATGGACGTTGGCCGGCGCAATAATGCTAGAATCGACTGTTACGATTCTGCCAAGGAATGATATGTTTGACGAGAGTTATTGCATTCGCGGATTTGACGATGAACTGGCCAACGCGATTGATGCTGAGAAGGTTCGCCAGGAAGACCACATCGAGCTGATTGCATCGGAAAACTATGCCAGCCCACGCGTGCTGGAAGCCCAGGGTTCTGTTTTGACCAACAAATATGCCGAAGGCTACCCGTCGAAGCGTTATTACGGTGGGTGTGAGTATGTGGACCAGGCAGAAGAGTTGGCGCGTAATCGCGTGAAGCAGTTGTTTGGCGCCACCTACGCAAACGTGCAGCCCCATTCAGGGTCGCAGGCCAATGCTGCAGCCTATTACGCGCTGTTGGAGCCGGGTGATACGATCCTGGGGATGAGCCTGAACGATGGCGGCCATCTGACGCATGGCAGTCCGGTGAATTTTTCCGGTAAGCTGTTTAATGCCATCCAGTATGGAATCAACCACGAGACCGGGTTGATTGATTACGACATCATTGCCGAACTGGTCGAGAAACACCGTCCGAAAATGTTAATCGGTGGTTTTTCCGCTTACTCAAGGGCGATTGACTGGGCCAGGATGCGCGAAATTGCTGATTCTGTGGATGCGTGGTTTTTGGTCGATATGGCGCATGTCGCTGGTCTGATTGCCGCCGGCCTTTATCCCAATCCGGTGCCGCATGCTCATGTGACTACATCAACCACGCATAAAACCCTGCGCGGCCCCCGGGGCGGAATTATCCTCGCTCAGGGTGATGAACTGGCCAACGACGGGCTACATAAAAAACTCAATTCCATCGTATTTCCCGGAACTCAGGGTGGCCCGCTGATGCACGTTATTGCAGCCAAGGCGGTGGCGTTCAAAGAAGCACTGAGTCCCCAGTTCAAGGCGTATCAGGAAGCCGTGTTGCTTAATGCGCGCGCTATGGCGCAAACCATGATGGACAGGGGATACAAAATCGTTTCCGGTGGCACCGACAACCACCTTTTTCTGGTCGATCTGATCGGCAGGGAATTTACCGGAAAAATGGCTGAGGAAGCGCTGAGCCAGGTCAATATCACCGCGAACCAAAATACCGTCCCCGGCGAACCGCGATCACCTTTCGTGACCAGTGGTTTACGCCTGGGTACACCGGCTGTTACCACCCGTGGTTTCGACCGGGAAGATTGTGTCGAGTTGGCCGGCTTAATTTGTGATGTGCTGGATAATATCGATGATACCTCGGTGGAAAAGCAGGTAAAACAGTCGGCGCTGGCTTTGTGCCGCAAACATCCGGTGTACGCAGGCTGAAACCATGTGGTGCCCGTTCTGCAATCATGAGAATACACGCGTGGTAGATTCCCGCCTCACCGGGGATGGTATGCAGATTCGCCGGCGGCGCCAGTGTGAATCCTGCAGTTTGCGTTTTAATACTTACGAGGCGCCTGAGCTTAAAGCACCCCGCATCATCAAGTCCGATGGTACGCGCGAAGCATTCTCAGAAGCCAAATTACGTGACGGTATGCTGCGCGCGCTCGAGAAACGGCCCGTAGAGACCCGTGATGTCGAACGGACCATTCGTTCGTTGTTACGTGAGATATGCAGTGTTGAGGATGTAGAGATCCCCAGTTCTCTGCTCGGCGAGTGGGTCATGCGCGAACTAAGCAAGCTCGATCAGGTTGCGTATGTGCGTTTCGCGTCCGTGTACCGGCGGTTCGACGAAGTGAAACAATTCCTGGATGTGATCGAGCGCCTGGAGCAGGATGCGTTGGGGGATGGCGACCAACGGCAGATTTCCCTGTTGGGGCCAAAGCACAAGTGAGTTTCTCAGGTTTCGATCACCAGTGTATGGCGTTGGCTTTGAAGTTAGCTGCAAAAAGCCTGCTCAGTCCCCACCCCAATCCCCGGGTTGCTTGTGTCATTGGCGCCGGGCAGAACATCCTGGGCAGGGGTTGGCATGAATTTGCCGGCGGACCCCACGCAGAAATTGTCGCTCTGCGGGATGCACACGAGGATGTAAAGGCGCAACGGCTTATATTACGCTGGAACCCTGCAGTCATCATGGCCGGACTCCTCCCTGTACCGATGCGCTGCTGGATGCAGGTATTTCCCGTGTCGTAGTGGCCTCGACAGATCCCAATCCGCAAGTGAACGGTCAGGGTCTGGAAAAACTCCGCCATGCCGGTGTAACCGTGGAATCTGGTTTGATGGCA
Organism: Gammaproteobacteria bacterium; assembly: GCA_024279945.1. Taxonomy (GTDB): domain Bacteria; phylum Pseudomonadota; class Gammaproteobacteria; order Xanthomonadales; family SZUA-36; genus JAJRRA01. The sequence goes on from JAJRRA010000072.1 coordinate 77,609, forward strand.
GATGAGGCGGAAGCCCTGAATTCAGGTTTTTTCATGCGCATGCGGCACGGTCGCCCCTGGGTAAGGGTGAAAACGGCGATCAGCCTGGATGGAAGGACTGCACTGGCTAATGGTGACAGCAAGTGGATCAGTAGTGAGGCTTCACGCCGTGACGTGCAAAAATGGAGGGCGTGTTCTTCAGCTATTTTGACCGGTATCGGGACGGTGCTGGCTGATGATCCCCAGATGAATGTCAGGCTGGAAAAGGGTCAGCATGAGCTGGCAGGGCAAGCCCCGCTCAGGCAACCCCTGCGCATTATTGCCGACAGCCTTTGGCGAATTCCAGCACAAAGCCGGATACTGGATGACCCTGCAACGGCGATCATCGCCGGGACCGGTCGGGCGGCGGTACCGCCCGAACTGGAAGCAACTGGCGTTCGCTGCATTTCACTGCCGGCAAGATCGGGTAGCCTGGATCTGCCTGCCTTGCTTTCCCGCCTGGCTGAGATGGAAGTTAATGAAATTCAGGTTGAGGCCGGCGCCCGTTTGTGTGGCAGCCTGTTGCACGACAGGATGGTTGATGAAGTATTGATATATCAGGCTCCGCTCCTGCTCGGGGAGGGGGGCGCCGGACCTTTTAACTTCGGGCCGCTTGAATCCATGGACCAGCGAACGCATTTAAAGCTGCTGGAAACCAGGCGCCTCGGAAACGATTGGAGGCTTCGCCTCAAGCCGGAATACAGGAAGGATGATGTTTACAGGAATAGTTAGCGCAAAGGGTATGGTGAAGGATAAAATCACCATTGAGGGCGATAGCCGGCTCAGGATAGAATGCGGCAGCCTGGATATGCATGGCTGCCGGGAAGGTGACAGCATAGCAGTTTCAGGCGTGTGCCTTACTATGCTGGAACCCGGCGCCTCCGAATTTCTGGCCGATGTTTCGAAAGAAACCCTGGACCTGACTACTCTGGGAAATTTACAGTCAGGTTCGCCCGTGAACCTCGAACTGGCGCTTTCACTGGAGGATCGTTTGGGTGGGCATATGGTCAGTGGTCACGTGGATGGATTGGGGCGATTATTATCCCGCCGGGAAGACGCCAGGTCGGAGCGATTCGAATTTGAAGTCCCCGCAGAACTCGCCCGTTACGTGGCTAAAAAGGGATCGATAACCATTGATGGAGTCAGTCTCACGGTCAATGATGTGGTCGGTATGCGGTTTGGGGTTTGCCTGATACCGCATACGCTGGAAGTGACGACACTGGGAAGGCTGAGTCCTGGTGATGCGGTGAATATTGAAGTCGATCTGATCGCCCGGTATCTCGAGCGTTTGCTTGATCCGGAATTGCAAACAACAGAACAGTCCGGCCTGACAGGGTCCGGTCAGGAGTGTTAAGTGGCGCTGAATTCAATTAACGAATTATTGGAGGACATCAGGGACGGCCGTATGGTCGTTATGATGGACGATGAGGATCGGGAGAATGAAGGCGACCTGGTGATGGCGGCTTCCAAGGTGCGCCCGGAAGATATCAATTTTATGGCCCGGTTCGGACGCGGATTGATTTGCCTGCCGCTGACCAGAGAGCGTTGCCACCAGTTGCGCCTGCCGTTAATGGTCAACCAGAACCAGGCCCGTTTCGCAACCAACTTTACGGTTTCGGTCGAAGCGGCAGAAGGCATAACAACGGGTATTTCCGCCTACGACCGGGCGCACACGATCCGTACGGCGGTGGCCCCCGATGCAGGTCCGGCAGATATTTCACAACCTGGGCATGTATTTCCCCTGATGGCCCAGCCAGGCGGTGTGCTGGCGCGTGCCGGCCACACTGAGGCGAGTGTCGATATGGCTTTGCTGGCGGGCCTGGAGCCGGCTGCAGTACTGGTTGAAATACTCAATGAAGACGGCAGCATGGCGCGCAGGCCTCAGCTGGAGGAATTTGCCCGGAAGCATGAGCTGAAGATCGGTACAATCGCTGACCTGATCCATTACCGGATGGAAAATGAAAAGACCATCCAACACGTTTCCCGCCATGATGTGGAGACGGACTTTGGGCCATTCGCCCTGCATACTTATCGCGACACCATTGAAGAACGCCTCCACCTGGTTTTGATGCGCGGTACAATCAATCCGCAAGAGCCGTTCCTGGTCCGGGTGCACGTGCAGAACCCCCTGAGTGACGTGCTGTCAATCCAACGGGCTGATTTCGGATTGCCGCTACGCACTGCGATGGCGGAGGTTGCTGCAGAGGATAGCGGCATGGTGTTGGTACTTGGCGGACACCGGGATGACGATGAGTTGTTGCGCCAGATTCAGCAGGTGCCGGAACCCTCCATAGTGGCCAGCGGCGATGACCGGCGTTCCAGGGAACTGAGAACCTACGGCATTGGCGCACAGATCATAGCGGATATGGGGGTGCGCAAGATGCGTGTTCTCAGCGCGCCCTGGAAGCTGACCGGCCTGGCAGGTTTCGGCCTGGAGGTAATTGAATACACCGAATCACCGGGCGGAAGCGGGGATGCATCATGACTAAAACCCAGGCAAAGTTTGGCCTGGAATTTGGTAACAAATTGGGTGGCACGGACCTGAGCATCGCCATTGTCGCGAGCCGCTTCAATGGTTTTATTGTGGATCAATTGGTCGATGGTGCGGCAGATGCCCTTAATCGTCATGGTGTCGCTGAAGATAGCATAGTGCTGGTGTGGGTTCCGGGAGCCTTCGAATTACCCCTGCTGGCCGATCAGTTAGCCTCATCCGGTCGTTTTGATGCAGTCATTGCGCTGGGAGCGGTAATTCGCGGCGGCACCCCTCATTTTGATTACGTCGCTGGAGAGTGCGCGCGCGGTCTCACCCGTGTCTCGCTGGATAACGGCTTGCCGGTCATTTTTGGAGTGCTGACTACCGATACGGTTGAGCAGGCCCTTGAACGTGCCGGTGCCGGAGAGGGCAACAAGGGCTATGATGTCGCCATGACAGCCATTGAAATGATAGAGACCGTGAAGGCAGTCGAGAATTATTTACAAGACCCCGGCAGCCCTTCCAGGTGAGGCATGAGCAGAGCTGACCGTTTCGGACCGCAGAAACGAGCGCGCCGCCGTGCCTTACAGGCCATTTACCAATGGCAGCTCACCAACCAGGACGCCAGCGAAATTCTTCGCCAGTTCCGCGTAATTCAGGACCTGAGCCAGGTCGATGAAGTATTTTTTGAACAACTGCTGCGGGGCGTAACCGAAGAGAATGAACGACTGACTGATGTGCTTGAGCCTTTCCTCGACCGATCCATGGATAAGGTAGACGTGATGGAGCGTGTTGTGCTTTTGATCGGCGCGTGGGAATTGCTGAATTGCCGTGAGATACCCTACCGTGTGGTACTCGATGAGTCCGTCGACCTGGCCCGCCGTTTCGGTTCAGAACAGGGACACTCCTACGTCAACGCAGTACTGGATAAAGTTGCCAGAAAATGGCGTGCGGTTGAAGTAGCTGGAATCGGAAAACTTTAGTTCATGTCAGAGTTTGACCTGATCAGGCGCCTGCATGAACGCATCAATGGAGTTGATGCCGCGGTTTCATCTGCCTGCATCGTCGGGATCGGAGACGATGGTGCGGTATTGGACATTCCATCGGACCGGCAACTTGTTGTGACCGTTGACACCCTGGTGGAGGGTGTCCATTTTCCCAGTACCACAGATGTACAACGTCTGGGCCACAAGGCCCTGGCTGTTAACCTGAGTGATCTCGCATCAATGGGAGCCCAGCCTGCCTGGTTTTTTCTCGCTCTGACTTTGCCTGCCCCTGATCTTTCCTGGCTTGATTCATTTACCCAGGGTATGGGAGACCTGGCCCGGTCGGCAGGTATTGTGCTGGCAGGCGGCGATACCACTGCGGGTCCGCTCAGTGTGACCATCACGGCAATGGGCCTGGTCGAGCCCGGCATGGCGCTGACCCGTGACGGGGCACGGAACGGGGACCTGGTCGTGGTTTCAGGTCAATTGGGTGATGCTGCTTATGCCCTTGAGTTGTTGAAAGCCGGTGGCATGCCAGACTACCATAGCCGTGCTGCCCTGGAAAACCCTGAACCCCGGCTGAAACTGGGGCGGCGGCTTCGGGGGCTGGCCACCTCCTGTATTGATCTCTCGGACGGGCTGGTAGCTGATCTTGGCCATATCCTCAAGGCATCTGCTGTCGGTGCTGAAATCAAGCTTGATCTCCTGCCCGGATCCGCTGGCCTGGCCAACTTGCCCGAAGGGCAGCGATGGCAGTTGCAGGCAGCGGGTGGAGATGATTACGAACTGTGTTTTACCATCCCCGCTAATCGGCGGAATGAGTTGGACAGAGTGGCCACAGAATGTGGCAGCCCGCTGAGCGTGATTGGAGAGATTACCGCTTCGGGTGAGCTGGTTTGTCTCATGGATAACGGGAATGTGTTTGTGCCCCAGGGACGGGGATACGATCATTTCAATTCAGGCATCAGGCCATAAAATCGCTGCTGGAACAGGACAGGGAACTCCGCCGGGTCGCGCTCGGAACGGTGGACGGCCTGCTGGCTTTCGGTTTCGGATCCGGCCTTTCGCGTTATGCGCCGGGCACAATGGGTACTCTTGCCGCCGTTCCCTTCGCCATCCTGCTTAAATCCCTGCCTTTGATTCTGTTCTGGCCGCTGCTGCTATTTCTGTTCCTGCTTGGAATCTACATTTGTGGCACTGTGGCAGCACGGCTGGGAAGGCACGATCCGGGCGGTATTGTCTGGGACGAAATGGTTGCTTACTGGCTGACAGTCGCTTTCCTGCCTCTTGAGTGGACCTGGTGGCTGGCCGCTTTTGTCCTGTTTCGCCTGTTTGATATCCTGAAACCCTGGCCCATCCGCCACTCCGAGAAATTTTTCAAGGGTGGCCTGGGCATCATGATAGATGACATCATCGCCGCCCTCTACGCCATGGCCGTCCTGGCGCTTCTGTAAGAGGCCGCTTGCGGCCGACTGGTTCGCCCGTCGCGCCCAAGGGACGCTCTTACATCACACGGCGTCGAAAGCATTTTGGATCCAGTTGAACAGCAGTCTTCCTTCCTCATTGCCGATTGAAACGACATCGAAGCGGCAGCCCAGGGAGGCGTAGTGTGGATGACACTGAAGGAATCGCTGCGCAGCACGCGTAAGTCGTTTCTGCTTGGTAAAGGTCACGCTTTCCGCTCCGCTGCCATGCGCGCTGTCAGCTCGGTACCGGACTTCAGTAAAAACCAGTGCCTGCTTGTCCATCATGATCAGGTCAATTTCACCGAAGCGGCTGTGGTAGTTGCGCTCCAGTGTTTTGAGTCCCCGCTTGTTGAGAAAAGATTCGGCACATTTTTCCCACTTGCCACCTTGTAAACGCCGGTTGTTCACTCATCAAAACATCGGTTCCACACGATCCTGCGGGGGTGCTGGTGGGGGTATAAGGACCAGAGGTTTTGGGCGTCCACGGCTGAACACCGCCCAGGCCGGTTCGCGCTGCAGGTTTCCCTTGACTCCTGCACGGTAGATACCCGACTGTCCCGGGAATTCAAAATCCGGATCCCGCTTGATTATTTCGAGCCAGGGCAGCAACTTCCAGGCGTCATAGCCGATGGAGTAGAGCGAAGCGAAATTCCCATCACGGATACTTTCCAGATTCGGTATGTCACCCGGTTCGACATGCTCCAACTGCCAGGGGGTGATGGGGAAACGGATGCCGTTCAGGTCCTGGTTGCTAACCGGATCGGGCTGACCGGAGTAGATCCTGCTGCTGGCATAAACGGGAATATCACCTGCATCGTAGAAGCGGAGTTGTGGACGAATCAGCTTCGCCTGTTCGGCGCTGGCTGCCAAGAAGATCACATCAATATCGTTTCTTCTGACTGCTTCAAATTCCAGTGGTATTTGCAGTGTATTCTCCAATCGTTTTTTCCGGGCCTTGCTCTCATCGATCTTCAGTATTCGCTCCATCACGCGGCTGTGGTCATTATCCGACACTGCGTAACGGGCTGCCGCTATCAATTCCCTGTTTTCCTGTAGGAAATCTTCCTCAAAAGCGAGAGCCATCCGCTCCCCCCAGGCACTTTCCGGCGCCAGGACAACCGCACGCTCGAAGCCTGACCTGATGGCATGTTCTGCTACAGCGGCAGCTTCTTTCTCCTGTGAAAGTGAAATGCCGAATATCTGTCCGGACATACCCGGGGGCGCATTGAAAGAAGGTGAAAATTCATTAAGCGCCAGCATCGGTGTCGCAAGACCAGCCAGTTTGAGTATGGCCGCGATGGATGATTTCTGAAGGGGGCCAATGATCCAGTCAACACCGGCATCCATCGCGCTGAAATAGGCGGAGATTGCCGATTCCGGCTCATCGCCCGTGGGAAAAAAGAGAATTTCCGTGTTGCCGGGGTTCTCCAGGAATGCACTCATCAGGCCATCCCGGACCGCTGCACCGGCCGCGCTGAGCCGGCCCTTCCCGGGCAGCAAGACAGCAAGTTTGTGTGGTGCCTTGAATTGCTGTCGATACCTTAGCCATAGGTCCAGTGCTTCATTTTCAGCCAGGGGGTGCGCGGGATGACGTGCTTTCCAGCCGGCTACTGCCCGGCTTACATGGTTGGGAATAACCAGGTTTTGCCGGATGACCAGGGCAAGATCCAGCCATCCCGACAGGCGCTGCTCTGCCCGGGGTGTGGCTGCCCGGAGTTTCAGTTCTCTTGAGGAAACTTTTTCCAGGGATTTGAGAAGTTCGAGCGCCGTGTGAGGGTCATAATGCTCAATCGAACTGCTCAGTTTCGCCGCAACAGAAATATCCCTGGAAACCGGCAGGGACAACAGTTGTTGCAGCCGGGCAGACAGGCTGTTGTATCGATTCAGTGAACTTGAAGGAAGCCTGGGCTGGGCCTGTTGCAGAAGCAAATCAGCTTCATCAGGGCGCTCATGCTGTAAAGCTATGTCTGCCAGAATCAGGTCCAGCCGGGCCTGGTCGCGGGAGTCCAGTTCTGCCCGTGAAATCCATTTCAACAGGTCTTCTGCCGATTGCAACTGATTTGCCAGCAACCAGGCGTCAGCGGCCCGCACGCGATAACTGGCCGCTTGTGCTGGTGGTGCATTAATGGCGTCCTGTTGCCAGATTCGTGCTGCCTGCTCGAAGTCTCTCAGCGCAAACGCCCGCTCTGCGCTGCCCTGGTAGTCCCGCTCCGCGGATGGCGCCCGGGGCGATGTGGTGCAACCCGATGTTGCTGCCAGGAGCAATATACCGAGGATAATAACTGCCGTTTGAAGTGCTTTGCTGCTCACGCGTCAACTCGCCCTGGTGAAATATTCAGGTTAATGGCATATTCAGCCATTAGTCGTTTACCCTGCTGTACCAAACGGGTAAACGCCCGGAATCTATGCCGGGACAAAATGATACCTTACTATCATTCATAATAGCCGGGTCCGGGCGGGATACCGTCCAATCATGCGGGGAAATGGTATGTCTTCCAGCACGCTTTTTGTCGTTGCAACACCGATCGGGAACATGAACGATATCACTCTGCGCGCGCTGGAAGTGCTCAAAGAGGTGAATGTCATTGCGGCCGAAGATACGCGGCACACACGACTGCTGCTTTCCCGTCACGGGATCGACACACCCATGCTCGCATTCCATGAGCATAACGAAGAACGGGTGGCTCCCCGCCTGGTCGATAAAATGCTCGGCGGGCAGTCGATTGCACTGGTGTCGGATGCGGGTACGCCCTTGCTGTCCGATCCGGGGTACCGCCTGATTCGGCTTGCCGTCCTTGCCCGGATCAAAGTATCGCCACTACCGGGACCCAGTGCCGTAACCGCCGCACTTTCTGTCAGCGGTCTGGCGACCGACCGCTTCGCATTCGAAGGCTTTCTTCCATCACGTCGCAGCGCTCGCGTCAAGCATCTGGAATTTCTGCGAAATGAACCACGCAGCATGGTGCTGTTTGAGTCCAGTCATCGAATTCTAGCCAGTATTGGGGACATGATAGCTGTGATGGGTGGTGGTCGCCAGGCGGTGATTTGCAGAGAAATGACCAAGCAGTTTGAAACGATCCTGCGTGGAAGTCTGGCAGAATTACAGCAATGGCTGGCAGGTGATTCGAACCAGCGGAAAGGTGAATTTGTCATCGTTCTGGCGCCGGGTCATAGCGAGCAGACTGAGGATATGGACCGGGCACAGGAGTTGGGAGTCGCGCTGCAGGAGTATCTGTCGCTGAGTCAGGCGGCGCGAGTGGCCGCCCGCATCTTCGGTGTATCACGTCGTGAACTCTATGCGCTGATGGAACGGGGATAGCCCGTCCTCCCGAATTCGCGTAGCGATATCCGGGATCCAGTATGAGACAATAAGCCAGGGAGTCGGCCAGGCAATCGCTCCATCTTACGATGGGGAGGAAAGTCCGGGCTCCACAGGGCAAGGTGCCAGGTAACCCCTGGGGGGCGTGAGCCTACGGAAAGTGCAACAGAAAATATACCGCCTGTTCGGCTTGAAAGAGTTGGATCGGTAAGGGTGAAATGGTGCGGTAAGAGCGCACCGCGCAGGTGGCAACACGCTGCGGCAAGGTAAACCCCACCTGGAGCAAGACCAAATAGGAAAGCGATGCCGTGGCCCGCGGCGCTTTCGGGTCGGTCGCACGAGGCCGCCGGTGACGGCGGTCCCAGATGAATGATTGTCCACGACAGAACCCGGCTTATCGGCCGACTCCCACTTCATTTTGTAAGATCCCGCTCAATTATGTAAGAGCCCGCTTGCGGGCGACATCCAAAACGATCCAATCGCCCGCAAGCGGGCTCCTACACATTTCGTCAGGTGGTTGTTTAATCATGCTTCTGCCCTATTTGTGTCGCATCGGCGCCACAACGGCCTGTTCCAATGCAATCTTTAGCTGTGCGCTAAGTTATTGGCGTGCTTGACATTGGACAAGGAAATCACTATCGTGCACTTTAGTGGGAATTTGTGGTAAATAGTGTAAGATCAGTGGGGAAACATGTACTTTGGTGAGACTGCCATCAACCTGGACGCAAAAGGTCGTCTGGCAATACCAATGCGCTACCGGGAGACAATCCAGGATGAGTGCAGCGGGCGCATGGTTCTCACCTACAGTGCTTTTGATTCCGGGGCATTGTATCTGTACCCAGAGCGGGAATGGGAGCGGGTTCGCGACGAAGTGACGGGTTTGAGTACTTTCGACCCGGGACACCGCAGCCTGCAAAGGAAACTGGTGGGGAGTGCCAGCGCAGTTGAACCGGACGGAAATGGCCGGATTCAATTACCGCAGACTTTGCGGCAAGTGGCCGGCCTGGACAAACGGGTCGTTTTACTTGGGATGGGTAACCGTTTTGAGATCTGGGATGAAACTATTCTGAATCAGAAACGGGAAGAAGAACGCAGTATTGATGAAACTGCGTCAGAAGAAATGACCCGCCTCGTTTTATAAGGGCGGATGCACGGAGCCAGAGGTGAAGCACGGATCAAATGGGCGATTACCAGCACCAGCCGGTTTTATTGGAAGAAGTGGTGGAAGCGCTCAATATCCGGCCAGACGGGAAATACCTTGATGGCACTTTTGGCAGGGGAGGCCACAGCCAGTCGATTCTGGCGGGCCTGTCCGGAAAAGGCTGCTTGTTTACCCTTGACCGGGACCCGGAGGCGGTAGCCGCCGGGAGGGAATTGCTGGGAAACGATCCGCGATTCTTTATTGTCCAGGGAAACTTTGCAGAGTTGGAGCGCCACGTCCATGAGTGGGGTATCGAAGAAGGCCTGGATGGCATTTTGTTGGATCTGGGAGTTTCTTCACCACAACTGGACAATCCGGATCGGGGTTTCTCCTTTATGGGGGATGGTCCACTGGATATGCGTATGAACCCATTACAGGGTGTTGCGGCCGCCGATTGGCTGGCTGTAGCGCCGGAACGGGAATTGGCCCGGGTGTTTTGGGAGTTCGGAGAGGAGCGCCATGCGCGCAGGATTGCCCGGAGCAGTGTGATGACCCGGCAACAGCAGCGGCTTGAAACAACCGGTCAATTGGCGAGATTGATCGAAAACACCATCGGCCGCCGGGAAAAGAACAAGCATCCAGCAACACGATGCTTTCAGGCAATCCGGATTTTTATTAATGACGAATTGGCTCATCTGGCTCAAGGGCTGGAAGCTGCAATAAGCGGATTGCGCCTGGGAGGAAGGCTGGTTGTTATCAGTTTTCACTCCCTTGAGGATCGCCTGGTCAAACGGACCATAAGAGAAGCCGTGAGACCAGGCCGGGTCCGCAGAAATATCCCGCAGCATCCGGATTTCAAGCCCGTATTGAAACAGATCGGAAAAGTCATTCGACCCTCTGCAAAAGAACTCTCCGTCAACCCCCGTGCGAGAAGTGCTGTTATGCGGGTTGCGGAGAAACTTGCTTGAATGTTCGGCTCATTATAGTTCTGTTTATTCTCACTCTGGTGATTGGCAGCGCGCTGGGTGTTGTCCATACACGGCATGAGAGCCGGCGCCAGTCTGTTCAGCTTGGACTGCTGGAAGATCAACGTGATGCATTCATTGCCGAATGGAGCCGCCTTCAATTGGAACAGGCCTGGTTGGCCGATGCCAGCCAAATTGAGAGCAAGGCGAGGGATCAACTGGGAATGCAGTCACCCGACAAAATTCAGATTCTGGTGGTGAAGCCATGAATCGGGAGCAGAAAAACATTGCTCCTGTGAGCAGGTTATACGCCTTTTTGCTGCTCTTTTTGCTGTGTTCGGTAGCGCTGGTCGCAAGGGCCGTGAATCTGCAAGTTATGGACAGTGAGTTCCTGCAGGAGCAGGGTGAGGCGCGGTTCCTGCGTGAAGTTAAAGTTCCGACACGGCGCGGAAATATCCTTGATCGAAACGGTGAGCCGCTGGCTGTGAGTACCCCGGTGGATTCCGTGTGGGTAAACCCGCGCGAACTGTTGCAGGCGCCTGAGGACATCATTCCGTTGGCTGCCGCGATCGGCGTGGATGCAGAAGAAGTTGAGCGGCGGTTGACACAGCGTTCAAGCCGGGAATTTGTCTGGTTGAGCCGCAGACTGCATCCGGATGTTGCTGCAAAAATCGAGTCGCTGAACTTGCATGGCGTTTTCCTGCAGAAAGAATATCGCCGGTTTTACCCGGCCGGTGAAGTCACCTCACACGTCATCGGTTTCACCAATATCGATGACGTTGGACAAGAAGGGCTTGAGTTGGCCTATAACGACTGGTTACAGGGTAAGCCGGGCCTGAAGCGGGTCATCCGTGACCGCCTCGGACGCACCGTCGAAAATGTGGAAATGTTGCGCCAGGCAGTTCCGGGCCAGGATCTGTCACTGACGATTGATCGCCGCCTGCAGTACCTTGCCTACCGTGAGCTGAAGCGCACCGTGCTCAAACACGGTGCGCGCTCCGGTAGTGTGGTCCTGCTGGACATCGACAGCGGTGAAGTGCTGGCCATGGTAAACCAGCCTTCCTACAACCCGAATCAACCTGATTTTGATAGTGGCGGTCTGCGCAACCGCGCCGTTACCGACGTATTCGAGCCGGGCTCGATGATGAAGCCATTTGCGATTGCGGCGGCCCTGGAATCGGGAAAGTTCACGCCGACGACCCCGGTGGATACGACGCCCGGTTGGATCAGGATTTCCGGGTATACGATCAAGGATCATCGTAACTACGGTCCCATCGATGTCACACGGATCATTACCAAGTCTTCGAATGTCGGTGTTACCAAAGTTGCCCTCCAGCTTGAACCCGAGCAGATGTGGAGCACCTACGATCGCTTCGGATTTGGTGATGTCACCGGTTCCGGGTTTCCGGGTGAGTCTGCCGGTGTCCTGCGTAATTACCGCCGCTGGCGTAAAGTGGAGCAGGCGACCCTGGCCTATGGCTATGGGATTTCCGTTACCACGCTGCAACTGGCCGAGGCTTTTGCAGCACTGGCAGACGATGGTCGCTTGCGGCGCCCCAGCCTGATCCAGGGAGCAACCAATCCGGCGATATCCGTGCTCAATCCGAGGATCGCCAGGCAGGTGGCGGCGATGCTTGAAACGGTGACCGGGCCTGAGGGCACAGGCAAGGCGGCACGGGTCGAAAACTATCGGGTTTCCGGCAAAACCGGTACTTCGCGCAAGGCCAGTGCCTCGGGCTATGCTTCTCGCTACATTGCCAGTTTTGCCGGCTTTGCACCTTCCAGCGATCCGCGACTTGTATGCATCGTGATGATCAACGATCCCACCGGTTCTCAATTCTATGGCGGGCAGGTCGCTGCACCGTTGTTTTCTGCCGTAATGAGTGGTGCCCTGCGCCTGATGAATATTCCGCCGGATAACTATGCTGGCCTGTTGGCCCATGCTTCGCGTAAATCTGATGGGAGCGAACCATGAGTTGTCCGATGAGTTTGCAAACACTTCTGGAGGGCTGGTGCGAGGCCGCGTCGGGAGTGCTGATTGAGGGCTTGAGTCTGGATTCCCGTACGGTCAGGCAGGGTCAGGCATTTGTAGCGGTTGCCGGCGAACAGACCCATGGTATGAAATATGCCTTCCAGGCTGAGGCACGAGGCGCCACGGTTGTTCTGCACGATGGGCTGGTCGACCTCCCTGCCCTGAATATACCGACAGTCAAAGTTCCTGGTCTGGGTGAGCGCTTGTCTGCCATCGGAGCACGCTTTTATCGCGCACCCTCGGAACACCTGACGATTGCCGGCGTTACAGGTACCAACGGCAAAACGTCCGTGGCACATTTTATCGCACAGTCCTGGCAGCGCGATACCAGCAACGCCGGGATCATCGGCACCATTGGTTACGGTCCATTGGACAGGCTGCAAGCGGCTGAAATGACAACGCCGGATCCAATCTCGCTGCAAGCCATGCTTGCAGGATGCCTGGACCAGGGGATCGAGAAAGTAGCGATGGAGGTTTCTTCGCATGCGCTTGATCAGGGTCGCTGTGATGACGTTGCATTCGATGCCGCTGTATTCACCAACCTGAGCCGGGATCACTTGGATTACCACGGCAGTATGGAGGCCTACGAGCAGGCAAAGCGCCGCCTTTTCACAGATTGCAAGCCCCGGTTTGTAGTGATTAATCACGATGATCCGGCCGGAAAAGCGCTCAGCAGGCACGTGGCGAAGTCGACCCAGGTACTCAGTTACGGCACCAACGGTTCCACCGAATTGCGTGCCTCCATTGTGGATATGGACTCATCGGGCATGACCCTCAGCATTGCCAGCCCCTGGGGTGGTGGAAAGTTGCACACCGGATTGCTGGGCGCTTTTAATGTCTCAAACCTACTGGCAGCCTCCGGTACGCTGGCCTTGCTGGGCATGCCGTGGAACCGCGTAATGCATCAGATCGAAATGATGCAGGCGGTGCCGGGGCGTATGCACTGCCTGGGCGGTGAGTCTTCTCAGCCGGTGGTAGTCGTGGATTATGCACACACGCCGGATGCCCTGGAGCAGGCTCTGCTGGCTTTGCGCGCCCATCTGCACGGGCGCCTGATCTGCGTATTTGGTTGTGGTGGCGACCGTGATTCCGGCAAACGGCCGATGATGGCCAGGGTGGCGGAATCCCTGGCTGACCGGGTTGTTCTGACCAGTGACAACCCAAGAAGTGAGCTACCGGAAGAGATTATCAAGGATATGATGACCGGGCTGGATGAGCCTGCGCGTGCAGAAGTTGTCATGGATCGCGCTGAAGCGATACGCCGGGCTATACTTGAAAGCCATTCCGGCGATATCGTCTTGATTGCCGGCAAAGGCCATGAGACCTGGCAGGAAACAGGTGGCCGGAAAATCCCCTTCAGTGATGAGGACTCCGTGCGTTCCGCCCTGGAGGATGCCGCATGATCCAATTGCATCTCAGCGATCTTGCCAGGGTGCTGAATTGCGCGACTCCCGCTGCTGATGTGCTGGTCGACAGCATTGTCTCGGATAGCCGCCAGGTACATTACGGCTCTTTGTTCGCTGCCCTTCCGGGCAGCCAGGTGGATGGCCATGATTTTGCCTCCACTGCCGTGGAGATGGGTGCGGTTGCCTTACTGGTCAGCCGGCGTTTGGATATGGATGTTCCGCAGTTGGTGGTCAAAGATGTGCTGGTCGCGCTGGGCTTGCTGGCCCGGCTGGTTCGCGACCGGATTAATCCACGCGTGATTGGTATCACCGGCAGCAACGGCAAGACCACCGTCAAGGAAATGCTGAGCAGTATTCTTCGGTTGCAGGGCAAGGTTCTTGCTACCCGGGGCAATTTCAACAACGAACTTGGCGTGCCTCTCAGCCTGTTTGAACTTGAACCGGACCACGCTTATGCGGTGCTGGAACTAGGGGCCAGTAAAAGCGGTGATATTGCCTACCTCGCCGCTATTGCCGGGCCGGAGGTGGCGATGGTCACCAATGTAGGTCCGGCTCACCTGCAGGGTTTTGGTGACGAGCAGGGTGTCGCTGAAGCCAAGGGTGAGATCTTTGCCGACTTGCCCCCATCCGGCTGGGCGATCATTAACGGGGATGAAGCCTGGTCATCTGCCTGGCAGAAAATCAGTACGGCTGATCATAGCCTGACATTCGGAGTACGGGCAGGCAACGATGTGCGCCTTGAGCGGCAGAATGGTCAGGTACAGATCGTGGCGCCACAGGGTAGTTTTGACCTTGAGTTACCACTGCCGGGTGAACACAACCTGCTCAATGCTGCTGCTGCTGCGGCTGCGGCCATTGCTCTGGATATTCCACTGGACATGATTCAGCGTGGTCTGGCGGCGGTAAAACCGGTTCCGGGAAGACTCAATCGCTTGCGCTCAGCTTCAGGCTGTATCGTAATCGACGACACCTACAACGCCAATCCGGCCTCTTTGTATTCCGCTTTACAGGTTTTGGCGAATATGCAGGGTACCGCCTGGCTGGTGCTTGGTGATATGAAGGAACTGGGTTCTGGCAGTCGAAAATTGCATGCGGAAGTCGGTGACGCCGCCCGCTCGCTGGGCGTCAGCCGGGTGTTCGCTACCGGCGAAATGTCGCGGTTTACGGTAGATGCCTTTGGGATAGGCGCCCGCCATTTTCCGGATCGTGAGTCTTTGATCGAAGCCCTGATTCCGGAATTAGGGCCGGGTATCAACTGCCTGGTCAAGGGATCACGCTCAATGGGAATGGAGGCCGTTGTCGAAGCAATCGGGCAGGACCATGAAATGCGGGAGGCCAGCTGATGTTGTACTGGCTATTTCAGCAACTGGCGGAGATCAATCCGGGGTTCAACGTTTTTGCGTACATTACCCTGAGATCCATCCTCGGTGCATTGACAGCCTTGCTGGTTTCTTTGCTGCTGGGCCCCTGGTTTATCCGCCGCCTGGTGCGCAAGCAGGTGGGACAGCCGATTCGCAAACTGGGTCCTGAAAGCCATTTTTCGAAGGCAGGCACACCAACCATGGGCGGGGCGCTCATTCTATTCTCCATTGTACTGGCAACACTGCTGTGGGCGGATTTGTCTAACCGCTATGTCTGGGTAGTGTTACTGGTCACTTTGATTTTCGGCTTGATCGGCTGGGTAGACGACTACAAGAAGCTGGTGCTTCAGGACTCCGCTGGTTTGCCGGGAAGGTGGAAATACCTGGCCCAGTCTGTTGCCGGACTGGCAGCAGCCTGGTTTCTGTGGTCCAGCGCTGATGTGCCGGCAGCGACTGAGTTGATCGTTCCTTTCTTCAAGGGGGTCGCGATTCCACTCGGTGTTTTTTACATTGTGACCACCTATTTCATGATCGTGGGATTTTCCAACGCGGTTAATCTCACCGATGGCCTTGACGGATTGGCGATCATGCCTTCGGTGTTCGTCGCAGCCGCACTGGGGATTTTTGCTTATGTTGCAGGTAACTCGGTGTTTTCGGATTACCTCGCGATGCCCTACATTCCCGGTGCAGGTGAACTGGCCATTTTTTGCGGCGCACTGGCTGGTGCAGGATTGGGGTTTCTGTGGTTCAACACCTACCCGGCACAGATTTTTATGGGCGATATTGGGGCACTGGCCGTTGGCGCGGCCCTGGGAGTTATTGCAGTGATCGTGCGCCAGGAACTGGTTTTTATCCTGATGGCCGGCGTGTTCGTAATGGAAACGGTTTCCGTCATTTTGCAGGTTGCCTCGTTCAAGCTGACCGGGAAGCGTATTTTCCGCATGGCGCCAATCCATCATCATTTTGAACTCAAAGGCTGGCCTGAACCCAGAGTGATCGTCCGCTTCTGGATTATTTCCGTCATTCTCGTGCTGGCCGGGCTGGCGACACTGAAAATCAGGTGAGCAGATCAGAATGAAAAAAACCGGGACAACACGGCAGGGGATGACGCGACAGGCGCGGCCTTCGGGCTCGGTTGAAGTGGCTATCCAGCCGGACTCATGGGTGCTGATACCGGCCTTGCTGTTGCTCTCTATCGGTATTGTTATGGTGGGCTCTGCATCCATCGCGATCGCAGAAAGCCAGGGAGTAGGAAGTAGTTATTACCTGTTGCGGCACCTGATCTACATTTTTCTCGGCGTGATGCTGGCGATGTCGTTCCGTGTCATTCCCATCGCCTTCCTTGAACGTATCAGTCGGCCCATGCTGCTTTTATCAGCGGTTGCTTTGCTGGTGGTCCTGGTTCCGGGCATCGGCTACACCGTCAATGGCAGTACGCGTTGGATTCGTCTTGGTTTTGTCAACTGCCAGGTTGTTGAGGCGGTCAAGTTGACGGTTATTATTTATCTGGCGGGTTACCTGGCGCGCAAGGCCGGACGGGTTCAGACACGGTTTTTCGATACTCTCAAGCCACTGATGTTTGCCGGTTTTCTGTCCGTTATCCTGTTGTTGCAACCGGACATGGGCAGCGCTGCGGTTATCACGGCAATTGTTGTCGGGATGGTTTGGCTGGCCGGCGCCGCCTGGCGCCACATATTCGTTTTGGGCCTCCTGACCCTGCCTGTTTTCGGTTTTGCAGCGATGGAACCCTATCGCCTGCGGCGGATTGTCAGCTTCATGGACCCGTGGGCGGATCCTTTTGCCAGTGGCTTTCAACTGACCCAGGCCTTGATTGCAGTGGGTCGTGGCGAGTTATTCGGAGTGGGACTGGGCGCCAGCATCCAGAAATTGTTTTATCTGCCCGAAGCTCACACTGATTTTATTTTCGCCGTGCTGGCTGAGGAATTCGGCCTGGGTGGGGTCATTGTCGTGCTCGCGCTATTTTTGTTGCTGGTCACACGCATCATGGTGATTGGTGTCATGGCGCACCGTCTGGGCAAACCATTCTCCGGTTTCCTCGCTTACGGCGTCGGTATCTGGATCGGTTTGCAGGCCATGGTCAGCGTAGGGGTTAATCTCGGCGTGCTTCCCACCAAGGGTTTGACTCTGCCATTAATCAGTTCCGGTGGCAGCAGTATGCTGATGACATTGCTGGGGCTGGGAATGGTGCTGCGGATCAAGTACGAATTGGATCGGAGCAACGGCGTGCAGCACTTGCGCAAAAAAGTAATGCGGGGCGCCAGCACATGAGAAGATGCAAAAACGGCGTGTTGATCATGGCCGGTGGAACCGGCGGGCATATTTTTCCCGGCCTTGCAGTTGCCGAGAGTCTGCGTTGCCATGGTGTTGATGTACGTTGGCTGGGCGCCAGTGGCGCCATGGAATGTCAGCGGGTTCCCGCAGCGGGAATTGAACTCGACACCGTCGATATTACCGGCCTCAGGGGTAAGGGCGCCGGACGCTGGCTGATTATGCCGTGGCGGCTGGCGCGGGCTGTTTACCAGGCATTTCGCATCCTCGGCACGAAGCGTCCGGCTTGTGCGATCAGCTTCGGCGGTTATGCAGCGGGTCCCGGCGGACTGGCAGCGAGGCTGCGTGGGGTGCCGCTGTTGGTTCACGAGCAGAATCGGGTTCCGGGGATGACCAATCGTGCACTATCCCGGATGGCAAAAGTTGTGCTGCAGGCCTTTCCGGGAACTTGGGGAGAAAAACTGCACGCCCACACTTGTGGTAACCCGGTCCGGGCACCGCTTGTCTCATTGGAATCGCCCAGGCAGCGTTTGTCCGGCAGATCGGGCGCCAAACGCCTGCTGATCACCGGTGGCAGCCAGGGTGCCCGCTTCCTGAATCAGATGATTCCCTCTGCGCTGGCATTATTGCCTCTGAATGAGCGGCCTGAAGTGCGCCATCAGGCCGGCAAAGGTGGGGTGGAAGAGACTCGCGAGCGCTATCGTGAAGCAGGAATTGAGGCAGAAGTCTGTGCGTTTATCGATGATATGGCGGCTGCGTACGGCTGGGCGGATCTGGTGGTCTGCCGTTCAGGCGCATTAACCGTATCTGAACTGGCCGCGGCCGGAGTCGCGGCGGTTCTGTTGCCATTTCCCTTTGCCGTGGATGATCACCAGTCCCGTAATGCTGAGTTCCTGGTCGAGGCCGGCGCCGCACAGATGTTGCCTGAGGCAGATTGCAGCCCGGAATCCATGGCCGGTGTTCTGGGACAATTGTTGCGCGACCGGGATCAATTGATGGCGATGGCCTGTGCTGCACGGTCGGTGGCTGTTCCGGACTCTGCCGAGCGGGTGGCTGCCCTGTGTATGGAGTTCATGCCGGCATGAACAACAGTAGCTCACACATGCATATGATGCACCGCATTCAGCGGGTACATTTTGTCGGTATCGCAGGCGCAGGTATGAGCGGCATCGCAGAAGTGCTGGTTAACCAGGGCTTTAAAGTCAGTGGTTCCGATATCACCGATAACCGGATCACACGCCGCTTGCGCGAGTTGGGTGCAACGGTCTTTCTGGGTCATGATGCCTCCCAGATTGAAGGTGCAAATGTACTGGTGGTGTCCAGTGCGGTGTCCGCAGATAACCCTGAATTACGTGCTGCCCGGAAGTTACGAATCCCGGTTGTTCCGCGCGCGGAGATGCTTGCTGAACTGATGCGCTTCCGGCGTGGAATTGCCATTGCCGGTACGCACGGTAAGACCACCACCACCAGTTTCACCACCAGTTTGCTGGCCCGGGCCGGCATGGATCCAACCTTCGTGATTGGTGGTCTGCTTAATGCATGGGGCAGCAATGCACGTTTGGGCAAGGGTGAGTATCTGATTGCCGAGGCCGATGAGAGCGATGGTTCTTTCCTGCTTCTGCAACCGGTTGTGGCGCTGGTGACCAACATTGACCGGGATCACCTGGAAGCCTATGACAACAGTTTTGAAAACCTGAAAAAGGCCTTCCTTGAGTTCCTGCACCATCTTCCTTTTTACGGTGTCGCTGTATTGTGCGTGGATGATGAACATGTGGCCAGTATGATCCCCGCGGTAAGCCGCGCCATGGTGACCTATGGACTGTCAGAGGAAGCGGACGTTCGTGGCAGTGATGTCCGGCAGGAAGGGCGGGTCATGCATTTCAATGTGCACCTTCCCAATGAGACTCATGTACTGCCGGTGAGCCTGAATTTACCCGGGGTCCACAATGTGCGCAACGCACTGGGTGCGATTGCAATTGCCTGGGAACTGGGTGTGGATATTGCCTCGGTTGTAAACATCCTGACGGCATTTGAGGGCATTGGCAGGCGTTTTGCAGAGGTCGGACATTTTACCATCGGCAGCGGCGAGGTATCGGTGATCGAAGATTACGGCCACCACCCTTCCGAATTGACTGCGACCGTTGCTGCGGCACGATCAGGCTGGCCGGGCAAGAGAATCGTCACAGTTTTCCAACCGCATCGCTACAGTCGCACACATGCGTTGTTTGATGAGTTTTCACAAGCACTGGCGGATTCCGATGTAGTGGTGTTGACAGATATCTATCCCGCGGGTGAAGAAGCGATAGATGGGGTGGACAGTGGCGCCTTGTGCCAGTCCATCCGGGCCAGGGGGCGGGTGAACCCGGTTCTGATCTCCAACGTGTTTGATCTGCCGCAGGAATTGCCTTCCATGCTGGAAGACGGAGACCTGGTTCTCTTGCTGGGGGCCGGAAATATTGGCCAGGTGGCGCAGGGGATTCGGGAAAGCGGATTTATTGAAGAGGCTGCAGAATGAACACCATAGCCCCTCGAAAAATTCATAAGGCTGCCGATTTCGGCAAAGTCGGCCTGGTTATAGGTGGTGACAGCGCTGAACGGCAGGTCTCTCTGGATGGCGGCAAGGCCGTGGGCGCGGCGTTGGCTCGAAAGGGTGTGGATTATTCCGTTTACGATGGAACAATCTCTCTGTTCGAGGCTATTGGCCGGGGTGAAGTTGACCGGGTTTTTAACCTGATCCATGGGCCAGATGGGGAAGACGGTTCACTGCAGGGAGCACTGCAGTTGATGAACGTGCCCATCACGGGTTCTGACCTGCCATCATCTGCTTTAACAATGGATAAAATTCGCTCCAAGTGGGTGTGGGAACGCAACGGTATCAACACACCTCCTTTCGTATATTTCGGGCCGGATGATCAGGATTTCGACCGGGCACTGGATCGCTTTGATTTGCCCGTGTTTGTGAAGCCTACCGGTTTGGGTTCCAGCATCGGTATTTCCAAAGTGTCGAATTTCGGTGACCTGGAAGACGCCGTCAACCTGGCCCGGCGCTACGGCGACACCATCATCATAGAAGCGTCAATCAATGGTGGGGAATACTTTGCCGGCGTGCTGGATCGCATGACGCTGCCCCTGATTCGGATTGAGACACCCCGTGAATTTTATGACTACGAAGCCAAGTATGAATCAGATGACACCGCGTATTTTTGCCCCTGCGGATTGTCCGGAGCCAGGGAACAGGAACTGCGTGAGAACTCACTCAAAGCCTTTGAGATTCTCGGTGCTTCCGGTTGGGGCCGCGTGGATTTTCTGCTGGATGAGGCGGGCACTGCCTGGTTTCTGGAGGTCAACACCACACCGGGTATGACAGACCACAGCCTGGTGCCGCAGGCTGCAGCGCAGTTGGGTATCAGCTTTGATGAGTTGGTCTGGCGCATTTTGGAGACGAGTCTGTGAGCCGGATCAGGGCAATTAACCGTCGTCGCAGCTATGGATTCAGTCACGGATTGCTGGGTATCCTGATGCTGTTCACCGTTACCAGCGCCGGCTTTGTCTGGGTCAGCATGGGTATCGTGGCGCGGGATCGCTGGCCGATTCGCTGGCTTGAAATCAACGGATCATTTCAGCGCGTGAGTGCCGAACAATTGCGGGCCAGCCTGACGCCCCTGATAGCTTCGAGCTTTTTTACTCTTGATTTGCAGGCCCTGCGTGATGCAGCGAACAAGAATTCCTGGGTATCGAGCGTGCAGGTTCAAAAACGCTGGCCCGATACCGTGGTG
Source organism: Gammaproteobacteria bacterium (assembly GCA_024279945.1). Classification (GTDB taxonomy): domain Bacteria; phylum Pseudomonadota; class Gammaproteobacteria; order Xanthomonadales; family SZUA-36; genus JAJRRA01. The sequence goes on from JAJRRA010000072.1 coordinate 98,841, forward strand.
GTCACGGTGGAGGAATTCGTACCCTTTGCACACTGGAACCGGGGGCGACTGATTTCAAGCAGTGGTGAGGCATTCACTGTACCGGATGCTGATGGGATACAGGGTCTGCCCTGGCTGCACGGCCCTGGGAAACAACTCGAGCAGGTGCTGAAAAACTGGACAAAGTTCAATGACGAACTGGTCTTTGCCAACCTGGAGATTCAGCAGATGACACTTGATCAGCGTGGTGCCTGGTCGATGGTTCTGAATAACGGAACCCGTGTACACCTCGGCCGTGACGCGGCCTGGGAGCGACTTCAGCGCCTGGTGGGTGGCTGGAATGCGCTGTTGCACGGCCGGATGGCTCCGCCGCGTGATGTTGACTTGAGGTATAGCAATGGGTTTGCGGTTTTGTGGCCACAGGAATCCGGTAAGCAGCCAAGGAAAGATAGCTGAATGAAGCCAAAAAAATCTGAAAAATCACTGCTTGTCGGGTTGGATGTCGGCACCTCCAAGATCGTTGCCATTGTGGGCGAAAGCCAGCCTGACGGTACCGTTGAGGTGATTGGGCTGGGGTCGCATCCTTCAAATGGTTTGAAACGCGGTGTTGTAGTCGATATGACTTCAACCGAGCAGGCGATCCAGCGGGCGGTTGAAGAGGCGGAGTTGATGGCCGGTTGCGAGATCCACTCGGTATTTGCGGGAATCTCCGGCAATCACATCCGCAGCCTTAACTCTGACGGCACGGTGGCCATCAAGGACAAGGAAGTGTCGGAAGGTGATGTGGATCGTGTGCTGGAGGCGGCGCGCGCGGTACCGGTGGCCGCTGATCAGAAAATCCTTCATGTGCTTCCCCAGGAATACGTCATTGATAACCAGGATGGTATCCGCCAGCCCGTTGGCATGGCCGGAGTCCGGCTGGAAGCGCACGTCCATGTCGTCACGGCGGCATTAAGCGCCACTCAGAATATCAGCAAATGTATTGCTCGCTGTGGCTTGTCGGTCGACGAATTAATCATGCAGCCCCTGGCAGCCAGCTATGCAGTGCTGACGGAAGATGAAAAAAATCTTGGCGTTTGTTTGGTGGATATCGGTGCCGGAACCACGGATATCGCTGTTTTTACCCATGGCGCCATCCGGCACACGGCGTGTATCCCGATTGCCGGTGACCAGGTGACCAACGACATAGCGGTCGCTCTGCGCACACCGACCCAACATGCCGAAGACATCAAAATCAAATATGCATGCGCGCTGGAACAACTTGCGCGTAATGACGAGAGCATTCAGGTGCCCAGCGTTGGAGACCGCACCACGCGTCATTTGGCGAGGCAGACCCTTGCCCAGGTAGTGGAAGCGCGCTACCGCGAGTTATTTTCACTGGTGCAGGCGGAATTGAGGCGCAGTGGTTTTGAACATGTTGTGGCTGCAGGCCTGGTCATGACCGGGGGCGCTTCCCGCATTGAAGGTGCCGAAGAACTGGCGGAGGAAATATTTCATATGCCGGTCCGGTTGGCGACTCCGCAGCACGTGACCGGTCTTCTGGATGTGGTTTCCAATGCAATTCATGCGACCGGTGTTGGCTTATTGCTGTATGGCAACCAGGCCGACTCCAGTCGTGCCCCGCTGCCCACAGGCGGTGGAGATACATTTTTTGATCGTGTCCGGAGTTGGTTCCGGGGCGAGTTTTAGTTTCACAGGGAAGGATGGAATAAGTCACAAGAACCGTACAAAGACGGTCAGAATTCCGGATTGCCCGTGATGACATCAACGGTGAGCGAGAGGAGAAATACCAATGTTTGAATTAGTGGAAAACTACACGCCCAGTGCGAATATCAAAGTGATTGGCGTTGGGGGAGGAGGCGGAAACGCCGTTGCACAAATGATTGATGCCAGTATCGAAGGCGTGGAATTTATTGCGGCAAACACGGATGCGCAGGCACTGCGCCAGTTCAAGGGCAAGACGATCCTGCAGATTGGCTCCAGCGTTACCAAGGGGCTGGGGGCAGGCGCAAATCCGGAAGTGGGTCGACAGGCAGCCCTGGAAGACCGTGATCACGTGATTGAAATGCTGGCGGGTGCGGACATGGTGTTCATTACAGCAGGCATGGGTGGCGGTACGGGCACCGGTGCGGCGCCGGTAATAGCACAGGCGGCAAAGGAGCAGGGCATCCTTACCGTGGCGGTGGTTACCAAACCGTTCCATTTCGAAGCCAGGCGGCGCATGGCGATTGCGGAAAGGGAATCGAAGAACTGGCTGCGCATGTAGATTCCCTGATTACGATTCCCAACTCCAGACTGGCGGAAGTCCTCGGTGGTGAGACTCTGCTGTTGAATGCCTTCAAAGCTGCCAATGATGTTCTGCAAGGCGCGGTTCAGGGAATTGCAGAGTTAATCACCCGGCCCGGCCTGATCAATGTTGATTTCGCTGATGTCCGTACCGTTATGTCTGAAATGGGAATGGCGATGATGGGCGCTGGCCAGTCATCCGGTGATGACCGGGCGATCATGGCAGCACAGGCCGCCATCGGCAGTCCCTTGCTCGAAGATGTCAACCTGTCTGGCGCCTGTGGCATTCTGGTGAACATTACCGCCGGTACCAACCTGACCATGAAGGAGTTTGAAGAAGTCGGCAGCACCGTTTCCGATCTGGCTTCAGAAGATGCCACCGTTGTCATGGGTACCGTGATTGATCCCGATATGGGAGATGACTTGCGTGTAACCGTCGTGGCAACCGGCCTGGGCGAACCGGTATGTAGCAGCAGTTTCCAGGAAAAGCCCATCCGCCTGGTAGCCAACGGCATATCGGAGCCTGCAGACACAGACTTGTCTGAGCAGGAAGCCGTTGAGGGATTTAATCGGGAGCGCGATCAGCGCATTGCCGATGTCGGGAGCAAAGACCTGTTTGAACGGCAGAAAGATATCGATTACCTGGATATTCCGTCGTTTCTGCGCACTCAGGCAGATTGAACAGGTGTACAGCTATCGTAAGCTTGACCCTGGTGGCAGCGTGATGGAAATGTTAGGTCTTGGTTAAAATGTTGTTAAATTGCAACATTTGTGGCTTAAATCCCGATTCGGCGGCTATGAAGCAACCTTTTGTTGTGCTAGTATGCCGCAGGTTTTGAGGGCTTGAGGAGTCCCCATTATGGTTAATCAACGTACCCTCAAGAATGTCATTCGCACTACCGGCGTCGGTATTCACTCCGGTGAAAAAGTTTTTATGACGCTACGCCCGGCAGCGGTCAACACCGGTATCATCTTTCGGCGTATAGACCTTGACCCGGTAGTGGAGGTTCCCGCTTTTGCAACTCATGTTGGCGACACCAGCATGAATACTTCTTTGGAAAAAGAAGGCGTCAGGGTTTCCACCGTGGAACACTTGATGTCGGCGTTGGCAGGCCTGGGAATCGATAATGCCTATGTAGATCTCAGTAACGCTGAAGTGCCGATTATGGATGGCAGTGCGGGTCCGTTCGTGTTCCTGATCCAGTCTGCAGGAATTGAAGAGCAGACAGCCGCCAAACGGTTTATTCGTATCCTTGAACGGGTTGAAGCCCGGGTAGAGGACAAGTGGGCCCGCATCGATCCCCATGATGGTTTCCGCGTATCCTTCAAGATTGATTTTAACCATCCCATCTTCAAGTCCCATGTTTCGTTTGCATCGGTGGATTTCTCAACCGCCTCCTATCTGAAGGAAGTTGCCCGCGCACGTACCTTCGGTTTTATGCGCGATATTGAAATGTTGCGCGAGAGAAATCTGGTTTTAGGTGGTGGTATGGATAATGCGGTGGTGCTGGATGACTATCGCATCCTGAACGAAGGCGGTTTGCGTTATAAAGATGAATTCGTGAAACACAAGGTTCTGGACGCCATCGGCGATCTATACTTGCTGGGGCATGGTCTTATCGGTGCGTTTTCGGGGTATAAATCAGGTCACGAACTCAATAATCTACTGCTTCGGAAACTCCTCGACAGGCCATCAGCCTGGGAAGAAGTCACCTTTGATGACTCGGAAGCTATCCCGGTGTCCTATGCCCGCCCGGCGCACGTCAACTGACGGTGGTTCAGTAAATATAGCCGCTCCGCTCGTTCGAAAGGGGTCAGGTTCGAGAACCTGACCCCGGTTGGGTGTGGCTTCGGCCCCGGGAGATTATGTTGAGGTCAACGACATTTGGGTGATTATTTGCTATTATCCGCCGTCCATGTGATCGGATCGCCTGTCTGGGCCTGTCAGTCGCTGCTTTTGTCTCTTAAGTGGGCCATGTGACCGAGGGCCTGTTTTGCGGCACTGGAGAGCGGTTTCTTTGACCGCATTCCGTCTGGCTGCCGGGCGAGTGGGGCAACCCGGATATCGATGTGCTCGATCTGCCGGATGCCCATGGCTTGTAATGAACGGATCACGTGAGGTGCCTGCATGCGCAGTCTGGTCGCCCAGGATGCGCTCGGAGAGATCAGGATCAGTCGGTTTTTCCTGGTTGCTGCAACCTGGAATTGAGCGGCCAGGTCAGAGTCAAGCAGGCCTGAGAGCAAATTCTCGAGTTGCATCAGGTAACTGGCTCGCTCGAGTAAATTACCGAGGCTGGAGTCGGGGTCATTGAGTACCTCGGAAACGGCTTGTGTCGTTCTACCGGACTGTGGAATACGAGTCATAGATGAAGCGTACTTCAGATACATCGCCCAGTGCTACTTTTAACCGGCCGAACCCCTTATCGAGGCGCAGTCGGATAAAGAGCAGATTATTGTTCGCAGCAGTGGCATGTGGCGTTGTTCTGGTATTCCTGGCGGGTAGAAGTTCGGTAGGTCTGCATGGACCATTGAAAAATGAATTTGTCGCCCTCCAGTCGGATATCCAATTGCAACAGCGGGAAATCGACCGCTTGTCACGGGATAACGAGCAAAACATCAATGCCCTGGCCGTACGCCTGGCGGAACTTCAGGCCGCTTCGACCCGTATAGACGCGCTGGGTGAACGGCTGATACAAATGGGTCAATTGACACTTGATGAGTTCGATTTTAAGGAACCCGCACCGATTGGTGGCCCGACTGAGTGGGAGTCCAGGGGTGCGGCCAGTGAGCCTGAATTGCGGTTTGCGATTGACTCACTGGCGACCCGGTTACGCCGGCAGTCAAGTCAGTTGGACGCCTTGCAGTTCCTGGTAATGAACCGGCAGATTGAGAATGATCTGACGCCCACGGGCTGGCCGGTCCGCAAAGGCTGGATATCTTCCCGTCATGGTGAGCGCAATGATCCTTTTACCGGTGAGAGAGTGCAGCACCGCGGACTGGACTTCGCCGGCACAAGGGGAAGTGAAGTACTGAGTGTGGCCAGTGGTGTAGTGATCTGGGCGGCCAATCGGAGTGGCTATGGCCGGATCGTGGAGATCGACCACGGTAATGGCTACCAGACCCGTTATGCACACAATGAAAAACTCATTGTGAAAGCCGGTGACCACGTCACTGCGGGCCAGGTCATCGCCCTGATGGGTGATTCGGGAAGAGCATCGGCGCCGCATGTGCATTTCGAGGTCCTCCAGAACGGTATTCGCATCAATCCAGCGAAATTCGTCGGGCAGCTTCGTTAGGCTTTCTCAACAGGTGCTGGCCAGTGACCAAAGCCCATTTTTCGTCACTTTTGGCTTGCATGAACCCTGCTCAGACCCCAAATACTTTCCAGCAACTTACTAGAATAAAATTCCCATGCTGAACAAGCTGATCACAAAACTCATCGGCAGTCGTAACGAAAGACTGGTCAAGAAGATGTCCAGGGCCATTACCACGATTAATGACCTTGAGCCCGCTATCCAGAGCTTTTCTGACGAAGAACTCAAAGCAAAGACTGCTGAATTACGTAAACGGCATCAGGAAGGTGACAGCCTGGATGCCTTGCTGCCCGAGGCATTTGCGTTAGTACGTGAAGCTTCGCAGCGCACACTGGGCCTTCGCCATTACGATGTGCAGATGATCGGCGGCATGGTGCTGCATCGTGGATTGATCGCAGAGATGAAAACGGGTGAGGGCAAGACCCTGATGTCGACTCTGGCGGTCTACCTGAACGCCCTTACCGGCCGCGGTGTGCACGTGGTGACTGTCAATGACTATCTGGCGCGAAGGGATGCGGACTGGATGCGTCCCATCTACGAGGCGCTGGATTTGACCGTTGGTGTTGTTGTTCCGGGGATGGAGCCAGCCGACAAGCAGGCTGCTTACGCCTGCGATGTTGCCTATGCCACCAACAATGAACTGGGTTTTGACTACCTGCGCGACAATATGGCGTTTTCATCTGATCAGCGGGCGCAGCGGGATCTCTATTTCGCCATTGTCGATGAAGTGGATTCTATCCTGATCGATGAAGCACGCACCCCGCTGATTATTTCAGGCCCGGCGGATGACAACCCGCAACTCTATATACAGATCAACAAGATGATCCCCAGCCTGGAACAGGCTGAGGTCATTTCCGAACTAGAGGGCGAATATGGCCCGGGTGATTTCACCATCGATGAAAAGCAGAAACAGGTGTTCCTGACCGAAGACGGTATGGCGCATGTTGAAGAATTGATGGCCAAATCCGGTCTGTTGAAAGACCAGGGCAGCCTCTACGATGCAAATAATCTGAACCTCGTTCACCACCTGAATGCAGCCCTGCGCGCACACCACCTGTTCTCAAAAGACGTGGATTACATCGTCAAAGACGGTGAAGTCATCATCGTTGATGAATTTACCGGACGGACCCTGGCGGGCCGCCGCTGGTCTGAAGGCTTGCACCAGGCCGTCGAAGCCAAAGAAGGCGTGCCGATCCAGAAAGAAAATCAGACCCTGGCTTCTATCACCTTCCAGAATTATTTCCGTCTGTACGACAAATTGGCCGGCATGACCGGTACGGCCGATACCGAAGCATACGAATTCCAGTCCATCTATGGCCTTGAAGTGGTTGTTATTCCCACTGCGAAACCGATGATTCGCGATGACAAGGATGACCTGGTATTCCTGAAGATAGATGCCAAGTACCGGGCTATTATCGACGACATCAGGGATTGCACTGAGCGCAGACAGCCGGTACTGGTAGGTACCACATCAATTGAAACTTCCGAACTTCTGTCCGGTTTACTCAAGCAAGACAAAATCGAGCACGAAGTACTCAACGCCAAGCAGCACGAACGTGAAGCAGCCATTGTTGCCCACGCAGGCGCACCGGGCGCGGTAACCATCGCCACCAACATGGCTGGCAGGGGCACTGATATTGTTCTTGGCGGCAGCCTGGCAGCAGAGTTGGAGCAATTGCCCCAGGACACGCCTGAGGAACTCAAAGAGCAGATTCGCAAGGACTGGCAGGATCGTCATGAACAGGTGATCGAGGCCGGTGGCCTGCATATTATTGGTACGGAGCGTCACGAGTCACGCCGTATAGATAACCAGTTACGTGGTCGTTCAGGCAGGCAGGGCGACCCCGGGTCTTCCAGGTTCTATCTGTCACTGGAAGATAATCTGATGCGCATTTTTGCATCGGACCGGATGTCATCAATGATGCAGCGTTTTGGTATGAAAGATGACGAGGCCATCGAGGCTGGCATGCTGAACCGCGCCATAGAGAATGCCCAGCGCAAAGTCGAAGCACACAACTTTGATGTGCGGAAACATTTGCTGGACTACGATGATGTGGCCAACGACCAGCGCCGGGTTGTTTACGCTCAGCGCAACGAATTAATGGAAGCCGAGGAAATTGGCGAGACCATCGTTGAGATGCGGCACGATGTATTCCATGAAGTTATCGACCAGTTCATCCCCCCCGGAAGTATTGATGAGCAATGGGAGATCGCCGCCCTTGAAAAAGCACTGGAGGGCGAATTTGGGATCCAGATTCCGGTGAGCCAGTGGCTGTCCGAAGACGAGCAGATTCATGAGGAAGTATTACGTCAGCGAATCATCGAAGCGGTGGATTCACATTTCCAGGCCAAGGAAGAACAGACTGGCGCAGCCGTCATGCGGCATTTCGAAAAAGCACTGATGCTGAATGTCCTCGACCAGCACTGGAAAGACCACCTGGCCAGCATGGACTACCTGCGTCAGGGCATCGGCCTGCGTGGTTATGCGCAAAAACAGCCGATGCAGGAATACAAGCGTGAATCCTATGAAATGTTCACCGAACTATTGGGTAACATCAAGCAGGAAGTTATCCGGATTCTGGCAAGGGTTCAGGTCAAGGCCGAAGAAGATGTCGAAGCGGTAGAAGAACAGCGCCGGCAGGAAACACCGATGGAATTCCGTCACGACCAGGCCGGGCCGGCCGGTGCACCACCTCCAGCCCCTAACCCCGAAGCGGGCCATGAAACTTTTGTTCGCGAAGGACGCAAGATCGGCAGGAACGAGCCGTGTCCCTGTGGCTCAGGCAATAAATACAAGCACTGCCATGGTAAGTTGACCTAGTTAAGCCGCATAATACAGGGCACAACGTTAGTTCCTCTGCTTGTACACTGTGCCTTGCCGGGCTGGATCAGCCTTGAGATGCTGATATTTTTGCACCAGAAAGCTGAAGAAGCAGATCAGTTGCACCTGGGGTTGCTGTGAAACTTAGCATCATAACAGTACACTTGAATGACATCCCCGGCTGCAAAACGACTCTTGCATCGCTGCGCCAATATTTGCCGGACAAACGAATTGAATGGATTGTTGTCGACGGCAAAAGTGAGTTGCATGGTGTCGATGTTGGTGTGTTTGAAGAAATAGCGACGCTGGCGGATCATTTTGTCTCAGAGCCTGATAATGGCATTTACGATGCCATGAACAAGGGTACCCGCCTGGCCACCGGTGCATACGTTTTGTTTTTGAACGCCGGTGATGAATTACACCCTGATTTTACTCTCCAGCGTCTGACTCAACTGCTTGATGCGACAGCTCCTGCTATGATCTGGGGTAATTGTCTGGTGCACTATAAGAGCGGCTCGATCATTCAGATTAAAACCCGAACACCCGCATGGGCATGGTATGGAATGCCGGCCTGTCACCAGGCAATGTTTTTTCGCCGCGATATTTTGGGTGAAAAACCATATGACACGCGTTACGTTATTGGTGCTGATTATGATCTGGTTTGCCGCTTGATCAGCCAGGAAGAACAAGTAGTACATCTTGATTCACTGGTTTCAATTTTCCACCGTGGTGGCTTGAGTGACGTCAGTCGTGCTGCATCACTTGATGAAGAAAATGAGATTCGCCTGAAGTACTTCCGGGTTCCGGCTATTGCAGGTGGCATCGTAAAAAGATTCAAAAGTTTGAATGCCCAAATATCCCGGCTTGCATGGTTGCGCCGATTGTGGCGAAGATGGATATAGTAAGGCATTGACGTAATCAACAGAAACGGTATCAGCTACTACCTTTTAGGAGAGTTTGGATATTCCGGCGTATGGTTGTTAGCGGGGACTCGTAGCGCAATTCCTGAACGGGGTTAATTACCAGGCGAAATTTCATGTTTGAATCGGCCATTGACCTGTGGAGCGCAACATGCTCGCACAAGACCGGAACTTCTGGGTCGCTATTTGTCAATACCTTATATCGCTGATTTATTAACGATCGATACTTGTAAATAGCGAGTCCTCCAAAAGCCGACGAGGCTGAAATAAGCACATTATCCCGGATTTGTTTCCGTAATTTTTTCTGGTTTGAACGAATATACCGCAGACTTTGGATGCCCCCGGGAAACCCCTCCTCAGGCTCATATGCAAAGGCATCCCAGTAAACAGTCGGGCTGAACGGGGCTCTTAATGTGTACCGGAGTCCGGAAGAAGTTGCACAGTCCCATTTGTTACACCAGCCGAAGCTGTTGGCGATACCCGGGATACTGAAATTCATAATGTCCAGGTCAACGATAATGACAAAATCAGCCGGCTGCTGTTGTTGGAGTTCCTTCAGGTATATGTTGCGGGCAAATGCAATACGTGAAATACGCGAATGGTCGAAATCACCAGGGAAGTCGCCTTCAATGCGTTGATGTTCCGGATCTGGGCGGCTGAATATGATGGGGATGACATTGCAGTTGCTGGCTGCCCAGGATGAAATAATTCTAGCCGTATGGTCCCGGCTGTTATTTTCGACTACGATAATTTTGTAACTCCTGAACTTTGCAGCCAGGTCTTCGAGCCTGGGGATCAGCCTGCTCAACTGCGGGGCACAGTCCCTTGCGATACCGCACAGAATGACCGAACTCTCTGAAATCAGATCAAAACCCTGCTGGGTTCGTTCGTTCGCCTTAGCCTGATTCACGTGCATTCTCATTTGTATATTCAAAAACCGGCAATTTTTGCTTTGGAAAAACCTGGAGTTCCGTGCATCATATATCCACAAAACCCATAAAGGGTACTATGAATCAGAGGTTCCTTAAGTAACACGCTGTGATCCAGCGACCTTCACTTGCCCGGCATGACGCAAACAAGATTGGACATTCTTGAGAAATTGACGCAGAACATATAATGACCAGCTGCTTGAAAACTACTCGAATTTTTGCTGCCAATATCAATGTGGGTCAACGACGGGAATTGCGCACGCAGTTGATGAATGTTGTAAGAGAGGGTACAAAATCCATATTTTTTTGCAATGTTCACATGCTGATGCTGGCGCAGAAAGATGATGATCTGGTTGCTGCGATGAAGGCTGCGGATTTCATTGTTCCGGATGGCGTTCCGATAGCATGGCTGCAACGACGTCTGGGCACTGGCGGCGCCGCTGTGCTCAGAGGGTATGAGGCGGTGAATATCCTTTGCGCCCAGGCGGCGGCAACCGGGAAGCCGGTAGGGTTCCTGGGTTCGACAGAAGCAGTATTGGAGGCACTGTCGGAAAATCTCAGACAACAGCATCAAGGTCTGGAAGTGGGTTATTTACATGCGCCTCCGCTGATGAGTGACCAATTTGAAGTCGATTCATATCTGGTGAAGGAGATTAATTCACAGGACTTACATTGCCTGTTCATTGGACTGGGTTGTCCCAAACAGGAAAAATGGATTGCCTGTTACAGTCCAAGACTGAACTGCAGTGTTCTGGCAGTGGGCGCTGCGTTTGATTGGATGTCAGGAGCGACTAAAAAACCACCCCGTTGGGTAGAACATATCGGTGGCGCCTGGTTTTTCCGGCTGCTGCAAGACCCGCGCAGGATGTGGCACAGATATCTGATTTACAATAGTTTGTTTGTGATTAAAACGGTTAAACTATTACTTTGGGAGCGGCCACTTGCGTCGTGGCTTGGCGGAAAAACCAAATGACTCGCCAGGCTAATGTACTACTGATTATCCTGGTAAGCTTCCTGCTGGCTGCCCTGTTGCGTTTCGGCTACACCCCACTGCCCCAGCACTACCTGATTGCCCTCTTGCTAACCCTGGTCCTGTCCTCGATTATCCTGCCGGCTACAGGCGCGTACCGAAGCGAGTTTGAATGGGCCGTAATGCGGCGCTTGCGTCGTTTGATCGCTGGTTGGGCGGTGGTTGTGCTGGTGCTGATCAGCATTGCAGCAATGTTGAAGGCCACGGACTACTACTCCCGCATCTGGTTTGGTCTGTGGATATTGCTTGCCAGCTTTGGTTTGATGCTGGTGACGCTGGTTTCTCACGCGGCCGCGATTCGCGAGCGAAACAAGAACCGGCGAAGCCGGAAAGTTGTGCTGATTGGTTCGGGACAGGCTGCGGCTCGAGTCGAAGAACGTATTGAGTCTGACCCCTCCTCTGACATGGAACTGGTGGCGCGGTTTGGCGAACCGTGGTCGGAAGCAGTTGTTTTTCCGGTCTCAGAACTAGCTGAGTTTGTACAGGAAAATCATATCCATGAAGTCTGGATCGCTGCGCCCTGGGAAGATAAAACCCTGCTCGAAAATAGCCTTGAAGAACTCAAAGAGTTAGTGGTTGACGTCAATGTGGTGCCGGATTTGCACCAGTATCGCCTGCTCAATCAGGGCATCAGCGAATGGAGTGGTTTGCCGGTGATTAACCTGGCCGGCACACCGATGACTGACGCTGAGAGGCGCTTGAAAGACTTGTTTGATCGCCTCGGAGCCTTTTTCTTGATCGTATTACTTTTGCCGCTGTTGCTGCTTCTGGCGGCGTTGATCCGTCTGACCAGCAAGGGGCCTGCACTGTTTCGCCAGAAACGGCACGGTGTGGGTGGGGAGTTTATCGAGATTCTGAAATTTCGCAGCATGACTTTGCACGCAGAGCCTGAAGGGCAGGTCACGCAGGCTACCAGCACCGATGCCCGGATAACGACCATGGGTCGTTTTCTGCGTAAAACCAGCCTGGATGAATTGCCGCAGTTATTCAATGTCCTGAAAGGTGAGATGTCCCTGGTCGGACCAAGACCTCATGCGATCGAGCATAATGAGTTGTATAAATCACGCATTCCCCGGTACATGCTGAGGCACAAGGTAAAGCCTGGAATTACCGGTTGGGCTCAGGTCAATGGTTTTCGGGGTCTGACGGACACCCCGGAAAAAATGGCCATGCGCATTGAGTATGACCTGTGGTACATAAAAAACTGGTCACTTTGGCTGGATTTGAAGATATTGTTGATGACTCCGTTTGTGATGATTCACCGTAATGCTTTATAAACTGTAAGAGGCCCCTTGGGGCCGATGGGTGGTTTGGTGTCAATAGTGGTTTGTCAGCCGCAAGCGGCCTCTTACGGGAACGGGCTCGGCAGGCTTTAAATTTTTTGCTGGAGTTTTCGGGCCAGGGCACTGTACTTGCGGTACAGTTTGTCTACCTGTGCCTCGAGCTGCTCCAGGCTGCCGCTGTTGTCCAGGGTGTCATCTGCCAGCATCAAGCGTTGCTGACGGTTGATCTGGGCATCCAGAATGGTCTGCGCCTGTGTGTGAGTGATGTTATCCCGAGCCATGACCCTTTCTATCTGAACAGACTCTTCAACATCTACCACCAGTACCCGGTTGATCCATGAAAACAGCGATGTCTCGGCTAAAAGCGGAACGACCAGGATACACCAGGGCTGTTTGATCTGCGCGATACGCTGATCGACTTCAGCAGCGATTGCCGGATGCAGGATGCCCTCCAGGCGGGTTTTCAGTTGCGGATCCTGGAAGATGGCGTCGCGCATTTTTCTGCGCTGCAGGCGCCCCTCTGCGTCAAGATACTCCGGCCCGAAGATTTTGGCGATTCGCTACAGCGCGGGGCAGCCCGGTTCCACGATTTCATGCGCAATCCGGTCGGTATCAATGATGGCTACCCCCCGTTGTGCAAACAGGTCCGATACGGCTGTTTTGCCGGAAGCAATGCCGCCGGAGAGAACGACGACAAAGGGTTCAGAATCTGCCATGGCCCGGGCCGGAGACAAGAGTGCGACTCAGCCGAACACGCCGGAGCGAGCGTACTGGTCAATGATTTGCTCACCCCAGATCAGCGCAATCCACCCGGCCGCCGCAATGAAGGGACCAAAGGGCATGGGAATGTCGCGTTTCATTTTTCCCATGCCCATGAGAATCAGGCCAAACAGTGCGCCAACCACGGAAGAAAGGAGAATGGTCAGCGGTAACATCTGCCAGCCCATCCAGGCGCCCAGTGCGGCCAGCAGCTTGAAATCACCGTAGCCCATACCTTCCTTGCCGGTCAGCAGGCGAAACAGGTGATAGATAGACCACAAGGCCAGGTAACCCACAATGGCGCCCATGACGCTGGAGGCCAGGTCTGTATGCACAGACCAGAGATTCAGCGCGATACCGGCCCACAGCAGTGGCAGGGTCATATTATCCGGCAATAGCTGGTGGTCTGTATCGATCCCTGCCAGCGCGATCAGGAATGCAGTCAGGAGCAGGGCCGACAAGCCTTGCAACGTGGGTCCGAAATGCCAGATCGTTAGTGCAAATAAAATGGCCGTGGTGAGTTCAATCAGTGGGTAGCGCAGTGATATCGGAGCCTTGCAGGCAGAGCACTTGCCTCGCAACGCCAGGTAGCTGAGCACCGGGATGTTTTCAATTGCGCGAATGTGGTGGCCACATTTGGGGCACTTTGACCGTGCCAGGACGATACCGGGAGGCCGTTCCTTTTCATCCGGTTCGGTCTGCAGTAACTCGTGGCACTGGCAGCGCCAGTCATATTCCAGCAGGAGCGGCACCCTGAGGATCACGACATTCAGAAAACTGCCGATAATCAGACCGAAAATAAACACCCCTGCCAGGAGCAGGGGTGTGGATTCAAACAAGGTTTGTATCATATTGAATGCCTGTTGTAGTGATTACATGACAGCAGCCATCTTGAAGATGGGCAGGTACATCGCGATCACCATAGTTCCGACGATAATACCCACGAATACGATGATCAGAGGCTCGAGCAGGCTGCTGAGTGCGTCAACTGCATTGCTGACTTCTTCCTCGTAAGCTTCAGCGACCTTGATCAGCATTTCATCCAGTGATCCAGCCTCCTCACCAATGGCGGCCATCTGGATGACCATGTTGGGGAAAACACTGGTCTGCTGCATGGCCAGTTGCAGTTGGTGGCCAACCGCGACATCTGCCCGTATCTTGGTGGCGGCATCATCGTAGACCCGGTTACCGGTTGCGCCGGCAACGATTTTCAGTGCGTCGACCAGCGGGACGCCCGCTGCAAAGGTAATAGCCAGTGTGCGGGAAAAGCGCGCTATAGCCGCCTGTTCCAAAATACTGCCGACAATTGGAATGCGCAGGGATGCACGGTCAAGAAAATGTGCAAACTTGACGGACCGTTTCTTGGCCATGATAAATGCAGTAGCGGTGGCAGCCAGGAGAAACAAGATGTAGATGCCGTTGGATCGGAGGAAGCGCGATGCCCCGACAATCATCTTAGTAAATGCCGGCAAGTCTGCGCCAAAACTCTGGAAAATGGCTTCAAACTGCGGAATCACGAAGATCAACAGGATAGAAGACACGATAATGGCAACGGTGATTACTGCTGCGGGGTAATACAGGGCTTTTTTAATCTTGCCCTTGATGCTTTCGATTCGTTCCTTATGGGTTGCAATATCATCCAGGATGGTATCGAGCACACCGGCACTTTCACCCGCCTTGATCAGGTTGATATACAGTTCATCGAACTGGACCGGGAATTCGCTCAGTGCCTCGTACAGACTGCTGCCCGATTCCACATCAGACCGGATCTTGTCTATCATGGTTTGCAGACGTGGATTTTTCTGTCCGCTGGATATGATCTGGAAAGCAGTCACCAGTGGAACACCCGATTTCAGCATGGTCGCAAGCTGGCGGCTGAACACCGCTATGTCCTTGGAGGTGACACGGCTGCCTGCGCCTCCGAAAAGCGGTTTGGGCTTTTTCTTGACGGTGATGGGATTAATGCCCTGGCGTCTCAACTCAGCCCGAACGAGATTCGGAGTCGTGGCGACTTGCTGCCCTTTGAGCTTGGTGCCGCGTTTATCGCGGCCCTGCCATAAAAATACGGATTGTTCTGCCTGTGTTGTTGCCATAACCTAGTCCTTGGTTACACGGTTGATTTCAATCAGGTCGGTTTCGCCTGCCGCTACTTTCCTCAATGCGGATTGTCGCAAGTCCAGGATTCCTTCCCTCTTTGCCTGTTCGGTGATGAGTAGTGCGCTTCCTTCCTTCAGGATGATTTTGGCAATTTCATCGGAAATCGGCATCACCTGGAATACGCCTGACCGCCCCCGGTAACCTTCGTTACATTCGGGGCAGCCGCCGGGTTTGAAAATTTTCAGATCGTCCAGCTCCTCGCGGGCAAAACCGGCCCGCACCAGTGCTTTGGGCGGAAGATCATGCCGCTGTTTGCAGAGATGTAACTTCCTGACCAGTCGCTGGGCCACTATCAGGTTAACGGCCGAGGTGATGTTATAAGTGGGTACACCCATATTCATCAGGCGCGTTACGGATTGCGGTGCATCATTGGTATGCAGGGTTGACAGTACCAGATGACCCGTTTGTGCGGCCTTGATTGCGATTTCAGCGGTTTCCAGATCACGAATTTCTCCGACCATGATCACATCCGGGTCCTGCCGGAGGAAGGCCCTGAGCGCCCGGGCAAAAGTCATGCCCTGCTTGGCATTTTGCTGGACCTGATTTATGCCTTCGACGCGAATTTCCACCGGATCTTCTACCGTGGAAATATTTCTGCCCTCATCGTTGAGTATATTCAAGGCGGTATAAAGGGTTACGGTTTTACCACTGCCCGTCGGGCCGGTTACGAGGATCATACCGTAAGGCTTAACCACCATATCGTTAAATTGTTCCCGTTGCTGCTCTTCAAAACCCAGTTGCTCGATACCCATTTTGGTTACCGAAGAATCCAGGATACGCAGCACGACTTTCTCTCCGAAAAGAGTGGGGCAGGTGCTGGCGCGGAAATCGATGCTCTTGGTACGGGACAGGTTCATCTTGATGCGCCCGTCCTGCGGGACGCGTTTCTCGGCAATATCCAGCCCGGCCATGACCTTTAATCGGGATGAAAGGCGCCGGGACATCTGGATCGGTGGCGTGGCGACATTCTTGAGGACGCCGTCCAGACGGTAGCGGATGCGATAGCGGGCTTCATAAGGCTCAAAATGTATATCGGAAGCACCTTTTCGAATGGCGTCCAGCAAGACCTTGTTAATGAACCGCACGACCGGGGTTTCATCTACGGACGGGTCTGCATTCGGGTCCTCATCGGCTTCTGTTACCAGATGAAAACCCAGGTCATCCAGGCCGTCTTCGTCTTCATCGAATTCGTCAAATGCCGGGCTGGTTGCATCCATGGCCCGTTTGATGGCGTCTGACAGTTGACTGGTTGAGACTAGGATGGGCTCGACATGGAACCCCGAACTGAAGGCAATCTCGTCGATGACTTCATGGTCCGTAGGATCTTTCAAACCGATGAACAACTGGTTTCCACGAAGATGGAGCGGCAGCGCTTCATGCTTTTCGATCAGGGCTTCGTTGACCAGACTGAGCGGAGCCAGACTCAAGTCAAATGCGCTGATGTCGATTAAGGGGACGCCGAATTCTTCAGCCGCTGCAGCGGCCAGTGCGGTCGGGTCCGCTGAATTGTTCTTGATCAGCCAGGCCAGCAGGGTTTTGTTCTTTTTGTTGGATTCCGTACAGGCATGCGCAGCCGATACCTCGTCCAGGATATTGTCTTCCACCAAGCGGCGGGCAAGTCCATTCAAATTGCTGGTGACCTTCAATTCGGTGTTCATCCGCGGGTTTCTCCTTTTACCCGGAAAGCTATTATACCTGTTTATCACATGCCTATTGCAAGGTATTGTCAATAAAGACAAAACCTTGCAATGACCAAGAGGCTTGATCAACGGTAGGTAAGCCCGTTAGTTATTGCTTAATATTGGATCAGTTTCCAATAAAAATGCGCATCATGCAAGAACTGCGGGAAGGATTACGTGACCATTTGGCGGGATTCTCAGCTACGGCAGGTCTTCGGCACATGTTTATTTGGCCCGGAACTTACGCACACAAACCGCATGTGTCCATTTTCCAGTGTGCCGGTAATGGTCAGAATTGGATCCGGGCTGGCTCCGGTAGATTGTGTGACGACCGTGATGACCGACCGTGTGCAGGGACCGCTGAGATTGATATTGGCGATGTATTGAGTCGGTGTAGTGAGAGAATAGCCTGAATTCTGGGGCGTCAGTGCACTGATCAGGGGGTCTGCCTGGCAGGTTGTGCTGACGGCTGTTTTTGCCGCATTGGATACATTCAGGGCTTCACTGACCTTTGAGCGGATCATGTAATCGCCCCAGACTGGCAGAGCAAGGGTTAGAATGATGGCGATAACGGCTACCACGATCATCAGTTCAATCAGCGTGAAGCCGTTCCCTTTGGAAAGTATCTTGTGCTTGTGTGTCAGTTTATGTGAACGGTAAAACCAAGTAGATAGAGCCATTTGTTGTCATTCCTGATCCCGCCCTCTTCCGAATAAACAAACCCATTCAGAATAAAGTGACCCACCCCCGTTCTGGGATCAGTCACAACGCTCCATGTTTGAGGCGGAAATTTGTTTCCCCTACGTTGATTATGTTAAATCTTTCTACTGCTGTTGTCAGTGACGCTGATCGTGCGGTTCAAGCCATTCATCGGATCGGCGTTCAAATGTTGTGCCGAAAAAAAACCCCCGCAGTCAATACGGGGGTTTTCATTACAACTGGTAAGCTGTTTCGAACAGCAAAACTACGTGCCGCGGCAAGAAGCCGGAAGGTAACGCGCTTCACTGGAACTTGTGCAGTCCCAACCGATGCGACCATCGTTTGCAGAAAAGTCACCCGTTAGTGTCATAGTTACAGCACTGGCTGCACCTGTATTCTGAGTAGTAATGAGAACGGTTGGAGCGGAGCAAGTACCACCTACTGCCACAGAGGCAACGTAGTTGCTTGCGGTAAAGTTGTATCCAACGGTCGTGTTGGTCGGTGTAATCGTAGGATCGGACTGGCAGCTTTCGGAAACTGCGAGCTTGGCGGCGGCAGCAACACTGAGACCTTCACCCACCTTGGTGCGAATGGTGTAGTCCTGGTAGGCCGGCAAAGCCAGAGCCACCAGAATAGCGATGATCGCGATAACGATCATCAGTTCGATTAATGTAAAACCTTTTGAAACGCGCTTCATGTTCTTCATAAGTTATACCCTCCTGGTATGTCATGGACCTTTATGATCCAGTCTAAATGTCCCTATCGAATCGGGATGCATGATTATAATGCAAATATGATGCCACATTATAATAACGTTAAATAACAACAATATATAATATTGTTACAGTCTTAAGAGATATTATTCTGCCAAGTAGTGTCACTAAGTGACAAAAACTGTCACTTCGACTGTGCGGTTTTTGCAACACAGTGGCAGTTTTTTACGCTTGAAAGCTGTTGTTTGAATTTGCTGCTGACATTTGCTGCCCGACCCTGCCTACAGGGAACAAACTTTGGCGGTCTGCCAGAACCGGGGGCGGGCAGACTCGATGGATGGCAGTTGTTTTTGATAGACCTGCATGTTTTTCAGTTCATGGATTGCGAATGGCGTTAGCAACAGGGTGGCGACAAGCGACAGGATCAGGGTTGCCGTGCCCGCTTGACTCATCCGGAGTTCGGGGCGAGTACCTGCCAGGGCGGGTTTCGATTGACTGCCTGCACTAAACGTTCCGAGCAGCCAACCACAGACCAGCACCGCCGTCATCTGGCTGGCCGGCATGATTAACAAACCGCTCAAGCCGGTGTGCAGGGCAGCCGACAGGACACTGATCGACAAAACGGCCTGGAGTTGACGCTTTGATGACAGGACATTGCCGTCGTCCAGGCGGAGAGCCTTGAACAGCACCACCAATACTCCAAGCAACAGGCCGATGGCCAGAAGCACAGCCGGAATTCCCCACTCATTCAGCAGTTGTACGGCAAAATTGTGCGGATGTCCTTCGCGGCCAGTGGGTCCTTTACAGGCATAGTTCATTGGGCCGATTCCGAGTAGAGGATGTTGCGGGACCGGTTTCCATGCATCCCTCCACAGGGTGAACCGCCCGGAAGTGTTGAGCATGGGTCTGCCCAGTGACAGATCGTAGAAAGGACTGGCGGCTGAATCGCTGGCCGCAATCGATTGACGCGCAAATGTGGGGGTGGTCACCGGCTTAAATCCACTTTCTGGACCCAGGAACATGGAAGCGTAAATAATCACACCCAGCATAATTCCGGCAGATTGCCACTTGATAATCAGGCGGCGGGAGTCTGGAATAAAAATCAGGGCAAAGGTAAAAGCGAAGAGCAAGCTGAGCGCACTGCCGCGCGCACCGGTCATGAGAATGATGTACCAGTGCAAGCCGAGCACGGTCACACAGATGAATATGGCCAACCGGCTACGCGGAAAGAGCAGCGGCAGCGCCGCCAGCAA
The DNA here is from genome assembly GCA_024279945.1 of Gammaproteobacteria bacterium. Taxonomy (GTDB): domain Bacteria; phylum Pseudomonadota; class Gammaproteobacteria; order Xanthomonadales; family SZUA-36; genus JAJRRA01. Next base: position 118,663 of record JAJRRA010000072.1, read on the forward strand.
GGGTACCGTCCAGGTCTGCAATTGGTTGAAGAAGCGAGGATGTGCAAAATGAGCAAGCGCGAAGTCGTAACTGAATTGATAACCGGCGTTCCACGCCACGGCTACTCCAATTAACTCCTGCATACCGACGGACAAGCCGAGCAGGGCGAGAAGCGAGATTGCGAACTGATCGAAGCGTGTGCCGGTAAGTGAACGGCATGCTGCGACCAGCAGGGTCAGTACGAAGATCATTGCCAGTAAGTAAACATCGGCCAGTGAATAGGCCAGGGCGCGCCAAGAGTTTGCGTTGTACAGCGAAGAGATCACACCAAGCCCGAGGAAACCGACCACAGCCAGGCTGACCCAGCGTGGCAGTCGTCCGAGTTGGTTAAAAAAGGATTTTCTCAGATCCTGATCGAGCAGGCTGAGGATGAGTATGACCCCGAATATCAGGATTTCCAGAATGCGTTTTGCATCAAGGATGCTTTGTCCGGGAATCAGGTAACGGGTCGATGTCAGGATAAGGTAGATACCCAGAAGCAGGACAATCGCCAGGGCGCTATAGTTACTGCCCCGGTATTCGGGTGTGGTTGCTTTGTCAGTCAATCCCGAACTTCTTCAATTTGTAGCGGAATGAGCGGAAACTGATGCCAAGCTGCTCGGCGGCGCGGGTTTTGTTATATCGTGCTTTTTGCAGGGCATCTTCCAGCATTCTTTTCTCGATGTCTTCTATATAGGAGTCCAGTGACTGGTCGTCCGACTTCGACTGGGCATCTGTTTGCGAATCGTGCACATCGACCTGTTCCAGCAGCAGGTCATCTTCCTCAATAACATCCCCCTCGCACAGAGTCACCGCCCGTTGAAGGATATTGATCAGTTCCCGAACGTTACCGGTATAGCGGTGCCGTTGCAGCGCCGCCATGGCTGCTGCTGAAATCCGGGGGGTTGATTGCCCCTCCCATTGTGCAGCGACTTCCTCAAGGAAACGTTCCGCCAGCGAGGGAATATCCTCCCGGAGTTCACTTAAGCTCGGCATATGTAGTTCGATGACGTTCAGGCGGAAATAAAGGTCATTACGGAATTTCCCACTTTCCACTAGTGGCTTCAGCGGTTTGTGAGTGGCGCTGAGGACACGCACATCCACGGCTACTTCCTGGCGTGCCCCGATCGGCATTACAGCCTTTTCCTGAATAACACGCAGTAACTTTACCTGCATGTGCAGAGGCAGGTCAGCCACTTCGTCCAGCATCAGCGTGCCGCCGTCTGCTGCCTGAAACAGGCCTTCCTTATCCGTAGCAGCACCGGTAAAACTGCCTTTCTTGTGACCGAAAAATTCACTCTCCATTAATTCGGTGGGTATGGCGCCGCAGTTCACCGGTATGAAAGGCCCATCGGCCCGGGGTCCCAGTTCATGGATCAGCTTGGCCGCCAGTTCCTTACCCGCGCCGGAATCACCACTCACCAGGACGGGCGCCTGGCTGCGTGCCAGCTTGGCAATCATGGCTTTACATTGCTTGATGGCCGGAGAGTTACCGCTTAGCCTGTCGAGTATGGAATCCGGTGCCTTGCCGGGTTCTTTACCCTGCGGGGCCGGTTCGCTGGCTTCGTCACTGCGCAGCTTGAGCGCCGTATTCACCAGTTTGCGTAGCACCGCCAGATCAACCGGTTTGGAGACAAAATCAAATGCACCCATCTTCAGAGCGTGGACGGCATCTTCAATTTTTCCATGCGCAGTGATCACCGCTGTTGGGAGGTTGGGAAACTGACTGGAAATCTCTTCCACCAGATCGAGGCCGTTGCCATCCGGTAAACGCATGTCGGTAAGACAAAAGCTGAAACTCTGATCCCGCAGGGCCTGCCTGGCCGCGGTGAGGTCTTCAGCGGTGGTGACGTCCAGCCCCATCCGACTGAGTGTCAGGTCGAGCAGTTCACGGATATCGGGCTCATCATCGATAACCAATACTCGCTGAGTGTTCTGAATCATGTTGATTCCTGTGCCGTTTGTCGATACATCTGTTTGTTTTAATCAGAGCTGGTCAATACTTATCAGACCCCAGGATATTATGACTATCCCACGGGTGCCTTAGCTGTTGTATTTGGGCTCCCTCGCGCCAAAGCCAGACGGATATGAAATCGAGCACCCTGCCCGGGTTCAGAGTCTACCGTAAGTTCGGCCTGGTTTGCTTCACAAAGTTGACGGGCAATGTACAATCCAAGGCCTGATCCCTCTTTCCTGGTGGTGAAAAAAGGCTCAAAAATTTTATCCAGTTGCACTTGACTGATACCCGGACCATTATCGGCAATGGTGATGATGCAAAATCCGGATTCTTCATCCCGGGTCAGGATTAACTGGACTTCGGGGATGGATTTGTCCTTGCTGGCATGATCCACGGCATTGTCCAACAGCTTCCACAGGCACTGGTTCAGTTGGCTCTTATCGTACAGGATCAGGGTTTCCGCAGGATCGATCTGCGCTCTGAAATCAAGCTCATGGTTGACCTGGGAGGCCCGGAATTCATTGGCAAATTCAAGCAGGAACGTTTGTAGCGGCACCAGTTCCGGGCGGGAATGTTCTCGGCGGGACAACTGGAGAATGTTCTCTACAATGCCGTTCATGCGCTTTGCATGGTTTTGAATAATATTTACCAGTCGCATTTCCGACAGGCGGATCTGGGGTGATTCTTCCAGTAACTGGGCAGCATGGTTGAGCGCAGCCAGCGGATTGCGGATTTCATGGGCAATACTGCCGGATAGCTTTGCCAGGGTGTTGACGGACAATTCCACCGCCCTTCTGGCAACCACGTTATTGTCGCTGAGAAAAATCAGGGCGCCAAATTCGGGATCACCAGGCAAGGCAACAAAACTCGGCAGTACCTGGGCCTGGCTGGGTTCCAGCAGTACCGGTTTCTGATCGGCGTAAAGATCTTTTTTCCAGTGGATGAGCGCCTGATCCAGCCTCGGCGACAGTGTATCCAATTGACGCTGACGAACCGATGGACTGCCCATCAGGAACCAGGCTGCTTCATTCATCACACGGATCATGTGATCGTGATCTACCGCGATCACGCCGGTTCGCATTCGCCGGATAATCAATTCGTTGACCTGTTCCAGTTCGGAAAGTGTCGCCCGGTGTTTCTGTGCGATCAGTCGGTAGTCCCTGCCCCAGTAGGCCAGTTGATTGGCCATGACCGCCGATACCATGGCGGTGACGCCGTACAGGCTAGCTTGCAGCATGGACTCCGTTATCGTGTTGTCAGGGTAGTAATTCCATAAGGCGCCAAAGATCATGGTGAGACTGGCGATTGAAGCCAGCAGCAGGGCAATTCTCAGGGGCAGTAAGACGGCAGCAACCGCGCTGGTAAATACCAGCAAGATGCCGATACCACCCTCTAAAGAACCAAAAGCCAGAGCCAGAGCAGAAAGGACAAAGATGTCAGTCGTCAGCGAGTATGTGGCCAGCTTGAAAAAATTGGTATTCCTGCGCCGGGCACTGAAAAGATGGTAGGCGGCGAACAACATATAGAAAATCAGCACGGCGCTGGCGGCCGACTGCCGACTGCCTGATTCACTGTTGTCCATTAACTGGGCAAAGTGAGCGAAGCCCAGCAGCATCGCAATGATCATGCGATAAATATTCAGATAGTTAACTACCCTGCTCGTCAGTGATGACGACAATGGGTATGCAGTGAAATCATCCGGTCTTTTCATTGAAAAATAACTTGCCAGAGCCCGCAAACAGACCCTGGGAAGCAAACCCTTTCCCTGTGCTGTCTGACATGGATTAGATACCTTGCAGCAGTATAGCATCCAGTGAAGGTGTCTCATTAAGTAAACACCGAAATGTCTTTGATTTTGTCACGGATTCGGGAGAAAATACGCCTTGTTACCAGAATCCCGATACCCGTCCCGGCTCAGGTGTAAAAACCCCTGAGCCCACAGTGAGGAACAAACATGAATTTTCATGAATACCAGGCGAAGGAACTGTTCGCTGAATACGGAATACCGGTACCTGCCGGCATCGTTGCAAATACACCCCTGGCTGCAGTCGAAGCCGCGCGTGAGTTGGGCGGGAACATGTGGGTAGTCAAGGCCCAGGTTCACGCCGGAGGACGTGGCAAGGCGGGCGGTGTGAAACTGGTACATAGCCTGGATGAGGTCCGGGCAGAGACTGAACGCATGCTTGAGCTGAAAATCAGTACCTACCAGACCGCTGGGTTGGAGTTGCCCGTCGACAACGTGCTGATTGCTGAGGCATCGGATATTGAGAGCGAATTGTACCTGTCTGCCCTGGTGGATCGAGTCAACCGTTGTATCACGTTCATGGGCTCGGCAGCAGGAGGCGTTGATATCGAGCAAGTGGCGGCAACAACACCTGAAAAAATCTTCACCATCAAAGTTGATAACACGGCCGGCCTGCAGCCGTTCCAGTCGCGTCAAATGGGTTTCGGCATGGGGCTTTCCGCGATCCAGGTTCGTCAGTTGGGCACCATCATGTCCGGTATGTACCGACTCTTTTGCGACAAGGATCTGAGTATCATCGAGATCAACCCGCTGATCATCGACAAGCAGCAAAACCTGCTGGCGCTGGACGCCAAAATCAACGCGGATGATAACGCCCTGTTCCGGCACAAGGATCTGGCGGCCATGCGTGATGAAGCCCAGGAGGATCCGACCGAGGTGGCGGCCAGCAAGCATGACCTCAATTACATCACACTGGACGGCAACATTGCCTGCATGGTGAATGGTGCAGGCCTGGCCATGGCGACCATGGATGTGATCAAGCTGAACGGTGGCGATCCCGCCAATTTTCTGGATGTGGGCGGTGGTTCAGACGCCGAGCGGGTCAGCGAAGCATTCAAGCTGATCCTTGCCAGCGACCAGGTGGAGGCCATACTGGTCAATATATTTGGGGGTATCGTACGTTGCGATGAAATTGCCCAGGGTATTATCCAGGCCGTCCGTGAAGTGAGCGTGGACGTTCCCGTGGTGGTTCGGCTGGAAGGCACCAACGTTGAGAAAGGCAGGCAGTTGTTGGGCGAAAGTGGCCTGTCCATTATCTCTGCGACTGATTTGAATGATGCGGCCAAGAAAGTCGTTGCAGCAGCGGCATAGGGAACGGAGAAAAATAATGAGTGTATTGATTGATAGCAACACGAAAGTCATTTGCCAGGGGTTCACTGGAAACCAGGGTACTTTTCATTCCCGCCAGGCGCTGGAATATGGCACCCGCATGGTGGGTGGCGTCACTCCCGGAAAAGGTGGCCAGGAGCACCTTGGTCTGCCGGTATTTAACACGGTGGTTGACGCCGTGGCTGAGACCGGTGCCGCGGCGAGTGTTATTTATGTACCGCCGGCCTATGCTGCGGATGCGATTCTGGAAGCAGTGGACGCGGGTATAAAGGTGATCGTCGCCATCACCGAAGGTGTTCCTGTTCAGGACATGATCACGGTGAAGGCAGTGGTGGATGACAGACCGGACACCTGGCTGATTGGCCCCAATTGCCCGGGCATTATCACCCCTGAAGAATGCAAGATCGGTATCATGCCCGGTCAGATTCACAGTAAGGGCCGTGTGGGTGTGGTATCACGATCGGGCACTCTGACTTACGAGGCAGTTTACCAGACAACTCTGGCCGGGCTTGGCCAGTCGAGTTGTATCGGTATTGGTGGTGACCCGATTCAGGGCATGAATTTTGTCGATTGCCTGCGCCTGTTCCAGGATGACCCTGAAACGGAAGGCATCATCATGGTGGGTGAAATTGGTGGTTCCGCGGAGGAAGATGCCGCTGAATTCATTGCCGACCATGTGACCAAACCCGTGGCGGCCTACATCGCCGGTGTCACGGCACCTGCGGGCAAGCGGATGGGCCATGCGGGCGCTATTATCGCCGGTGGGAAGGGTACTGCTGAGGCCAAATTCACGGCGCTGGAAGCGGCGGGAGTCACTACCGTACGTTCACCGGCAGACCTGGGCAGTGCGATCTTCGAGCGTTTGCAGTAATAGGATCCGGGCCTGTCAGCACGCGCCAGGCCCGGATAGTGTCCTGATTCCCCCATGATTACCATCGCGCTGGCACAATATAATTTTCTGGTTGGTGGTATCCGGGAAAACTTGTCTGCAGCACAGGCTCTGATAGAGCGGGCCCGTTGCGCAAAGGCAGATCTTGTGCTATTCCCCGAGATGGCGCTCACGGGTTATCCACCGGAGGATCTGTTATTGCGCCCCAGCTTTCTGCGGGCTGCGCATCGTGCCGTGGATGAACTGATTGAGAGTGTGCAGGGCATCGATGTTGTCATCGGTCATCCCTGGGAGGAACAGGGGCAGCGCTATAATGCAGTCAGTTGGATTCGCACCACTCAACTGATCGGCCGTTACTTCAAGCAGGTATTACCCAATTACCGGGTGTTCGATGAACAGCGTTACTTTGCGCCTGGGTCTGAGCCCCTGGTGCGTGATTTGAAAGGCAGCCGAATCGCCGTCCTGATCTGCGAAGATAGCTGGGAATCCCGGCCCGCATTCCAGGCAAAAAATCTGGGTGCTGAATTATTGTTGGTGCCGAATGCATCGCCCTATCGCGACAGCAAGTTGGCTGACCGTAAAAGTATGTTTGCCAGTCGTCATGAAGATACCGGCCTGCCAATGGTGTACTGCAACCTCGTAGGCGGGCAGGATGAACTGGTGTTTGACGGTCGCAGTATGCTGATGGATCGGCAGGGCAACTGCTGTGAACCCGGGCCGCTGTGTGAAGAATTACTGTTGCTGGCGGATTTTCATCCTGATACCGGCTTTCTGGAGGCACGTGACTGGCCGGTAGCGCCGGAAGATCCGGTAGAAGAAATTTATAAGGTGCTGGTTTGTGGCCTGCGCGACTATGTTGGCAAGAATGGGTTCAGCGACGTGGTGTTCGGTCTGTCCGGTGGGATTGATTCGGCGCTGACATTTGCGATTGCGGTGGATGCTGTGGGCGTCGAACGAGTACACACCATCATGATGCCGTCACGGCATACTTCGGGTATGAGCCTGGATCTTGCACAGGAGCAGGCGGTCCTGCTGGGTGTAGACCATCGGTGTATCTCCATCGAGCCGGCTTATGAGAAATTTCTCCAGTTGTTGGAGCCTTCCTTTGCGGGCCGCGCTGCCGATCTCAGCGAGGAAAATTTGCAGGCAAGGATACGGGGCGACATAGTGATGGCCCTGTCCAACAAATTTGGCTGGCTGCCGCTGGCGACCAGCAACAAGAGTGAGTTGGCAGTCGGTTACTGCACGATTTACGGGGACATGTGCGGTGGTTTTGGACCGTTGCTGGATTGTCTGAAGACCCGGGTCTATGATCTTGCCCGGTATCGCAACAGCGTTTCAGCGGTTATTCCCGAAGCCGTGATCGAGCGTGCTCCTTCGGCGGAACTTGCCCCTGACCAGTCGGATCAGGACTCCCTGCCGCCCTACGAGATCCTGGATCATATCCTTAAGTGCTATGTAGAACTGGACTGGTCGATTGGCGAGATTGTGGAGGATGGTTTCGATGAGGCGATGGTCAGGCGTATTGCAGCACAGGTGCTGCTGAGTGAATATAAGCGCCGTCAGGCACCACCCGGCGTGCGAATCACTCGCCGTTCTTTCGGCCGCGACCGGCGTTATCCGATTACCTCAGGCTGGCGTGACGAGACAACAAATACTTGAGATTTCCCGCCTCCGCTACATTTATCGAAAGCACCAGAATAACTGATGAAGACCGTTAGTCAAATGGCCACAGGCGACTGGCCCAACTGCGTTTTTGTTTCTTGCCCTGGACGTAATAGTTGTCCGGGTAATTCAGTTCCAGAACACTCCAGGAACTGTCCGCCAATTGCGGTAATTTCAGCTCGGTATATGCCTTGTGGAGAATCACCAGAGCTTCCTCTGTCTCGGGTGTGTTGGGATAAACTTCGAGCACGTAACGGGCCCGGTTGACGGCGGCGATATAAGCCTTTCGTCTGAGGTAATAGTCAGCAACCAGGATTTCATAGGCGGCAAGGTTATTGCGCAGGAACACCATTCGCTGCCGTGCGTCTGGCACGTAGCGGCTGTTGGGAAAACGGCGTAATAACTCGGAGAAGTCCAAAAATGAATCCCGGGCGGCAGACTGATCCCGGTCTCTCACCCGGGTGGGCATCATACGTTCAAGGAAACCAAGGTTCTGCTCATAGTTGACCAGGCCTTTAAGATAATAGGCATAATCCACATTGGGGTGCGCCGGGTAAGTCCGGATGAAACGGTCCAGCGTTGACAGGGCGCCTTGCGAATTCCCGCCCTTGAAATAGACGTAAGACAGATCGAGCATGGATTGCTCGGTATAGCGGCCAAATGGATACCGTGTCTGCAACATCTTGTAAGCTACAGTTGCACGCGCCCAGGACTTGTTATCCAGATATCTCTTCGCATCTTCATAAAGTTGCGCTGCATTGCGGTCGTCCTGGTGATCTTTTTCCTTACGGCAGCCAGCCGTTGTCAGAACTGCCACGGCGAGGAACATGGCGAGCAGAACAACCCACCTGATGGTATTGTTGGATCGGAAACAAACGGGCATGTAAAAAACCAGAGTATTGCAGGAAGCGGAATGATAACGGAATTGGGGCGCGTAAAACAGTCTGAATCCAATCGAATCAGAATAACGGCAACGGCCGGGCCGGAACATGCGGGTATGCGGCTGGATCAGCTTGCAGCAATTCTGTTCCCGGACTTCTCGCGGGCAAGGTTGCAAAAGTGGGTGCGCAGCGGCGAATTGACCGTAGATGGAAGGTCGTTTAAGACGACCTACCGAATCGGTGGTGGGGAGACCCTGCGGCTGGATGCGCTACCGGAAAGACAGGGTGAAGTTCTGCCGCAGGACATACCGCTGGATATCATCCATGCCGATGAAGACATCATCGTGGTCAACAAACCGGCCGGCCTGGTCGTTCATCCGGCAGCCGGGCATCCCGATGGTACATTGCAGAATGCACTGCTGTATTTTGATTCCAGCCTGGCTACGTTGCCGCGATCCGGCATCGTACACCGGCTGGACAAAGACACCACCGGCGTCATGGTAGTGGCCAGGAGCCTCAGGGCCCACACCAGCCTGGTGGAACAGCTTCAGGCGCGGCAGATGAGTCGTGTGTACGAGGCGGTCGCAAAGGGTGAAACTCGCTCAAACGGTACGGTAGATGCCCCCATTGGCCGCCATCCGCGTGACCGGAAACGCATGGCCGTGGTGGCAGCAGGTAAACCCTCGGTGACCCACTTCCGGGTCATGCAGCACTTGCAGGGATTCAGTCACCTGGAAGTTTCTCTGGAATCCGGACGCACGCACCAGATTCGTGTACACATGCAGCATGTCGGCTATCCGCTGGTCGGTGACCCCGTGTATGGAAAACCAAATAAAGCCGTGAAAGGTATGCCAGTGACCTTGCTGGAGATTATCCGGGCCTTTCCGCGGCAGGCTCTGCACGCACGGCGGCTTAGCCTGATTCACCCGGCTGGTGGCAGCATGGTGTGTTATGAGGCGCCTCTTCCGGCGGACATCGAGGGTCTGCTTTCAGCCCTTGCTGAAACTACAGCATGAACATGGAGTTGATCAAACCGGACTGGCCGGCGCCGGCCAATGTCCGTGCGTTCACGACCACCCGGGTGGGTGGTTACAGCAAGGGTGCCTGGAGCAGCATGAACCTGGGCTTGAATTGTGGCGATGACCCTTGTGCGGTGCACAGGAATCGGGAAAAATTACGGTCGCAATTGCCGGCGGAGCCGCTGTGGTTGCGCCAGGCACATGGGGTACAGATTGCGACCCACTCCCGGGCAAGCGGGGAAGAACCGGTTGCCGATGGCGTGGTATCAACGCTTCCTGCCCAGGTTTGCGCTGTTCTGACTGCCGATTGCCTACCGGTGCTGTTTTGCAACCGCTCCGGCACCCGGGTCGCTGCTGCGCATGCCGGCTGGCGAGGCCTGGCGCAGGGTGTGTTGCAGGCCACTGTCAGGCAATTGGAGGAGGAGCCGGGAGAGATCATGGCCTGGCTCGGACCCGCTATTGGCCCGAAGGCTTACCCAGTTGGCGAGGACGTCCGGCAGGCCTTTCCGGAAGAACAGGGAATTCACTTCAGGAAAGATGGTGATCGCTGGTTGCTGGATCTTTATGGGGTAGCCAGGTTGATGTTGTCCCAGGTGGGCGTCACTTCGGTGTACGGCGGTCACTTTTGTACCCATAGCAACAGTAAGCGGTTTTACTCCTACCGCAGGGACGGAGTGACCGGTCGTATGGCCACTGTAATCTGTTTGCTTGAGCATTAAGCCAGGCATTTCACCAGGACGGACCAGAGATTGATAAATTTGTCCTTCAATCAGTGGCTGGCATTATTCAAACAGTTCCTGACTAATTGGCGTCAGTTCCTGCTCGTTCACGTTGCGGTCAACGTGGTGGTGTTCGTGATTCTGGCCCCGCTGGCCACCGTGTTGCTGAATTTTTCCGTCGGGCTTTCCGGTGAGGCGGCACTTTCTGATCAGGAGATCATTTTTTTTCTGATGAGTCCATGCGGTTTGCTGTCGATGCTGATCACTGCTTCCGTTTTTTCCATCATTCTTTTTCTTGAGCATGCCGTACTGCTGATCGTGGGATATTACAGTGCCTACGGTCGGCCCATTAACGGCCCGAGGCTACTGGCGCTTCTGGCCAGTAAAGCCGCAAGCCTGTTCGGACTCTCGCTACGTATACTGCTGCGCATCCTGTTGACGCTGGTTCCCTTCCTGCTTTTGCTGGGGGCGATCTATTACTTCCTGTTGGGTGAGTTTGATATCAATTTCTACTTGAGCGAAAAACCACCCGAGTTCTACCAGGCTGTAGTCGCCGCTGCGCTGCTTGGAGCAGGGCTGATTTATACCTTGTCGCGCTTGTTCATCAGTTGGGTTTTTTGCCTTCCATTTTTGCTGATCAACGGTTTGTCACCGGCTCAGGCCATGAAAGCGAGTCGTGAAGCGGTGGCCGGGAAACGGATCAGAATAGGTCTCTGGCTTTTGAGTTGGCTGGCGCTGAGCCTGCTCTTCAGTGCATTATTCACCGGATTGCTTGGCTTGATGGGGACATACCTGGTGCCCCTGGCAGGTGATTCGTTCGGTATTTTGCTGCTGGTGCTGGGTGCGCTTGCCCTTCTTGGCGCGGCGGTGACCTTTGTCCTGACCTGGTGCGGTAGTTCCTTGCTCAGCTTACTGATACTCCACCTGTTCCGGGATCTGCACGTGGACTACCGCAGCGATGCAGCCTTCGCAGCAGATGGAAGCCGGCGCCTGGACCGGCACCTGAGTTGGCGTAAGCTGGCCTGGGCGTCGGTAGTTGCCGTGTTTCTCGCGGCTCTGTTTGTCAACAAGTTGCTCGACCAGGTCCACATGGAGGACCGCACGGAAATCATGGCTCATCGTGGTGCTTCAGGAAGAGCGCCTGAAAACACGCTGGCTGCGATCCAGGCTGCGATTGAAGACGGCGCGGACTGGGTGGAAATTGATGTGCAGGAAACGGCTGATGGAGCCGTTGTCGTTATTCACGATCGTGATCTGAAAAAAATTGCCGGCGAGGCGATGACGGTTGCCGACTCGAAGCTGGCCGATCTGCAGCAAGTGGACATCGGTTCCTGGTTTGGTCCGCAATTCAGCGATCAGCGGATCCTCACGCTAAAACAGGTGCTGGAGTGGTGTAAGGGAAAGATCGGTGTAAATATCGAACTCAAATATTACGGTAGGGAGCGGCGTCTGGAAGAGAGTGTGGCCGAGATAGTCGAGGCGGCAGGTATGCAGGACCAGGTGCTGCTTATGTCACTGAGTTATGCGGCTATCAGGAAAATTCGGCAATTACGTCCCGAATGGAAAGTTGGCCTGTTGTCTACCGTGGCACTGGGGAATATCAGTGGGCTGGAGCTTGATTTCCTGGCGCTGAATGCCAGGCTGGCTTCAGGGGCCAGAGTCCGCAGCATCCAGAATCAGGAAAAACAGCTCATGGTGTGGACCGTAAATGATGCCGTCGGCATGTCGGTCATGTTTGGCCGCGGTGTAGATGCCATTATTACCGATGAACCGGCTTTGGCCGTTTCGGTATTGGAGCAACGCACAGAACTGAATCCCGCAGAGCGCTTGCTCATGCACCTGGCTGATGTCTTTGATCGTCCGTCCTTATACCGGGAGCAGTGATCGCTCCATGTTGTTATCGGCTTGACGGAGTAAAAATCACCCTGACTCCGCCAGCCGTACACACAGTGTTTCGGTTTCTTCCACTGTAGTGCAGTGGGAAAAAACGAAGCGTGCCAGGTCATCTCTTCCGGGCCAGGCCAGGAACTGTATCCCGACTTTTTCCAGCCTGGAAAATCCTCCAGCTGTCCACTTGACGAATACTTCGTTGGCGTGAACCGGATACTCGAGGCTGGCTTCGGGGTGCTGCGCTACTGCTTCAGAAAAACGGGCCGCCTGTTGATTGGCATGTGCGGCGAGTTTGAGCCACAGGTCATCTTCAATGTAGGCCAGCAACTGGGCTGCAACATAGCGCATCTTGCTCAACAGGTGGCCGGAACGTTTGCGGTGCCGCTCTGCAGTTTCACGCAGATCCGGGCAGTTGAAAAACAGGATGGCCTCGGCTGCCAGGCAACCGTTTTTGCTGGCGCCGAATGACATCATCTGAATGCCTGCTTTCCAGCTTACATCAGCAGGGTGACAGGCAAGTGCGGCTATCGCATTGCCAAAGCGGGCGCCATCAAGGTGAGTGGCCATGCCCCTTTCGGTCGCTATCGTGCAGACGGAACTGATTTCCTCAGGCTGATAAACCGTACCGGATTCAGTGCTCTGGGTCAGGCTGACGGCAGAGGGGACATAGGCATGGATACCGTGACCTTCATTGGCACTAATGTCCCGTTCCAGGTCATCGGCAGTAAATTTACCCTCGGGGCCATCCACCGGCACCAGGCGCAGTCCATGGCCAAAAAACTCCGGAGCGCCACCTTCATCATTAACAATATGAGCGTTACGATGGCAAAAAATGCTACCCCAGGGAGGGGTGACGCAGGCCAGTGCAATGCTGTTGGCCACGGTGCCTGTGGTGACGGGAACCACCGTAGTGGGGGTGTCGAACAAGTCTGAAAATGCCCTGTCCAGCCGTTCGGACAGGGGGTCTTCGGCGTAGGCCCATGCCGTGCCCTGATTGGCCTCGGCAAGGGCTGCCATGATGGCCGGAGCGGCCGGGGATTCATTGTCGCTTCTGAAATTCAGTTCCATGAATATCATCCAGGTATTTGTTATGGGTTACGGGAAATGGGTTCGGCACCCGATTATATGCGTGGATTCCCTGCCGTGCACTGATGGATAATAGACCGTCATGGACGCACGGAAAATCATTCGCGAAATCAGAGGCCAACTCGATAGCATGATGGTCTCTGATGCGGCCTGGTGCCGCAAGCGCCTGTACGCGATTGAACGACGCCGCAAAGAGCATAGACCGGTTGATCAGTTGCTGGCCCAGTTGTTACAACGGGTTGAGGACTCCCGCCAGAAAGTCCGGCAGCGGGCGGCGGCAATAGCGACGCCTCGCTACGATGATGTGCTGCCGATTACGGCACACCGTGAAGAAATCATAGAGGCACTAAAGAAACACCCCGTCATTGTGGTGGCGGGTGAGACCGGTTCCGGTAAAACCACCCAGTTACCCAAGTTCTGCCTCGAGGCCGGCCGGGGAACACGGGGAATGATTGCCTGTACCCAGCCGAGGCGCATCGCGGCCCGCGCCATGGCCGAGCGGGTTGCCGAGGAACTGGGCGTTGAACTCGGCGGTATCGTCGGCTACCAAGTCCGCTTCCGCGACCGCAGCAGTCGGGACGGGTACATCAAATTCATGACCGATGGCATTTTGCTGGCCGAAACCCTGAATGATCGCTTTCTGGATGCCTACGACACCATCATCGTCGATGAGGCGCACGAACGCAGCCTCAACATTGATTTTCTGCTCGGCTATCTCCAGCGCCTGTTGCCGCGCCGCCGGGATCTGCGGCTCATCATTACATCGGCAACCATTGATACCGCAAAATTTTCAGCCCATTTCAACCAGGCGCCGGTGATCGAAGTGTCCGGGAGAAGTTATCCTGTTGAACTGATATATCACCCTTTGGCCTCGGATGATGACAAGTCAGAGCGAACAGACCGCAGCCCAAATCGCAATGCCAACCGCAATGCCAATCGTGACCTTTACCGTGGCATTGCGGATGCCGTCAGCCGGCTTGGCCGCAAGGATCCCCGGGGGGATATTCTCGTATTCCTGTCCGGTGAACGTGAGATCCGCGAGGCCTCCGAGTACCTGGCCCGCCACAGTGTCGCTCAAAGCGAGATTCTGCCACTCTATTCCCGCCTGTCCTCGACGGAGCAGAGAAGGGTATTCCACCCCGCTAAACAGCGCCGAATTATCCTTAGCACTAATGTGGCCGAGACTTCCCTGACGGTACCCGGGATTCGTTACGTGATTGATTCCGGTCTGGTGCGGATCAGCCGTTATTCGCATCGAAGCCGGATTCAGCGACTGCCCATTGAGGCCATTTCGCAGGCCAGCGCCGATCAGCGGGCCGGTCGTTGTGGACGCCTGGGCCCCGGCATTTGTGTCCGCCTGTACAGTGAAGAGGACCTGCTTGCGCGGCCACAATATACCGAACCCGAAATCCTGCGCACCTCGCTTGCTACCGTCATATTGCGCATGTTGACGACCGGCCTGGGAGTGGTTGAAGAATTTCCTTTTGTCGATCCGCCTGCGCCACGCATGATCAAGGAGGCCCAGCAACTGCTGTTTGAACTGGGTGCGGTAGATAAAGCACATGCACCAACCAAACTCGGACATGCGCTGGTGCGCTGGCCAATGGACGTCAGGCTGGCCCGGATGGTGGTGGAAGGTGCAAAACAGGGTTGCCTGGAAGACATGATGGTGCTGGCTGCGGCACTCAGTATCCAGGATCCACGGGAGCGCCCGTTAGATGCCCAGGCGGCGGCAGATGAAGCACATGATCGTTTCAGCGACCCCCAGTCCGATTTTTCTGCCCTGCTCAAACTATGGCGCTATCTTCGCCAACAGCGCAAAGCAGTGTCCGGTAACCAGTTTCGCAAATTATGTCGCCGGGAGTTCCTCAACTGGCAGCGGGTGCTGGAGTGGTTTGACCTGTACCAGCAACTGCGTGACCAGGCCCGCGAATCCCGTCTGCAATTGAGCGGCAGGCAGGGTCAATACGATCAGGTTCACAAGGCCCTCCTGGCCGGCCTGCTGAGCCATGTCGGTCTGAAGCATCCGGAGGACAGGAGCTACCAGGGCACCCGTTCCAGGAGCTTTTACATCTTGCCCGGTTCGGGACTGTTTGGCCGTTCGCCCAAGTGGCTGATGGCAGCCGAGATCGTTGAAACGACAAAAACCTGGGGGCGAGTCAATGCGATGATCAGGCCGGAGTGGATCGAACAGCAGGCCGGACATCTACTCAAACGGCATTATTTTGATCCGCACTGGTCCCGCCGCCGGGGCACGGTGATGGCCTGGGAGCAGGTTTCATTATTCGGCTTGGTGATCACCGAGAAACGCCGGGTTCACTATGCACCGTTTGCCGCGGAAGAAGCGCGCAAGATATTTATCACCGAGGCGCTGGTTCAAGGCCGCCTCGACACCCGCGCGGCGTTCATGCAGCACAACGAAACCATCCGCGCGGAGGTAGAGGAACTCGAGCATAAACGCAGAAAACGGGATGTGCTGGCAGATGAACATGCCCAGTTCGAGTTTTTCGACGCCCGTATCCCGGATTTAGTGAACAGCGCCGTGACCTTCGAAAAATGGCTGCTGGGCTTGGGGAATGAAGGTCGGGAATTGCTCTATCTGGGGCATGAGGTCTTGATGAGGGAAGATGCCGGCCTGGCCCCGCAAGAATTATTCCCGGACACACTCGATGTGAACGGACAGCGAATTCCCCTGACGTATCATTTCGAACCGGGGCATGAAGAGGACGGGGTCACCCTGACCGTGCCGCTGGAATGGCTCAATACGCTGGATCCGGGGAAGCTGGAATGGCTGGTTCCAGGCTTGCTGCGGGATAAGCTGATTGCATTGATCAGGCAATTGCCGAAACCGCAGCGCCGTTCACTTACGCCGGTGCCTGCTTATGTCGATGCCGTGCTTGAAGCGCTGCAGGGCCGGCAGCAAAAACCCTTGCTGGAAGCGTGTGCGGCTTGCCTGAAACGAATGACCGGCATGGACATCCGTCCGCAGGATCTTGATGAAACGGCGATTGCGAATCATTTCCGCTTTCGTATTTGCGTAAGGGATCAGGATGGCGGGATCATTGCACAGGGCCGGGATCTGCGATCTTTGCAGGATGAACTGGGTAAAAAGGCCCAACGCCGGTTTATGGATCGCCAGGGACGGAATTTTAACCGGGATGGCGCCACATCATGGGTTTTTGGCCAACTGGAGACTGGCGTTACCACGGCCGATGGCACGCGGGCCTGGCCGGCGCTTGTCGATCAGAAAACAGCCGTGGGTCTGCGTTTGTTTGATACGCCGCAGGAGGCAGTCCGGTCGCATATTGACGGTGTTCGGCGTCTGCTGGCGCTCACGCTGGTCGATAAGCTCAATTACCTGCGTAAGCATCACGGTCTGACGCGGGATGCATTGCTGGTCTGGAGTTCTCTGGGGAGCACTGCGGACCTGATCCATGACCTGGCCTGGAAAAGCCTGTGTGAAACAATGGGCGATGTCAGTGAAATCCGTGATGAAGCGGCTTTTGGGGCACTTTGTCAGCGACTGCGAAACGAAATAGGGCGCAGTTTCCTGCACCTTGCCAGTCTGCTGAATGAATTACTGCCCCTTTGTGGCGCGGTGTACAGCAGGCTTTCTGGTGATATCGGATCCCGTTGGACGGATATCTGTGAAGAAATTACCAGCCAGATGGATGATTTGGTTTACCCGGGTTTCCTCATTGACCTCGATCCCGGGCGACTTTCTCATTATCCGCGCTACCTGAGGGGGATCATGGAACGGCTGGATCAACTGGTACAGAATCCACAAAGGGACCGACAGCGAATGAGCCTGATTGAACCCTGGTGGCAGAAATATCTTGCGGCACTGGACGCGGGAGCCCCGTACGACGAGGCGCTGGATACCTTCCGCTGGTTACTTGAGGAGTATCGGATCTCGCTATTTGCCCAGCGTCTCGGTACCAATGGCAAAGTGTCTGAACAACGACTGGCTGTGCTGTGGAACAAAACTACACCGGGATCGTAATTTCCTGCATCAGGCTTGCAATTGCATACCGGCAGACTCCATTTAACAGGTGGTGCAAATTGCCCGGTACCGGCTGAAGGCAAATCGATGGACAGCATGGAAACCCCACATACACCAGGTGGCAAGGAATGCGGACTGGAGCAATGGCTGGCTGCATACAGGGAATCCGTTGGACCTGTTGCGGAAGATTGCGTTGTTCTGCTGCAAAGCCTGCTGGCGCACGAGATACTGGAGCCATCTTCCTGTGATTTGCTGGTCGAATTGCTGAAAAGCCTCGAAAGTCTCTCCGCGGACCCCATTACCGTGAGCTGCGCCCTGCTGTATGTCGCGGGGGTGGCGGACAATCAACTTGACAAAATAGTGCAAGCCCGCCCGGCAAAAGTCCGCCAGCAATATGAAGAACTGCAAAAGCTCAAGCTGTATGAGTCTGACTCATCGCTCAGCATCACCCGGCGCAGCGCTGAGGGGCTCAGGCGCCTGTTGCTGGCGCTGGTGAAAGACGTTCGCGTGGTGATGATCGATCTGGCCTGGCAGTTGGTGCTGTTGCGTCACGCCGGCAAAGATCAGGAACTGGCTGGGGCGCTGGCGAGGGAGACCATGTTGATTCACGCTCCACTGGCCAATCGTCTGGGTATCTGGCAGTTGAAGTGGGAGTTGGAAGACCTGGCATTCCGTTACCAGAAACCGGAACAGTACCGGCGCATTGCTCGCCTGGTGGCAGAGCATCGCACGGAGCGTGAACGGTTCATACAGGGGTTCATGGACAAACTTTCGACGGCCCTGGAAGAGGCAGGTATCTCGGCTGAAGTGAAAGGGCGACCGAAGCACATCTACAGCATCTGGCGGAAGATGCAACGCAAGGGGCTTGATTTTCACGAGTTGTTTGATGTCCGGGCCGTGCGGGTGCTGGTTGATGATTTGCCGGCCTGTTACAGCGCCTTGGACCTGGTACACACCTTCTGGCAGCCGATACCGGGCGAGTTCGATGACTACATCACCATGCCCAAGGGAAATAATTACCAGTCCCTGCATACGGCGGTAGCCGATCCCGAGGGAAGGGCGGTCGAAATCCAGATCCGCACTCACCAGATGCACGAGCATGCTGAACTGGGTGTCGCTGCCCACTGGCGTTACAAGGAAGGGGGCCCCACCGACCCGGCATTCGATAACAAGATCGCGGTCATGCGCCAGTTACTCGAATCCACGGATGAGGATCTCGATGACCAGAGCTTGCTCGACAGTTTCCAGTCCGCAACCACTGAAGACCGTGTTTATGTACTCACGCCAACAGGTCAGGTTGTAGATTTGGCGGCCGGTTCAACCGTGCTGGATTTTGCCTATCACGTACACACCGAGGTTGGGCACCGTTGCCGGGGCGCCAAGGTCAACGGACGTATCGTACCTCTGACCCATGTGGTCAGCACCGGTGATCGCGTGGAAATTCTGACCGCAAAGCAGGCCAGGCCCAGTCGCGACTGGCTGAACCCGCGCCTGGGTTACATCATCGGTGCAAGAGGTCGCGCCAAGGTCAGGCAGTGGTTCAAGCGTGAGAGTCGGGATGAGAACTTGCGGGCGGGTAAAGAGGCGGTGGAAAATGAAGCCTCCCGGATTGGAATTTCCCTGACGGATTTTGATCCGGTAGTGGAACGGTTCAGCCTGAGCAGTACGGAAGATTTGTTCGTGGCAGTCGGCAATGGAGACCTGACCGTCGGCCAGGTGGTCAATGCCTTCGAGCGCCTGCGATCCGAGCAGTTTGAGCCGCAGCCTGAGGATCTGCTCACGCGTACACCCAACCGTCAGCGTAGTGAACAGCATAAAGGCGCAGATGATGTAACCATCGAGGGTGTGGGCAACCTGATGACCACGGTGGCCAGGTGCTGTCAGCCCATTCCCGGTGACGCGGTTGTGGGGTATATCACGCGGGGAAGGGGTGTGACCATTCACCGCGATGACTGCCGGCAGGTGTTGCACTGGCGAAGTGAAAACAATCCCCGCCTGTTGCAGGTCAGTTGGGGTGAAAAACCCCAGACCAACTATTCAGTCCAGATCCAGGTTCGGGCCTATGACCGTCGTGACTTGATCCGGGATATTTCCAATATCCTGGCGGCCTCGGATACGCAGGTGACGGATATCACCAGTAAGCTGGACGAAGTGATGGATGAAGTGACGATTCGTCTGTTGGTGCGGGTCAGGGATTACGAACAGTTGAGTGAACTGCTGAACCGCTTGGGCAAGGTGATCAACGTGATTGAGGCGCGCAGGTTGAAGGACGGGGGGTAGTTGCCAGCTTCCGCTTCCTCACGGTCCACGGCACAGGCCCCAGGGGGGGTATGCCGTGCCGTGAAAGGTGAGTCCTAACTCCGAACCGGCACCCAGGGCTCCAGACTGGGGCCCCGGCACTAATACAAAATTTACCTGGACAACGTTCTCGTCAGGCGGCGTGTTGTGTATCCAGTTGTGAGTTCTGTTTTGCTGCCGAAGCGACTTTACCGGCCTGAATTTCCTCCAGGTCAAATTCATCAACAGCAATGATTTCCATCACCAGTTCTCTCACCTGAATCAGAATGTCCGCTTCTTCCACGGTGACTACCGAGTGGGCAATAGCATCCTTTAGCTGTTCTTCCCAGGTAATTCCGCTGATCTCCCCGTTCTTAAGTGCTTTCAACAATTTACGCTCCAGTGGTTCTGCATTGATGACCTGTGGCAAAGCTTCCTCCATCAGGCCAACCGGGTGACCAGTTTTAGCCGATTTGTAGATGCCATCGGTTAACCTGTCGCGCGTGTCGGAAGGGGTCAGCAGCAACTGGGCGACCTTGTGGGTCAGGCGGTCACCCGGTGCGCGTTCCCGGCGCCCAAAGGGAAACACCACGATACTCATGACACCGCGCAAGAAGCGATTTGGAAAGTTGTCCACGACCTTCTGCAGGGCAATCTGAATCCGGTAAATAGAATGGTGAAACGCCCAGGCCAGGATTACCTGATCCGCCACCGGCCGACCCTGGGATTCGTAGCGCTTCAACATGGCGGAACAGATATACAGGTGGCTCAGAACATCACCCAGTCGAGCGGAGATATGTTCCTTCTGCTTCAGCTTGCCGCCCAGGATCAGCATCGAGATATCGGAGGTAAATGCCAGGGCCGCTGAGTAGCGGGAAAGCTTCTGGTAGTACTTCGCCGTTTTGCGGTCGTGCGGCACAGCGGCGAATTTTCCAAAACTCAAACCCAGCACAAGGCTTCTCACCGCGTTCCTGATGGTGAAGCCGACATGTGAAAAGAGGAGTTGGTCAAAGCGTTCGGTCCGCTGCAAGACATTTTCAATTCTTGCCGCCTCCATTTCCTTGATGACATAAGGATGGCACCGCATGGCGCCCTGGCCGAAGATCATCAGGTTGCGCGTCAGGATATTGGCACCTTCCACCGTGATCCACACCGGCATGCCCTGCCAGGCTCGTCCGAGGTAATTGCGCGGGCCCAGGATGATCCCTTTGCCGCCATGTACGTCCATCGCGTCTGTAATCACTTTCCGACCCATCTCAGTCGCATGGTATTTGGCAATGGCTGACGGAACCGCCGGTTTTTCACCCAGGTCAACGGCGGTAGCGGTCATGCGCGACAGTGCCGAAGTGGCGTAGGTATTGGCGCCAATCCGGGCCAGTGCGGCTTCGACACCTTCGAAACGACCAATAGGAAGGTTGAATTGCTTACGGATTCTTGCGTAGGCGCCGGTAGCCAGTGCGCCCATCTTGACCCCACCGGTGGAGCAGGACGGCAAGGAGATGGCCCGCCCGACAGAAAGGCACTCGATCAGCATCCGCCAGCCTTGTCCGGCCATTTCCGTACCACCAATCAGGGTATCCAGCGGGACAAACACGTCCTTGCCACGCACCGGTCCGTTCTGGAAGGGCACATTTAGCGGCAGGTGACGCTTGCCGATTTCAAGGCCTTTGGTCTCTCTGGGAATCAGCGCCAGGCTGATACCCAGTTCTTCTTTGTCGCCCATCAAACCATCGGGGTCGTATAAGTGGAAAGCGACACCGACCAGTGTGGCGCTGGGCGCAAGCGTTATGTAGCGCTTGTCGAAATTAAGCCGCATACCCAACACATCCTTACCCTTGTACTTGCCCTTGCAGACAATCCCATAATCCGGGATTGAAGTTGCATCGGAACCTGCGGTCGGTCCGGTCAGGCAGAAGCAGGGGATCTCATCGCCGCAGGCCAGTTTCGGCAGGTACTGGCTCTTTTGTTCCTCTGTTCCGTATTGCACCAGCAGTTCGCCCGGGCCAAGAGAATTGGGAACCGCAATATGTGAACCGGCAACGGAACTGATGGATGAAATTTTCTGCAGAACCGCACGGTGGGCCATGGCTGAAAAGCCCAGGCCTCCGTATTCTTTGGGGATGATCATTCCCAGGAAACGGTTGCGCTTGATGAATTCCCAGGTTTCGGGGTTCAGATCGGCATCGTTATGGGTAATTTCCCACTGATTCAGCATGTCGCACAGTTCTTCCAACGGGCCGTCGACAAAAGCCTTTTCTTCGACCGTCAATTCGAGGTAGGGCAGTTCTTTGAGCAGTTGCCAGTCGGGTTTTCCGGCGAATAACTCACCTTCCCAGCCCACGGTTCCGGCATCGAGTGCAACCTGCTCTGTTTCAGACATGGCGGGTAACATACGACGAAACTGTTTCAGGAATGGCGCACTGATCAATTGCTGGCGCCAGGGTCTGAAATTCAGCGGAATGGCGATAATAGAGAAAATTGTGGTGAGCAATACGAGACTCAGTACCGGAACTGAACCCGTAACAGCGAATATCACGATGCCTACAGCCGTTGCGCCCGTCCACAGCAACAGGCTTGTGCCGTAAAAAGCACAGACCAGTGAAATACCCAAAAGCGTCAGTAACATTAACCCGGTCATATCATTTCTCCTGTATTACCATACGCCGGAGTATGGTTAGCCTTTTGACGCAAGTCAACACTTGTGGCGGTGACAGATATTTGACAGGAAAGGCAGGCGCCGCAACAATCAATGTTTTACGGGAATGACGGAGCAATGAAACCGGCGCAAAAAAGTGCAAGGACGACGCTGTCAGCCGCCGATTGGGAGCGTGCAGCGCTGGATCTGATTGCGGAACGGGGTGTCCAGGCAATGGCGATTGAGCCCCTGGCGCGGCGCATGGGGATTACCAAGGGCAGCTTCTACTGGCATTTTGCCAGCCGTGAGGCACTGCTGGAACAGGCTCTGCTCCGATGGGAAAAACACGATGCCCGGAACCTGATCGCATCCCTGGGTAAGATCGACCAGCCTCGCGACCGTTTGATCTCCTTTTTTCGCCGGGTAGGCAAAGAAAAGCTTACCCATGAAGTGTACAGTGAGTTGTGCGCGGCGGCGGGTCATCCACATGTGGAGCCCGTGTTGGAGCGAGTGGCGAACAGAAGAATGGGGCACCTGTCGGCTGCATTTGAGGAAATGGGTATGAAGCCTGAACTGGCCCGGCACCAGGCGCGGCTGATCTATTCGGTTTACCTCGGGTTTTTGCAGCTCCAGAGACAGCAGCAGACACCCAGTTTGAGTAGTGAAGAATTTGAAGCCTACATCGAACACGTTATCGACACTCTGATCCCTTCTGCGGTCTGAAATCAAAGACTGCCTGACTTCTCTTATTGAAAGTCATGAGACCAGAGTCTATTCTGCCAAACGGGTCAGACCCGTACGCATATTGCATGAGTTTTAGGATGTCAGGTGGCCTTTCCGGAAATAAATGCAAGCGGCAGAGTAGTGCCAGTTTCGAGTTCAAAACATACTGCCGGGAACCGGCAAAAGCCATCAAGAGGAATAGAGTGTGACCACCAATCAAGAGTTAAAAACCTGGGTAGCCCAGGTAGCACAATTAACCCAGCCGGAAAACATGCACTGGTGCAGCGGCAGCAAAGTGGAATACCAGGAATTAGCGGATCAGATGATCACCAGCGGTGATTTTATTGAGCTCAACAAGGAAACGCATCCCGGTTGCTACCTCCATCGTTCAGATCCCTCAGACGTTGCGCGCGTTGAACACCTGACCTATATCTGCACCTCCAGCGAGGACGATGCCGGCCCCAACAACAACTGGATGGATCCGGGGGATGCACGGGCGAAAATGGAGCAGAATTTCAGCGGCTGTATGCAGGGCCGGACACTTTATGTCATCCCCTACTGCATGGGCCCTATTGACTCGCCATTGTCACGCTGTGGTGTTGAGATAACGGACAGCCCCTACGTAGTGGTTAACATGAAGTTGATGACCCGCATGGGCGATCAGGCACTGCGGCGTATCGAGCGGGAAGGCAGTTTCATCAAGGGTCTGCACTCCATCGGTGATCTCAACCCCGACCGCCGTTTTATCATGCATTTTCCGGAAGACCTCGAAATACAGAGTTTCGGTTCCGGTTATGGCGGTAATGCACTGCTGGGCAAGAAGTGTCATGCCCTGCGTATCGCCAGCTATCAGGCCCGCTCTGAGGGCTGGCTGGCAGAGCACATGCTGATTGTCGGGATCGAGAATCCCCAGGGTGAAATCCACTATGTTGCCGCCGCCTTCCCGTCTGCTTGCGGTAAAACCAACCTGGCCATGCTGATACCTCCGGCAAACTATAAAGGCTGGAAAGTGTGGACCGTCGGTGATGATATCTGCTGGATGCGCGTGGGTGATGACGGGCGCATGTGGGCGATCAATCCCGAGGCGGGCTTTTTCGGCGTTGCGCCGGGAACGGCCGAGAACACCAATCCCAATGCCCTGGCAATGCTGGATCACGATGCAATCTTCACCAATGTGGGCGTTACTGCAGATAATCAGCCCTGGTGGGAAGGCCTGGACGATCGCGTACCGGTCACAGACTGGAAGGGCAATCCTTACGATCCGGAGCAGGGGCCTGCCGCACACCCCAATTCCCGCTTCACAGTACACATGTCACAGTGTCCGTCCTATTCAGATCAGGCCGAGGCGCCGGCCGGTGTGCCGCTTTCCGCCATCATTTTCGGCGGGCGCAGGGAAAGACTGGTTCCGCTGGTCATGGAGAGCCGGTCCTGGAACCACGGTGTGTTGTATGGCGCTGCCATGGCTTCAGAAACAACGGCCGCCAATATCGACACGGTCGGTGTGGTACGCCGTGATTCAATGGCCATGAAACCCTTCTGCGGTTATAACTTCGCGGATTACTGGGCACACTGGCTCACTTTCTCCAGTGCTTCCGACAAATTACCAAAGATCTTCCACGTCAACTGGTTCCGTAAAGACCAGAATGACAAGTTCATGTGGCCGGGCTTTGGCGACAATCTGCGCGTGTTGGACTGGATCATCAAACGCTGCGCCGGTGAAGTCGATGCGGTGGAAACAGCGATCGGTTATCTGCCTCAACCCGGCGATCTGAACCTGGATGGAATCGACGTACCGGCAGCAACGATGGAAGCCCTGCTCGAAGTGGACCGCGAGGCCTGGAAAGCGGAGATTTCCGACATCGGTAAGTACCTCGATTCTTACGGTGACAGGACGCCCGCCGCCCTGAAGGCGGAACAGGAAAGAGTCGCTGCTGCATTGTCCTGAGTGTGAATTCCAGCAGGGTTGCACGCAGACGATTCTGAACATCGTGTGTTGTACTTTTGTGAGCGCAACTCCTAAGTAGTCGTTCTATCCCGCTATTCGATTTCTGAATTTCAGCATGGCACAAGCCGGTTCGGAGTGAGGGGTCTGTTTCCGGGACCCTTTGAAACAAGGATGTTTCAAGAGGAGGCCACAGGGATGTGTGTGTTTATGCCGTGTCCTGGAAACAGATCCCTTGCTCCGGACCGGCGCCTCGACCCGATCTTGCTTCGGGCCGCTACCTGCCTGATTATCATGTTCTAATACATTTAAACCCTTTGTCTGGGGCAACAGTCCAATCAGTATGGGAGGAGAAAACGCGGTGGCATCGTGGCAAGCGGGCTCTGCACCACACGATGATGAATCCATATGGGTCGAATTGGCCAAAAATGGGGATCGCGCAGCCTTCGAGAAACTGTACCGGAGTAACCGGGATCGTATTTGCGGTTTGCTGTGGCGGATTTGTGGTGGCGATGCCATGCTGGCCGAGGACCTCCTGCAGGAAGCTTTCGTCAGGGCCTGGCAGAAATTGGACAGCTTCCGTGGAGAAAGTTGTTTTGCAACCTGGCTGCACCGGCTTTCCGTCAACGTTGCGCTAAGTGACCGGCGTATTCGCTTACGTCGGGCCGGGCGCGACGTTCCGATGGATGAAGTGACTGAGAGGACGGCGATTGGTGATCGGGATGTTTTTGCCGATAAACGGATGGACCTTGAAAAGGCCATTGCTTCGTTACCGGAGCGGGCCCGGACTGTGCTGATCCTGTACGACATTGAAGGCTATCGGCATGCAGAGATCGCGGAAATGACCGGCATGGCCGTTGGCTCTTCCAAGGCTCAATTACACCGCGCACGGAAATTGATTCGTGAGGTACTGGAGTGATGAAACAGCAATCAGGTGAACAGAAATTGGGTGAACGGGAATTATTGAAAAGGCTGGAAGCTCTGCCGCGTGAAATTGCACCGGATAGAGATGTCTGGCCTGCTATTGCACAGAGGATCGGTCAGCAAGATGGGCTTGATCGGCAGCAGTCATCAGTACGCTGGTGGATAAATGCGCTGGCCGCGTCTGTTGCAGTAGTGTTTGTCGCCGGTTTCCTGATCGGGCGGCAATGGGATACCGTAGCGGCGCCGGTACAACTCAGGTCTGTGTCGTCGAATCAGACTCAAGCAGCGTGGGGCGGCAGCATGACAGGTGTTCTTACTGCCAGTGAACGCGAGTACCAGGCTGCAGTTCGGGAGTTTATTTCAGTGGGTGTATCTTCGGGTAACTTGCCGCGCCAGGCGCTTGAGAATCTGACCGCCGCCTGGGCTGCCCTGAGTGCTGCCGAGACCGCTCTGACGGTTGCTTTAAAGGATAATCCCGGTAATTCTTTCCTGGGTACGAAAATGCTGGAATTGCGCTCCAGGCAACTTGATTTTTTAAAGCAGATTGCAGCGCTTGACCAAAGCAGCAGGAGGACGACCATATGAGACTTTTTACTGAATTGCCCGCCTGGCCGGTACTGGCGTGTTCAGCGCTGGTTCTGCTGTTTCCACTGAGAGGATTTTCAGGCCAGACGCTGAATGAGACACGTGACATGGCATCAGATGGCTATGTACTGGTTGAAAACACTGCCGGCAGTGTCGCGGTTACGGTTTGGGATGAGGCAAAAATCGAAATCAGGGGTGAGTTGGGTAACAACGTAGAGAATGTCGAAATTTCCACCAACGACAACGGAATTCAGATACGGGTTAGAAACAAGCGTGGCAGACACGATATTGATGACACGGACTTGAGTCTGCGGATCCCTCTTGCCGCCAGTGTCGAAGTGGAGACCGTCAGTGCCGACATCGATATCAATGGTAGTAAAGGTGGAAGCATTGTGCTCAACACGGTTAGCGGTGATGTGGAAGCACAGGCTTCACCGCACCGGCTCGAAATTCAGACTGTTAGCGGTGGGGTTGAATTTGAAGGTTCCATTCCCCGTACATCGGTTGAGACCGTCAGTGGTGATATTTCGCTGAGAGGCGTTCATGATGAAATTGAAGTCAGTACTGTATCCGGTGATGTGTCACTGATTGCCGGGGAAGTCGACCGGGGGCGGTTTGAATCGGTATCCGGTGACATGCGACTGGAGCTTGTGGTCAGGGATAGCGGCCGCCTGGTCAGTGAGAGCATGAGTGGAGATCTTGTTTTACGACTGCCGGCGGCACAGCAGGCTGGATTTTCCGTCCAGACCTACAGCGGCGACATTCGATCAGATTTTGGTGAACCCGCCAGGGTCTCCAGGGGGCCGGGCAGCGCACTCAAGTACCAACAGGGCACTAATGGAGCATTGATCCGGTTGGAAAGTTTCAGCGGGGATATTCATCTTCGCCACCAAAAACCATAAGCAGGCTACCCGCTTCAGCTACGGTTACTGTTGATCCGGGTGAGAATATCATTGCGGGCTGTGCTGATGAGAGATTCGCGGTCCAGGCTGGCAAGGATGGAGCGCGCGGTGTCTCGCGGACCGGTTTTTCCCCAGGATTTTCCTTTTGAAAACCAGGTTTCGGCCATCTTGCCGGTCAGGTAGGTGGCGTACCATGCCAGTGCGCCCTGGGCAGCAGCAGTGAGCGCAGTGGAAAGCCCGACGCTGACAGTTTTCAGCGCACTGGATACCAGGTTCATGCCCCAGTACGCACTCATCAGAGCCAGCAGTTGTGCGGAAATCGTCAACAGTAGCTTTGATGCCTCTGTTCGGGACAGGCTGAAGCCGTAGACTTCTCCCAAGTGAATGACCATCGCAACATCGCTTCCGGCTGCAGCCAGCAGATCTGCTATGGGTACAGGGTTCACCGCGACCACCAGTCCCTTACCGAGGCAATAGTTGCGAATAATCCTCTCAGCCACAGACTTTCGGGCCACC
Organism: Gammaproteobacteria bacterium; assembly: GCA_024279945.1. Lineage (GTDB taxonomy): Bacteria > Pseudomonadota > Gammaproteobacteria > Xanthomonadales > SZUA-36 > JAJRRA01. The sequence goes on from JAJRRA010000072.1 coordinate 146,428, forward strand.
ACGATCCGGCTGGCTACTTTTTGATCCAGTTCACTGGCGAACAGGGCTGCATTGAGTGCGGCAAGTGACTTGCCATTTTTTTCCAACAGATCCCAAAGGTGTGTCTTCAACGATGCGATATCCGACAGTCTGCTACGCTGGAATTTCTCTTCGCTGCCATCCTCACTGATCCGGATAACGGTTTCCGGCCTGGGTTTGGCGGCAGCGGTAATGATGCGATCAAGCGGCAGAAAAGCTTCACAACGTTGCGCCAGGCGCTGCAGCAGCAGATCCAGTTCAGCGGGACTGTAGTGGTCGGATTTGTTCAATACCAGCAGCACCGCACGCCCGGCTTTGCATAATTCATGCAGTGCTCTGAACTCAGAATCGGTCAGGTCTGCTTCACATACCATCAAGATGACGTCAGCCCGCCTGCTGATGCTTTTCGCCATCTCCTCACGGGCCATTCCATCCAGTTCATCGATGCCGGGCGTATCGATCAGTACCAGGTGGCCTTGCTTTGTGCTGTGCCAGGACTGACGGGCTTCATCCCGTGTTTCACCATGCAAAGCGCTGGTGTTGAAAACATCCTGCTGCAACAGGGCATTGAGCAGCGATGATTTGCCGACACCCACCCGGCCGAAAGCGGCAATATGGATTTCATCTCTTTCAAGTTTTTTCGAAACAGCCTCGATTTCTGCAAACTCGGCAGAAAGCTCGGCCTTGATGGCGGCGGGTATGCCGGTATCCAGCAGAAGATCCTGAAGATGCCGGTTGGCCTCCAGCAGGTAGCCTTCAGATTCAGTAATCCCGGTCTTTTGTGTTGGTCGGGGGTGAGATCGCCAGCCGTGCAAAATGGACCGCACCCGATTCCAGATGGTCATGCAATAAATCCTCGAACACTTCGGCTGCCGGGTAGGGCCTCAACGCACCCCGGTTGGCCATGGTTTCTGCCACAGCCTTGCCCAGGCTGTCGAAAATCATGCCATAGGCTACAGCATGGATCACACCACCGGTCACGGTACCCAGTCCGGGGAATGCTTTGAAGGCGTTGCCGGCGATGGCCAGGGTAATGGCGGTCATGTTGCGGATTTTACCGCCGGCTTGTTCCAGGAAGGACTCGATCTCAATGTCTTTGACCGGTATGTCATACAGTTTGGAAAGTTCGCGTATCAGGCGCGTTGCCAGCACCCCCTGAATGACCAGGTCCGAGCCCGGTGCAACGGCGGCAAGGGCTCCGACCATGGCGCGCCGCGAGTATTTGTTGACCAGATCACCTGCCTGCTGGTTCCTGTGCTGATCCTGTGCGGCCTCCAGTTTCTCGCTGGCCAGCGTCAATACGGCCGTTTCGCGCAAGGATTCCATTAGCTCACGATCCTGGTCAAGGTGGCGCTGGACTGCTTTTCGCAGCGCCGCAATTTCAGGCCGGCGGGGGCGGTCAATATTTTCTTCCATTTCTTCGCCCAGCAGTCTGACAAGCCGCTCCCGCCCGCCGGTACTGATGGTCACAATGTCTTCTTCGTCGAGCCCGGTCTTTTTCTGCAGTCCGGCCAGCAGGATATCCAGTTCTTCGCGGGAATACCGGTCCGCCTTGTTGAGCGCAAGCAGTAGCGGTTTATCGAGGTTTGCCAAAAATTGCAGTTGCGCCATCTGGCTGCCGGTCAGATCGCTGTCACACAGGAAAATGACCAGATGGGCCCGCCGTGTCTCTTCCGGGACCGTATGCTCACCATCGAGATTAAACCCGGGAAGGTCTGTAATAACGATTCGATCCCCGGATGGCGCCTGCCAGGCGTAATGACATATTTCGATTGTGGTGCCGGCCCTGGGGTCGGTTTCAACACTGGCATCGGGCAGCAAGGCCTTTACCAGGCTGCTTTTTCCGCTGCTTACTTCACCATAGACCGCGATGTAGATTTCGCCGCTGCTGCGGCGCCGCCTTTGTTCATGGATTTCTGCCAACGCGGCGCTGACGTCGATGCCCTGGCTTGAAGACTTCAGCAATTGTTCCTGAAGAGATTCTGCCGTGATCTCGGCGTGGCCCGGATCAGTTTTTTTTCGCTGACGGGGTCGGAACCAGTTCCAGAACAGGGTCAGTGTCAGCAACGGCAAGCCGACCAGGATGACGGCATAAGCCAGTTGAACCCAGGTCGGGGCATCTTTGAGGTAGTGCCACACGGAAAGAGCTGTGTTCGTTGCCAGCAGAACCAGGAACAGCAACAGAAAGAGGGCAATCAGTATGACGGCGGTGACGAGAAGGCGTATAGGCATGGAGTTAGCGTAGTGTTCTGGATTAAGTGGCGATCAGGATATCAATTCGCTTGGTCTGTGACACCATTGCCTTAAGTGCGCGTAGGGTGTAGATTGAATTGGCTGGGTACCGCACACCCTGTAGTTGTCTTTTTGCGTCAGTCGACACGCGGTATTCAGGGGAAAGCTATGCAGGGTAAAAGGGGATCCAAACCATCTGAACAGAATCTGGCCATGCTCGGCCATGAATTGTGCTCTGTGCTCAATGGAATCCAGGGCATGACGGAATTGCTGGGGGGCACCAGTCTGAATGGTGAGCAGAAGCAGTTTGTAGAGGCGGTGGACCTGTCCATCCGGCAGATGCAGTGGCTCATCGGGGGTATCCGTTCGCAGCGGCATGGCAGCGTATTTCCGTTCTCGTCTGAACCGGGTGTACTCGATGGTCCGGGGTTGCTGGAGCAGGCTGTTCGTTGCCATACCCGGGCGGCGATGCAAAAAGACAACCTGTTGTTACTGCTTATTGACCCACAGCTCCCACAACGCTGGTTCAGTGATGCGCGACCGCTGCGGCAGATTATCGATAACTTGCTGGGAAACGCGATCAAGTTTACCCGCGGTGGCTTGATATTGATTGAGGCCAGCCGAAAAACGACCGGGCAGGGCGAAGCGACCGGTCTTGAGTTGCAGGTCAGGGATACCGGGATGGGCTTCGACCCGGCGGCATCCCAACGTATTTTTAAACCCTTTATGCAAGCTGATCCGGACATCGGCCGGGTTCACGGTGGTACGGGTCTGGGTCTTTATATCTGTCGCAGAATCGTTGCCCGCATGAAGGGGCAACTCAATTGTCACAGCCGGCCCGGTTCGGGCAGCAGCTTTCGTATCCTGTTACCGGGTGTGCTTGAGCCGGATGGTTCAGATGAGTGCGCAATAGCTTCCGGCTTGTTTTCTTCCCTGACTTGCCGTGTTTCAGTTGAGGGTGAACTGGGGCGCTCAGTCAAGTTTCTTTTGCAAAGAATGGGAATACAAACCGAACCCCGTCTGGAAGGAACGAATGGTCAGCGGGGCGCTGATTTCCATGTGGAAATCAGCCTGGAAAATTCCTGTGCTACGGCAACATCAACGGACCGCTGTCTGCTTTTTACACCTGGGGCGCACCGGCTGAATGGTGCAAGCTTGCCGGGCATCCGGCACCTGCAGGCACCGTTCCTGACAGCGACCCTGGGGCCGCTGTTGATGGAAATGGTGCTGGAATGGAAACTGAGTGTTTAGCCAGTAGATTGCACCAGCATCCGGGACGCTGGTGCAATATCTGGGTTAGCTGTGATACGCCGGGCTAAGCTCCCGGACCGAGTCGATCAAGGTACTCAGGTGCTCGGGTTTAACATCCGGTGTGATGCCGTGGCCCAGGTTGAAGATATGCCCTTCCCCGTGGCCGAAGCTGCTGAGCGTGTTGCCGACTTCACGGTGAATTATTTCCGGCTCAGCGAGCAGGATGGCGGGGTCCATGTTGCCTTGGAGGGCCACCTGTTGGCCGACCCGTTCACGTGCTTCGCGCAGAGAGATGGTCCAGTCCACACCCAACCCGTCGCAACCGGTACCGGCCAGGGCCTCGAGTTGCGTGTTACAGGCTTTAGCAAAGAGGATGACCGGTACGCGCCGGCCTTCGTTCTCCCGCTTCAGGCCCGAGACAATCCGGTCCAGGTAACGCAAGGAGAAATCCCTGAACGCCTGGTCAGACAGCACACCACCCCAGGTATCAAAAATCTGCACAATCTGCGCCCCGCTTTCAATCTGCATATTCAGGTAATCCGTCACCGTGTCGGCAAGCTTCTCCAGCAGCATATGGGCCAGTGCGGGTTCCTGGTAAATCAGCTTCTTGGATTTGGCGAAGGTCTTGCTGGAACCTCCTTCGATCATGTAGGTGAATAAAGTCCATGGACTGCCGCTGAAACCGATCAGGGGCACCGTGCCATCGAGTTCCCGGCGCACCATGGACACCGCATCCATGACGTAGGCCAGGGATTCTGCGACATCCGGTCGGGGCAGCTTGTGAATATCCGCAGACGAGGTAATGGGCTTGGCAAATTTTGGACCCTGGCCCTCTTCAAAATAAAGCCCCATGCCCATCACATCCGGTATGGTCAGGATGTCAGAGAACACGATTGCTGCATCGAGTTGATAGCGCCGCAGGGGCTGCAGGGTGACTTCACAGGCTAACTCAGGCGTCTGGCACAGGTTCATAAAGCTACCGGCTTCGGCACGGGTCTTCAGGTATTCCGGCAGATAGCGCCCGGCCTGGCGCATGATCCACACGGGTGTCCGATCTACCGGTTCGCGCAGCAATGCACGTATGATCGTGTCGTTCTTGAGTTCTGTCGTCATGTTTTAATTAACCTTTGATTTAATCCGGACTGGCCACACTCTGTTCCATGGCGGCCAGGATGTCATGTTCACTGCTTTGATTATCGATCACGGCACGTCCGATCGCATTAAGCAACACCAGCCTCAGGCCGCTGACCACAGCTTTTTTGTCCAGCGCCAGCGCGCGGGTCAGGCCGCTTATCCTGATGTCAGCCGCATGCCTGACCGGTAAGCCAAGGGTAGTCAAAAGACTCGCAAGCCTTTGCGCTGTACCTGCCTCGCATAATTCGCGGATCTCACTCAAACGGGCTGCTGTAACCATTCCAATCGCGACTGCTTCACCGTGCAGGAATCGTGAATAATTGGATTCAGCTTCGAGCGCGTGGCCGAAACTGTGGCCAAAATTCAACAAAGCGCGGATTCCGGATTCTTTTTCATCCTGGGAAACAATTTCCGACTTGTTCTTCACGGATTCATGGATCAGGTGATTTACCGTATCTTCCTGCCGTCGCTTTATGGCCCCGGCATTAACCTCCAGCCAGGAAAAAAAACTGGCATCGTTGATCGCGCCGTACTTGACGACTTCAGCCAGACCGGCATTGAACTCTCTTTCGGGCAGGCTTGCAAGGGTCGATGAGTCAATAATGACCGCCGCTGGCTGGTGAAAAGCACCCACCAGGTTCTTGCCTTTGTCATGGTTAACCGCTGTTTTCCCGCCGACCGAAGCATCCACTTGGGCGAGCAGTGTGGTTGGAATCTGCAAAAACCGGATTCCACGCATGTAACAGGCAGCTGCGAAGCCCGCTATATCCCCGACGATGCCACCACCCAGCGCTATGATATTGGCATCGCGGCGTGCCTGCATGCCCACGAGCTTATCGATGATGCCCGACCAGGTTTCTACGGTTTTGAAACATTCACCATCAGGGATAATGTGTGTTTCAATATCTCGCTTACCCAGTGACGCACGAACCTGGTCAAGGTACAGCGGGGCAACGATGTCGTTGCTGACGATGAGTATTTTACCGCCGCCCAAATGTCGTTTCAGCAGTTCATCTGCCGCCAGCAGGCCGCTGCCCAGGTAGACCGGGTAGCTGTTGCTGGCGAGTTTTACTTCAACGCTGATCATGGTTTACACGCTTCCGTGCGATGGACCGTTTCGGTCGGGTTCTGTTGCGGTGCTTGCCGCTGATTCCCAGAATGACAGGATATCTCTCACCAATTGTTGTGCGGTAATGACCGGGCCACGGTTACGGGCAGCAAAGACCAGGTCGGCCAGTTCTTCATAAATCGGATTTCTGGCAGCCGCCAGGCGGGTCAGTTTTTGCTTTCGATCCCCTTTCTGCAGCAGCGGTCGCGTGCGATCCAGCCGTAAACGATGCAACTGCAGGCTGACGGGAGTCTTCAGGTAGACCACGAGACCGGTTTTTTTTAATAATCTCCGATTTTCTTTCTTGAGTATTGTGCCCCCACCGGTGGCAAGCAACAAATTCTGCCGGGAAGTCAGGGTTTTCAGCATTCTGCTTTCCCGTTCACGGAAACCGGTTTCACCCTCAACATCAAAAATCAGGTTGACGCTGGCGCCGGTCTGTTTTTCGAGATTACGGTCACAATCAAGGAATTCCATGTCCAACTGCTTTGCAACGTGCTGGCCGATTGTTGTCTTACCCGACCCCATCGGACCAACCAGATAGATGTTCGAGCCCGGCCTGATCACTGCTTACCGGAGAAACATTGGTGCGTGCACTCCGGCACAACTTTGGTTAACATTGCCGGACTCTCTTTAAGCCTTGTTGCCATTTCTATGATCCGCTTTTCTGTATTGTTCACAGTGCTGTTGGTTGGTCTGTTCACGTTGGAGATTCTACAACCGGTAGAAGAATACGTCATCCTGCCGTTTACGTCTTTCATTGCTGATGTCAGTGTTTGGATACTGCAGGTTTTTGACGGCAACGTTGAAGCCCATAGTAATGTTATCCGTAACTCAGTTTCGGGCTTTGGTGTGCGTATTGAACGCGGTTGCAACGGGGTGGAGGCAGTGATTATTCTGTTTGCCGCAATTTTCTCCTTTCCGTCCCCATTCAAAAACAAGATTATCGGTTTCACCATTGGTTTTTTTGCGATCCAGGCTCTGAATCTGGTTCGGATCATCAGTCTTTATTACCTTGGGCAGTGGAACCAGGTTGCATTCGAATGGTTCCACCTGTACCTGTGGCAGGCACTGATCATCCTGGATGCACTGGTTGTCTGGTTGATCTGGCTGAGAACATTGCCCCAGGCGAAATTGAAGCGGCAGATGCAAGCGGATTCAAAGGCTGAATGATCTTAATCGCCACATAATACAGGACACTGCACTCGCGTGAGCTTATCGCAGGAAATCATCGAGCAATTCAACAAGTTCTTCAAGAAGGCCCGGGTGTCCGGTGAGCCGGAACCCACTGCGATGGTGTTGGCCACCAGCGACGGTGAAGGTCTGGTTACATCCCGTACCGTATTATTGAAAGCGCTGGATGAAAACGGTTTCGTGTTTTTTACCAATACGCACAGCATGAAAGGACAGCAGATTGCAGCCTGCCCGAGAGCGGCGGCAACTTTTCTCTGGAAGGCAAGCGGTTGCCAGGTGCAACTGGTGGGGTCTGTCAGCAAGGTATCGGATGAAGAGGCCGATGCCTATTTCGCAACCCGTGACCGGGGCAGTCAGATTGGCGCCTGGGCATCACGGCAGTCAGAGCCCCTGGATAGCCGTGAAACCCTGATTCAAAGGGTCAGGGAACTGGAGCGTGAATATGAGGGTGCGGAAGTTCCCCGGCCGCCTCACTGGACAGGTTACGTCCTCAGTCCGGAAACTGTGGAGTTCTGGACCCAGCGGGAATTTCGTCTCCATGACCGGTTTCTTTACACGCTTGATAACGGCGGTTGGATTAAACAGAGACTCAATCCTTAAGCTGCGTGCTATCTCGGCTGGCTCCTCTCCATACCAGGCCGAACCGCCCCCCGGCAGAACGTGTACCCGTACCGCCAGGTATTATTCCGTATAGAATTGCTGCCTGAATTTAACAATTAATGGATCCGTTTCGCCTTTCGGCTGAACTTCCACCGTGAAATTGTAGGTTTCCTGATTATGGACCGGGAATTCACCAATATAGTAAATGGCGCCTTCCGGGTCTGTGATTTCACGAATATCAATTTCACGCCGTTGGCCAGTCAGATTGGTTCCACTGGCCGCAACGCTTGCCTTGACCGGAGTGCCCGGATTATCCATGACTTTCTTCAGGACGGTGATATTGAGCAGTGCCCGGCTGGAGGAACGATGGATGCCGTAGCCCTGTGCTACCTGGGGCGGAATGAAGTTGGTGTTGAGTGCATTGTAGTGAACGACATAGTCACCGAAGTCCTGAGCCTGCTGGGCCTCGCCGGCGTCAGACAGGGTCAGCAGAACCAGTAAAGCCAGGAATGAGAGTAGCTGTTTCATGAAATGATTCCTTGTGCGAAATTAATTCCCTCATCACCATCCTAGCAGAACAATCAAAAACCGTATGGCGATCAATGCAAACAGGGGCGAAAGATCAAGACCGGCAATCGGAGGAATAACTTTCCGAAAAGGTTTCAAAACAGGTTCTGTCAACTGGTAGACGAGTGGTACCAGGGGGTGGTGCATCCGCTGGCCAACCCAACTGAGAATTACCGACGCTATGATCAGGAAAAAATAGGTCATCAACAGGGTCATCATCAGCTTGATGGCGCCAAACGCCACGATTTGCTGCGGGTTCATTGCGGTGGATCCGATCCGGCTGATGACCCAGATTCCCACGATTTCAAGGGCCAGCATCAACACCACCGAGGCTGTATCCAGACGGCCGATCGATGGAATGACGCGCCGCAGGGGCACCAGCACAGGATTGGTCGCCTTGACTAGGAATTGGCACAGTGGGTTGTAAAAATCCGCCCTGACCCATTGCAGCAGCAGGCGGAGCAGTACTGCAGCGACGTACAGGTCGATCAGGGTTCCCACCAGGTAGGAAAAAGCGCTTGCCGTAGATCCATTCACTGAGTCTGTTCTCCGTTAACCCGCATATTTTACCAGTATCCCGGATGATGGAATATGCGGGTTATTCACTGGCCAGATCCCTGCCTTTGCTGGTGGCCGCTGCAACGGCTGAGTACACTAATTGTGTGAATGCACCCGACTGCAGGGTTTCCAGTGCCGCCTGGGTGGTGCCACCGGGTGAGGTCACCCGGCGCCGCAGTTCGGCGGTGCTTGCATCGCTTTGCAGCATCATGGCGCCGGCGCCGAAGGCGGTATGTACTGCCAGTTTTTCTACCACTTCCGCCGGCAGGCCAAGCGTGCGACCGGCGGCGGCCAGGGCTTCGGTCAGCAGGAAATAGTAGGCGGGTCCGCTGCCGGATATCGCGGTTACAACGTCCATCAGGGATTCATCCTGGATCAAGACGACCTGGCCGGCGGCAGCGAGTACCTGCTCAGCCTGCTCGATATGAAGTGGCTGGCAGTTGTCACCTGCGCAGATTCCAGCGATGCCATGACCCACAAGGGCGGGCGTATTGGGCATAGCCCGGATAACAACTTGCCTGTTACCGAGTATTTTTGTGATGGTCGAGATGGTCGTGCCCGCTGCAATGGAAAGCACCAGTTGCTGCGGTTCGGTGTGGCCGCCAAGCTGTTCAAGCACCTGGGCCATGACCTGGGGTTTGACTGCCAGCACAATGACGTCTGCTGCTTCGATCGCAGCGACAGAGTCGGTAAATGGCTCTACTTCGTAGCTGCGTTGAAGGTGCTTGCGCGCTTCAGCGCTGGGATCGGATACCCGGATCGTGAGCTCAGCTCCGGCGCTTTTTCTCAGTCCGCTGATCAAGGCGGTCGCCATGTTCCCGCCGCCGATGAAGGTGATTATCATGTTTCTGTTTGTCCTTTTTGTTGCTTGCCTGATTTATGGCTTTTTCTGTTCCGGCCTGACGCCAAACAGATCGGTTCCGATTCGGAGCATAGTGCTCCCTTGCATGATGGCCTGATCCAGGTCAGCTGACATACCCATGGAAAGAGTATCCAGCGATATGCCGGAGGAAACCAGGGAGCGGAATAGTTCGTCCATCCTCTGGTAACTGCTCGCCGGGTCATGTTCGGCAGAGGCCTGTCGCGGGATCGCCATCAGCCCCCGCAAGCGAAGGTTTGGCAATCCCAGGGTGAAATCAACCATCTCCTCAAGATCTTCCGGCAGAATGCCGGCTTTCTGTTCTTCCTGGTCGATGTTGACCTGAAGGCAAATATTCAGTTGCGGGAACGATTCAGGTCGTTGTGCTGAAAGTCGCCGGAGGATCTTTTCCCGGTCTGCGCTTTGCACCCAGTCAAAATGCTGCGCAAGCTCCCGGGTCTTGTTGGATTGTACCGGGCCGATAAAATGCCATTCCAGTTCCAGGTCCGTCAGGCGGGCCTGTTTATCTATTGCTTCCTGCATATAATTTTCGCCAAAAGCGTTTAGTCCAAGCTGGTGCAATTGCCGGATTCGAGTCGCCGGATGTCTTTTGCTGACAGCCAGGACGGTGATCTCCGACGCATTGCGTTCAGCTTTTTCACAGGCGGATTTAATCCGCGAACGCACATTATCAAGTTTTGCTTTTAAGTCTTTCATCTTGCGAGAAACTATGCATTGATTTATGGTTAGGGACGGCGCGTGTGAATCAGGGATCGGAAACATGCATTTCTACGCGATTAGTCATGCATTGTAGCGCGACCTGAGCTTTTCAAGGAGGGAATGTGGATATTGCTGAGTTGTTGGCCTTTTCGGTCAAAAATAATGCTTCAGACTTGCATCTGTCATCGGGGCTGCCTCCGATGATTCGAGTAGACGGTGATATCCGCCGCTTAACCCTGCCTGCGCTGGATACGGCACAACTCCAGGAACTCATCTACAGCACGATGAGTGATCAGCACCGGCGTGATTTCGAGGCAAATCTGGAAGTTGATTATTCCTATGCGGTGAAGGGGCTGGCTCGTTTTCGTGTAAATTGTTACCACCATGACCGGGGTGTCGGGGGGGCTTTCCGAACCATTCCGGATTCAGTCTGGACACTCGATGATGTAGGTGCTCCCCCCGTTTTTCGGGAAATCATTAACGCACCACGGGGTCTGATATTGTTGACTGGCCCAACTGGTTCGGGTAAATCCACCACTCTTGCCGCAATGGTTGATCACCTGAACAGCAAGGTGGAGGGGCATATACTTACCATTGAAGATCCGATCGAATTTGTTCATCAGAGTAAAAAATGTGTCATCAATCAGCGAGAAATACATCGCGACACACATGGGTTCAATCAGGCATTGCGTGCCGCCTTGCGTCAGGATCCGGATATCATTCTGGTCGGCGAGATGCGTGATGTTGAGACCATCCGCCTGGCTCTGACGGCCGCAGAAACCGGTCACCTGGTGTTCTCCACGCTCCATACCAGTTCAGCCCCCAAGACCATCGACCGGATCATTGATGTTTTTCCAGCCGGTGAAAAAGCCATGGTGCGTTCGATGCTCTCGGAGTCCCTTCGCGCCGTGATTACCCAGACACTGTTAAAACGTATCGGTGGTGGCCGGGTTGCTGCGTGGGAAATCATGGTAGCTACTCCGGCCATCCGTAACCTGATCAGGGAAGACAAGATTGCCCAGATGTATTCCGCCATACAGACCGGAAGTAATAAGGGTATGAGAACGCTGGATCAGGCCCTCGAGGAACTTGTCGACCGCGGCCTCATCAATCGGCTTGAAGCCGCCAAGCGCGCGGTTGATAAGAACATGTTTATGTAGGAGCGGGGCGAATGAAAGAAATTGACCGTTGGTTAAAGCAGTTACACGAGGAAGTGGGCTCCGACCTCTTCGTCATGGTGGACGCGCCGCCCTGCATTAAAGTGCATGGCAAGATCAAACCCATTTCCACCGATATTCTCAGTGCAGATAAATGTGCTGAGATTGCGCTCAGTATTATGTCGGAACAGCAAAAAGAGCAGTTCCGGAATACCCAGGAATGCCAGTTTGCCTATTCACTGGGTCCGGAAGTGCGCTACCGGGTCAGCGCATTTTTCCAGCAGGGTATGATTGGCATGGTGTGCCGGCGTATTGAATCACGGATTCCTACCTACGAAGAGCTTGGCTGCCCCGATGTACTGTCGGAATTGTCCATGGAAAAGCGCGGTATCGTCCTTTTCGTCGGCGCGACCGGAACGGGTAAGTCAACCTCAATGGCCGCTATGGTGGGTTACAGGAATCAGCGGATGACGGGGCATATCATTACCATTGAGGATCCCATTGAATATGTTCACCAGCATGGCAAGAGTCTGGTCACCCAGCGTGAGGTAGGAATTGATACCGAGTCCTTTGAAGTTGCATTGAGGAATACCTTGAGACAGGCGCCGGATGTCATTCTTATTGGCGAAATCAGGACACGCGAGACTATGGAGCATGCCATCACATTTGCCGAAACGGGTCATCTTGTGCTGGCAACACTTCATGCCAACAACGCCAACCAGGCAATGGATCGTATCCTGCATTTTTTCCCGGATGATTTTCGTGATCAACTGCTGCTCGATCTTTCATTCAATCTCAAGGCTACCATCGCTCAGCAATTGATTCCTTCGGTTGACGGCTCCCGCCGCTGGGCTGCCTTTGAAGTCCTGATGGCCACTCCACTGGTCAAAGACCTCATTCGCAAAGGTGAAATTCATGAGCTGAAACTGGTCATGCGCGATTCCGGGCATCATGGCATGATCACCTTTGATCAGTGCATGTTCAACATGTACAAGGAAGGCAAGATTTCATACGACGACGCATTGCGGTACGCAGATTCAACCAATGAGGTCAGGCTGATGATCAAGCTGGATGAAGGCGGTGATGCAGAATCTCTGGCCAGGGGTTTGGAGGGAGTCGAGGTCCTTGGGGGCGAATACTGAAGCACATTAATGTCTGACTGATGATCAGAACATCCGTGCGGATGCTGGATACCCCGGCCGTTTTCTTGCACAATCCCCTGTACAACTCAATGGAAATATCCAGGGGTATTCAATGCACGTCCTGATCATAGAAGACAATCCCGATATTGCGGCCAATCTGGGTGATTATCTTGAAGACCGCGGTCACACGGTGGATTTTGCCGGTGATGGTGTCACCGGACTACATCTTGCGGTGGTTAACAATTTTGATGCCATCGTGCTGGATCTGGCCTTGCCCGGCATGGATGGCCTTGAGGTTTGTCGCAAGCTTCGCCAGGAAGCGGGCAAGGATACCCCCGTGCTCATGCTGACCGCGCGCGACCGCCTGGAGGATAAGCTGGCAGGCTTCGAGACGGGGGCGGATGACTATCTGGTAAAACCCTTTGAGTTACAGGAGGTCGAGGCGCGTCTCAAGGTTCTGGCCAGTCGTGGCAGGCGTCTGAATCAAAGGGAACTGAGAGTGGGTGACCTGGTTTATAACGTTGACACGCTGGATGTGACGCGCACCGGAACCGAAATATATCTCAACCCAATTGGCTTGAAACTGTTGCATCGGCTGATGGAATCTTCACCCAACGTTGTTTCAAGGGCAGAGCTTGAAACAGAAGTGTGGGGTGATGAAATGCCGGATAGCGACAGCCTGCGGGTTCATATTCACTCATTGCGCGGTGCGATTGACAAACCTTTCGGCACCAACATGATCCAGACCCGCCACGGAATTGGCTACCGCCTGGTGGAGTCGGATGCAGTCTCGTCGCAGGCTTAGAAGCCGGATTGTCCTTTCTTTCCTGCTGTTCGGCACACTGCTCAGTGTGTTGTTCGCCCTGAGTACGCTGTTTCTGCAAAATTACCTTGAAGATCAACTGATCGGTGCGACACTGAAGCAGGAACTGGATGACTATGTCACCCAATTGCGGCTGGATCCGTCTTTAGTGGAGCCGTTCTATACCCGGATCCAGGGTTACATCACGCGACCCGGTGACCCCAACCATACGGTCAGTGCACAAGTGCGGTCACTGCCCACGGGCGTTCACGACGTTAAGATCGCCGGAGGCGTCTTCAAGGCGGCAGTGCGCAAGGAAGACGACCTGTGGGCGTTCCTGATCTATGATGTCAGCAATAACCAATTACTGAAAAGGCAACTGATTTTTGCCCTGATTGGCGTTGTGCTGCTGTTCTCAGTGTTGTCATTCACGCTGGGCGTCTGGTCCTCCAGGCGCGTGATGAAACCGGTTATGGATCTGGCTGCCCGTCTGGATACGCTGACGGAGGACAGTAAGCCCGAGCGCCTGTCGGCGCATTTCGCTGATGACGAGGTAGGCCAACTCGCCGCTGCACTGGACAGCTATGCTGATCGCTTGCACCAACTGGTTGAACGCGACCGGGAATTCAATGCAGATGTCAGCCATGAACTTCGCTCCCCCCTGACCGTGATTACCGGTGCGACTGAACTGTTGCTGGCTCAACCCAACCTGGATTCCAAGGTTCGAACCCGCTTGCTGAGAATTGCACGGGCAGCCAGGCAATCGGCGGATATTACAACCGCGCTCTTGCACCTGGTTCGTGCAGAACAGGGTATCGACGTGGACAGCACGGCACAGAATGTGGGTAAGGTCGTGGGTGAACTGGTGCACTTGTATGAGCCATTGGTGGGCAATAAGCAACTGCGATTACAGGTGAGAGAAGAAAATCGTGTCAGTGTGATCGCTCCCGAATCCGTTGTTGCAGTGACCGTGGGAAATCTGATCGGTAATGCCATGCGTTATACCTCTGAGGGCGAAGTGACCATTACCATCGGCAATGGCCGGGTGACGGTAGATGATACGGGGCCGGGTATTCCGCAAGAGGAACTGGAGCACGTCTTCGAAAGACATTACCGTGGACAGAACATCACCGGTAAGGGTGCCGGTCTGGGCCTGGCCATCGTCAAGCGCTTGTGTGAACTATACGGCTGGTCCATCCATTTCAGAAACCGTGAAGCCGGTGGCTTGCGTGCAGAACTGAGGTTCTTCGAACAGTAGGAAGGTTTATATGGCGATTATTGCATGCCCTGAATGTCATAAGAAAGTTTCGAGTCATGCACCCATTTGTACCCATTGCGGCTTCCAGATGGGTGCGGTGTCTGCAGAACAACTCAATATATTCCGGATGCGAAAACTGAGAGACAAAATTTACCACCTGAATATAATCAGCTACGCGGTGATTACGCTGTTTCTGGCTGCATTCGGATGGTACTGGTGGGATTCGGGCGGTTTTGAGCATCAGTCTTCAGCCGGACCGTTCGTTCTCATGGGGCTTGCTGCGCTTGCCTATCTGTACGTCAGGGGTCTGCTGTTCCGCAGCCGGCGCAGTCAGAAGGTGCTGCGGCAAAAGCAGTTCACGCGCTTAAAACCCGGGCAGAAATTGTAAGCCTGAGCGGTTCAGAAGAACCGCCCAGGTAGCTTAATGGCTTACTGAATTCGCTTCACACGGCAATTGGAGTTGTGGCCGTCCACGGACAGGCGCCAGGTTCCGAACATACCGGGTTTAATGGTGACTTCGGGGTTTTGAACTTCCCTTATATAAAATTTATCCTGGTCCACCTGTTCCCAGATCATGCCGTTTTCAAGCTTGAATACCGTGTGACCATCCCAACCGGTGAAGTCGCCCTTGATCCGGCTGGTAATGGGAGAGCGGTCCTTTTTAGAATCCTTCTTGTGTTGGAAACCACGATCATCCGCTCCATCGTTAGCGCTTGCGACATAGCTTCCGCCTTTCGGCTGGCTCAAGGTGGCGACGGAGTGGCGGCGAATCCAGTTGTTCAGGGCTTCCAACTCTGCGGGCGTTAGTCGGTCAAGTCCTGCTGCGGTGAATTCCTTGCCCGACATTTGTTCTTCCAGTGATGAAAAGCCCTCAGCCGCGCAGACAGACAGCGGTATGGCAAGAGACAGGATGACTATAAGGAATTTATTCATTTGATAATCTTTAAACGCGAAACCGCGAAAGTCTATCACGAATTTGGCCACGGCTGGAAAGCCCGGGGCTTTCGGATTGAGACTTACAGGTCCTGCTGATACCTGACGTAGGGAATACGCCCATAAATTGACTCAAGAGGATCGCTTGCTTGCATGTCAACCTTGGTGGTTTCCTCCGAACCGGCATTGAGGATATTACTGGCGCCCACGCTCAGGTTGGCATTCCACGGTGTCTTCCAGGGGAAATGGACATCGAAAGTGGTCAGGCTGTCAACGCTGTTGCGGTTGAGGAAATTGACCGGTTCGCGGTAGAACCCACGGATGCCGCTGCTGAAATTACCCCGGCTCCATTCGACGTTTATCCTGGCGGAGTTGAAGGGTTCTGCAAGGGTCCAGGAGAGCGGGTTCTGGGTGTTCGAATAAATGCCCTGGTAATTTGCATCAAGCACGTGGCTGAACGCCAGGCCCAGGCGGATATCACCTTTGTTGTCCGTTGCTATTCCAACGCGGAAATCCAGGTCAACGCCGGTGGTCTGGCCCTTGAATTGGTGCAATGGATCTGTGTAGGCGGAAGACACCAGCAGGGGGTTGCCCAGGCCGGGCATCAATAAACTGTCGGGTGTTACGGCGAGCGCGCTGGCCATATTCAGTTGTCGCGCACCCGGATTGCTCAGGTCGGTATTTTGCGTGAACCAGTTAATCGAGGCCGAAGCGTTGCCGCTGTCATAACGGGCGCCAAGGCTGATATGCCTGCTTTGTGAAGATGCGTAAGAGTCGTTAACGAACTGGCATCCTGAGGCCGTGTATGAGTCCGGGCGAAGTATGCCGTTCATGCAATGGATGCTGCCCAGCGCTTGGAATTGCGCTTTACCCAGTTGCTGGCTTGCACCTGCATTCAGGCTGAATTGATTACCAAGGGGAACATCCAGAGTTGCATCCAGCCCAAGCAGGTTGGACTCTCCGCTATCTGTAACGTGTACACGGGAGCCAGCACTCAGGGTCAGCGGGTGAACCAGTTGTAACTGTAGTTTTCTGGTATCACTCCCACCCAGATCAAAGTTGAGACCGGCATCGTGAGGAGGCCGGATCAATTGGAAGGGGGATGTTTCCGGTGCGGCGAAGCCTTTGGGGGAATTCATCCGGCCAAGTGCGTGGTTGGCTGGAGCAGAAGCCCGGGCGTGTTTATCTGCCGCAATGGCAGGTGCAGCGGTCAGCCACAGCAGTACACAGGAAAACGTAAGTCCTGTCCGCAGTAATCTGTGATTTAAACTGATGCCCATATGCCCAAATTTATATGATTTTATCGTCCCCGAAGTACCTCTCACGCCTTTGAGTGCGAAACTTAAAGAAAGTTTGATTTAATCATAGCAAATTTCCTGCGAATTCTCGCGAAAATATTTGGGGTAATGCCTGATATACTGCGGTTTTCAGACCTTGAGGAAGCAACGATCCATGGTGAGAACTGAAACACCGGTTTGTGATTTCGGCACTCCGGCCCCGAATTTTTCTTTACCGGGGGTGGATGGGAAGGTCTGGTCGCTGGAAGACTGCCGCGGCCCCAACGGCTTGCTGGTCATGTTTATCTGTAATCATTGCCCTTACGTCAAGGCCATCAACGAGAAACTGGTCCGGGATACAAATGAGCTGAAAAAATATGGAATTCAAAGTGTTGCGATCATGCCAAATGATACGGAGTACTATCCTGAAGACTCACTGGAAAACATGCAACGCGTAGCTGCAGAAATGTCCTATCCCTTCCCTTACTTGCTGGATGAGACTCAGGCAGTGGCGCGGGCGTATGGAGCCGTCTGCACGCCGGATTTTTTCGGTTATAACAACAAGCTGGAATTGCAGTACCGGGGCATGCTTGATCAGAGCGGTAAAAATCCGGACCACGGTGACGTCAGGCGCGACCTGTACCTGGCCATGAAGCAGATTGCCCGGACCGGTATCGGTCCACGGGAGCAGGTTCCGTCAATTGGATGTTCGATCAAGTGGCGGAATGATGGAGTCACACAGGGTATGGACACTGCATAAGCTAATGTACTATAGGCCACTGATCCGGAATCGGAATGAGGTTAAGCAATGACCCAGGTATTACTTGTAGGGATCGATTGTAGTGATTGCAGTCACCGGGCCGTGGACTATGCGGCGAATTGGGCCAGGATCGCGAGTGCACGCATGTATGTCGTTCATATTATTGAGTGGTCGCCTTTCTCCTTCAACACGCCCCAGGAAAATGAAAAACGTCACCAGCGCAGAGAAGCGGAACTGGCGCGTGCTCATTCACAGATTCTGGATCCTATCCTTGCCGATCTGAAAAGCAAGGGGGTGGCTGCAGAAGGTGTGGTTCGACACGGGCACCCGGCGGAGACGCTCAGTGCGTTGTCTGCTGAACTGAATGCGACCAACATTATTATCGGCAGAAAGGGCCAATCGCCGATAAAGGCCAAGTTGTTTGGCAGCGTTGCCAGCACCCTGGTCCAGATTTCAGACTGCCCTGTCACCGTTATCCCCTGAGCCAGCTACAAATATTTTCCGGAGTTTACTGAAAAATCCGGGTTAGGAGAGCTTTACATGTCAATAAGAAAATCAGGTCTGACCCTGTTGGGTCTGCTCATCTCGATGCCGGTGTTGGCCGAGCAAGGAATTGATGCAAAAATCAATCAGGCTATTGAGCCGTTTGCAAATGCAGTGGCCGGGTTCATTTTTTCATCTTTTCCGGTGGCCGGCGTCGCGATTCCGTTCGTTCTGGTCTGGTTAATCGCGGGGGCGACCTTTTTTACCTTTTATTTCCGTTTTATCAATTTTCGCGCCTTCAGGCATGGGTTCCAACTCGTGCGGGGCGACTATTCAGACCCGACTGCAGCGGGTGAAGTAACCCATTTTCAGGCACTGGCTACCGCGCTCTCAGGGACCGTTGGCCTGGGCAATATTGCGGGTGTTGCGGTTGCCGTATCCCTGGGCGGACCGGGCGCAACTTTCTGGATGATACTGGCTGGTTTGCTGGGCATGTCTTCAAAGTTTGTTGAATGCACGCTGGGTGTTAAATACCGCAATGAATACCCGGATGGCAGCGTTTCCGGTGGCCCGATGTACTATCTTTCGAAAGGCCTGGCTGCACGTAGTGACAAACTGAAATCACTAGGCAAGATCCTGGCTGTCATGTTCGCCGTCTTCTGCATCGGAGGGTCATTTGGTGGTGGAAATATGTTCCAGGCCAACCAGAGTTTCAAGCAGGTGGTGGCGGTTACCGGTGGTGATGTCAGTTGGTTGGCGGACAAGGGCTGGTTGTTTGGTCTGGTCATTGCGGCACTGGTCGGCCTGGTCATTATTGGTGGAATTCAGGGGATTGCACGGGTTACATCGAAAATTGTGCCGTTCATGGCCGTGCTTTACGTGACGACCGGTCTGTTTATCATCTTTTCCAATGCCAGTGAAATCCCCGCTGCCTTTGCAGCAATCTGGCATGGGGCGTTCAGCCCCGAGGGTATTGCCGGCGGTGTGGTAGGCGTGTTGTTCCAGGGTTTCAAACGGGCTGCTTTTTCCAACGAAGCTGGAGTGGGGTCGGCTGCCATTGCACATTCTGCGGTTCGCACCAAGCGGCCGGTGACCGAGGGTTTTGTCGCTTTATACGAACCCTTTATTGATACCGTGGTCGTGTGCACGATCACTGCTCTGGTCATTATTGTGACCGGTACCTGGGATCCGTCAGTTGACCCCAGCCAGGGTGTGGCGCTGACTTCAACTGCATTTGAGTCATCTATCTCCTGGTTTCCGTGGATTCTGACGCTGGCGGTTGTTCTTTTCGCCTTCTCGACCATGATTTCCTGGTCCTATTACGGCCTCAAAGCCTGGACCTATCTGTTCGGTGAATCAATGGCTACGGACATTGTGTACAAAATAATGTTTCTGTTTTTCGTGGTAGTGGGTTCATCAATGGAGCTTGGCTCCGTGATCGATTTTTCCGATGCCATGATCTTCGCCATGGCCTTCCCGAATATGCTGGGAATCTACTTCCTGCTGCCGGTGGTGAAGAAAGAATTGAATGAATACTGGGCTGAATACAAGGCGGGGACATTACAGAAATTTGGTGATGCAGCCAATCGTACCTGATTGTTGACCGCTGGTTTAACTCGATTGTGCCGGAAATATGCCGGTAGATGATTCGCGGGCCTTGCTCCGGCGGCCCACAGTGGGCAAAATTGTTCATTCAGATACGATGAATCAGTTTTCTTTTTGAATGTGTCCTATCGGCACCACACACCTGAACAGGTACAACCAATGCCTACCCGAACCGATCTTGCAAATGCCATCCGCGCTCTGTCAATGGATGCTATCCAGCAGGCAAACTCCGGCCATCCGGGCTTGCCCATGGGTATGGCTGATATTGCCGAAGTATTATGGAACGACCATCTGAAACACAACCCGTCAAACCCAGCCTGGGTAGATCGGGATCGATTTGTCCTGTCCAATGGACATGGTTCGATGCTGATGTATTCCCTGCTGCATTTGAGTGGATACGATCTGCCTATGGCGGAGCTTCGCAATTTCCGTCAATTGCATTCGAGGACACCTGGCCATCCGGAGTTTGGAGAAACCCCCGGTGTGGAAACCACTACCGGCCCTCTGGGTCAGGGAATCGCCAATGCGGTTGGCATGGCGCTGGCTGAAAAAGTGCTGGCGAACCGCTACAACCGCAGTGGTCACCGGATTGTGGACCATCGTACCTGGGTTTTCATGGGTGACGGTTGCCTGATGGAAGGGGTTTCGCACGAAGCCTGTTCGTTGGCCGGCAAGTTGGGCCTGGGTAAATTGATTGTTTTCTGGGATGACAACAAAATTTCGATCGACGGCAATGTCGAGGGCTGGTTTATTGATGATACGCCTGCCCGGTTCGAGGCCTATGGCTGGCAGGTCATTCCTGGAGTAAATGGTCACGACCCAGCCGACATACAGCAGGCTATTGATACGGCAAAAGCTGAAACCGAGCGGCCCACGCTCATTTGTGCGCAGACTATTATCGGTTTCGGCTCACCAAATAAGCAGGGCAGCGAGGCCACTCATGGTGCGCCGCTGGGTGAGGATGAAATAGCTGCAACCCGGCGGAACCTGGGCTGGAACTACCCACCTTTTGAAATTCCGGATGAGATTTACGCCGCTTGGGATGCGCGAGAAGATGGTTTAGCTGCCGAAACAGAGTGGCAAATGCGGTTCGATGCATTTCGGTCTGACTGTACGGAACTGGCGGACGAATTCGAACGCAGGATGTCCGGTGAACTGCCTTCCGGCTGGCAGGAACAAACTGATCAGATCATCAGGAAACTACAGGACGAAGGCGGCGATGTCGCCACCCGGAAGTCTTCACAGATTGCACTGAACGCCTTCGGTCCGTTGCTGCCGGAACTGATCGGTGGGTCTGCAGATCTGGCAGGATCCAATAACACCATCTGGTCTGGAAGCGTAGATGTCAATGACGGCACCGAAGACGGTAATTACGTGTACTTTGGTGTACGTGAATTTGGTATGACAGCCATCTGCAATGGTCTTGGCTTGCACGGCGGTTTCATTCCTTACAGCGCAACTTTCCTGGTGTTTGCCGACTATGCTCGCAACGCCGTGCGTATGTCGGCATTGATTCCCGCCCACAATATCCACGTGTACACCCATGATTCCATTGGCCTGGGTGAAGATGGTCCGACGCACCAGCCCGTGGAGCATGTCGCCAGCCTGCGGCTGATTCCCGGGCTTGAAGTCTGGCGGCCCTGTGACACCGTTGAATCTGTTGTGGCGTGGAAATGTGCGATTGAAAACACGGGCCGTCCTGCCGCGTTGATCTTTACCCGCCAGGGGCTGCCCCATCAGCCCAGAAGTGGTGAGCAGATTGAGGCGATTGCGCGTGGTGGCTATGTGCTGCGCGAGGCAGACGGGCCAGCGGATGCATTAATTATTGCCACCGGGTCTGAGGTTGGCCTCGCCGTCAGCGCAGCCGAAGAACTGTCTTCGAACGGGATCAATGTGACCGTTGTCTCAATGCCCAACCCGGGTTGTTTCATGCAACAGGATTCTGCCTACCGCGAGTCGGTGCTGCCTTCAGGAATACGGGCTCGTGTTGCTGTAGAAGCAGGTGTTAGCAGTTGCTGGCATTCCTTTGTCGGAGACAGTGGACAGGTCATTGGTGTGGACCGATTTGGTGCTTCCGCTCCGGGCAAGGAACTATTTGAACATTATGGTCTGACGGTTGAAGCCGTTAGCCAGGCCGTCCGTGAATCGCTGGCGGCAAGTAAGTAATCTGAATTAATTCAAGGAGCTACAAACATGACAATAAAAGTTGCAATTAATGGTTTCGGCCGCATCGGGCGCAATATTTTGCGCGCGGTTTATGAGTCGGGGCGCAACGACGAGATTCAGATCGTTGCCGTCAACGATCTGGCTGACGCGGCAACCAATGCCCACCTGACCCAGTATGACACGACCCATGGCAAGTTCCCCGGCACGGTCAGTGTGGATGGCGGTGATCTCATCGTGAACGGTGATCGCATCAGAGTGTTCGCCGAACGCGACCCGGGTAAACTTCCCTGGGCGGAACTGGGGGTCGATGTCGTGCATGAATGCACCGGTTTTTTCCGCAGCAAAGATACCGCTGGTGCTCATATCACCGCTGGCGCTCGTAAGGTGGTTCTGTCGGCTCCTGGCCAGAACGTTGACAACACCGTTGTATTCGGTGTCAACCACGACAGTCTGAAATCCACCGATGAAGTGATTTCAAATGCCTCGTGCACCACCAACTGCCTCGCTCCGTTGGCCAAAGTTCTGCACCAGGGAGTCGGCATTGAGAAAGGCTTGATGACGACCATCCATGCCTACACCAACGACCAGGTATTGACCGATGTCTTTCACCCGGATTTGCGCCGGGCCCGTTCCGCCACTATGAGCCAGATTCCCACCAAGACCGGGGCTGCCGCTGCAGTGGGCCTGGTGTTGCCGGAACTCAATGGAAAGCTGGACGGTTTTTCCATGCGCGTGCCGACCATTAATGTCTCGGTAGTCGACCTCAATTTTATCGCCAGCCGGCCAACCACGGTTGAGGAAATCAATGGAATCGTCCGGGCTGCCGCAGAAGGCGCGCTGAAAGGTGTTCTTGCCTATAACGAGCTGCCGCTGGTTTCTGTGGATTTCAACCACAACCCGAACTCATCAATTTTTGATGCGGGCCTGACCCGGGTAATGGACGGCAACCTGGTCAAGGTACTGAGCTGGTATGACAATGAGTGGGGGTTCAGCAACCGGATGCTGGATACCACCATTGCATTGATGAATGCCTGAGCAGGGCTGTAAATGAGTTATCTACGTATGGAAAACCTGGAGCTTTCCGGCCAGAGAGTCATGATCCGGGAAGACCTCAATGTGCCCATCAGTGACGGGCAGGTCACCTCTGATGCAAGAATCAGGGCGGTCTTGCCTACCCTGCATATGGCCCTGGAAAAGGGTGCAGCGATCCTCTTGCTGTCACATCTGGGGCGTCCGATTGAGGGGGAATTCGATGCACAATTCTCCCTCCGGCCGGTCGCATCCTGTCTGGAGGAATTGTTGGGCAGGACGGTCCGGTTTGAGTCCCACTGGCTGGACGGTGTGGATGTCGCAGCCGGTGAGGTGGTTCTTTGTGAGAATGTTCGGTTCAATCGCGGAGAGAAAGACAATGATGCGTGCCTGGCGCAAACCATGGCTGACTTGTGTGACGTTTTTGTCATGGATGCATTTGGTACGGCTCACCGCGCCCAGGCTTCTACCGAAGGCGTGGTGCGTGCGGCTTCCCTGGCTTGCGCCGGCCCCCTGCTCAGCAGGGAGTTGGATGCGCTGAAAAAGTCCCTTTACGATCCGGTTCGCCCCATGCTGGCCATCGTAGGCGGTTCCAAAGTTTCAACCAAGCTTAAAGTGCTCGATACACTGCTGGATCGGGTTGACGAGTTGATCGTGGGCGGAGGTATTGCCAATACGTTCATTGCGGCCTCCGGTTATGACGTTGGTCAGTCATTGTATGAGCCTGACCTGATCCACAACGCGCAAGGCCTGATTCAAAAAGCTCATGCACAAGGCGGTTCGATTCCCATTCCGCAAGATGTGCTTGTTGCCAAATCTTTTTCACCTGATGCAAAGCCCCAGGTGCGAAGTGTGGACGAGGTAGCCGCAGACGAAATGATTCTTGACATTGGACCGTTGACGGCAGTTGATTATTCTGAGGTCATTGCCGGATCCGGAACGGTGATATGGAATGGCCCGGTCGGTGTGTTCGAGTTCCCGCATTTTGCTGCAGGGACCCGGGCGATTGCCGAGGCTATCGAACGCTCTTCTGCCTTCAGTATTGCCGGGGGTGGAGACACCCTTGCCGCGATTGACCAGTTTGGAGTGAAAGAGGGACTAAGTTACATTTCCACCGGCGGTGGCGCATTTCTTGAATTTGTGGAAGGAAAGCCGTTGCCGGCGGTTGTTGCTTTACAGGAAGTTGCGGGTGATTAGATCATTTTGGCCTGTTACTATAGGGTCCGGTAGACGGGTAACCCGGTGCTGTTGCCGGTCTGTTTGTAGTCCACAAAATTTCTCCTGGAGTAAACTATGAAACGAGGCTTGAACAGAAAGCTGATACAGACTTTTCTTGTTGGTGCGACCCTGACTGTTTTTCTTGCGGCTTGTGCACCCACGGTCAAGGTTCGCAGCGATGTCGATCCAACGGTCAATCTCCGTGATTATCAGACCTATGAGTTTTTTAGCCAGTTGGGCGTAGAAGGCGACAATTACTCTGGTCTTCTCGGCCGACATTTTCGTGATGCCATTTCTGCCCAGATGGATTCACGGAATTTTACCCAGTCCGATTCACCACAGCTTCAGATCAACGTCAGCATCGGATCTGAAGATAAAGTGCGGGTAAATACTTACCAGGATCCATACCTTTACGGCGGTTATTATGGATGGGGTGGCTATGGTTTTTACGGTAGCCCTATGGGATATGGTTACGGTGGTGGCACCCGCACCACCGTGCATCAGTACACAGAGGCCAAGGTCTATATTGATCTGGTGGACTCTGAGCAACACAAAGTTGTATGGCAGGGTGTTGCTACGTTTACCTTGACCGACAAGTTACAGGAAAATATTCGTCAAACCGTTTATGACACTGTCGACAAAATCTTTAGCAAGTTCCCGGTTGCGGCTCCAGAGGCCGGTAAGTGACACATGAACACCAGGGCTGTTTAGTTCGCCGGCGTCATTATTTTTTGCGTGGTGCAGGCATTTTTCTGACGATTCTGCTGTCAGCCTGTTCTTCGGGCCTGCAGGTTCGCAGTGACATCGATCCGGCAGCAGATTTCAGCCAGTATCAGA
This sequence comes from Gammaproteobacteria bacterium, assembly GCA_024279945.1. Lineage (GTDB taxonomy): Bacteria > Pseudomonadota > Gammaproteobacteria > Xanthomonadales > SZUA-36 > JAJRRA01. The sequence goes on from JAJRRA010000072.1 coordinate 171,336, forward strand.
CTTATGATTTTTTCGACCCCATGGGCATAGAAGGGGGTTACAACTCACCGGTTTTCGGTGAACATTTCCGGGCTGCGATCACTCGTGAGATGGGCCAGCGAAAATATCGGAAGGCAGATTCTCCCGATCTGATGGTCAATGTGACGATCCGGACGGATGATCAGGTCAGGATGAGATCTTATACGGCACCCTATATGAGCGGCGCTTACTATAACCGTCCGGGTGGTGCTTTTTATGGTTCCAGTCTCGGCCTGGGTGTTTCAGTCAGCCAACGAGCCACCAAAGTCACTGAAGTCTCAGTGTTTATTGATCTGATAGATGCCAAACAGCATAAAGTCGTTTGGCAGGGTGTAGCTGTCCTTGATGCCAACGACAAAGTGGCAAAACAGTTGCGTAACGCTATTTATACGGCCGTGCAAGAAATTTTCAAGAAATACTCGCACACGGCAGGACAGTAAACCAGGATTGCAAAAGGCCATCACTTGCGCCGTACTAAGATTATAGCCACCCTGGGACCCGCGACCGATGACCGGAAAGTGCTGGAAGGCATCATTCGGGCGGGAGCGGACGTATTCCGCCTCAATATGTCGCATGGATCAGTCGAGGAACAGGCAGTCCGTGCACGCATGGTGCGTGAAGTATCATCCCGCCTTGGCCGCGAAGTCGCACTGCTTGCCGATCTCCAGGGTCCAAAAATACGTGTTGAGCATTTTGAGAATGGTCGTGTCACGCTGTCATCCGGTGACCAATTTGTGCTGGATGCTGAAGACGCTGTAACGCCGGGTGACAAAAACCGCGTTGGCGTCAGTTATCCGGGCCTGGTTGATGACGTCAAAGCCGGAGATTTACTGTTGCTGGACGATGGCATGATTTCCATGCGTGTCCAAACCGTTGGCGCAGGCCGGATTGTATGCAAGGTGGAAAACGGCGGCATACTCACGGATCGTAAAGGGCTGAACCTGCAGGGAGGCGGCCTCTCTCTTTCCGGGATCGCAGAACATGATTTGCCGCACATCAATGCGGCAGCAGAAATGGGTGTGGATTACCTGGCAGTCTCATTTGTCAGCAACGCTGAAGACATGAACCGGGCACGCAGACTGTTGCGTGCCGCAGGCAGCCAGGCCTCATTGATCGCCAAAATTGAGCGCATGGAGGCGATTCATAATCTGGAAGAGATTTGTGATGCATCCGATGCCGTCCTGGTCGCACGAGGGGATTTGGGGGTGGAGATCGGAGATGAGGAGTTGCCCGGCCTGCAGAAGCAGATTATCCGGACTGCCCTGAAACATAACCGGGTCGTGGCCACTGCAACCCAGATGATGCAGTCCATGATCGAAAATCCCATTCCCACTCGGGCCGAGGTGCTCGATGTAGCTAACGCAGTTATTGACGGTACCGACGCGGTAATGCTGTCCGCTGAAACTGCAGTGGGCAGGCATCCGGTCAAGGTGATCGAGGCGATGAATCGTATCTGTTTGGGGGCGGAGCGTCATTCTGACCGAGAGGGGGATATCACCCAGTTGAACGTTCGGTTCCAGCGTATTGACCAGGCAATTGCAATGGCCGCCATGTTCATGGCAACCAATGTGCCCATTCAGGCAATTATCGCGCTGACCGAGTCCGGTTCAACAGCCCAGTGGCTGTCTCGGGTGCAGTCATCAGTACCGATCTATGCCCTTTCCCCCAATGAAAAAAGCCGGCGCAGGATGGCTTTGTTCCGCAATGTCTACCCCACAAAATATCAGCCAAAAGGGGGCGATATCGATAAAGTTGTCGGGGATGCCTTGCAGGTATTGTGGCAACTGGGTGTTCTCGCCGCCGGAGACCGGGTTATCCTGACTATGGGTGACCGGATGGGTGACCGGGGCGGCACCAACACCCTCAGGCTGGTCCGGGTTGATCAGGAAGGCGGCTACGATCACCAGACGGAACTTGATCTCTACCAGTCCAGCAGTTAACAGTCGGCCGGCCAAGGAGTATAAAATGGGCGGCATGTCTTTTTTTTCACGATGTTCAACATATTTTCTTGACGTCAACTCCCGCTGAATTTCCTGAACGGAATTGAGTAGTAACTATCGGGTAATATCCCACAGGTCAAAATCATGAGCAACAGCTTTAAAGAAGCCGCACTGTATTATCACCGCCATCCGCAGCCCGGCAAGATCAAGATCACTCCGACCAAGGTACTGACCACACAACTGGATCTGTCACTGGCTTATTCACCGGGTGTTGCGGCCGCCTGTGAGTTGATTCACGAAGATCCGGCCACGGTCAGTGAAGTGACCGCCCGGGGCAACCTGGTGGCTGTGATCAGTGACGGAACGGCAGTACTGGGGCTTGGTGATATCGGTCCCCTGGCCGCCAAACCCGTCATGGAAGGCAAAGCGGTGCTGTTCAAGAAATTTGCGAATATTGATGTTTTCGATATCGAAATCAACGAACAGGATCCGGAGAAATTGATCGAGATCATCGCCTCGCTGGAACCTACTTTTGGCGGCATAAATCTGGAGGATATCAAGGCCCCGGGCGCATTCAGAATCGAAGCGGCGCTCAAGGAACGCCTCAATATCCCTGTGTTTCATGACGACCAGCATGGCACGGCCATCATTACTGCGGCGGCCGTGCTCAATGCGCTGCATATTGTCGGCAAGAACATCGGGGAAGTAACCCTCGCGGCATCTGGTGCTGGTGCTGCCGGTATTGCCTGTCTGGACCTGCTCGTGCAACTGGGGATGAAAAAGGAAAATATTACGGTGACGGACAGCCGGGGCGTGATTTATCCGGGCCGTGATGAAAACATGGAGCCGACCAAGGCTGCCTACGCCCGGGAAACAGACATGCGGACGCTTGCGGAGGCTGTGAATGGGGCGGATCTGTTTCTCGGTGTGTCGGTAATGGGAATACTCAGTAAGGAGATGGTGGCAACCATGGCCGACCAGCCGATCATCCTTGCCCTGGCCAACCCCGACCCGGAAATCCTGCCGGAAGATGCGAAAGCGGTACGTCCCGATTCCATCCTCTGCACCGGGCGTTCCGATTACCCCAACCAGGTTAACAATGTCCTTTGTTTTCCCTATATTTTCAGGGGTGCGCTGGACGTTGGCGCCCGTACCATCAATGACGAAATGAAGCTGGCTTGTGTGCGCGCCCTGGCTGAACTTACCCGCAAGGAAGTACAGCAACTTGGCCCAATTGCCCACGAGGATGAATCATTGTCCTTCGGGCCGGACTATATTATCCCAAAGCCATTCGATCCGCGTTTGCTGGTTCAGGTGGCCCCTGCCGTTGCGCAGGCTGCGATGGACAGCGGTGTTGCTACCCGACCCATTGAAAGCATGGCTGCCTACCGAGCATCCCTGGATGCTTTTGTTTTTCGCACCAGCCTGTTGATGAAACCGGTGTTCGATGCGGCAAAGCGTAATCCGATGCGGGTGGTTTATGCAGAAGGGGAGGAGCCGGTGGTGTTACGGGCGATACAGTCTATTGTAGACAACGGCCTGGCCAGGCCTATCCTGGTTGGCCGCCCGAAGGTCATTGAACAGCGCATTAAAGACTTTGGCCTGCGTATCGAAGAGGGCAAGGATTTTGAACTGGTCAATCCGGAGTCCGACCCGCGCTACTGGGACTACTGGACAAGCTATCATTCCATTATGGAACGCCACGGGGTTTCCCCCGATACAGCTAAATTTATTGTTAGAACACGAACGAGTGTCATTGCCGCTTTGATGGTTCGCCGTGGTGAGGCCGATGCATTGATTACCGGTATCGTGGGTCGTTTCCGCAAGAAATTGCGCTATGTGATGGATATAATCGGCAGACAGGATGGGGCAGATGTTATAGCGACCATGGGTGTCCTCAATACATCAGAAGGGGACTTTTTTGTATGCGACACGAACGTCAATTCGAATCCAAGCGCCGAGGAAATTGCTGAAATTACCATGATGGCTGCCGAGAAAATTAAAATCTTCGGTATACGGCCACGTATAGCGCTGTTGTCGCATTCTTCTTTTGGCAGTTATGAGGACAAGTCGGCACTCAAGATGAAAAAAGCACTGGAGATATTGAGGGAGAAGGCGCCCGAACTGGAAATTGAGGGTGAGATGACTGCCGATATGGCACTGAATGAAGAATACAGAAACCAGTCATTTCCTAATTCCCAACTCCACGGTCCGGCTAACCTCCTGGTTGCGCCCAACCTTGATGCGGCTCACATTGCTTTTGGACTGGCGCGGGCGGTCAGTAATTCCGTCACGGTCGGCCCGATTCTGCTTGGTGCCAGGATGCCGGTACATGTGATGACGCCATCTGCATCGGAGCGACGAATCATGAACATGACAGCCATCGCCGTGGTGGATGCTCAGATTCACAAGAGCCGGCGTGACGACAAGGTGACACCCACAGGAGGCTCTGCATGACCCGGACAGATGACAAGGTTCATCATGATACAGATCCACAGGAAACAGAGGAGTGGATTGATTCGCTGCGTGCGGTCATCGAACGGGAAGGTCCTGTCAGAGCGCACTTCCTGCTGGAAAAACTGGTTGACTACACGCGCCGTTCCGGTGGTTACTTGCCCTACGATGCAACCACTGCATACGTCAACACGATCCCGGCACAGCAGGGCGAACCTCACCCCGGGAACACGGAACTGGAATACCGCATTCGCTCGATCATCCGCTGGAATGCGATGGCCATGGTCGTGCGGGCCAGCAAGCGGGGTGGCGAACTGGGTGGTCATATCGCCAGTTTTGCGTCAGCGGCAACTCTTTACGACATCGGTTTCAACTACTTTTTCCATGGGGCGGATCATCCGGGCGGGGGAGACCTGGTGTATATCCAGGGTCATTCATCACCGGGTATTTATGCACGATCCTATCTTGAGGGGCGCATATCAGAGGAACAGATGGATGGCTTTCGCCAGGAAACCGGGGGTGGCGGCCTGAGTTCATACCCGCATCCCTGGCTGATGCCCGATTACTGGCAGTTTCCAACCGTTTCCATGGGGCTCGGCCCCATAACAGCTATTTACCAGGCAAGGTTCCTGAAGTATTTACATGACCGGGGCATTGCCGATACCTCCCGTCGCAAAGTCTGGTGCTTCATGGGGGATGGAGAGAGCGATGAGCCGGAATCACTGGGAGCCATCTCTCTGGCTGGCAGGGAGAAGCTGGATAACCTGATTTTCGTTGTCAACTGCAACCTCCAGCGCCTCGACGGCCCGGTTCGCGGCAACGGCAAGATTATCCAGGAACTGGAAGGCGTGTTTCGAGGTGCCGGCTGGAATGTGCTCAAAGTGATTTGGGGATCCTACTGGGACAAGCTATTCGCCAAGGACAAGGATGGGCTGTTGCGCCAGCGTATGGAAGAGGCCGTGTACGGGGAATATCAAAACTATAAAGCCAAGGGCGGAGCGTATACGCGTGAGCATTTTTTCGGCAAATATCCCGAATTGCTGGAAATGGTGGCCAGAATGACCGACCGGGACATCTGGCGCCTGAACCGGGGTGGTCATGATCCACACAAAATGTATGCGGCCTACCACGTAGCAGTCAACCACCAGGGGCATCCCACTGTGATTCTTGCCAAGACAGTGAAGGGTTACGGCATGGGGGAAGCTGGTGAGGCCCAGAACATAACCCATCAACAGAAAAAAATGGATGTCGATTCAATTCGTAAGTTTCGGGACCGCTTTGGTTTGCCGATTGCAGATGAAGAACTGGAAGACGTGCCTTACTATCATCCCGGCTCGGACAGTGAGGAAGTCAAGTATATGCTGGAGCACCGCGAGAAACTCGGTGGTCCGATCCCTCAGCGCCGCCCCGCCCCGGCATCGCTGGAAATTCCCGGTATCGAGGTCTTTGAACCCTTGCTGAAAGCCAGCGGTGATCGGGAAATCAGTACCACGATGTCTTTTGTCCGCATACTTACCATCCTGTTGCGGGATAAAAAGATAGCGAAACGCATCGTGCCCATCGTTGCGGATGAGGCGCGGACTTTTGGTATGGAAGGCATGTTTCGCCAATTGGGCATTTATTCATCAGTGGGACAGCTTTATACCCCGGTGGATTCGGACCAGTTGATGTTCTACAAAGAGGACAGGGAGGGGCAGATACTGCAGGAAGGGATTACCGAAGCCGGCGCTATGTCTTCATGGATTGCCGCGGCTACCAGTTACTCCAGCAGCGGTGTCGCCATGATCCCCTTTTTCATCTTCTATTCCATGTTCGGCTTCCAGCGCATTGGTGATCTGGCCTGGGCTGCCGGCGATATGCGGGCCAGGGGTTTCCTGATCGGGGGGACCGCTGGGCGCACCACGCTGAATGGTGAAGGCCTGCAACATGAAGACGGCAACAGTCACATGATCGCAGGGATGGTGCCCAACTGTGTTGCATACGACCCGACGTTCGGTTATGAATTAGCCGTAATCATTCAGGATGGCCTGCGGCGGATGTACCAGGAACAGGAGGATATCTACTACTACATCACGGTAATGAACGAGAACTACACTCACCCGGAAATGCCCGAGGGAGCGGAAGAAGGTATCCGCAATGGACTCTATCTTTTCAGGCAGGGGCCGGAGGGTGGCCGCAAGGTACAGTTGATCGGCTCGGGTACGATTTTGCGGGAAGTGATCGCGGCTGCCAACATTCTTGAGCAGGATTTCGGCGTTGTTTCGGATATCTGGAGTGCGACCAGCTTCACACAACTGCGTCGCGATGGAGTGGACTGCACTCGCTGGAACCGGCTGAATCCGGAAAAAGAAGCAAAAATGCCCTGGGTAACGGCATGTCTGAGTGACCAAAAGGGTCCGGTAGTTGCCGCCTCAGATTATGTCCGGGCGTTTGCGGATCAGATACGTGGCTTTTTGCCGCAGGAAGATTACATCGTACTGGGCACCGATGGCTTTGGCCGTTCGGACACACGCGAAAAGCTGCGTCATTTCTTTGAAGTGGATCGTCGCAGTATCGCTTATGCGGCTCTCTATGCGCTGTTTCGTCAGGGGCTGCTCAGCCAGAGTGACCTGTTGTCTGCTCGCTCGAAACTGGGTATTGATCCCGACAAGTTAAATTCGGTAGACCTGTAATCGGCTTGCCATACGGGTGAGCAAAAACGGAGTTGAATGTGAGCAATACGATTGAAATCAGGGTGCCCGATATCGGTGATTTCTCGGATATTCCAGTGATCGAGATCCTTGTATCCGTAGGTGACCCCGTCAACGTGGATGACTCACTGCTTACCCTGGAAAGTGACAAGGCCACCATGGAAATTCCCTCTCCGGCCGCCGGTGTGATCCGTGAAATAACGGTCAAGCTTGATGACACTGTATCCGAGGGGGATATTGTAGCAGTGCTGGAAGTGACCGAAGAAGCAAAACAGACCGGTCAAACGGATAGGCAAGCAGATCAGGATGAACCGCCAGCCGCAGTGGTGGCAGCCAGTGAGCCGGAATCAAAATCACCACTTGCTGCAGCAAAGGCAGCAACTCCCGTGCAAGCGGTCATTAATGCTCCGGGTGCAGCTTCGACCAGCGTACCTTATGCCAGCCCGGCTATTCGCCGTGTTGCCCGCGAACTTGGTGTTGATCTGTGTCAAGTGACGGGAAGTGGCAAGCGGGGGCGCATCGTCCGGGAGGATGTTTCGGCCTTCGTAAAAGCAGTGATGAGTGGCAGTGCAGGATCGGGTTCCGGAGGGTTTGGTTTTGATTTCCCCGAACTTCCGGAAGTTGATTACAGCCGCTATGGTGAGTTTGAACGAACGGCCTTGTCGCGCATCAAGAAGCTTTCTGCCGGACACCTGCACCGGAACTGGGTGAGCATTCCCCATGTCACCCAGCATGATGAGGCGGACGTCACGGATATGGAAGCCTTTCGCAAGGCCAATGCCGAGGAAGCCATTGCCCTGGGGTTCAAACTGACCCCGCTGGTTTTTCTGATCAAGGCTACGGTTGCCGCACTGAAAAAATTCCCTCAGTTCAATGCATCTCTCGACCGCGATGGGGAAACCCTGGTCCTCAAAAAATATTTCAATATCGGCATTGCAGTGAATACACCTGCCGGCCTGATTGTTCCGGTGATCCGGGATTGTGAACGCAAGGGCATCATGGAACTGGCGGCAGAGATGGCGGAAGTCAGTGGGCGGGCCAGGGAGAATAAACTCAAACCGCAGGACATCCAGGGGGGCTGTTTTTCCATTTCCAGCCTCGGCGGCATCGGTGGAACCGCTTTTACTCCGATCATCAACGCCCCAGAAGTCGCCATTCTCGGCGTTTCCCGGACCCGGATGATGCCGGTGTGGGATGGCAGTGAGTTTAAGCCGAGGCTGATGTTGCCCTTGTCGCTTTCCTATGACCATCGGGTCATTGACGGTGCGGAAGCTGCCTATTTTTGCCGCTATCTTGCCAGTCGTCTGGAAGACCTGAGAAGGTTGACGCTTTGAGCGGGGCAGGTGAGAAACTCATTATCGCAAGCGGCAGTACAAGCAGGGCAAAATCACCATGAATGACAATATCAAAACCAGCGTTGGTGAAGAATTTGACTACGATGTCGTGGTGCTTGGCGCCGGTCCGGGGGGCTATACCGCTGCGTTTCGAGCCGCTGACCTGGGTTTGCGGGTTGCGTTGCTTGAACGTTACCCGGCACTGGGGGGAGTCTGCCTGAATGTGGGCTGCATTCCCTCAAAAGCACTTCTGCATGCCGGCAGGGTAATTGATGAAGCGGCGGCGATGGAAGCGCATGGTGTGAATTTTGGCGAGCCCAGCATCGACCTGGACAAGCTGCGTGCCTACAAGGACGGAATTGTAGGTAAACTGACTGGCGGGCTCGCCGGTATGGCAAAGAAGCGCAAAGTTGAGACCATCCAGGGGATGGCTGCCTTCACCGGCCCGCACGGAATTTCTGTCGAAGGCAGCGACGGTAGCAGGGAACTTCGCTTTGCGCAGGCGATCATCGCAGTGGGATCCCGATCGCTTGAATTATCCGGTTTGCCGTGGGGCGATCCCCGTCTTATGGATGCCACCAGCGCTCTGGAACTGGAGGAAATTCCCAAGCAACTGTTGGTGATTGGCGGAGGAATCATTGGTCTTGAAATGGCCTCCGTGTACCAGGCACTGGGAAGTCAGATTACCGTTGTCGAGTTGATGACACAGTTGATACCCGGTGCAGATCCGGACCTGGTAAAACCCTTGCAAAGAAGAATCAGCAAACGTTACAAGGCCATTCACCTGGAAACCAAAGTCACCCGGGTGGATGTTGCTGATGATTATCTGGTGGCGCATTTTGAAGGCAAGCATTCAGGAGTCGAAAATTTCGATCGCATACTGGTTGCTGTTAGTCGCGTACCCAATGGCGGGACAATCAAGGCAAATACAGCCAGCGTCAAAGTGACCAGCAGGGGGTTTATTCCGGTTGACCACCAGATGCGCACCAATGTGCCTCATATTTTCGCCATCGGTGATGTGGTTGGTCAGCCAATGCTGGCCCACAAGGCTGCTCATCAGGGCAAGATTGCTGCGGAAGTCTGTGCCGGGATGAAAAGCGCTTTCGATGCCCGCGTCATTCCCTCGGTGGCCTATACGGATCCGGAGGTGGCATGGGTCGGTGTAACGGAGGTTGAAGCGAAGGAAAAGGCTTTGGAATACGGTGTCGGCAAATTTCCCTGGGCTGCCAGCGGTCGTGCGCTTGGCATGGATCGCAATGAGGGATTTACCAAGTTGATCTTCGATCAATCCAACGGCCTGATTCTCGGTGCTGGAATTACTGGCCCGAACGCGGGTGAGTTGATCTCAGAATGCGCCCTGGCAATTGAAATGGGGTGCGAAGCCGGAGACATCAGCCTGACCATACATCCTCATCCGACCCTTTCAGAGAGTATTGCCATGGCGGCAGAAGTCTTCGAAGGCACTGTCACAGACTTGTACCTGCCGCGTAAACGATCCGTTCAGTAGCGGTTCACTGGCAGATACAAAACGGTGCTCTCCTTATAGATGAACAGTGTATTTGTTGTGTCCTCACGGCCTGTGAGCCTTTGATCAGGGTCGAACGGGAGTAATCCAATACGCTCGAGATTGTGCTTTTTTGCGTACGGTGTCGTATGATTGGGGGATAATCGTAAATATATAGCCTTGATTGACTTTCCAATCAGCGCATGAAGGGTCTGCTTGAAAAGTTTCTTCAGTCCTGAAATTATACGGTTATTATGCCCACCGGAGTAACCGGGTGGCGATGAATCAGCTCTGCACTTTCACGGGGACCTAATGAATGATTAAGCGTCTGATCCTGCTCCTCCTCACTATTTTTTTCGTAAGCAATGTACTGGCCGCACCCACCGAGCCCACAAGAAACAAGGACGGCAGTATTGTCACGGGTGTTCTGACCGCCGATTTTGACCCATCGAATAAAGTATTTCCGTTGCCGTGGAATGTCCTGTTCCTCGGCACCACAGACTTTACCCTGAACCCGCCGGTTGATGATCCCAGCGACTTCAGCGACCCATTGGTGGCGCTGAGTGCAATCGATGGTTTCAGCACGACTGAAAGATGGGTGACCACATTTTCTTCCGTACCCTATGCGTTGGATCCGGAATCAGTCGTTCCGGGCCAGTCGGTGCGTATGTTTGAAGTCAGCACCATATTCGGCACCATTGTGGCAGTCAGTGGCATTGTTCGGGAATTGACACCGGGCGTTGAATTTGTGACCACGGTGATAAACGGAAATGTACTGGCCATTGTGCCCATTGCACCGCTCAAGGAAATGACGACCTACATGGTCGTGCTAACCAATGACATCAATGATACGGCCGGTAATGACGCGACACCGGATACCACCTATTACCTGTCGCAAAGACAAACGTCCTGGGTAGACGAAAACGGCAAAAGCACCTATTCGCTGGTTCCAGATGAGACAGCACAGACCCTGGAAGGCCTGCGCCAGATCACTTTAACTCAGGAAGCAGCAGCGGCCAGCATCGGGATACCCAAAGAAGACATTATTCTTAGCTGGACGGCACAGACCCAGGCGATCACTCCGGTTCTGAAAAGCCTGCGCAGCATCGCCAGGCCCGCTCCCACCACCGTGGGTCCGACTGGTTTGAATACGGCGGCAGTCGGCGGTTTTGGTCTGGCTGATTTATATGCGGGCATTATTACCCTGCCGTACTATCTGGGCGTTCCCAGTGCCGAGAATCCGATTGCGCCCCTGACCGATTTCTGGACCGCGGCGCCAGGCGCATATGTACCGCCGTTTGATGCGCTGGGCCTTGATCCGACATCCACCAATGTCACGGTAGCCAATCCCTTCCCGGTGGTTACCGACATGCAGACTGTGCCGTTATTGATGACCGTGCCGAACGAGGCGAGCGGTCATACGCGGCCGGCAGCCGGCTGGCCGGTCGTGATCTTTGGTCATGGCCTCGGTGGCAGCCGCGCCCATATGCTGGCCATCGCAGATTCCGCAGCAGCAGCCGGTTATGCGGTCGTGGCAATCGACTTCCCCTTGCATGGAATTGTGCCGGAACTGAACCCGGCACTGGCGCCGCTTTATATCGGCAATACACCCTTCAAGGATGTTGCAAACGAGCGCACCTTCGATGTTGATTACATCGATAATGCAACGGGTGCACCGGGCCCGGACGGTATTACTGATCCGTCGGGTACACACACAATCAATCTCGGCAGCATGTTGACCAGTCGGGATAATTCCCGCCAGGGTCAGGCAGATTTGTCCGTGCTGGCCGTGACCATCCCGACCATCAGCTACAACGGCGATACCCTGCCCGATCTTGATGGCTCAACCATCCAGTACGTATCCCTGTCGATGGGCTCCATCCAGGGCACGCCTTTCGTTGCAGTCGAGCCGACGGTCAGCAATGCCTTTCTTTCTGTCCCGATGGGCGGAATTGCCAGGGGGTTGGAAGCATCACCGACTTTCGGGCCATCGATCCGTGCAGGACTGGCTGCAGCAGCGGGATTGGAGCCTGGTACGGCAGATTACGAACTGTTCTTTACCGTGTTGCAGACCGTGATTGACTCATCAGACCCGATCAACTGGTCTGCGGAAGCGGTTGCATATAACAACATTATTCTGCAGGAAGTGATTGGCGACCTGGTGACACCCAACTACGTGCCCACAGCCCCGCTGTCCGGCACAGAGCCCATGATCAGGGCCATGGGGTTGCAGGCATACTCAAGCACACAATCCGATCCCGCAGGCTTGAGTCGGGGGGGCAGGTTTGTACCACCCGCCAGCCACGGTTCTTTGCTCAGCCCGGCCACCTCACCGGCGGCGACCGCCGAGATGCAGAAGCAAATGGCTTCTTTCCTGGCGACGCGGGGAAGCACCGTGGTGGTGGAGGATGAATCGACCATGGTACCGGTTGCTGCACCGGCATCAGAAGCCGGACAGGAGTAAGGGGTGAACATCATGAAAAAAAATCGAAATGAAAAAACTCCCCCGATCGGTAATGTAAATCAAATAGCAACCGGCACATGTTTGAATGAAGGTGACATCATGAAAAAATCCTTGACTGGAAAATGCGCACTTTCAACAACCCTGGGTTTCGCATTTTTAGCTGCGGTAAGTACATCGACCCAGGCCTTCGAGTTTTCCAGCGGCGAGTTGTATGGAAACCTGGACACCACGATCAGTTACGGCGCTGCCTGGCGTGCCAGTGATCTGGATCAGGAAAACATCGGAAAAGGGGCTATCAACCCAACCACTTTTCTGCTCGATAACGCCGGGCAACGGGCCGCAGCAGGCCGCTGGTCTGTCAACAACGACGATGGCAATCTGAACTATCCCGATGCTGGTGACCTGGTTTCCCATACCCTCAAGTTCACCTCTGAGCTCGATCTGCGCTATCGAAATTACGGTAGTTTCGCACGTATCATGGGTTTCTATGATTTTGAAAATGTTGGTCAGGATTTCCTGTCGAAAAAAGCAGAAGAACGGGTCGGCAAGGACATCCGCGTACTGGATTTATACGTCTGGGGAAATCACGATCTTGGCAGCCGGTACCTGACCTGGCGCCTGGGGCGCCAGGTAGTGAGCTGGGGTGAATCCACCTTTATTCAGGGTGGCATGAATGTGATTAACCGGGTGGATGTTTCCAGGCTCCGTTCCGCCGGCGCCGAGTTGAAAGATGCGTTTGAAGGCAGCAACATGATTTGGGGATCGATGGACCTTTCGGATACCGTTTCCTTAGAAGCACTGTACATGTTTGAATACCGCAGGATCGTCCCCGACCCTGCCGGCTCATTTTTCTCTACCAATGATATTGCGACCCCCGGTGGGTCCTATGTCATGCTTGGTTTCGGTGGCGTGCCTCAACCGGTGATTAATCCTGACCTGTATGGCACGGTTTGCGCAGAAGGTAATCTGAGCGCTTCAGATTCGCCACTTCCGCTGCCACTGGTGGGCGCCGGTTGCGCTGCTTCATTCCCGCGTACCGACAGCAGGTTCCCCGGTAACAGCGGCCAGTGGGGCATAAACCTGCACTGGATGACTGATATATTGAACACCACGGAATTTGGATTTTATTTTCTGAACTATCACAGCCGCCTTCCGCTGATCAGCGGCGCGGCCATTACCTCAACCGCGCTCAGCAGCGGACGTTACTGGACGGAATATCCTGAAAATATCAAGCTCTATGGTTTCAGCTTCAACAGTAATGTCGGTTTCTGGTCGCTGGCAGGCGAAGTTACTTACCGGCCGAACGCACCGCTGCAGATTGATGATGTAGAAATACTGTTTGCCGGCTTGACCCCATTAAATCCCTTGATCCCGGCGCCGGTGCTCCGTTTCAAGAGCCAGTTGGGCGAATTTGCCCCGGGGGAAGAGATCCGTGGCTGGGAGGAACACAAATCCTGGCAGGCACAGGCAACAACCACCCGCTTGTTTGGTCCGACCAATCCGTTCAAAGCGGACCAGATCGTGTTCGCCGCAGAGGCTGGCTTTAATTACGTATCCGACTTGCCGAACTGGAATTATTTGAGATTCAACGGTCCCGGTACCGATACGGGTGGAGGGCCGGATTACCTGACTGGTGATTTCCGCAATCCCCAGACCGAGGTGGCTGGGTTTGCAGACGACTTCAGTTGGGGATACCGATTGATCACACGGTTTGTGTACAACAATGCAATTGGTGCCGTGACTATTACGCCTCGTTTGGGCTGGGCACATGATGTCAGTGGGACAACTCCTGGCCCGGGTGGGTCATTCATCGATGGGCGCAAGACGCTTACGCTGGGTGTGGACTTCAATTACCTGCAAAAATGGGTGTTTGATCTTGCCTACACCAATTACATGGGCGGCGGGCGCTACAACCTGCTTCAGGACCGGGATTTCTATACCGCCAGTGTCCGTTACTCATTCTGATCGCCGGAGGAATTCATGCGAACTTTGACAAAATTTACGCTTTCAGTCTGTGTTGGTCTCTCTTTGGGGGCGGGACAGGTAATAGCCGGCGCCAAGCCCGACCAGATTCATCGCTTAAGCGAGGACTTGACTCCCATGGGGTCCGAGCGGGCCGGTAACGCTGAGGGCACAATCCCGGAATGGACTGGTGGTATCACAAAGCCACCGGCAGGCTACAGCCCCGGTGACCACCACCCCAATCCGTTCCCAGATGACAAACCCCTGTTCCGCATTACCGGTTCAAACTTTGAACAGTACGGGGATAAGTTGAGTGTCGGTCAAAAAGCCCTTTTCGCAAAGTATCCTGATACCTATTTCATGGATGTGTATCCGACCCGGCGAAGTGCGTCATTCCCGGAGCGTATCTATGAAATGACGGCGAAGAATGGCGGCACTGCACGTCTGGCGGAAAATGGTGAAGGTGTGCTGGACGCTGCGGAAGGTTTCCCGTTTCCATTCCCGGAGAATGCTTATGAGTTGATGTGGAACCACAAGCTCAAATACAAGGGTATTGGTGGCGTTCGCTACAATACCCAGATCGCTCCCACTGCTTCAGGCAAGTTCTCGGTTACGGTAATCCGGGAAGAACTGTTGGGTTTGTATTACCGGCCCGGCGTGACCATCGCTGACATTAACAACATCCTGCTTTATTTTTTCCAGGAAGTGGAATCTCCAGCCAGGCTCGCCGGCAATATCCTGCTGGTACACGAGACACTGAACCAGATAGAACTGCCTCGTCAGGCCTGGGTATACAATCCCGGCCAGCGCCGGGTGCGTCGTGCGCCCAATGTGGCCTATGACAACCCCGGAACGGCTTCTGATGGTCTGCGCACCAATGACATGACGGATATGTTCAACGGCGCCATGGACCGCTTCGACTGGGCAGTGGTCGGAAAAAAGGAAATGTACGTGCCCTATAATTCCTACGCTGCACACGCAAAAGGGGTTAGCTATGATGATTTCATTCGCCCGGGCCATCTGAATCCCGAATTGATGCGGTACGAATTGCATCGGGTCTGGGTGGTGGAAGCCACCCTGAAGAAGGGAATGCGCCACATCAATGCCCGGCGTACATACTATCTGGATGAAGACAGCTACCAGATCGTGCTGATTGACCATTATGATGGTCGCCTGCAATTGTGGCGAGTATCGGAAGGGCATGCGATCAACTATTACGATGTGCCGACATTCTGGACCACTATCGAAGCCCACTATGATCTTCAGTCCGGTCGATACGTGGCGCAGGGTTTCGACAACAATACCGCGGTCAATACCTTCAACGTTGAAATGCAGGCCAGCCAGTTCACACCCCAGGCGCTTCGCACTCGCGGCCGCCGTTAATCGTATTGAAAAGGCCAGCATTTGCTGGCCTTTTCTTTTGGCCGGAAAAAACTTGAGATGATCAGATTCCTTCAATTTCTCGCTGTTTTGTCTGTTGTCCTCATCGAAGGGCTGATGACCCTGACCGTCAACGCAGATCAGGGCATTGATGTCGAGTATGCGGAACATATGCCACTGGCCACGAAATCCATGCTGCTCGATATCACCCGCACCGGAGACACCCTGGTGGCAGTTGGTGAACGTGGACATGTTATTCGTTCGATGGACGGTGAAAACTGGGAACAGGCAGAGGTCGTGCCCACCCGTTCAACGCTGACCTCAGTGGTGAGTATTGGAGACCGGCTGTGGGCCGGCGGACACGATGCTGTAATCATCACCAGCGGGGACGGCGGCGACACCTGGACGCGGCAGTTTTTTGACCCGGATCGCCAACAGGCAATCATGGATATCTACTTCACAGATGAGAGCAATGGTATGGCTGTTGGTTCTTATGGCCTCTATCTGCGAACCCATGATGGCGGCCAGTCCTGGGTGGATGCCACGGTCGATGTGGAGAATGATTTTCATCTTAACTCTCTGGTGTATTTCGGCATGGGAAAATGGTTGATTGCGGGCGAAGCCGGTTATTCCTACCGCAGCTACGATGACGGAGAAACATGGGAACCCCTCGACTTGCCTTACCAGGGTTCTATGTGGGGTGCGCTGAAGACGGGTGGTGAATGTGTTTTGTTCTATGGCCTGCGCGGCCACGTAATGGAAAGTTGTGATTTCGGTTCAAACTGGACCCGACTGGATACCGGTTCAGAATCCAGTATTTCAGGTGCGGCCGTACAGGATGGACTGGTTCTGCTGGCGGCCAACAGTGGAACCGTGTTGATCAGGAAGGACGGAGGTCCTTTCAGTATTTATCATCATTCCAGCGGAGTGGATTTTTCTGCCGCGATTTCCATGGGAAATGGAGCCTTCCTGCTTGCCGGAGAAGACGGCGTGCACAAGTATCCTGAAGCAGGCAACAAGGGAGAAGGTGATGACTGACTCGACGACATCGCGCCTGCACAAAATTGCCACGTTCCTGATCAACAATCGTTATGGCATCGTGGCTCTTTTCCTGGTCATTACCATCGGCATGATGTTTGCGATGTCCCAACTGCGCATCGAAACCGGTTTCAAAAAGCAGTTACCCCTCAAGCATGAGTACATGCAGACTTTCCTGCAGTATGAGAAAGAATTTGGTGGGGCCAATCGGGTGCTGGTTGCTCTGGTAGCGCGCGATGGCGACATGTTTACGCCGGAATTCTTTAAAGCTTTTGAAACCATAACAGACAAAGTCTTTTTCATTCCAGGTGTTGATCGTGCCAGTGTGCGCTCGATCTTTACGCCAAATGTTCGTTTTGTTGAAATTGTCGAGGACGGCTTTGCGGGCGGGAACGTCATTCCGTCAGACTATTCCCCCTCGCCGGAAATGTTTGAGCGGGTGCGTTCAAATATCGTCAAGTCAGGTGAAGTGGGTCGCCTGGTCTCCGGGGATTTTTCCGGCGCCATGGTGTGGGCCAATTTGATGGAAGAAAATCCGCAGACTGGGGAAAAGCTGGATTACCGGGAAGTGGCGGCCCAACTGGAAGCGATTCGCACCGAGTTCGAGGGGGACGAGTTCACGGTGCATATCATTGGTTTCGCCAAAATTGTTGGTGATATTTCCGATGGTGCTCAGTCGGTCGTGTGGTTCTTTCTTATCGCCCTGGTGATTACCGCTGTCCTGCTCTACGTGTATTCACGGTCTGTCTGGTTGACCGTGTTGCCATTGACCTGCTCTCTGGTCGCCGTCATCTGGCAAATGGGTACGCTAAGTTTGCTGGGCTACAGCCTTGATCCGATGAATATCCTGACTCCCTTCCTGATCTTTGCTATTGGCGTCAGTCATGGTGTACAAAAAATAAGTGCCTGGATCGTGGAGAAAGAATTTGGCGGCCGGACGCCTGATGACTGGGTAAAAAGCGGTGTCGACTCCATAGATGAAATTCCACGTCGCTCTCCGATGCATGGTTCGCGTGAAACTATCAAGAAGTTGCTGGCGCCTGGCGTTATCGCCCTGGTGTCTGATACGATCGGATTCCTGACCATCCTGTTCATCAATATCCGCATTATTCAGGAATTGGCAATCACGGCCAGCATCGGTGTGGCCGTCATTATCCTGACCAACCTGCTTCTGCTACCGGTATTGTTATCCTGGGTGCAGTTAAAAAACCCCAGAAAATACCGCAAACGTATGCTGTGGAAAGCAGCCCAAAAGTCCCCGTTATGGGATTTTCTGGCCGGCTTTACTGAACCCAGACGGGCTGCCTGGACGATTGTCGTTTCCGTCCTGCTGCTCGTGGTCGGCTACTGGTTGGCGCAGGGCATGAAAATCGGTGATTCTGAGGTCGGTGTGCCCGAGTTGCGTCCGGAGGCGCGATATAACCAGGATGCTTTATTGATCTCTCAACGTTTCTCGCTGGGGGTGGATGTGCTGACGGTGGTTGCTGAAACCATTCCGGATGCCTGTACGGAAAACTACGATGTGATGGAAAACATCGATCGTTTTGCCTGGGACCTGGAAAATGTAGAGGGCGTTCAGAAAGTTATTACCTTGCCGGTCGTGGTCAAAGTCGTCAATGCGGGGTGGAACGAAGGTAACATCAAGTGGCGGATTCTGCCCCGGAATAATTATATTTTGCGCCAGGCATTGAGTAGCATTGACACCGACACCGGTCTATTGAATTCAGATTGCAGCGCCATGCCCATCATGGTGTTTACAACCGATCACCGGGCTGAAACTATCGCCCGAATCGTGCAGCGGGTGAAAGAATTACGTGAAGAGCTTGATATTGGTGACCTGTCCCTGAAGTTGAAACACCAGGCTCTTGAGGAACTGGCCAGCGAAGATGAAGAAGTGACACCTGAGCGCCTGACATTTCGCCTGGCTACCGGCAACGTGGGCGTGATGGCGGCAACTAATGAAGACATTGCAGCGGCGGAAAAGCCCATGCTGGCACTGGTTTTTGGTTCCATCATTATTCTTTGCCTGGTGACCTACCGGACGGTGCTGGGCACGCTCTGTATCGTATTGCCCCTGGTCGTTGTTTCTACCCTGGCCGAAGCCCTTATGGCGATGTACGGAATCGGATTGAAGGTCAATACCTTGCCGGTGGTTGCGCTGGGTGTTGGTATAGGCGTGGACTACGGCATCTATATCTATAACCGGCTGGATATTCACCTCAAGGAAGGATTCGACTTACGCGAGGCTTACTACCGGACGCTCAGGCTGACGGGACGGGCAGTGATCTTTACCGGATTCACCCTGGCGGCCGGTGTTGGCACCTGGGCCTTTTCGGCTCTGCAGTTCCAGGCAGATATGGGTATCCTGTTGTCGTTCATTTTCCTGGCGAACATGGTGGGCGCTATCGTGATATTGCCGGCGCTGGTACGCTGGCTGATGATGCGGAACCGGGACACGCTTTCCGGCTAAGCGGTTCACGGCGACATATAGGCCCGCACACATTCTTCCAGAGCCGGGGTCAGACCACTTTTTTCAAAAAGACCTTTCCAATTTAGAATGCCTTAAAGAAAAAAGTACTCTGACCCCACTCGAACTGGCGGAGCAGGTAAATCTACTGACACGCTATGTAGTAGTGGGCATTAAATTGAACTGACATCGCTTCGCGCTCCGAACAGGGGTCAGGTTCGGGAACCTGACCCCTGCTGTGCAAAAAACGGTTGCAATCAATTACGTTATTCCGTAAATTCAACAGCATGATGAATAGACCTGCCAACAAGGACATCCGCCGACTGCGCCGACCTCGAACTGGAAACCGGGCTGGGTAGCCGTGTAAGCAGGAATTAAACGAAATTGATGATCAGAAACCCAGCCACCGGCTGGGTTTTTTGGTTTGGAGAAAATTGATGCGACATTTTTTGAGTACCGCAGACTGGTCTGCGCAGCAGTTGGATGAGCTGTTGAACCTTGCATCCCGCCTTAAGCAAGAGCCGCTGCAGGAGCAACTGCGCGGTAAATCCATTGCCCTGATGTTTATGAACCCGTCTTTGCGCACGCGGACATCTTTTGAACTGGGCATGCACCAACTCGGTGGCCACGCCATTGTGTTGCAGCCCGGCAAGGATGCATGGGGCGTAGAGTTCAAGACCGGTACGGTGATGGACGGGGACGCTGAGGA
Source organism: Gammaproteobacteria bacterium (assembly GCA_024279945.1). GTDB lineage: Bacteria > Pseudomonadota > Gammaproteobacteria > Xanthomonadales > SZUA-36 > JAJRRA01. The sequence goes on from JAJRRA010000072.1 coordinate 191,296, forward strand.
ACACATTGCCGAGGTGGCCGGTGTATTGTCCCGTTACTGCGACCTGATCGCGCTACGGGCATTTCCCCTGTTCAAAGACTGGTCAACGGATCGGGATGATGCGGTGATCAGGTCTCTGGCAAAGCATGCATCGGTTCCGGTGGTGAATATGGAAACCATAGTTCACCCCTGTCAGGAACTGGCCCTGATGCTGACCCTGAAAGAGAGGTTCGGTGAAGTCCGCAAGAAAAAATTCGTCCTGAGCTGGACCTGGCACCCGCGACCGCTCAATACCGCTGTAGCTAATTCCGCTTTGTTGATTGCGAGCAAATTTGGCATGGATGTTACCCTGCTGTGCCCGGAAGAAGCCTATCGCCTCGACCCTCAATTTGAATCAGCGGCTATGGGTTATGCGGCCGCATCCGGTGGTTCGTACTACATGACCCACAATATCGATGAAGCCTATGCCGGGGCGGATGTCGTTTATGCCAAAAGCTGGGGCGCATTACCTTTTTACGGCAAGCCGGATCAGGAATGGGAGCTGCGCAAGAATTACCGGCACTTCATGGTGGACGAGGATAAAATGTCGAAAACTGACAATGCCCTGTTCAGCCATTGCCTGCCCTTGCGCCGGAACGTAAAAGCAACAGATGCGGTGATGGATGCGGACTACTGTGTTGCTCTGGACGAGGCGGAAAATCGCCTGCACGTGCAAAAAGCCGTCATGATGAATCTACTCGGGAAAAAATTGTAAGAGCCTGCTTGCGGGCGACAGGTTCCGATTCTGTCCAGGATAGTTAAAATTTATCGCCCCCAAGTGGGCTCTTACACCGAAGAATGGCCAATAAAGGCCGAGGGGAATACCAATGACCAAGAAAATCGTACTCGCCTTTTCAGGCGGCCTGGACACCAGTTACTGCGTGTTGGATCTGATTCAACAGGGATTTGAAGTTCACACGGCTTTCATCGATACCGGGGGTATTGATGAGCAGGGCAAGGCGGCAATCCGGGCCCGGGCTGAAAGTCTTGGCGCCAGCCGGCATCATGAGATCAACGTGGCGCAGGAAATCTGGGACAAATTTGTTACGCCCCTGGTGTGGAGCCATGCCCGGATGCTGGGTGAATACCCGCTGTTGTGTTCGGACCGCTACCTGATCGTCAAGCACTGCCTGCTGCTTTGCGATGAACTGAAAACGTCACACTTTGGCCATGGCTGCACCGGCATGGGAAATGATCAGTTACGTTTCGACCAAACGGTGGGGAGTCTCGGTGACTATGAAATTCATGCCCCGATCCGCGACCTGCAGTCCCGCGTGCAGGCGGTTCGCGATTACGAGTTGCAGTTTATGGCGGATGCGGGTTTTGAGGTAGAGACCTCCGCCAGTCGCTACTCTATCAATGAGAACGTGCTTGGGGTGACCATATCCGGCAGTGAAATTGATGAATTTGAGCCACCTGCAGAGGATGCCTGGTCCATGACCAATGGGCGTAAGGACTGGCCGGAAGGTACACTCAAGGTTGGCCTGGGGTTTGAACAAGGGGTGGCTGTCAGCCTGGACGGTAAAAAACTGAGCGGACCGGAGATTCTACAGAAACTCAATGCCCTGCTTGGCGCTTACGGTATCGGCCGGCACATCTACACGGGTGACGTTACGATTGGTCTGAAAGGGCGTATTGCTTTTGAGTGCCCGGGCCTTGATGGCCTGTTGGCAGCCCATCAGGCGCTGGAAGACTCGGTGAATACCCGCTTTCAGAATCAGTTTCGTCACCAGGTAGCCGAGCGCTGGGCGGAGTTGGTGTATTCAGGCTTCTTTTACGAACCCCACAAGGCGGACCTCGAGGCCTACCTGCAAAGTTCTCAGGCAGCGGTAAGCGGGGAAGTCGTATTGCACACAGAGGGTGGTAAAGTGCTGGCCGTTACTGTGAACAGTCCCTACATCCTGCAAAACCCGGATGCGGTCTACGCACAGAGCTGTGACTGGACACCGGAAGAAGCGGTTGGCTTTATCAAGTTGACCGGTCAGAGCACTACGCTGGCCGCAAAGGTGCGTGGAACAAGCGGATGACTTCGCCTCGCATCCTCGAACACATCGAAGCCCTGGTGGCCTGTGATACACAGAATCCGCCACGGCTGATTGATGGTGATTCAGCCATTTTTCAGTATTGCGAGAAAGTGCTTGGCGATAGATTCCGGGTCAGGGTATGGGATCATGGAGAGGGTCATGTTTCCTGGTATGCGGTGCGTGGAAAACCAAAAGTGTTGTTTAATGTACACCTCGACACGGTGCCGGTGGGTGACGGCTGGAACAGCGATCCGCACGAACTGCATATCTCCGATGGACGTGCCTGGGGTCGTGGAAGTTGCGACATCAAGGGCGGTGCTGCGATCCTGCTGACCCTGGCGCAACAGGGTGCGGAAAACCTGGCCTTGTTATTTACCTCGGATGAGGAAGGCGCAGGCGGTTGTTGCGTGCGCAAGTTCCTGGAGGATAACAGGCTGGACGATGTTGAGCAGGTGATCGTGGCCGAACCGACTTCCTGCGAGGCGGTACTCGGGCACCGGGGTTTCCTCTCCGTCAAAACCAGGTTCCACGGTGTTCCCGGCCATTCTTCAGAAGCCAGGGCCTTGCAGGACAGCGCAAATCACCAGATGGCGCTGTGGGCAGCCGCGGCCTTGCAGTTGGCGAGAGAGAGAAAGAGTTCGGAATCCGATCCGGGTGCCTGTTTGAATATGGGCATCATGGATGGCGGCACCAAAAGCAATGTCATCGCCGGCAGCGCTTTTGTGCACTGGAGTGCGCGCTTGAAACCGGGTGAGTCGAACCAGCAGTTCGTAGATGAAATTAAAGCTTGCACTCCCGCGAACTCCCGGGTGGACTGGGAAGTACCTTTTGCTGGTGAGCCGCTTCCGGCGGCCGGTCAGAATGATAATGCATCCCGCATATTTTGTGCAAAAAATGGTATCGAACCCGGGTCGTCCGTTGATTTTTGGACGGAAGCTTCCGTCTTTTCCTCTGCCGGTCTGCCGGCACTGGTGCTCGGGCCAGGCGATATTGCCCAGGCGCATGTCGCCAACGAGTGGGTATCAATTTCGCAGTTGGAACAGGCATACGGGCTTTACCAACAGGTGGTGAACAGCGATGGCTGAGATCAGAAGCATAGTAAATCAGGTGCTGAGCCAGTTAGGCGCCAGTCGCGAAGCACGTTATTACCTGAAACAGTTCAGCAGTAATGACAGTTCGCAGTTCGCGGTGATCAAGATTGGCGGCGCGGTAATGGACGAGCAGTTGGGTGAGTTGGCTGCTGCGCTTGCTTTCCTGCGGAACCTGGGCCTGATGCCGATTATTCTCCACGGTGCCGGGCCGCAACTGGACAAAGCGCTGGAGTCTGCCTCCATCGTGACGCAGAAGCGACAGGGCTTGCGTGTGACCACGCCTGAAGTCATGGCCGTGGCGCGCCCGGTAATTTATCGGGCTAACCGCAAACTGGTCTATGCGCTGGAGGAACAGGGGGTGCGCGCCCAGGGCATTCAGCATGGTGTATTTGAATGCGATTACCTCAATAAGAAGGAGTTGGGCCTGGTTGGACAGATCCAGCGGGTTGACCTGGAAGCGGTCCGCGATGTGGCGCAACGGGGAATCCTGCCCGTCGTCGCCTGCCTTGGAGAGAATCCAACCGGCCAGGTAATGAACCTCAACGCCGATATTGCGGCGAGGGAATTGATCTGGGCTGTGGAACCGCACAAGATCATCTTTCTCACCGGCACCGGTGGATTACTCGATGAACACGGCCGGATCATTTCCTCGATCAGCCTGCGCACTGATCTCGAATACCTGCTGAAACAGGACTGGGTACATTCGGGGATGCGTTTGAAAATCGAGCAGATCAGCCGCTTGCTGGACGGCCTGCCGGACACAGCATCGGTCTCCATTACATCGGTGGAAAATCTGACGCGCGAGTTGTTTACACACCGCGGTGCCGGCACCCTGATTCGCAAGGGTGAGTCCATCATTGAGCACCACAACTTCAGTCCGCAAGAACAGGAAATGGCTGTGAAATTGCTGGAGCAGAGTTTTGGTCGGCGGCTGGGGGAAGATTATTTCGATGATCTGCCTCTGGAATGTGTACTGCGCAGTGAATCCTATGGCGCAATGGCCATCGTACTCAAGGGTGTCGATGGGCTGCCCTACCTTGATAAATTTGCGGTGACCCCCGAGGCGCAGGGTGCTGGGCTGGGTGCTGCGGTGTGGCAGGCGCTGATCCAGCGTTGCCCTGCTTTGTACTGGCGCTCCAGAGCAGCCAACCCGGTCACCCGCTGGTATTTTGAGCAAGCCGACACGGCTTTTTCAGAGGATCAGTGGGTGGCGTTCAGTATCGGTATCCGGGACTTCGGGCAACTGGAACGCTGTAAGGTGGATTCCCTGCAGCGTGCCGAGAGTTGGGTAGAGGAAGCAGAGCATGATTAGTGTTGTCGTGATTGGGGCCCGTGGTTATACCGGTGCGGAATTACTGCCGTTGCTGTACCGACATCCGGAATTTGAAATTGTTGCGGTGGGTTCCGGAAGCGCTACGGGTGATTATGTATACGAACACGTGGATGGCATGGAGGGTTGTGGTCTCCTGTTTTCCGAGATACGTCCCGTAACGCTGGAGCAATATCAGGCGGATGCCTGCGTACTGGCACTGCCCAATGGTTTTGCGGCAGGTTTCGTGAGTGCATTAAATGAGCACAAAGCGGATACGGTAGTGGTTGATCTGAGCGCTGACCATCGCTTTGATCCGGCTTGGATATATGGGCAGCCCGAGCGGTTTTCTGATCAGATTGCAGGTGCAAACCGGATCGCCAACCCCGGTTGTTACGCCACCGGCGCACAATTGGCTCTGGTGCCCGTGCTGGATCAACTGATTGGTGTGCCCACTGCATTTGGTGTGTCCGGTTACAGTGGCGCCGGTAAAACACCGTCCCGGAAAAATGACATTGATGTCCTGGAGGACAACCTCTTGCCTTATTCCCTGGCGGATCACCTGCACGAAAAAGAAATTTCCCACCACCTCGGTCGCGATGCCCGTCTTCTGCCGCATGTCGCACCCTTTTTCAGGGGCATTAGCCTGACTATTGCAGCGGAATTGGAGTGCCCACAAACCCCGGAACAGTTGATGGCGGTGTACAGTAAATTTTATACCGACAGTCCACTGATCGAAGTCAAGTTGGAACCCCCCGAGGTAGCCGGCGTCAGGGGCAGTCACAAGCTGATCCTCGGCGGCTTTACGGTAAGCAAAGTGAACCCGCAGAGGATCGCCCTGGTGAGTGTGCTGGATAATCTGCTGAAAGGGGCGGCGACCCAGGCCGTGCAGAATCTGAATCTGGCTTTCGGTCTGGACCCTCTGGCAGGTCTGGAATGATATGTAAGAGGCCGCTTGCGGCCGACTTTTCCAGAGCCTGTCAGCTCCAGCAGAGCTGCAATTATCGCCGGCAAGCGGGCTCTTACAGCCAATAGCGAAGTGCATATATGAAAAAATATCTCTGGCAATCAGATACCAATGGTCAAATCGACAGAACCATCATGGTTTTTATGGCCGGTGAGGATGTCGTGCTCGATCGTGAGTTGTTTTCGTTCGATATCCGGGCCACCGCCGCGCACGTACGGGGCCTGGAACGAATCGGCATCCTCAACAGCGCTGACAGTGCACAACTGTGTGATCTGCTGGATGAGTTGTTGCAGGAATTTGTAGCCGGAAAATTCGTTCTTGACGAACGTTATGAGGACGGTCATTCGGCCATAGAAGTATTCCTCACAGAACGGGCCGGCAAATTGGGTGCCCGCGTACACACCGGACGCAGCCGCAATGACCAGGTGGCTGTCGCAACGCGGCTTTTTATGAAGGACTGTCTGCACCAGGCCATAGAACTGAACGCAGGCATTGCTCACTGCTGTCTCTCTCTGGCTGAGCAGCATGCAATGGTACCGATGCCGGGCTACACCCACCTTCAGCGTGCAGTGCCTTCCAGTGTTGGGCTGTGGATGGGGGGGGTTGCCGAAGCTTTCACCGACAATCTGGTTTTCACACGTAATGTGCTGGAACTCATCGATAGCAGTCCGCTTGGTACCGCTGCCGGTTATGGAGTTAATCTGCCGTTGGATCGCGACGGTGTTGCTGCTGACCTGGGCTTTGAGCGGATACAGGTCAACCCGATGTATACCCAGAACAGCCGGGGCAAATACGAGATCATGGTATTGCAGGCCCTGCTGCATGCGCTCCAGGATGTCCGAAGACTGGCTTGGGATCTAAGCCTGTTCACCAGCAGTGAATTTGATTTTGTGAGTTTGCCGGCTCAGTACACAACCGGTTCATCGATCATGCCGAATAAGTCGAATCCTGATGTCGTTGAGTTGTTGCGTGGTCGGGCCGCCACGACCGAAGCAGCCATCGTGGAAATTCAGGCAACACTTTCACTGCCTTCGGGTTATCAGCGGGATCTGCAACTGACCAAGGCGCCACTGATTCGCGGCACCGGCTCCGCGCTGCAGGCGCTGGCCATCGTACCCGGCCTCGTCAACGGGCTGAAATTCAGGCAGGAGAATATGCTCGCAGCCATTACGCCGGAAATGTTCGCCACCGATATTGCATTGCAGAACACTGCGGCGGGTGTCCCTTTCCGTGAAGCCTATCTCATGGCCAAACAGCATATGAATGAAACAGCGCAACCGGATGTGCAGGAAAGCCTTGCCAGGCGTATCTCTCCGGGTGCTTGTGGTGACTTGCAACTCGACCGGATCAGGCTGCGCCTGAAGGCAGAATATGAGACAGGTAAGGCCATCACCGACACCAGGTGAAATTGGATGCCGGGGGCGGTTCTCGTGTCTGGCCCTGTCGAAATGATTAATTTTTCAGAATCAACTTGATGAGTCGTTGAGAAAGCGCAATACTTAATCACGCTAAGTACTTAGAAAAATAGCATTTGTTGCCCGCATGCGACTTGGGGGGGCTAAGGTGCCGTTGCCTCCCTGAAAAAACACTTTTCATCCATCAAAAGCTGCGGGAAATAGGAGGCGCAAAACAAGGCGCACAAATTTTATTTTTCTTTTCAATAATTGGAAGGGGGACTAGGGATGAGTGGCATTTCAGTACACGGCAGAACGTTTGCAGTAGTATTCGGTGTGTGCCTTCTCTTCGCCGCGCAGACGGCAGGGGCGGCTCCGATCTCATTAACCGAGGATTTCAGCAATGCGGGGAGTTTGCCGGGGCCGTTTCTCGAGCAGTCGCCCGGTGGAATTGCCGCGGCCTTCAACGGCATCAACGCTACATTTCCTGGGACACTGGCCCCGGACCGCAGCTATCTGCGGACGCTCGCCAGCGATTACTACACTACTTCTTTTGTTGCTGACATCACAGTCACCATTTCTGGTACGGCCGGTGGTGGCACTGTGTTCTTCGGTATGGGCGTCGGCGAACCGCTACCCAGTTTTTTCTATGAGCCACGCGCCGGGCAGCATCTATTTGTGCGACCTGGCCCCGATAATTTTCTTGGAGGCGGGATCAACGTTACTGACCAGGGCTTGGATCACCATTTTCCTGGCGATTTGTCCGGCACGGGAACGCATCGTTTGCGGATGTCGTGGGATGCCTTAACCCAGGAAATGACTTTCGCTATCCATCAGGATTATGCGGGCGGCCCATTTGTAGCCAGCAGCAGTTTCGGGCCGTATGACGGATCCGACAACGGCTTCGATGCTACCAATTCCCACATCTTCTTCGGGGGAGTGGCCGGAACTACATTCGACGATTTGACCATTACCGTTGCCGAGCAGAGTACCATTGCGACCTTCGACGTGGCAAAGGACTTCGATGATGACAACCCGATGGGTGTACAGGTCTTTATTTCTTGTAACGACGGCCTGCCGATCCAGTCGGGACAGATCATCAGGGAAGGAAATGGCGTCACTTTTGTAGTTGAGCGGTTCAGTACCGGTGAGTTGGAATGTGACGTTTTCGAGGAACAGCCGATTACCGGCTATAAAACCAGATACACCGCCAGCGGGGATGCACCGAGTAACAGCGATAGAGAAGGGTGTCATTACACAACGGTCGAGTTTGGTGACGAGAATCTCTGTGTCGTAACCAACAAGGTGAAACCCGTGGATATAGACGTCATCAAGGAATGGCAGTTCCAGGGCAAGCAACTGGGCATTGACGATACGGCTGTGATCGTGTTGGAGTGCCTGAATGTGGAAGGTGGGAACGGCGAAATCAAAAATAGCGACATGTTCTGGGTCTGGAAGACCGTCGGTGACGAGATCAACTCAGCCCGTGTCAAACCGCGGTGGGATGACAGCACCCTCTGCCACGTTAAAGAGAGAATCGTCGATGACGCAGTCGAGTCTGATAGTAGTTGTGAAGACTGGTTCGCGGTCGGTGTCGGTGATGTCAGAAAATCATGCCTGATTTCCGATACAGTCTTCTTCGAGGGTATCCCGATGCTGAATCACTATGGCCTGGTGATGTTGGTCCTGCTAATGCTGGGTATCGGCGCCGTCGGGGTCCGCAGATTATAGTTTAGCGTATCGAATCGAAGGCATATTTTAGCGTGACTAGAAGTGCTCCGCCGCCAAAAAGGCCCTAAAGGCCACTTGTTTGGCCAAAATTGCAATTAGTACTTGACGCACAAAATTCACAGCCTATAATGCGCCTCCTGCCCAGTTGATTCGTCAACCGGGTTGCCGCCA
>JAJRRA010000072.1:202500-205570 GCA_024279945.1 Gammaproteobacteria bacterium
CAAGAGCGTTTTGGGTTCAGGACGATGATGAGTGTGTTTGTGATGAGCATACGATTTTTCGAAATGAACACAGAACTGTGTCAGCAAAGCAGAATGAATCGTCGTGTTCGTTCTGTTGGTGTTAGTCCGCGGGGGTAAAGGCCCGCATGGTTAACTCCAAACTCGCACCAGAAGACCTGGTACCACGCTTATACAACGTGATATCGATAAATCTGGTGCTCTCGCGCAGCAGTTTTTTTACGAATCAAGGCGGATAACGAGCGAATCGACGGGAGCATGGCAAAGCCATGTGACCAAGTGAGCGAGTTATCCAACGCAGAGTCGGGGAAAAAGGGCAAGTGAGAGGGGTTTGGGTTATATGACCAAGTGACTAAGCGCACATGGTGGATGCCTTGGCGGCAGAAGGCGATGAAGGACGTGTAAGTCTGCGATAAGCCTCGGGGAGCTGACAAATAAGCTTTGATCCGGGGATTTCCGAATGGGGAAACCCACCGCATTAGCGGTATCGCCACCTGAATATATAGGGTGGCGAGGCGAACCCGGGGAACTGAAATATCTAAGTACCCGGAGGAAAGGAAATCAATTGAGACTCCCTCAGTAGCGACGAGCGAACGGGGACCAGCCGATTGGTGAGTGAATAGTGGAGCAGTCTGGAAAGTCTGGCCATAGTGGGTGATAGCCCCGTACACGAAATGACCTCATCAACATATTAAGTAGGGCGGAGCACGTGAAACTCTGTCTGAACGTGGGAGGACCATCTTCCAAGGCTAAGTACTCTCTGCCGACCGATAGTGAACCAGTACCGTGAGGGAAAGGCGAAAAGAACCCCGGAGAGGGGAGTGAAATAGACCCTGAAACCGTGTGCGTACAAGCAGTCAGAGCCTGTCTTCGGACGGGTGATGGCGTACCTTTTGTATAATGGGTCAGCGACTTACTTTCAGTAGCAAGCTTAACCGTATAGGGTAGGCGAAGGGAAACCGAGTCTTAATAGGGCGCACAGTTGCTGGGAGTAGACCCGAAACCGGGTGATCTAGCCATGAGCAGGGTGAAGGTGCAGTAACATGCGCTGGAGGCCCGAACCCACTTATGTTGAAAAATGAGGGGATGACTTGTGGTTAGGAGTGAAAGGCTAAACAAACCCGGAGATAGCTGGTTCTCCTCGAAAGCTATTTAGGTAGCGCCTCGTGTATTGCCCTAGGGGGTAGAGCACTGTTATGGCTAGGGGGTCATACCGACTTACCAAACCATGGCAAACTCCGAATACCTAGGAGTATGAGCACGGGAGACACACTGCGGGTGCTAACGTCCGTAGTGGAAAGGGAAACAACCCAGACCACCAGCTAAGGTCCCTAAATCATTACTAAGTGGGAAACGATGTGGAAAGGCCCAGACAGCCAGGAGGTTGGCTTAGAAGCAGCCACCCTTTAAAGAAAGCGTAATAGCTCACTGGTCGAGTCGGTCTGCGCGGAAGATTTAACGGGGCTTAAGTAATGTACCGAAGCTGTGGGATCACAGATTCCACTTAAATGCATTTGAAATGCAACTGTAAGAGGCCGCTTGCGGCCGAATCGCGCGCAAGCGCGCTCTTACAGACAGCTTGAAAATGTGTTTAAGGGAATCTGTGGTCGGTAGAGGAGCGTTCCGTAGGCCTGCGAAGGTGAACCGAGAGGTTTGCTGGAGGTATCGGAAGTGCGAATGCTGACATGAGTAACGATAATGCGGGTGAAAAACCCGCACGCCGAAAGCCCAAGGTTTCCTAGCGCAACGTTAATCGGCGCAGGGTTAGTCGGTCCCTAAGGCGAGGCTGAAAAGCGTAGTCGATGGGAAGCAGGTTAATATTCCTGCACCAACTGTTATTGCGATGGAGGGACGGAGTAGGCTAATTACGCCAGCTGTTGGATGTGCTGGTACAAGCATGTAGGGAGTGATCTTAGGTAAATCCGGGGTCATATATCCTGAGGTGTGATGTGGGGTCCCAACATAGGGACGAAGGTGATGATGCCATGCTTCCAGGAAAATCTTCTAAGCTTCAGGTAACAGTTGACCGTACCGCAAACCGACACAGGTAGGCAGGTTGAGAATACCAAGGCGCTTGAGAGAACTCGGGTGAAGGAACTAGGCAAAATGGTACCGTAACTTCGGGAGAAGGTACGCCTTTGCCGGTGATTGGACTTGCTCCATGAGCTGGCGGAGGTCGCAGTAGCCAGGCCGCTGCGACTGTTTATTAAAAACACAGCACTCTGCTAACACGTAAGTGGACGTATAGGGTGTGACGCCTGCCCGGTGCCGGAAGGTTAAATGATGCGGTTAGCGTTCGCGCGAAGCTGTTGATTGAAGCCCCGGTAAACGGCGGCCGTAACTATAACGGTCCTAAGGTAGCGAAATTCCTTGTCGGGTAAGTTCCGACCTGCACGAATGGCGTAACGATGGCGGCGCTGTCTCCACCCGAGACTCAGTGAAATTGAAATCGCTGTTAAGATGCAGCGTAACCGCGGCTAGACGGAAAGACCCCGTGCACCTTTACTATAGCTTCACACTGAACTTTGACTATGTTTGTGTAGGATAGGTGGGAGACTTTGAAGCCAGGACGCTAGTTCTGGTGGAGTCAACCTTGAAATACCACCCTGATGTAGTTGAAGTTCTAACCCAGGCCCGTTATCCGGGTCGGGGACAGTGTGTGGTGGGTAGTTTGACTGGGGCGGTCTCCTCCTAAAGAGTAACGGAGGAGTACTAAGGTGGGCTCAGTACGGTCGGACATCGTACATTGAGTGCAATGGCATAAGCCCGCTTAACTGCGAGACCGACGGGTCGAGCAGATACGAAAGTAGGTCATAGTGATCCGGTGGTTCTGTATGGAAGGGCCATCGCTCAACGGATAAAAGGTACGCCGGGGATAACAGGCTGATACCCCCCAAGAGTTCACATCGACGGGGGTGTTTGGCACCTCGATGTCGGCTCATCACATCCTGGGGCTGTAGCCGGTCCCAAGGGTATGGCTGTTCGCCATTTAAAGTGGTACGCGAGCTGGGTTTAGAACGTCGTGAGACAGTTCGGTCCCTATCTGCCGTGG
>JAJRRA010000073.1 GCA_024279945.1 Gammaproteobacteria bacterium
AAAAATGCGAACCAAAGTAGCGGCATGGAATACAGACAGGAACAACCGACAAACCCATGTTGACTGGCAATTCGGTACCCATGATGCGAGACGCAAGTTAAAACGCTTATATCCGAAGCTTTAACTTATACAGTGTACTAGAGCCGGGATAACAGTGTGGTTTGTGGGCTTTTACCCCAGACGGGCTCTCAACACAGTCAGTACGTGCTCAGCCGCATCCGGTTCACAATCGGTTCCATCGGCATACTTGATGTAGACGCGAGCGTTGTCACCATCCGGCCGGACATAAACCTGATAGGCGCCGCTGTAGTCCTCCCGCTGATCTTTGCGCCAAAATGCCAGGCTGCTGAACAAGCCCGTATCCAGGTCATCAAACTTCTGGTAATAATCGAAGCGGTGGACGCCGTTTTCATCCTGCCTGATATTTTGCATACCACTTCTGCTGATAACGATTTTCAACCTGCGTTCGGCACTCTCATAATTATCTTCAACCAACAGGTACATGCCCTCGGATGACCAACTGAGATGTGAATTGGCATCGATTCCCGAAGTGGTGTTGGAAATTCTCGGTGGCCCGGATTCCAGGGCAAGTGTCGGAAGCGGTATTGGAGGTGAATTTATGATCAATGCAGACCTTGATAACGGTGTGTCCAGACCTTCCGGAATGATCAGAGATTTGGTTTCGACAGACTCGTAGTATTCAGGCTTCCTGCCGCCAGATGAACATCCAGCCACAAAAAGCAATACCAAAACCAGCAAATAGCAGGTATATCTAGAAATCATTTATTAAACACCAGTAAGTGCAATCAACCTCAGGAGGGGATCAAACCCAATCCATGAAGGCATTGCCTGAGCTGTTCACGGTACCCCTCATCCAGCCCGGTCATAGGCAATCTTATGTGGGGCCCGACCAGGCCCATTTCAAAGAGTGACCATTTTACAGGAATCGGATTGGTTTCGATCATCAAAATATTAAACAACTCAGTGAGTCTGTCTTCCAATACATCAGCCCGCGCCCAGTCCTGTACATGAGCGCTTGCACAAAGTTCTGCCATGGGTCCCGGCACGACATTTGCCGCCACGGAAATCACACCCTGCGCTCCATGTTTCATGGCCTGCAGGCAACTGTGATCATCGCCACTGAGAACAATGAATAATTCACCACAGTGATCCAGAATCTCATCTATCCTCTGAGTGCTTCCGGTTGCCTCCTTGATGCCAACAATACGCGGGTGGCGGGACAAGCGCTCAACAGTTTTCGGAAGCATATCTACCGAAGTCCTGGACGGAACATTGTACAGGATTAACGGGATGTCGGATTCATCGGCAATTGCTGTGTAATGCGCCTCAAGGCCCGCCTGCGACGGCCGCACATAATAAGGTGTCACGATCAGGGCTGCATCGGCGCCATGAATTGCCGCAAGCTGAGTCTGTTCCACCGACCGTCTGGTCGATGCGCTGCCGGTACCGGCGATCACCGGCATTTTCCCACCAAGCTGCTCAACCACGAGATCCAGAATTCCGGTAAACTCGTCCGGCGTCAATGCGACAGATTCGCCCGTTGTGCCGGCTATCACCAGGCCGCTGCTGCCCTGCTCCAGGTGAAAATCTACCAGGCGCCGCAGTGCACAGGTATCGACTTCGCCCCTGTCGGTGAAAGGAGTAACCAACGCTGTAATGCTGCCCTTAAACATAAGTAAAAATGGTCTCTGATAACGGCGTCATGGTACTTGCGGACCACTGGTCTGACAAGTATGCTGCCATTATCAGTCAGGGTCACGGCCCTGTGAAGCATCTGGTCTGTTTCTGAATTCATTTATTACGGCAAAATGGAGTGTTAATGGTTCGCGTTGGTAAGAAGGTAGCCCATTTTTCCCTACCCGCTACCGGTGACAAGGAATGGTCACTCGAAGATTTCAGAGGCGGGAATCTTGTCCTGTATTTCTACCCCAAAGACAGCACTCCCGGCTGTACCCTGGAGGGTCAGAATTTTCGTGACAGTCATGAACTGTTCCGCAAATACAATACGGACATCCTCGGCGTATCCCGCGATAGCCTGAAATCTCACGAAAACTTCAAGGCCAAACAGGGATTCCCGTTCGAACTTTTATCCGACCAGGATGAAACACTGTGCAGGCAGTTCGATGTAATCCACGAAAAAAATATGTATGGCCGTAAGGTCATGGGCATTGTCCGCAGCACTTTCCTGATCGACAGCAAAGGCGTCCTTCGACAGGAGTGGCGCAAAGTCCGCGTAAAAGGACATGTAGACGAAGTGCTGGACGCAGTCAGGGCTTTATACGTTCTCCCACACATCAAGGATTGATCCATTCATGGGCAGCAAAAAACGCCTGTACATCATTGATACCAACGTGCTGATGCACGACCCGACCTCGATTTTCCGTTTTGAAGAACACGATGTTTTCTTGCCCATGATGGTGCTGGAGGAACTCGATGCGGCAAAGAAGGGTCTGTCCGAAGTGGCTCGAAACGTTCGCCAGGTGAGCCGGTTTATCGGCGAAATGATGCAGCACCAACAGACTACCCGACTCGACCGGGGGCTGGAACTGCGCGAACCTGACGGGCTGGAGTTGCAAGCGGGAACAGGACGCCTGTTTTTCCAGACCGCCATGCCTGAGATGCACTCCAGCCTGTTGCGGGATGGCTCATTCGCCGATAACGAAATACTCAGCACGGCACTGAGTTTGCAGAAGTCCGATGCCGGAAGGGAAATCATACTTGTCTCCAAAGACATCAACCTCAGAATCAAGGCTGCAATTCTGGGTGTGCAGGCCCAGGATTATTATAACGACCGGGCGCTTGATGACCTGAGCCTGCTCTACAAAGGCCTGCTTGTACACGATGAACGATTCTGGGATGATTATCCTGAACTCGAATCCTGGAATGAAAACGGCCGCGCCTATTACAGAATCCAGAACGAAAACCACAACGGCTGGTATCCAAACCAGTGCGTAGCCATTGGGCAGGCAAGTGGCGTAGAGGCACTGGTCAAGGAAGTCAGCCACCACAGAGTCAAGCTTCGCCTGGTCGACGACTTTTATGCGGGCCATAAAAGTGTCTGGGGCATTCACGCCCGTAACCGTGAACAGAATTTTGCACTGAATCTACTGATGGATCCCGATATCGATTTCGTGACCCTGATGGGGACGGCTGGAACCGGCAAGACCCTGCTAACCCTGGCCGCCGGCCTGGCGCAAACCATGGATGAAAGCCGCTACAAGGAAATCATCGTTACTCGCGCCACTATCTCTATCGGAGAAGACATTGGTCACTTGCCAGGAACTGAAGAAGAAAAAATGACCCCCTGGATGGGTGCCCTCACAGACAATCTGGAAGTTCTTACCCAACCGCAGGAGGGAGGCGAATGGGGTCGCGCGGCAACCAATGACTTACTGGCCAGTCGGGTAAAGATCCGCGCGCTCAACTTTATGCGCGGCAGAACCTTTCTGAACCGCTTCGTCATCATCGATGAAGCCCAGAACATTACGCCCAAGCAGATGAAAGCCCTGCTCACCCGCGCCGGCCCCGGAACCAAAATGGTTTGCCTGGGCAACGTGGAACAGATCGATACACCTTATCTGACGGAAACTACGTCCGGCCTGACCTTCGCCGTAGACCGTTTCAAACAGTGGGACCATGCAGGCCACATCACCCTGCAGAGAGGCGAACGCTCCCGCCTGGCTGATTTCGCCTCAGACGTACTGTAGCGCCTGGAATCTCTGATGGCCCCATCTGGAGTTCAACAAATCTAAGGCCCCTCTGATTAATGATTACGTTTATCGATTAAGCCCGTATCAGGATGAAAGCTGTACCAGGCGAACCAGTACATACGATGCACCGGGACCGGTTTTCCACCGAGTGAGCCGGTGACACCACCGGCCTCGTCCACTTCAAGGCGTAACGTTGTTCCCTTGACGTCATGTTCCCAACTGCCGATTTTCTTCAACCACTCGTCTTCGACAGCAATGGACAGGCCCTTGATTTCTACCCCATATATAACCTTTTTTACATGCAAACGTGCATCCATGTCCGTGACTGGAAACAGCAAACGATCACTGGAATCGTAATCTCCGTACGTTTTTTTTACATACTGCTGCCGGCGGGCCGGAGGCGCGAGTACTTCGGCACCGGGATTTGTAGCTTTCCACTCGTCCCACAAGCTCATCGTTACGGGCAATGATTGCAGCATCAAACCGCGCTTGGGACCAGCGATCGCCCGACCGGTAATTTGCTGCCATAGTGATTCAGTCTTGCGGTCATACATAATGAGATCGTTGTTGTGCAGCAGGCCCGATACACCCAACTGAACACTGTCTCCATCAAGTACACGGATAAAAGCCAACCCCGATCCACACAGCGGGCAATAGGTAATCGCAACCGGCGTTTTTCCAAAAATATCATTTACGATTTCGTGGCGATCGAGAATCCGCGTGGGGTATGCACGAGTAAGATTTTCGTATGTTATGGATAAAACAAGATCATCCCCATCCAAATAATCCACATCCGGAATTTTCAAAAATACCGGATGGTCAATGGACGGGATGCAATCCCTTTGCGGGCAACCCTGGAATACGCTATCAAGTTCAGCATCAATATCTCCAGCACCATATTGAAAAGTGTCCATCAGAATATCGACTTCATACCCCCGAGTGTTACCTCGGCGTGTCGAATTTCCATCTGCAGTGACGGGGACGCTGATTAACAGGCAGCAGAACAGGACCGCAAGTCTCGTTATCACATTTTTCTCCGGGCCGGGACGAGTTTCAATACAAGCAGACCGGAATCGATGAGAAGAAATTTCAGGCAGATGAAGATTCGCCTTGCCCGGGGTCAGACAGCCCCTCTTCCTGCCGCCTGGGCCAGGACCGCAATACGGCCTGCACCAGCGTGGCCAGAGGAATGGCAAAGAAGATCCCCCAGAACCCCCACAGTCCACCAAAAAACAGGATTGCGAGAATAATAGCGACCGGGTGCAGATTGACTACCTCAGAAAACAACAGGGGCACCAGAAGGTTTCCATCCAGAGCCTGGATCACAGCATAGGCAATCATGATATGACCAAAATCCCAGGACCAACCGAACTGGAAATAGGCAATTAGCGCGATGGGGACAGTAACCACTGCAGCACCGACATACGGAATCAAGACGGAAAAACCCACCAGGGTTGCCAACAAAGCAGAGTATTGCAGGCCCAATATAATGAATGTTATATAGGTTACTGATCCTACGATAAATATTTCAGTTACTTTTCCACGAACGTAGTTGGCTATCTGCACTTCTGCCTCAACCCATACCTTGGTCACCAGGCTGCGTTCCCTGGGCAAATAACCGCCCACCCAGTTGAGCATCAGATCCTTGTCCTTGAGGAAGAAAAACACCAGCACCGGCAACAGTACGAGGTAGACAAGCAGCGTGACAATGCTGCCCAGCGATGAAAGTGACCAACTCAGCGCCTGCTGACCAACTCCGGCAATTTCCTGCCCAACCTGGCTGATAATACCATTCACCTGCGCCGCAGAAACCAGTTGAGGATAGTGTTGCGGCAGTTGCTTGAGCAGTGTCTGACCCTGGGCGATGTAGTCCGGCAACTGTTGCACCAACTGGGTCAGTTGTCGGGTAATAATGGGCATCAGGCCAAAGAGAATAAACAGCAAAACGGTAATGAACAGGAGAAAGACAATGATGACGGCGAACATCCTGGACATACCAAGTTTTTGCAGGAGGGTGACAATGGCTTCCAGCAAATAGGCAATAACCAGGCTGGCAAATACTGGCGCCAGCCATTTTCCCAGTCCGATAATGACCGCAAATCCGACAATCAGGAAGAGGCCAAGGATAACGACCTGTGGGTCGGAAAAGGAGCGCTTATACCAATTTTTTAGCAGTTCCAACGATGATTCCTCTGCTCAGCCCCTGCCGGGACTCGCTAGCCCCCATATTGCACGAATAATCCGAAGTTTGCAGTGTAGCTGGCGATACAGTTTGGGTGATTGTTCGAAGAAGCATAGCGGTAGCTATGGTTTGAGAAGGATCGGCCGAAATGTGAAGACAGATGCTGTGCAAAACCGGATAGGACAGACTGTATTTTTTGCATAGCAATCATTTTCATCGTAAGCTACTGAATTTGCTCAAAATAAGTCATATGACCGTCCGCCTTCGAGCAAGAGGCGGGCCAAGGGGAGAAGGAATCAGAAGTTCATGGTCCACAGCGCTTCCAGTTCGAAACGCTGGTTCAGATCTTCCGTGGTCACACCAAGTACGCTGCCGCCAAAGGCGAATTCAGACGGTGCATAGGCTGCGTTGAAATTCAGACGACTGCGCTCCCCCGTACGGTGGGAATACCCGAGAACCACGGAACTGCTGGCCAGGTCACTTTTGATTGCCTTTCTCAGCAACTGTGAAGATGGAGATGGCTGAGTCCGGGTGCTCAAATCAATGTGCCACTGACTGTCACCACCATCGCTCCAACTAATACCAACGCTGTATATGGTCAAATCCTGCCAGTCAAACGAAGGGCTGGTTGAGTCCCCCAGCAACGACAGGAAGCGATTGGGCAGGAAACGGCTTGGGAATGCGTTGATTCCACTATACATCACGCGCTCGACCGCCACGTTGAGCCAGGAGCGTTCACTGGCCTGGAAGGCCAGCCCCACCCGGGCACGGGCCGGAATATCGAGATCTGCAGTCTGAGAATACACCCCCCGATAGGCGGCAAATTCATCCATATCGATGGTCGACTGGTAACCGGCATCCACTTCAATGCCACTGACAACTTCCTGTCGAACGGCCAGCCTGACACCCGTACCATAGGAAGTTTCCTGGTAAGGTGCGTATCGCGGTAAAGCCCAAATGGCGCTATCTGGCGTACTGGCGGCATAAAGCCCAAGGTTTGATGCACTGTAGCGCTGATAGGCGATGACTGCTGAAACGCCCAGGATGCCATTGTCCGTAATCTGATGTTCAAAGCCAGGGGCAAAATACTGCCGTTCGAAGCTTGTGCCCTGATAGATGAGTTCAGATTCGAAACCGCGCTGCAGGTAATCGCCGGAAGACTGCCACTCAAAATTCAGCTTCATCCAGGAATCAGGAGTCGCCCGTTCCAGGTCGCTGGCAAAATCCGGGAGAATCAGGACATCCTCGCTCCGCAACCAACTGATCCGGACCGGCTCGGCATCTTTTGGCAGCAAGTAGGAGGGAGTCAGTTCCTGACTCAGGTATTCCTGCCAGGGGCCAAGTTCAAAACCGATAACATAAAACGACGTGAGTCCTGCTCCGCCCGCAACGAAGCTTGTGACAGGCAAGCCGGTGACCTGGGCACCGGCAAACCCCGGCAGCATCCCCATAAAGGCTAGAACTGTAATAGCAGTTCGCAGTCGTATATTCATACCCTGTACAACAAAAATCTGCACCAACATGGTGAAATATGGCAGGAATACAACAC
Source organism: Gammaproteobacteria bacterium (assembly GCA_024279945.1). Classification (GTDB taxonomy): domain Bacteria; phylum Pseudomonadota; class Gammaproteobacteria; order Xanthomonadales; family SZUA-36; genus JAJRRA01. Next base: position 7,463 of record JAJRRA010000073.1, read on the forward strand.
CAAGTCAATGTTGACTACAAAAGAAACCTCCAGACCCCGGACCCGAGCCGCCAGTTAAACACAAGTGATTGTTTTTAAATAGGCTCCTGGCGAGGGAACACCCGCCCCACTGAGCGCTGGGAATCACTGCTGTTGCCAGGCTGTCGAGTTCTTGCGTTGCTGGAATACAACACGCTCCAATCCGCCCGGTATAGCATTTACTTTTGCGCAAACCTTGAATAAGACGGGCGACAGGGGGATATTTGTCTGAGTCTGCTGGTACTGGAACTCAGTTTCAGCTTTCTTGTCGATATCACAAGGGGATATTTTCGGATAAAAAATGCCTACGATCAGACGGAATAAGCACTACATGAACCGGCTTGCTGTCGCCGTTCTTACGGCCTGCACCAGTTTGGTCAGTGTCGCACAGACGGAGCGACTGGAACTGCCGGATATGGGGGCCTCTGCAGACACCATTCTGTCCCGGGCTGAGGAAGAAGAGTACGCCAATGCACTGGTTCGCCAAATGCGCGCCTATGAAGTACTTAACGAGGACCCGTTGATCAGCGCTTTTTTCGAGGACATGGGCTACCGCCTGGCCTCACATAGCGATCGCCCCGACAAATCCTTCACTTTCGTTGTAATCAACCAGGATATCGTCAACGCCTTTGCCGCTCCCGGCGGAGTTGTTGCGCTATACAGCGGCCTGATTCTGGCTGCTGATGACGAAAACGAAGTGGCCGGTGTACTGGCCCATGAAATTGCGCACATCACGCAGCAGCACCTGTACCGAGCCCTGGAAAACCAACAGGCAATGACCATTCCCCTCGCCCTCGCCATGCTCGGCCTGATTCTGATCGGTGGTGGCAGTGGTGAAGCAATCCAGGGGGCGCTGATAGGCGCTCAGGCAGCAGCACAGCAGGCATCGATCTATTTCACACGACAAAATGAAACTGAGGCCGACCGGATCGGCATCAGGACCTTGTCGATCGCGGGATACGACCCAGCCGGCATGGTTGAATTTTTTGAAAAAATGGGCCGGATGACGCGTGCTATGGGTGAAGGCCCCCCTGAATTCCTGAGAACACACCCGGTATCGGTCAGCCGCATAACGGAAGCAAAAAATCGCGCCGAGAATATGCCTAAACCCAAGCCTTCTGATGGCAGGGATTTTTACCTGGTGCAAGCACGCCTTCGGGCGATGCTGGAAGAATATCCGGACACGGCCCTGGAATATTACAAGAACAGGCTCGAAAGAGCGGACTCCAGCGAAGCAGAAAGTGACTCGCTCTATTACGGCATGGCAATCGCTCTGCAGCGTAAAGGGGATTATAAGGAGGCACACAAAATCCTCGAAAGCCTGATGGCCAGAGACCAGCATGTCATGTATGAGTTGCAACTGGCGGACCTTGATCTTGATTCCGGGCACGAACAGGCAGCACTGGACAGGTTGAGTGGCCTCTATCACAGTTTTCCGGGCAACCACGCAATCGCTCTGCAATATGGCCAGGCGCTGCTCAAAAATAGAGATTCCGATCAGGCCGAGACGGCCAGCGTGATCCTTCGACAACAACTATTGACCCATCCCGATGATCCGGTTCTGTATGAGTTATATGCCAGAGCATCCAATACGGCCGGTGATTTTGTGCGCGCTAAAGAAGCCATTGCCGAGTCCTACTACCTGAGAGGCGGCACCCATGAAGCCATTGTCCAACTCCAGGAACTGGCCGAACGCGATGACCTGGACTATTACCAGAGAGCCCGGGTTACAGATCGCCTGAATGAACTCCGCACGGAATTGACCAAGGAAAATCTGGAACACTGAAAGCCAGGAGATCATTGACCTGGTGCCCAATTTATCGCATCGCAATTACACATTAATCGGCTAAATACAAAAGCCTGTCATCGTTCTGTCACATTCACCTTTATAATGGTGGATTGAAGGTCAGGAGACGGATGTGAATAAAAACCAGCCCGTTGTACTGGTTATTGATGACGAATCTGCTATTCGTGACATGATAAAATTTGCGCTGGAACAGGCAGGCATGCGGGTCCAGTCTGCTGCCAATGCACATCAGGCCCTGCTGGCAGTCAGTGAACGACGGCCCGACATGATTCTTATGGACTGGATGATGCCCGGCGTCAGCGGCATTGAGCTGACCCGGCGCCTGCGGAAAGATTCCTTCAGCAAAGATATTCCCATCATTATGCTGACTGCCAGGGTGACAGAGGATGACAAGGTTGCCGGACTTGAGGCGGGCACTGATGATTTCGTGATCAAACCGTTTTCACCCAGAGAACTGATCGCCCGGATTCGCGCCGTGCTGCGCAGAAGCAGTCCGCTTGATGCAAGCGGTCAGCTGACTCTGGGAAAGTTGACGCTCGACACCATCGCGCGACGGATCATGCATAATAGCGTCGAGATCCAGATGGGGCCAACCGAGTACCGCCTGCTGGAATTTTTTATGACTCATGCGGGGCGCAGTTACAGCCGAACCCAGCTCCTTGATCATGTCTGGGGAACCAACGCCTACCTGGAAGAAAGGACCGTGGATGTCCATATCCGGCGATTGCGAAAAGCTCTGGAACCCTTTGGAAGCAGTCATTACCTGCAGACCATTCGTGGACATGGATACCGTTTCCTCATTGAACAATTACCATTCCCGGTTTCCAGGGTACTCTTTCCTCCGCATGAAGATCGCCTTGACCCGGGGCCCTTGAGAAGAATGCCTGTACGGAATTGGAAATTTCATATCGGAAGACTGATCCTGATCGCCGGCATCATCCTGGCTTTGGGCTGGTTAGCTGGTTATCCGGGTAAAGCGCTGGCGCTGGCGCTGGCCGCATACACTGGCTGGCATGTTGTCAACGGCTGGCGGTTGTTCCGCTGGCTGCAAGGTTCCGAGAATGCTATCCCTGAAAGCTTTGGGCTGTGGGCGGATATTTTTGACACCATAAACTCACTGGCACAGCGCAACCGAATGCAGCAGGAACAATACAGAGCCATTATTGGCGAATTTCACAGCCTGACGGATGCCTTCCCTGATGCCACACTGGTGATCGATGAAAATGACCAAATCACCTGGTTCAACAATGCTGCCAGTTCTTTGCTGGGGCTGAAACTTCCGGAAGATCTTGGCCAGGCGGTAACTAATCTGCTGCGCGGGCCGGACTTCGCTGACTGGCTTGCCATTCAGGGGGAGGTAAAAAGCAGGCTGGAAATGCCCTCTCCCAGAAGCGATACGACCTGGCTAACCGTCAGCGCCGTTTCATTCCGCGACAAACAGAGACTAATCATCCTTGGCGATATCAGCGATGTCCACCAGGTGGAACAGATCAGGCGGGACTTTGTTGAAAACATTTCGCACGAACTAAGGACACCGCTGACCGTGTTGCTGGGTTACCTGGAACTCCTGCGACAGGATCCGCCAGACGAAATGAGTAATGCACTGGAAAGAATGCAAGATCAGGCACTGCAGATGCAATCCATGCTGAATGACCTGCTGGAGTTGTCCCGTCTGCAAAGTGATGAAATACGCAAAGACGAAGAAATTGTCAATATTCCGACCATACTGACCCGGCTCAAGGAACAGGCAGAAGAACTCAGCCGGGGCAAACATGAACTGGTTTTCGATGTAGACGCCAGCCTCTACCTGTCGGGAATCGCCCCGGACATTGAAAGTGCTTTGCGTAACCTGATCACCAATGCGCTGAAATATACACCGCCGGGCGGCACCGTTTCCGTGAACTGGAGCGATACCCCTGAAGGGCCGTTACTGACCGTAAGTGATAGCGGTATAGGGATTCCCAAACGGGAAATCCCCAGGCTTACCGAACGCTTCTACCGGGTCGGATCAGATCGCGCCCGGCAATCAGGGGGAACCGGGCTGGGTCTGTCAATCGTAAAACATGTACTCAACGCTCATCACGCCAGTTTGCTGATCCACAGCGAACTGGGTGAAGGAAGTGAATTCATTTGTACCTTTCCCCCGGAACGCAAGAGAAGTAAGCCGGATTCCTAGCATAGCCTCTTCCTCGCCTGTCACCGTTTTGTCATAAAGCCAATCTACTATGAGCGCAAATCAGAGCGTATTCGCCTGATTCTTACTCACAGGAGACTTTGGAATGAAAACGATCATCAGGTACTCAGTGCTTTTTCTTGCAAGCATATCTTTATCCAGCGTGCTTTTGGCCCAGGCAAAGCTTGACGAATCCCTACCGGACTATGAAAAGACCAGCGGAGTTTCAGGAAACCTGTCCAGCGTGGGCTCGGACACCCTGGCCAACCTGATGACCCTCTGGTCAGAAAAATTCAAGCGTATCTACCCTAGTGTCAACCTGCAAATCCAGGCTGCAGGCTCTTCAACTGCTCCACCCGCCCTGACGGAAGGCACTTCAAACCTGGGCCCGATGAGTCGCTTGATGAAAGATAAGGAACTTGAAGCCTTTGAAAAAAAGTATGGGTATAAACCAACACCGGTCGCAGTCGCCATCGATGCGCTGGCGGTCTTTGTCCACAAAGACAACCCCATCAAAGGCCTGAACCTGCAACAAACCGATGCTATTTTTTCATCCACAAGAACCTGCGGCGGACCGGAAGATATCAAAACCTGGGGGCAACTCGGACTGGAGGGTACCTGGGCGACACGGGGAATTCAGCTCTATGGCCGCAACTCCGTTTCCGGGACTTATGGTTATTTCAAAAAACACGCAATGTGCAAAGGTGACTATAAAAACACCGTCAATGAGCAACCCGGTTCTGCTTCCGTTGTACAGTCCGTCAGCTCATCTCTGAACGGCATTGGTTATTCGGGGATTGGCTACACCACCTCATCCGTGCGGGCGGTACCCCTGGCCAGGAAGCCCGGCCAGGATTTCATCGCGGCAAGCCCTGAAAACGCCATCAACGGCAGCTATCCGCTGGCCAGATTTCTTTATATCTACATCAACAAAGAGCCCGGTAAAAAACTGGATCCGATTACTGCACAGTTTCTGACCATGGTGCTGGCCAGACAGGGTCAGGAAGTCGTCGTCAAAGACGGTTACATTCCCCTGCCGGCCGCAGTCGCCGCCAAAGAACTGACCAAAATACAGTAAGCCTGAACTTCCTGTTCAGAAGGAGAAAAAGACATGAAAAAACAGATACTCCTGTTGGGGTTGACTATGTTCATCTTCAGCCAAACGACCTTTGCACAAGTCAGTACCGACGAACTCCGGACCCTACGCGAACAGATTCAGATCCTGACGCAAAGACTGGATGAACTGGAAAAAGCCACCCCACAGACTGCTTCAGGTGTGAAACAGGCCCCTGCGGCAACCGTGGCGCAAGTGGACCAGGTCATCAGGGAAAAAGTTGACAAGGCAGTAAGCGAACAGGTCGATGAAAGGATGGCGGCAGTTTCCTGGGCAGAACGCATGCGCTGGAAAGGTGACTTCCGCTACCGCTATGAAAACATCAAGATCGAGGGCAAAAACCCCAGGAACCGTAACCGGATTCGTGCCAGGGCCCTGCTCGAAGCTGACGTCACCCCTACGGTCAAAGTTGGACTTGGTCTTGCCACAGGAGGAGATGATCCGGTGTCCACTAACCAGACTCTTGGTGGTGGTGAATCAACCAAGGATATGCGCCTTGACCTCGCTTACTTCGATTGGTCCGGTATGCCCAATACTCATATTCTTGGCGGCAAAGTGAAGAATTTTCTCGTTCGAAGCGGCAAGAATGCCCTGATGTGGGATGGCGACTGGAGACCGGAAGGCATCGGAGCCATCTGGGACAATGGTGCCTTTTTTGCGCAGGGAATGGGTACATGGATCGAGAGTGACAGCAAGAAGGGTGCTGAATTTGCATGGATCACCCAGGCAGGACTGAAGTTCAAACTGGGTGAAAGTACCAAATTCAGAGTCGGTGCCGGCTATGCGCAATTCAACACGGCAGGCAGTGGCTCATTCTTAGGTAAGGACAATGACTTTTTTGGCAACAGTTTCGACCCGGATACCCTGACCTACCGCTACAACTACCATGCAATCGAGGCCTTCGCCGAGATGACCTTCGCCCTGGCAGACCGGCCGCTGATGCTGTTTGGCGACTACGTCACCAACACCGCTGTGGACAAAAACGACACAGGATACGCGGTTGGTGTCAAATACGGCAAAGCTGCAGGCAAGGGAACCTGGGACTTCAGCTACACTTATCAACGGCTTGAAGCAGATGCAGTTTTTGGTTTGCTGACGGATTCAGATTTCGGTGGTGGTGGAACCGATGCCAAGGGTTCGATCTTCAAGGGCAGTTGGGCCTTACACAAAAACTGGCATGCCAAGTTTACCTATTTCCTGAACCAGTTCGACCTGGCATCCGGAAATCCAAGGGACTTCGACCGCTTGCAACTGGATTTGAGCTTCAAGTACAAATAGAAGCGCATTGTAAGAGCGCGCTTGCGCGCGATTTGTTAAAGTCAGTGAATCGCCGCAAGCGACCTCCAACATGCCATCAGAACGCTCACACACATATGCTGCAGTCGACCTGGGAAGCAACAGTTTTCACCTCCTGGTTGCGCGCCGCGAACACGGTGAATTGCGGGTCATCGACCGCATCAAGGAAATGATCCGGCTGGGCGGCGGCCTGGATGAGGAAGGCAGGCTGGACCCTGCAGTCCAGCAACGCGCCTTCACCTGTCTGGCCCGTTTCGGGCAACGGCTGCGCGACATCCCGACAAACAATCTGCGTGCCGTCGGCACGCAGACCTTCCGCCGCATGAACCATGCCAATGCCTTCCTGCTGGTGGCAGAAACCGCACTGGGTTGCAGTATTGATGTAATCGCCGGTCGTGAAGAAGCCCGCCTGGTCTTCCTTGGTGTCAGCCAGGGCGTTTCCGGGCCTGATGAGCGCCGCCTGGTGATCGACATCGGCGGTGGCAGCACCGAACTCATTATTGGTGATGGTCTCGATCCCATCGAAATGGAGAGTCTGCAGTACGGTTGTGTGTCCCTGACCCGGCAGTTTTTCAAAGAGGGTAAGATCACTCGGAAGCGCTTTAAGAGGGCAGTCCGATCCGTCAGGGCCGACCTGCAGGAACTGCAACTGCGCTACCGGCGCAAAGGCTGGGATTCGGCCATCGGATCATCCGGCTCGGTCAAGGCCATCGCTGAGATCTGCCGCTTGCAGTCCTGGGTAGAAAAGGACCTTACAATTGATGCCCTTTATTTTCTCCGGGACAAACTAGTGAGCTTTGGATCCATTGACGCGGTCGACCTGCCCGGACTATCCGAGCGGAGACACCCAGTGCTGGTCGGCGGACTGGTAATGCTGGTGGCCTGCTTCAAGACACTGCACATCGAAAGCATGAAAGTTTCACCCTACGCACTCCGTGAAGGTGTTCTTCACGACCTGCTCGGGCGGCTGGACAAACGGGATCCACGCGACAAAACCGTAGCCGCCTTCATGTCGCGCTACGGTGTGGATCGTGCGCAAGTGGACCGAGTCAAGCGCGTGGCACTGAAAACCTGGGATAAACTTGCCGGCAGCATGGTGCTTCATCCGACCTACCGGGAATTGCTGGCCTGGGCCGCACAACTCCACGAGACCGGCTTGAGCGTATCGCACAGCCGGTATCAGGCACATTCAGGCTACCTGGTGGAAAACTCGGATATGGCCGGATTTTCACAGCAGGAACAATGGTTTCTGGCCGCACTGGTTCGATACCATCGCCGCGGACTAACGCCGGATTTCGCCGGCCAGCTACCCGCTCGGATGGTCCAACCGCTGCGTATGACCCTGTTTTGCCTGCGCTTCGCTTGTATCCTGTGCCGGACGCGGGACGATAGCTCCCTTCCCCCTTTCAAGTTCAGCGGAACCGATAACATGATCACGGTGAATTTTCCGGACGACTGGAAAGCCGGCCATCCCCTCACCATGGCGGATCTCGAACACGAATCCCACGCCCTCCAGGCCGTCGACCTGCAGTTCCAGGTCATCCAGTTGGAGCCTGAAGATGACTGAATTCAAACAAAAGAATAAGTGGCGACCTGGCGCATCCCGGCTGGCAATGGAAGCCCGTGCAGAAATACTCAGCAATATCCGCACATTTTTTGCAGAAAGAAAGGTAATAGAGGTGGAAACGCCAGTTCTTTCACAGGCCGGCAACAGCGATCCAAACATCTGCGGTATTTCAACCGACAGTAGGGCAAAGAAGTACCTGAGAACATCCCCGGAGTATGCAATGAAGCGCCTGCTGGCCTCCGGCCACGGCGATATTTATGAACTCGGGCGCGTCTTCAGGGCCGGGGAAGCAGGCCGCTACCATAACCCGGAATTTACCCTGCTGGAGTGGTACCGCCGCGGCTGGACTTACCTGGATCTTGCCGATGAAACCATCGATCTGATCCGCTTCTGTGGACACGGCCAGTTCGATGACTGGCCAGCGAACCGGGTGAGCTACCGGGAACTGTTCCAGCGTGAGACCGGACTGAACCCCTTGACCTGTGAGGAGCCGGATCTGGAATCCTGCGTCTTTGAGCGCGGCATACAGGCCGGCCCCATGGGCCAGCAGGAATGGCTCGACCTGGTGCTGTCCCAGATCATTCAACCCGCCCTGCCCGGTGAAACGTTTACGATTCTTTATGACTATCCTCCGGAACAGGCCGCGCTCGCCCGTATCCGTTCAGGCAACACACCGGTCGCAGAGCGCTTCGAAATCTACCTGGGTCAAATGGAACTGGCCAACGGTTACCAGGAGCTCACCGATGCCGCGGAACAACTCCGAAGGTTTCAGCGGGAATCATCGATGGCAGAAAGCAGGGGTGAAGAAACTGTCCCACTCGATAAAAACCTGATCGCGGCCCTGCGCCACGGCCTGCCCGAATGTGCCGGTGTAGCCCTGGGCGTGGATCGTTTGCTGATGTCCTGTCTGAAGCTGGACCGTATTGACAGTGTACTGGCCTTTGGCGTGGAGCGGGCGTAAATTCGCTGAAATAGCTTCGATGAAGCCTTAGCGGGGCAAAAAGATGGTTATCTCTATGTCATTTCCCTCGCCAGAATTCTCTTTACTGCTGACAAAGATATAGGGATGTGACCCAGCGTAAATTTTTTTAGCCTCAATGCCCTTTGGTCCCTTGTAGAGCACCCTGATACCCCTGTCGATCAGCGTTGACCATCCGGATAGCTTACTCTCGTACCAATCCATGATCTTTTCGGGCGGGTCCATGGCCTGGAACCATATTACCGTTGCGGCACTGTCATCCCCGGTCGTGTAGATAGAATTTGGATATACAGGAATCCCTGCATCTTCCATGGCCTTTTTCTGGGCAGTGGAAAGATCCTGGGGCGGGAAAACAGAAACATCCTCGGCATGGACTGTAGAGGCTGCTGCGAAAACGAGAACCAGAAGCAGCGCCATCATGATACGTGGCAACTTTTTCATACGTTTCCTCCAAAGGAGGCTAAAGATTGTAATTGACTACTCTGGAATCAACAAGGTTGAGTTGTCCGTTGAAATCGATACCTGGGCCTGCTGCACTGCCAAATCTTGTCAGACCCTATTGTCCAGCGGCAGACTGATCTGAACGATCAGTCCGCCATCGTCTGCGTTACGGGCAACGATGCGCCCACCATGCCTTCGCACTGCATTTGCAGCAATGGACAAACCCAGGCCATGCCCACCGCTGCCGCGATCCCTGGATTCCTGGACGCGGTAGAAAGGCTCGAAAATCTTTTCCAACTCTGCCTCGGGTAAACCCCCGCCAAAATCACGCACGCTCAGGTGAACCTGCTTGCGCTCACGCTCGAGCTTGAGGATCACACCCTGGTCGGGGTCGGTATGGCGCAACGCATTGCGTAGCAGATTTTCCATTGCCCGCCACAGCAATTCGCGGTCACCGTGGTAAGGAAAGGATTCCTCCGGCTTCCAGGCAATTCCTGGTTTTCCCTCGGGTACTTCATAGTTCACTATGTCGACCAGGTCGTCCAAAAGAACGTCAAGGTCAAATTCTTCATCCACTTTCGGAACCGTCTCGGAAGATTCCCTCAACAAACCAAGTACATCGTTTACCAGTGCCCCGAGACGCTCACTCTCCAATTCAATGCGGTCAAGCTCCGACTTGACATTCGGCGCTCCCTTTTTCCGCGCAATCTCCAGTGCGACAGTGAGACGTGCCAGAGGTGAGCGTAATTCGTGACTGACATCCTGTAACAGGCGCCGGTTTGCCTGCTGCATGGCCTGCAAGCGCGAGGCCATGGCGTCAAAATCTCTTGCCAGTTGCCCGAATTCATCGTTGCGTTCCGGCAGTGTATGGCCCACGCGGGTATTGAGATCGCCCGCCGCGATCCGGCGACTGGCAACGCTAAGCTGTTCCAGTGGCATGGACAGGGATCGCGCCAGAAAGAAGCTGATCAGCGCACTGATAACAGCGGCAGCAGCAAGGCGTAAAGCCGTGCCGGCCGGACCCGGGGCCAAAATCGTGCTCGGTGGCTCCCGGTTGACCGTGTAGATAGTGTAGGGGCGACCCTGGGAGTCTTCATGGGTTTGAATATCCATCACTGTTCGCCGGTCTTTAAGCTGTCGCAGCGCTTCATCGCGACCCAGGACTTCCTGACCATTGAAGTCCAGTACATAGATGTGACTGCGGCTCATACGGGGAATTCCCAGCAGTTCATCTCGCAGGCCCTTACGGTCGTCCATCTCAATGGCGCGCATGGCACGCTGGTTGATTCGGAACATGCCCCGGGAAAACGTATTGGCCGGCTCTTCAGCCCATTGTTCTCTTGCCAGCTTGTCATTCAGCCAACCGATGGTAGCGGAAAAACCGACAATGCTTAGCCACATCGTCAAAAATAATTTCCAAAAAAGAGAGAGCACCTCAGGGTTCCCTAAACAATCCGGTACTGGTAGCCGATTCCCCGGATGGTTTCGATCCTGTTCTGCCCGCCCTGGTCCAGGCCAAGCTTACGGCGCAGATTACTGACATGCATATCCACGCTGCGGTCGTGCGGCACGGGCTCGCGCCCCAGCGCGGAAACATAGAGATCCCTTTTGCTGACTACCTCACCCTGATGCTGCAACAGGGTCTGAAGGATGCTGAACTCGGTGCTGGTCAGTTCCACAGGAGACCCGGACTTAAGCAGCGTACGACTGCCCTGACTCAGTTCGAGGTCATCCACACTCAGTACACCATGATCCACGGCGCTCTGCGCTCTGCGCATTACCGCACGAATCCGGGCCAGCAGTTCTCTGGGATTGCACGGTTTTGGCACGTAGTCATCAGCACCCAGTTCCAGGCCCAGTATGCGATCCATATCATCACCCCGGGCTGTGAGCATGATGACCGGAATACGGCTCTCCTTGCGGAGTTCCTTTAACACATCCATGCCATTCATTTCAGGCATCATCACATCCAGCACCACCAGGTCGAGGCCCGGCTTACGCGCCTCGTCCAGAGCGGCCCGTCCGTCATCGGCCAGGCGAACCTCGAATCCCTCGGTTTCAAAATATTCTTTCAGTAAACCGCTGAGCTCGGTATCGTCATCCGCTAGCAGTAGCGTGCTTTGCATGGCTCATCCATCGCATTGTTCCGGGTATCATTCTAACCTGATCTCCGATAAAAAATGCGACCTGATACAACAAAAATCATGGAGCATGCCTGGTGGCTATTCCTGCTCCGCAGCAATCTCGGCCACGGCGTCATCAAGAGATGTGTGGCGGATATCCCGGCCATAGACCAGGTAGAAGATATACTCGGCGATGTTTCCGCAACGGTCACCCATTCTTTCCATGGCCCGGGCAGCCCACAGGATATTGAGAATGGTCGGGATGGATTTCGGATCCGCAGCCATATAGGTCATTAACTGCCGGGTTATGGATACATACTTGGAATCTACCTTGTTGTCAGCTTTAACCACCCGAATCGCAGTATCTATATCGGTTCTGGCAAACGCGTCCAGCGCTAGGCGCAGCATGTTCCGCACCAGGTCGCCCATATGTTCCAGCTCCTGGCGCACTTCCTCGTTGAGGGCTCCATGCAGTTCGGCTTCAACCATTTTGCCAACACGCTTGGCTTCATCACCGATGCGTTCCAGGTCAGTGATGGTCTTAATCACCGCCATTACCAGGCGCAAATCTGACGCAGCAGGTTGCCGCAGGGCAACAATCCGGGTGCACTCTTCATCGATCTCGACCTCAAGTGCATTGACACGGTAATCATTGGTCACGACTTCGGCTGCCAGCACGGCATTACCGTCCACCAGCGCCCTCACCGCATTACCAACCTGTTCCTCGACAATGCCCCCCATCTGCAGCACTTTACTGCGGACTTCCTCCAGTTCCTCGTTGAACTGCCTCGAAATGTGTTGTCCCAGATTCAGCTTGTCCATTGTCAATGTCCCTTTCCTGTCTTCTTACGGTCATTCAGCATCAGCCATAACGTCCGGTGATGTAATCCTCAGTTTGCTTAACCTGCGGATTGGTGAAAACCTGGTCGGTTTCGCCGTATTCAATCAACTCACCAAGATACATGAAGGCAGTCTTGTCTGAAACTCGGGCCGCCTGTTGCATATTATGCGTGACGATGATAATCGTGTATTGCTCTTTCAACTCGTTGATCAGTTCTTCCACCTTCAGCGTCGAGATCGGGTCCAGTGCTGAACACGGCTCGTCCAGCAGGATAACCTGGGGCTGGACTGCAATAGCCCGGGCGATCACCAACCGCTGCTGCTGCCCGCCGGAAAGCCCGAAAGCAGACTCTCCAAGCCGGTCCTTGACTTCGTCCCACAGGGCCGAAGCCTTGAGTGCCCACTCAACGGTTTCGTCCAGGATCCGGCGTTTACTCACGCCCTGGATCCGCAGGCCATAGGCTACGTTTTCATAAACTGATTTGGGAAAGGGGTTGGGTTTTTGAAACACCATTCCCACCTGCCGCCGGAGTTCTGCAACATCGATATTTTTTGCCAGGATGTTCTGCCCATTCATCAAAATACGGCCCTGGGTTCGGCAACTTTCTATCAGATCATTCATCCGGTTAAAACAGCGCAATAAGGTTGACTTGCCACAACCGCTGGGCCCGATAAATGCAGTAACCTGCTTCTCGGCTATTTTCAGTTTGATGTTTTTCAGTGCCTGCACATCGTCATAGAAAAGATTCAAATCTTCTACTTCCACCGAGACTGGGTCGTCCCCGATCACCGTGACGGGTAACGCTGCGGCCTGCTGATCGTCGAACTGCAGTTGAGTTGGTCTGTTCACGTTCACAATCCTCTGTATTTCTCACGCAAGTTGTTGCGGATATGGATCGCCACCATGTTGAGCAGCAGGATCACTATGATCAGCAACAAAGCCGTGGCATAAACCAGCGGCCGCGCCGCTTCCACGTTCGGGCTCTGGAAACCCACATCATAGATATGAAAACCCAGGTGCATAAACTTCCGTTCCGGATGGAAGTAAGGGAAATTTCCGTCCAGTGGCAATGACGGTGCGAGTTTGACCACTCCGACCAGCATTAAGGGCGCCACCTCACCGGCAGCACGGGCCACGGCAAGGATCAGCCCGGTCATAATTCCAGGACTTGCCATCGGAATGATGGTGCGCCACAGCGTCTCCCACTGAGTGGCCCCCAGGGCCAGGCTGCCTTCACGAATCGAGCGCGGAATCCGGGCCAGCCCTTCCTCGGTCGAAACAATCACCACGGGCAAAGTCAGCAAGGCCATGGTAATGGAAGCCCAGAACAGGCCGCCGGTACCGAAGGTCGGAGAAGGTAAAGCCTCCTCGAAAAACAACTGGTCAATACTGCCGCCCAGCGTGTAGACAAAAAAGCCCAGGCCAAAACCTCCATAAACAATGGAGGGCACGCCGGCCAGATTGTTGACTGCAATCCGGATGATCCGGGTCAGCAAGCCCTGCCTGGCATACTCCTTGAGGTAAACCCCCGCAATGACCCCAAAAGGTGTGACCACAACCGTCATCAACAGCACCATCAGGACGGTGCCGAAGATGGCGGGGTAAATACCGCCTTCGGTATTGGCCTCGCGGGGGTCTTCCGTGACGAACGCCCATACTTTTTGGAAGTAGTGTTTCATGCGTTCCAGGCCACTCATGGAGTTGGGCTGCCAGGCATCAATAACCGAGTACAGAGGCAGTTCGACTTCTTCACGATCGCTGGTCTGCATGATCACAGAATCACGGCGTATCGTCTTACTCAACTCCGTCAGTTGATCTTCCAGATGCTGGTATTGAGCCTGAAGCTCTTCCCTGCGCTTATTCAATTCCTCGTAGGGCGCCGTTTCATTCACGCCATCAAGCTGCAGCCTTCGCTCCCGAAGGCGGAGTTTCTCAATACGGTAATTCACCGCAGCGATATCGCCTTTCTCCAGCTTTTTAATCTGCACTCTCAGGTCTGCAGCACGCTCAATCCGGAGTTGGAAATCACCCCAAACATCTCTGCTTTCAAGCAATTGTCCTTCTTGCTTCAACCCAATGACACGACCAATAAACGTCCCCCATTCTTCCCGCTCGAGCACTGCAATACTGAGTGGCCTGGTCTGCTGAAGGATTCCTGGCTCCAGGATCCAGCGAAAATCTTCGCCACCCAACTCGCGGTTACCGATTTTCAGCAGGATTCGTTTAACGGTTTCAACCCCCTCCGCCACCGGAATACCGGATTCGAGCAGGCGCTTCGCACTGACTTTCTCAATCTGGCTGATCTGGCCCGCCAGATGGATACGTTGTCCCTGCTGATCCTGATAAACCAATTCATACACTGCTGTGGGCCAGAAATGCCCCATACCCCGGGCCGCGATCAGGGTGATCAGCCCAATCACCAGCAGCAGGCTCACACTGACAGCGGCCGCATTGAGCCAGACCCAGGGTGCGCCGGACTTTACCCAGGCGCCCAGGCTGTCTTTCTTGTCTGACCTGTTCTGACTCACGCCATTCCCGCCTGTCATTGTCCCCGCCATCTCGTCATTCCGCTTCAAAGAGAACTGTACTTGTCACGCAAGCGCTGACGGATCAATTCAGCGCCGGTATTGACGACAAAGGTAAACAGAAACAGAACCAGTGCAGCCACAAACAGAATCCGGTAATGGGATCCGCCAACTTCGGACTCCGGCATTTCGACTGCGATATTGGCCGCCAGCGTGCGCATTCCCTCGAACAGATTCCAGTCCATGATGGGCGTATTGCCAGTTGCCATCAGAACGATCATGGTTTCTCCCACCGCACGGCCCAGGCCAATCATCAGCCCTGAAAATATGCCTGGGCTGGCCGTTGGCAGGACCACCCGCATAAGTGACTGCCAGGGGGTGGCACCCAGCGCGAGCGAGCCATCTGAGAGCGATTCGGGAACACCGAAAATAGCGTCTTCAGCAATTGAAAATATGGTCGGAATGACCGCAAAACCCATCGCACAACCCACCACCAGGGCATTCCGCTGGTCGTACGGGATACCGGCTTCGTTGCTTAGCCAAATACGCAGGTCACCACCGAAGAACAACGTCTGAACGGGGCCAGCCAGCCACATAGCCAGCATGCCCAAACCAAGCAGGAGGGGCAACTGCAAGATGGGCTCCCATCCCTCCGGGACCCATGTTTTCACGGGTCCTTCGTACTGATGCCACAGCCAGGCAAAGATCAAAAGACCGGGGGGCAGAATGAGCAGAATCATAAAAATGGCCGCCAGATTCTCCTCCACCCAGGGTGCAAACCAAAGCCCTGCCATAAAGCCCAGAATCACAGTGGGCAGCGCAGCCATGATCTCAATGCTTGGCTTGACCCAGTTACGCAGTGCGGGTGACATGAAATAAGCCGTGTAGGCGGCGCCCATCAGAGCCAGGGGAATAGCAAACAGCATCGCATAAAGTGCGGCTTTCAGTGTACCGAATACCAGCGGAGTCAGGCTGAACTTCGGTTCAAATTCATTGGTGGAGGCGGAGGATTGCCAAACGTACTCAGGCTTTTCATAGTTTTCGTACCAGACTTTCTGCCACAGGGATGAAAATGAGATTTCCGGATGCTCATTTTTGATCGCCAACATATCCAGGCTGCCGTTCTCCCCTTCAATCAACAGGCCATTGGCCCGGGGGGACAGGGCCAGCCCAAGCGGTTTCCCGCTTTCCAGTATCTGGAAATGGACCAGGCGGTTCGCGGTACTGTGATAAATACCCAAACCGTTTTGTGCATCCAGCGCCAGGAAACCCTTGCGACGTTGCTCCGGAAGTATCTGTACGATTGAGGCGGATTGCTGCCGGAATTGGCGAATCAATTCCAGGCGATATTCATTATCCTGGCCTCTGACGGGAAAGAGTTGGCTGATGGTGCCACTCGCATCGCCCGCGAGGACCGATATTCCGCCCAACAGCATGCTCATCGTGGTAATAGCAGAGTCGCCCAACTTGACCGTTTGCAGCAATTCAAGCGTATCCAGTTTCAGGCGATGGAGATTTCCCCGGTCATCCCCTAAGTATAGCCACTTGTGGTTTCCGCTGATTGTGACAGCAGTGATTTTGAAATCCATCTGCGCTTCTGCCGGATGCTTTTCCAGCGTGATTTCGCCCGTCAGGAAATTCTCTGCTTTCGAAATCATTTCCATTTTGACCCGGCCATCAACTCCTGTCGCGGCCAGCACCAGGTCTGCATCATTGTCAGAAACAGCGATGGCTGATATATCAGTATTCGGCAAGACGAGCAGTGCCTGCTTCCCGTAGGGAAAAAGAATTTCCGGCACTATCTGCCGGGTATCCACCCCGCCGCTAAATTGTGTCTCGTAGCGGTGCGTGAAAACCAGCATCCGACCGGTATCGCTTATGACGGCGACCGTTCCATCGAACTCAATGGCCCGGGATGACGCTATCAAACGGGTGTTCTCGCGTAGTGGAAGCTTCTGTGTTTGCAGGCTGATGCCCTCTGAAACCGAGAAGAATTCGGCCTCCCCTGAACGGGAAACGCGCAGACCTACCTCCAGTTGTTCTTCCACCGACAAGTACACAGCCTGACTGTCTTGCCACCGCACATTCTCTGCAATATTTACCAAATCCGTAGTGGCAGGGAGAAAAAGCGGTAATACCACATACAAAAGGTAAAAGAAAATAAGCAGAACGGCGGATATGACCCCGACCCCACCGATAGAAACCAGCCAGCGAACAGCGCGGTCCTTGCGGGAGCGCCGTTGATGAAATCTTGCCGAACGCACCGGGCCTGCGACGGCGCTGACGGGTGGGACAGCGTTCATAAACGCATCATAACCAGCGATTGTGACAGTATTGTTACAGGACGCTGGACCAGCATGGGGATTGCCCCGGAAATTCACCAATAATGACAAACTTGTGTAGTATTCAATCCACTACTTAAGGAAGACTTGAAATCGCCAACTACCCGGGAACGAATTGCGTGAACAATGAAATCAGAGTACGCCTGGCATGCGAACTTGACCCTGACCGCTACTCAAGCCGGATCGCAGATTTACTGGCGAGCCTTGGAATACCGGCCAGTTATCCACAAATTTGCCAACTTCCCCTGCAAATGGAAGCTGAACGGCTGAAATCAATCGGGCACGACATCTACCAGCGCAAGCAGGAGATGCTTCCTGAAGCCGCCGATGCCTGGCTGTCCATGTGCGAAAAAGCGGCCGTGAGTGGCGTAGAACTGCAAGCGGTGTCCGCTTTTCGTTCCGTTGACTATCAAACAGATATTATACGAAGAAACCTCGATAAGGGACTGATAATCGAACAAATATTAAAAGTTTCCGCTGCACCAGGCTATAGCGAACACCACAGCGGAAGAGCCCTTGACCTTACGACTCCGGGTTACCCTGTGCTTGAGGAAAATTTCGAACACAGCTCAGCATTTTCGTGGCTGCGCAAACACGCTGCTGATTTCCAATTCAGCCTGTCTTTTCCCCGTGATAACCCACACGGCGTCGTTTACGAGCCGTGGCACTGGGCCTGGCGAGACGGGATTCAGGAAAAATAGGCTTTATCCATCTTTCTATTATTACTCCCCCTGTTGATCTGTATCATTGCGCCAATCCGTTGATTGTACTTATATAAGTCAAATATATAGGAGACACTCCCGGCGAAAAAAGCAAGGAAATATCAATGAGCAGGTCATGCTGCACCTTCACAGTGTTCGTTCTTTTGAGTATCACTGTACTGGCGCCAACAACTTCCTTAGCCAGTACACATTCCCCATTCCCACACCCACGACAAGACTTCCAGCACCAACCAGCAGGGCAGGAACTAATACCCGGCCAGAACCAAGGAGTCAGATCCGGTCAACTACCCCAAGGGCTTACGCTTAGCGCCTGGGCGGATATCCGTGCACAGATAACAGCGGGAAAGTACTGCGCATACAAGCACAAAAATGGCGGATTTATTTCCTCCAACCCGGCCCACGGCTGGCACATTCATTATGCGGCAGATGGAACAACCACTCTGAAGCCACGGAATGGCGACGCTCAGACCGACTCCCAAGCCTATTATTTGGCGCTTAAACTCAGCGCAGCAGGCTTTGGCGAACTGCAGTCTCTGGATCAGCCACAGCAGATCAGCGTTGACGATTCCACCGTCAGCTACCGGTGGAATGACTACCTAAGCGAATGGTGGGTAAATAGCAGCAGCGGCCTGGAGCAATGGTTTAAATTGGAACGCCGGCCACCCGGCTCATCCAGTGGCGAGTACCTGACACTGAAGATGGCACTGCGATCCGACCTGGAAGGCAGTCAAAACGGGAATGCACTTAGCTTTGTCAATGATACCGGCACCGCCATCAGCTACGACAAGCTCAAAGCCTGGGATGCCAACGGACGTGAACTGCCGGCGCGGATGCAACTGCATACCGGACAGTTGAGCCTTGTCATAGATGACAGCAATGCGCGCTATCCACTTACAATCGATCCCAGCATTCAGCAGCAGGCGTATCTCAAGGCTTCCAATACCGCCAGTTTCGACCGGTTTGGCGCTTCTATCGCCATTTCCGGTGATACCGTTGTGGTAGGCGCAGACTGGGAGGATAGCGCTGCCACTGGCATTAACGGCGATCAAAATAATAATTCAGCTTCTGTTGCCGGGGCTGTGTACGTATTCACACGCACTGGCACCACGTGGACCCAGCAGGCTTACCTCAAGGCTTCCAATGCCGAGAGTAATGACATGTTTGGCTTCTCTGTAGCGATCTCTGGTGACACAGTGGTAGTCGGTGCTATTCAGGAGCGTAGTAACGCCACCGGTGTCAACGGCGATCAGACTGATAATTCCGCTGGAAAAGCCGGCGCAGCCTATGTCTTTTCCCGTAACGGAACAACGTGGAGCCAGCAGGCCTATCTCAAAGCTTCCAATACCGATGCCAGTGACGAGTTTGGCCGATCCGTGGCCGTGTCCGGTGACACGGTGGTCGTGGGTGTCAGAGGAGAGCGCAGCAACGCCACCGGTATCAACGGTGATCAGGCCGATAATTCTCTGACTTGGGCCGGAGCGGCGTATGTCTTTACCCGCAATGGTACGACGTGGAGCCAGCAAGCCTATATCAAGGCTTCCAATACCGATAAACAAGACCAGTTCGGTAACCAGGTGGCCATCTCCGGTGACACACTGGTAGTGGGCGCACCGGGAGAGAATAGCAATGCCACCGGTATCAACGGTGATCAGACCGATAACTTGGCGGATGATGCGGGAGCGGTGTATGTCTTTACCCGCAACGGCACGGTGTGGAACCAGCAGGCCTATCTCAAAGCCTCCAATACCAATAAATTTGACTCTTTTGGTAAATCTGTAGCGATCTCTGGTGACACAATCGTCGTGGGAGCCTGGGCGGAGAGCAGTAAGGCCACCGGCATTAATGGCGATCAACTCGATAATTCAACCAGTTCCGCCGGGGCGGCGTATGTCTTCACCCGTAACGGTAGCACATGGAGCCAGCAAGCCTATATCAAAGCTTCCAACACCGAAAAATATGACTCTTTTGGTGTGTCTCTGGCGGTTTCAGGTGACATCCTCGTAGTGGGTGCGTCGGGAGAAGACAGCAGCGCCACCGGCATCAATGGCGATCAAATCAATAATTCAGCCAGTAGCGCCGGTGCAGCTTATATTTTCACTCGCAACGGCACGGTGTGGAGCCAGCAAGCCTATCTCAAGGCTTCAAATACGGATGCCCAGGATCAGTTTGGCAGCCCCGTAGCCCTCTCCGGCGAAACGATAGCGGTGGGTGTTAAAGCAGAAGACAGCAAGGCTACCGGTATCAACGGTGACCAGGTCGATAATTCGGCATCAGTAGCTGGTGCGGCCTATGTGTTCGATGTTGCATCGCATTTTACAATTGGCGGCACGGTAAGCGGGCTAGTGGGTTCCGGCCTGGTGCTTCAAAACAACGCAGGTGATGACCTGACCATCAACGCCAATGGCGGCTTCACATTCACCACAGCACTGAACGATGGCGACACCTACTCGGTGAGCGTATTAACCCAGCCCACGAGTCCAAGTCAGACCTGCAGCGTAAGCAATAACAGCGGCACCGTGGCTGGCGCCGATGTCACTGACATTACGGTCACATGCACGGAAAACGTGGCATTCTTTACGGTTACCAAGGAGTTTACTGACGGTAACAATCCAATGCCGGTTGATGTCAACATTAGCTGCAACACTGGCCTGCCCATTACGGCAACTCACACCATCACCGATGGCCAGGGTGTCACTTTCACCGTGACAAGCTTCAATAACAGCGAGTTGAACTGTACCGTTACCGAGCAGGATCTGAACGGATACACAGCGACCTACCAGGCATCCGGTCCGGAGGCGATTGGCAGTGAAGGCGGCTGTCACTTTGAGGCTGTGGTGGGTGACACCCAAAACTTCTGCCGTATTGTCAACGATGCCGATCCGGTCGATGTCACCATCATGACGCAATGGGAGCCTGTTGGTACGGGTGGTGATTTAATCGACGGCAGCTATACACTGATCCTGTATTGTGATGCGCGGATAAAGGGTGGCACACGCAATTGTTCCACGCACAGAATATTTAAAGGTTACTGCAAGGTGTTTGAGGGCGATGGTTCCGAAACTTTCGTGGCACAGGTCATACCGCAATACCCGTCTTCCAGTTGCTGGGTGAGCTTGCATATCTTCGACGATGCGGTTGAGACTGTGAATAAGTGTGGCAACCTTGACATCAGTGCCGGCAGCGGGGACAGTTGCATCATAACTAACACGGTATTCTTCGAGGGCGTACCGACTCTGAACCGGTCCGGTATGGCGATCCTGGTGCTCTTGATGCTGGGGATTACCTTCGTGGGCTTCCGGCGTTTCGCCTGATTCCGTTTAATGAACTGACCCGGAGACCTGGACAGTTTGAGTCTGGGCTTCATCAATCCGGGCGGCGAGGTCAAAGGGTAAGTGGATCTGTTCCAGTCCCAGGCGCACAAGCAAGGTACGTAGTTCCTGCTGCAGCAAGGGATAGAGTTGGCGGGTCAGGCTGGCATGGTTGCTGGTGAACTCTGCAACATCCACCGGGTCGCCTTCGACCTGCTGATAAATGGCTTCGAATCCGACCTTTGCATTGAACATCGGCCCGGCGCCCTCCTTGGCCCCACCATTGCACGTCAACCTGGCACTGACCTGATACGCAGGCAGACTGTCACCGCTGTCTGCATTCAACAGCCTGGGTGTCAGGTTCAGTTCCACCTTGGCTTCCTGGGTTCCGGCGTCTTTGCTGACCTGAACGAGTTCGGCCTTGAGCAGGGACACCTGTACGTGTTGTAGTACAAAGAGATCAAGCAGGTTCATAGAGAGACGGCTCATAATTGTTTAGACGGGTATTTCCCGACTCAAGATGCGCCCATTTCCAGCAATTTTCAAGCCGGCGGGGCCGTATCTGCGGCGCGCCAGAAATACCAGCTTGCCGCTGAGCGGTAAGGCGCCAGGTGGCTGGTTCTGGACATGACCCGATCCGGTTCCGGCAAATGGCCCATGCGATATACAATCTGAACACCTTTTTGCACGCCCAGATCAGTCGAGGGCATCACATCGGGACGGCCCAGATTGAAAATGAGAAACATTTGCGCGGTCCACGGGCCGATACCACGCACCCGGCACAGGTTCTCGATGATCTGAACGTCATTCATCCGGCCCATTTGTCGCGAGCCTGCCAGGCTGCCATCCAATGACTTTTCTGCCAGGTCCTGTATAGCCAGCGCCTTGTTACGGGATAGTCCCACACCACGAAGCTGATCCATCGACAGTTGTCTTACCCGGATAGCTCGAGGCAGGGTGTCAGCAAACAAGTGGGTAAATCGGCTATGGATGGTTGCCGCAGCCTTGCCGGAGAGTTGTTGATAAACGATGGCCCGTGCAAGTGAGTTGAAAAGATCACTTTCGTGCCTGACTTTCAAATCCAGGCCGCCGAAATTATCGATAAAATGGTGCAGGGCATCACATTTGCTGCGCAGATGCTGCACGGCTGTCTGCCTGTTATAACGAAGGCGGCTCATGGCCGCCTTCGTTCAACACTTCTCAGCATATTTGCCGATCAAAGGGTGGGACCAAAAGTCGTGGTCGATACCGATACACCTACTGCATCGCCTTCACCCAGTGCCATGTCGTGATAGTCGTTGACCAGCCACAGAGGCATCTGGCTGGAGTAGTTGGGCATATAAAAGACCCCACTCTGACCGCCGGGAATGACTTCCTGCGCATCTACAGCCACCGGGCCCATGTCAGCAACGAAACGGCGACTGGGGCCGGCGCCAAACATGAAGCCGTTCAGGCTGTCTGCAGTCGAACTGTGTGAAGATGCATCCACTGCCTGATAACCACCCTGTCGTGACAGTCCCGGTAAATCAGGAGCGAGATCCATGAATCCACCGCCATTGGGCACATCGAAGGGATCCGAGTTGAAGGTGTGATTAAACACGATACGGTGCAATTTACCCCAGGCATAGTCCATCACATCGGTCGAGTTGGCAAAGGCCGGGGCAAATTCGTCAGATGCCAGCCGATCCAGCGCCATCTGCAAGCTGCCGGCCACTGTCTGGGCCAGACCCTGCGAGAAGAAATTGATACCCGAAGCACCAACTCCGCCGGCTACCGGGTAATTCTCCAGGTGATGTTTGAACGCGTTGTAGGCCAGGCTCTGGGGTGGCAAGTAGTCGCCGAGACCATAGGCGGTCAGCGTGGCATAAATGGTGTTCTGAACCAGCATGGAGCGCCACATGGCCCAAACTGTGGCCGCTGCGCTGTTACGCATTTCATCTTCGTCAGGTTCAGTTGCGATCAGCGGGTCATCGCCTGCATCCCAGCCTTCGGCGATGCCGGTGTGGGTGCTGTAATCCCAAGTGGAAAGCACATCCAGTGCCTGCTCCATGGGCGAACCTGAAGGTACCGGCACCTGGGCCATAATCCCCAGAAGAGTGGGCACGACCAGTTCTGCATCCAACAGGTTCACGTTCGCCTGCAAGCCTTTGAAGTCGTCAACGGATATTGGATTACCTGAATCGATCATGGCTTTAATTTCCCGGTCAACCCGGCCCATCCGATAGGAAGAATAGTGTGAATTGAGGTAATACAAACCCTTGCCACCCGGCCTGATCTGGTTAAACGGAATATTATCCAGGGAGACTCCGATCGGATCGTTGTTGGCGTTGGTGACAAAACCCTTCGCCGGATTGACCAACTTCGGCATTTCTTCAAACGGCAGCATTTCATAGTCCAGGGCTTGCTGGGGTTGCGGATTCATCACCGGCAGCCACTCATTGGCGGCCGCGCCGGTTCCATCACGGATAAACCAGGGCGGAAGTCCGTCAATGGTAAACGCCGCCAAATCTTCACGCAGGGGCTTCTCTGATGTAGTGAACCAGGCGATGCTGCCTTCGATATCTGCGTAATAAACATTCTGCACACCAATATCAAAATCCTGCAGTGCCGTCACGAACTCATCCATGCTGCCTGCCTTGTCGATACCACGAAACATCCGGACTTCGTAGGTATCACGGAAACCGGAATACATCATGGAGAGACCTGAACTGCCACTGATGTTGACCACCGGACCATCATTGCGGCGGGGAATCACCATGGTGATTGCGCCCTGGGTATACCCCACGTTCGCTCGCACCAGATTATCCGGAATCCCGTCACCCACCACGTTGACAAACCAGGAATTGAATACCTGGTGGATCGGTTCAGGACTACCCTTGTACAGGGTGTGGGTCGGCAGACCGAGCGCATTGGTGAGGAATTCTTCGGTGAAAAAGTCGGTCACATCCAGCGGATTGACGGTCATGCCCCAGCAGGCAAAATTGTTGCAACCCAGCAGTACACCGGGGGTTCCGGGGGGAATAACACCGTTAACATGCCATTCTTCACCGTCCTTATTGAAGATCAACTGATTTTCATACCAGATGGCCGGTGTATCCATGGTCAAGTGGGGGTCATTGGCAATCATCGCGTTACCGGTTTCAGTGTGCTCACCGGAAACCAGCCACGCATTACTGCCTTTGGGTTGATCGGGCGACTGTATCCATTTTTTGGCCAGAGGCGCATTGTCCAGTTGCTCGCGAACGCTGACGGCCATCTCCAGCGTCTTAGCCGAAATTGTCCGGTCGCCGATATACTCAATAGCGGGTTCTGCTTTGTCATTCCCGCCAGTCGCTTCGGGGCCGGCCTGGCCCAGACCGCCAATACTGCCGAGGAAATCCGGCGCCGTCACCCGGTCGTCCGGTGGCGCCGAGCGATGGGTATCTTCAAAAAACAATGCCGCTCCATCAAAGCCAATGGCCTCACCAAAGCCAACATAAGTGCCGAGGGTGATGGTGGAATCCACATCGGCAAAACTGAGCGAAAATCCAGCAGCCAGACCCTTGCCGATGAGGATGGTATCAATCGGGCTCCAGGGATCAACCTTAGTAATCTCCATCGCGGTGTGTTCAGGCGGCAGGGGATTGTTGGCAAGATAGGTATTCACACCGTTGGCATAAGCCTGAAGCCAGCCCTTGGTGTCCGCGTCCAGCGCCTTCCAGGTCTTAATGGCTGCACGCGCCAGACCCATGGTCCGAAGCTGCACATCTGAACTCAGTGCCGCCGCTCCCAGTAATTCCGCTGCCCGGCCGGCAACAGCCTTGCGGTCCCGGTCCATCTGGAAGAAACGGTCCCGTGCGTGCAGATAGCCCTGTACGAAGGCAACATCCAGTTCGGAATCACCCTTAATAGTGGGAATTCCGTATTGATCTTCATAGACCGTGACGGTTCCGGTCAAACCTGGAAAATTGAAATCTTCGGCCCAGGCCGACTGTACTGAAACAACAAAAAAGGAGAGCAGGAGAACTTGAACAGAGAGCTTACGGAAAGAAAACTGAACAGGCTGATACATAAAAATCCCCGATGCAGGTTATCGTTCCGGTACCTTGCGGTCCGGTTGGTATCTCCTAAATATCACCCGTCCGGGCCTTAAGACCAAATCAGAACTGATTTTTTATACTAACGGCCATGATGAATACCAGCCATCCGGCCATCAGGAACAAGCCTCCGAGTGGAGTCACCATGCCTGGGACTACAGCAAACCCGCCTGCGCGCAGGTACAAACTACCGCAAAAAAACAGTACGCCAAGCATCATCACAATACCACTCCAGGGCATCAGCCGGGATGAATCAGGCTGGATCAACGCGGCAATAGCCAATAGTGCTACTGTATGAAACATATGAATCTGGAGCGCAGTGGCCCAGAGCTTTTGTCCGGTCGCACCATCCACCTCAAGAACATGTGAGCCGACAGCAGCCAGAATGACAGCCAGCAGTCCGGATACCGCAGCGATTAACGCAATGCCGCGACGCCCTATCATCAATCTGCTTTCAGCGGCTGAAGCAGATCTTCCATCCGCCTGGTCAATACCTCAGCTTTATACTGCGGAATCGCGTAGGCCCAGGCGGTCACGCGCTCGTTAATCTGCTTTGCCCGCTCGATTGATTCAGTCGCTGCCGGGGTTTGCGTGCCGGATTCAGCAAGTTCGTCGGAACGTGCCGGTTCGTATGCGCGGGCGTTGAGGCTGATCCAGTGCTGATCCGGTGTGGAAACCAGTTTCGCTGAAACCTGCAGGCCATCGGCAGTCAAAGCGCTGATTTTAATGGCGTCCAACCAGTCGATATTGCTTTCGGGAACCACTGCATCCAAACGAAGAGAAGCCATGCCGCCACCGATGGAGTTAACTGCCCACTTGGATTTGACTTCTCTGCCCGCAGGAATGTTTTGCAGCTGAAAATCCGTATCATCAGCGGAAACCTTCTTTAACAGAACCTGTTCTCCGTCCGCATGGGTGAGGGAAATCTCAACAAGTTCTCCCGCCTGAAGATCAACTATTTCCCGATCCAGCCACTGTAGCATATCGGCGGGCACCGTCAGCACCCGGTCAATCAACAGGCTTTCAGCACTGCCAGGCAAACGCACGTACTGCCCCGCTCTTCCCTGCGCCTTGTTGCCAACGATCAGTGAGGGCAAACCAGTTTCTTCAGCAAAGTCAATCCGCGTTCCTTGTGCATTGAGTCCGTCTGTATCTTCCACCCCCAGTCGCGAGTAGAGTTCCGGGTTTGACGTTTTTGCCTCGATGATTTCAGCCGCAGCAAGGTCGGACAAAAGCTGCCTGATTACCGTCCAGTCAGCGCGGTAATCCGAGGATTCCGCTACCAGCCACTTTCCACCTTTCCGATTTAGCGTCACGATGGTCTTGCCGCCGGAACTGCTCAAATGAAGGTAGTCAATATCATTGACCCGGGTCGCCAGTTCCGGCAACAAGTGGTGTTTTTGAAGTGCGCTTTCTCTGGAAGTTTTGCCGGGAAGCAACAGGACCAGTACGCCAACCACAGCGGTTACCAGTAACAAAGCGGAAAAGTATTTTCTGCTCATCAGGCCAGATCCTCACCGGACTGCTGCCTGTTTTGCCGGCGACGCCGCAACCAGGCGTAAAACAGCGCAGCGATCATGACCAGCACCGGCACCAGGATGATATTAATCAGTTTGAGCCGGGTCCCGAGTCGGTCAATATCACGTTGCAGGTCATGCTGAACCTGCCTGAGTTGCTTGCGAATTTCCAGCTTACGGTCGATAAAACGATCGATTTCAGCTTGTTGTTCATCACTGAGCACCAGCAATTCATTCTCACCCTTGGCCGTTTCCAACTCGGTCAGCTTGCGCTCTGTTTCGTCTAATTCCTGTTGCAACCGTTCTTCTGTGGCGAGATAGTTGCGCTCTGCCTCAACCTGTAATTCACTGACCCGGTCGAAGGGTCTGCTGGAACTCACACGGGTTCGGATACTGATCAGGTTCCGGTTGCCCAGCATATTGTCTACTGCATTGATCACCAGCGTACCATTGTCGGCAAAGGCAGACACCAGACTCTGCCCCAGAAAAGGCTGCTTTTGCACCCACAGACGGTCTGTCAGCAAGTCCGTATCTGCGAATAGGATAACCGTGATCCCGGACTCGCCGGACTGTGCAAGATAGCCGGAGGATTCTGCGTCTCCATCCGGTGGATCAAACGCTGATTTAGCAGGCCCGGTCAGCCGGGCTACCAGTGCATAGCGGTCACCTGTGGGATTGAAACCTTTCATCAAGTCAGTCGGGTTGGTCAGAAACCTGATGCGGGAAGCATCCAGAGGAGCCGCATTCTCACTACTTTGCACCAGGGTTTCAAAATGAGTGCTGGCGCCTTCAAGCGGTGCCAGCCAACCGGTAGATGAAAAATTAACTGCCTGGAGGTCCGCGCTGATGACATCTTCACTGTTCAGACCATCGGCAGGCACCGAAAGAATACCGATATGCCGTAACTGGCTGGTCCCCACACCATACTGAAGATCTCCGATCACGCGGTTGGTATCGAAACCAACACCCCAACTGTCCAGCAAGGGCTCAAGATTGGAGGAACTGCCAGCCTGCATCATGGCCATGGGATCATTGGGGTCACCCCGATCAGATTCAGCAAACGGATCAAGAAAAACAATCAGGCGACCCCCGCGCAGTACGAACTGGTCAAGCTGGCGAAGCAAAGTTTCAGACAGGTTTTTTGGATGGACCATGACCAGGAGGTCAATCTCATCAGGCAGTGAATCAGCAGCCGGATCAATGGTTTCAATATTGAATAACTGGCCCAATTGCTCGTAAACAACCCAGGCCTCACGCATGGTCTGAGTAGCCTGATCAAAGCCCCCATCCATGCGCAGTGAACTGAGAAAACCGATGGTTGTTCTCTCCGGACTGCCCAGTGGAGAAATCATCTTGGCCAGGTCATACTCGAGAAATTTTTCTTTGGAGGGCTGCAGGAAAGGCATGACCTGGACATCATCCAGCGAATTGGTTCCAGCAATACCCAGATAGAGTGTTTCGTTACCTGCACCCACCGGGACGGCCTGCAAACCAAAAGCAGCAGCCTGGTCCTCCTCCTCTGAAAAAGGCTCCGGGTCAACGCGGTGAATAATCAACTTACCCGCAGCCTGGTTCTCGAATTCTTCCAGCATTTCATCTACCCGCTGGGCATATGTGCGGATTTGCGGAAGCCCCCTGCTGGTGCCACTGGAAAAAAACAGGTACAGGTTAACCGGCTCCTGGACTTCCTTGAGGATATTGCGGGTCCCGTCACTGAGCGTATACAGCCCATTTTCAGTCAGGTCGATCCGCATTCCCCGGAGCAAATTGGAGGAAAGCATGCTGAGGGCGACAAAAAGAATCAACAGTAATACCAGGGATCCCAGCGAATAAATGAATTTCTTCTGCATTTCTGAATCCTCAATCCGCTTTCTTGATTTCAAGCACGATCGTATTGGCCAGCAGCCAGAACGTGATCACCAGGCTGAAATAAACCAGGTCGCGAATATCTATTACACCTTTTGATATGGCCGCGAAATGGGAAAGAAAACTGAAATCTGCAATCGCATCCAACAAGGACTGCGGTGCCCACTCCGTGAACACGTTCATCACCATGGGCAAACCACTCAGCAGGAAAGCGAAACAGACAACGATACTCAAAATAAACGCCACCACCTGATTACGGGTCAGTGCTGACATGCAGGAACCGATGGCGAGAAAGCCGCCAGCCATTAACCAACTGCCGATGTAGCCGGCAGCGATAATCCCATTGTCGGGATTCCCCAGGTAATTCACCGTCAGCCAAATGGGGAAAGTCAGTAAAAGTGCAAGCCCGATAAACAGCCAGGCTGCGAGAAACTTGCCCAGCACAACCTGCGCGGTAGTCAGCGGCAGCGTCAACAGCAACTCTATGGTCCCCGCACGCCTTTCCTCCGCCCACAGACGC
Source organism: Gammaproteobacteria bacterium (assembly GCA_024279945.1). Lineage (GTDB taxonomy): Bacteria > Pseudomonadota > Gammaproteobacteria > Xanthomonadales > SZUA-36 > JAJRRA01. The sequence goes on from JAJRRA010000073.1 coordinate 36,698, forward strand.
ATGGCGATTGCCGGCACCAGGAAGAGGTAAAGCCAGGGATGAAACTGGAAAAATGGTGCCAGGTCAGCCATACCCCGTTCGTAAAAAGAGCCGATGTAGAAAGTGAATACACCGGACATCACCAGGAAGATCACGATAAACACCCAGGCCACCGGGGTCGAAAAATAGCCTGACAATTCCCGTCTCATGACATTGATGACCTGGTTCACTCCCAGCTTGCCTGATCCACTCATTTTCCGATTGCCCCCTGTGTTACCTGGCGAAAGACCTCATCCAGCCTGCCGGCTTCAAGGCGCAGTTCGCTCACCGCCCAGCCATGCTCCTTCACCGCATCCGAAATAACCTCGAAAAGGCGGGCTCCACCGGCGGGAAACACGGTCAGTTCTCCTTCTCTCAGCTCGACTTTACGGGCCTGGGGTATTTCGCTCAAAATACTGGCCACACGTTCGGGATGTTCAACCACCAGCGTCACCGCATTGTGATAGCGGGAGCGGTCAATCAGGCCCGCCGGTGTATCGTCCACCAACAACCGACCATCAGAAATAATCATGGCGCGGTTGCACAGGGCGTGAACCTCTTCCAGCAAATGGGTTGAAATCACAATAATTTTTTCGCTGGACATTTCCCGAATCAGGCGTCTGACTTCATGCTTTTGATTGGGGTCCAGGCCGTCGGTCGGCTCATCAAGGACCAATACCTGTGGATCGTGGAGAATAGCCTGCGCCAGACCAACTCGGCGTTTGAACCCTTTGGACAAAGTTTCGATCGGCTGCTCCGGCACACGATCCAAATTCAGGCGATCAATAGCAGCAGCGGCTTTTCGTCGGGCTTCGCCACCGCTGAACCCCCTTACCCTGGCAATGAATTCAAGAAAATTCCGGACCGTCATTTCACCGTAACTGGGGGCCCCTTCCGGCAAATAGCCGATGATCCGCCGCGCCGCCAGCGAATCACTGATGATGTCGTGACCGTTGATGCTTGCCGTCCCCCCACTTGGTGCAAGGAATCCGGTTAGCATTTTCATGGTCGTAGACTTGCCGGCGCCATTGGGGCCGAGAAAACCCAGAACTTCACCAGACCCCACCTCAAAACTCAAACAGTCTACCGCTACTATATTGCCAAAATTCTTGCTCAGAACCCTGGCTTCGATCTTCAACTCACTCATGGGAGATCGCCCATATCAACATGTTATTTTCCTGGTTTTTATTTTGCGCTTTCTTCAAAGGCAGATTGACTGTATCTTGGCCGCCTATTTTGCCATTTTTTGAACCATGGAACCTCTAATCTGTTCATCAACCCGTATCTTGTATCCTAAATGAGCACGGCTCCAACCTTTACAGAGCTGGACCATTTGCCGGATAGACTCCTTGAGCGGCCCGCATCCGCCCTCTACCAGCAACTGGAAGGTCCCACGCTGATTCATCTGGAGGGTCGAATCAAGCGCCCGTTGCTCGTATCGGTACTCCAGCACGGTAACGAGGTCACCGGCTGGGAAGCGATCAGGCGGCTCTTGAAAAGCCACAACCATGATGAGTTACCTCGCTCCCTGTTAATCCTGATCAGCAACATCCAGGCTGCCAAGCATCGCCTGAGACATCTTGATGAGCAGCCTGACTACAACCGTTGCTGGCCGGGTGGCAAAACAGTGGACAACCGGCACACGCAATTGTTCCAACACATCTACGATCGAATCCTGCAACATCAACCACTGGCCTGTATCGACATTCACAACAACACCGGCTTGAACCCGCATTATGCCGCGGTGAACCGTATTCGTCCGGAATTTCTGCGTCTGGCATCGTTATTTTCCCCCAAGGTAATTTATTTCACCAGGCCACAAGGAACCTTTGCACACTCTTTCTCCCGGCACTGCCCGGCTGTCACGCTGGAATGTGGCCAGGCGGGGGAAATACACGGTACCGACCACAGCCTGGCCTTCCTCGAAACCTGTCTGCGTATGGATGATATTTCCAGGGCGCCGGTGGACCCCAAATCAGTCCACCTGTTTCACATGATGGCTACCGTCAAAGTTCCGAATGATGTACTTTTTGGATTTGGGCGCGTTCCCGTTGATCTGGCTCTGCGTGAAGATCTGGACAAGTTTAATTTCTGCGAACTAGCGGTTGGCACATCCTTCGGGAGGGTCAATCACGGTACAAAAAATCCCCTGATCGCAACGGATAATTCGGGGGCGGATATAACAGACAACTATTTTAGCTTTGCTCGAGGCCAGGTGGAAACTACCCAGGTCATCATGCCTTCCATGCTGACCCTGGATCGCCGGGTGATACAACAGGACTGCCTGTGCTACCTGATGGAACGCATTCACTACCAGGACCACCAAGAAGTCAGCGGCCGCGATCCACTCCCGGATGCTATTCACCGTAGCGACACTCCGGGAAAACCTCTGCTCGGGCCGGGGTTCCCGCTGCGGGGGTCAGGTTCCTGAACCTGACCCCCGTTCGGAGTACAAAGCGTTTTCAGCCTGGTTTGACGTTCATTTTATTCGGCGCCTACGTAACGGAACCCGCTCCGCCAGTTCGAAGGGGTTCGAGAACCTGATAATCCTCTAGCCAGCCTCCTCGCAGTCAGTGGTTAAACTGACTGCTCTGATTAGGATGAGGAGACTGGTATGTCACATTACTGCGGAATTGATCTGCATTCAAATAACCACGTTGTGGTGGTAATAGACGAT
>JAJRRA010000074.1 GCA_024279945.1 Gammaproteobacteria bacterium
TGGTTATCCCGCGTCAGTTATCGTTATCAGATATGCACCTAAAAGGGGTGGCAACCTTCACCGGAATGGGTGGCAATCTTTAAACGGAATGGGTGGCAACCTTCCACCGGAATCGGTGGCAACCTTGAACCGGAATACTCAGGTTACCTTGTTTGCGCCCGACGACTCTTGCCAACGCCGAAATTGATTTTGGCCGGGTTTCAGCGATGATTTTGAGTAGGGCACGGTTCTCATCGCTTAGAACTTCAGCCAGTGACTTCATGGATGTGAACCAGACCTTGGGTTCTCCACGTTTGGGCTTGTATTTCCCGCTGGCAATCGCCAGCATCCGCGTGCGGATCTGCTCTTGCGGCATGATGCCAATCGCAATGGTTTTCATGAACTTCTTACCTCTCGTAATACGCGATCAACTTCGGCAAAAAAATCTGAGAGCAATTGCCAGGCATTCTTGAATTCGTAGGGTACGCCCTTGTCCGCAAGATGGCGGTGCCTGTGATCATAAGGCAGTCTTTGACCCGCATATCTGAATTTTTTTGGAAGCCTGACTGAATGTGCATTGTCATAAGCCAATATTCGATTGTCTCTATGTGTGCTTGAATATATCATCAGATGATATAGATTAGTAGCTCTGATGATCAATCAATAGAGGTATTTTACCTGGGTCCGTGTAGGAAAAAAAAGGGGTCAGGTTGAATAACCTTAGAACGTGTGGCTAGCCTGAACCGGCTTTCAGTCGGGTTACTTCAACCTGACCCCTTTTTTTCCCCCCCTTTTTTTTTAAGCTTGACAGGCTTTCCAGCACATAATCCGCGCCCAGGGTTTCAGCGGGAACGCCGGTGTAGCCGTCCGGGACCAGGATTACTTTTACGCCGGCGGCGCGGGCTGCGCCGACATCGGCGCCGGAGTCGCCGATCATGAGGCTTTCCTGTGGCTTAACACCCAGTTGTGCCATTACGGTTTGCAGGGGCAGGGGATGGGGTTTTCTCTGCGCGGTGGAGTCACCGCCGATGATGCTGGAGAACACTTCGTGGATGCCCAGTGCGTGCAGGATCTGGTGGGTTACCGCCTCGGGCTTGTTGGTACACAGGCCCTGTTTGACGCCTTGCTGTTGAAAATGGGCCAGTACTTCGCCGGCCGCCGGTCTCAGGGCGGTCTGCTCGGTGGCGCAGTCGCTGTAGATGTCCATGAAACGCGGCAGCAGGGCTGCGATGCCTGCTGCATCGAGATCAACTCCGTGGCCGCGCCAGGCCCGTTCAATCAGTTTGGCCACGCCGCCGCCGATCAGGGTGCGCACCTGCGCAATCTCATAGACCGGCTGGCCCTGTTCCTCGAGCACGGTGTTCAGCGCCGTGGACAGGTCGGGCGCTGAATCGACCAGGGTGCCGTCGAGGTCCCAGATGACGGCGGCGGGCCGGCGTATGCCGGCGCCGGGCGCCGCCTCAGGCTGCAACATTCAGGGCATCCCTCCAGCCGGGGTAGATGGCGTCGGCATCGCCCTGGAAGCTTTCGAAGGCGCGGGCAAACTCGTGGTGATCCCGGGCAAAGGCGATGGGGTCTGCGCCTTCGCGCCAGCACTGTTCGGCCTGGCGCAGTGATTTCGCGCCTGCCGCCGGGCCGTCGATGTGGCCATAGCTGCCGCCGCCGGCGGTCAGGACCAGGTTGGAGTGGCCCAGGTTTGAGAAAAAGCCCGGCAGGCGCAGCGCGTTCATGCCGCCCGAAACGATCGGCGTGGTTGCTTTCATGCCCTGCCATTCCTGGTGGTAGAAGGGGCCGTCCGCGCTGTCCTGCTCGATCATGTAGGCGATGATGCGGTCGTCCATTTCGCCTTCCATCTTGCCGTAGCCCATGGTGCCCACGTGAATGCCCGAAGCACCCTGGCAGCGGGCCATCTTGGCCAGCACGAACGCGGTGTAACCACGCTGGGTTTGCGGTGAAGTTACCGCACCGTGTCCGGCCCGGTGGTAGTGCAGGTACTGGCTGGGGAAATGACGCCGGGCAGTGGTGATGGCGGTCGGTCCGGCGACGTAGCCGTCGATCAGGAAAGCCACGTGGTCGGCATTCTCGGCGAAGGTTTCCAGAATGAACTCGCCTCGGGCGATGATCTCCCGGTAGTCGTCTGCGGTGATGTTGGCGGAAAACAGCTTGGCCTCGCCGGTATCATCCTGGGCCCGGCGCATCGCATCGGCCACGGCGGTAATGGTGTCCTTCAGTGGGGCGAAGACCTGGTTGCCTTGCGGTTCATCGTTCTTGATGAAGTCGCCGCCCAGCCAGAAATCATAGGCTGCTTTGGCGAAAGGCTGCGGGCGCAGGCCCAGTTTGGGCTTGATGATGGTGCCGACAATGAAGCCGCCGTCCACCACCGGCCGGCCCAGTACCCGCCACATGCTGGAAATGTCGGTGGCCGGGCCGTCGTACAGTCTCAGGTATTGCGGCGGGAACCAGAAGTCGTGCATCTTGGCGTATTCCACATCGCCCATGCCCTGGTTGTTGCCGATGGTCAGGGTCAGGAAAGAGGCCAGCATGGCGCGTCCGTCGATCAGGTTGCGGTCGAACAGTTCCACCGGGTAGGCGATCTTCATGATCTCCTTTGCCTCGTCGATTTCATACACCAGGGCGTCCACGCCCCGGGTGAAGTCATCGGTGGTCGAGATCTTCACGTTGGTTCCGGTAGAGGACTCGGCGGCGAAATGTGCGGCCGTTTCCAGGTAGCCGCCGTAGCCGGCCTTGGGTTTCATGGTGTAGGCCACCAGTACGTGACGGCCACCTGCGATCAGGTCTTCCTCACGGAGGTTCAGGTCTGCGTATCGGTTCGATTGGTCCATGCTGTGCTCTCCTGTTAAAAAAGGGGTCAGGTTGAATAACCTTAAAACCTGGTGTTAGCCTGAATCAACTTGCAGTCAGGTTACTTCAACCTGACCCCTTTTTTCCGGCCCGCCGCTTGCGGTCCATCAACTGCAGGATCATCGGGGTGAGGATCAACTGCATGGCGATGTCCACCTTGCCGCCCGGAATGACGATGGAGTTGGCCCGCGACATGAAGCTGTCGTGGATCATCGAAATCAGGTAGGGGAAATCAATGCCGCCGGGTTTGGCGAAACGGATCACCACCAGCGATTCATCCGCCTTGGGAATCCAGCGGGCGATAAAGGCGTTGGAGGTGTCGACCGTCGGCACGCGCTGGAAATTGATGTCGGTCTGCGAGAATTGTGGGCAGATGTAGTCGATGTAATCGGGCATGCGGCGCAGGATGGTGTGTTTGATCGCTTCGCCGGAATAGCCCCGGTCCATCTTGTCGCGGTGAATTTTCTGGATCCACTCCAGGTTGATTACCGGCACCACGCCGATTTTCAGGTCGCAATGCTGGGCCACGTTGACCTCGTCGGTGACCACCGCGCCGTGTAGTCCTTCATAGAACAATAAATCGGTGTCTCCGGGAATCGGTTCCCAGTCGGTGAAGGTGCCCGGTGTTGAGCCATAGCGATCTGCTTCTTCCTCGTCGTGTACGTAGTGGCGGGTTTTGCAGCTACCGCTTTCGGCAAAGGACCGGAACACGCCTTCCAGTTCATTCAGCAGGTTGGCTTTCGGCCCGAAGTGGCTGAAGTGGTTATTGCCCTTGTCTCCTTCTTCTTCCATCACGCGCTTCATGCCGGCGCGGTCGTAGCGATGGAAAGCATCACCCTCTATGCAGGAGGCATTGATACCCTCGCGCTGGAAAATGTGCTCGAAGGTGCGCTTGACCGAGGTAGTTCCTGCGCCGGAAGATCCGGTTATCGAAATGATGGGGTGCTTGACTGACATGGTTTTTTCTCCTTTCCGGTTCAGGCCTTGACCAGGCCACCGGCGCCGCGCGCAATCACCGCTGATGGTCAGAGCCGGCCCGGCGGGCTGATTGAGAACCAGTCTAAGTGGAGCAGCAGCGGGGTGGTACATCCATCGGGGGGAGGGAAGCGGGTTATTTGGGTGGGTAAAAAACCACCCCTATGGGTAGGCTCAGGAACTCAGGTACATTGCAATCGCCTGCGCGCGGCTGTTCACGCCCAGCTTCTGGAACAGGTTGCGGACGTGGAATTTCACCGTGTTCAGGGAGACATCCATGTCGCGGGCTATCTGCTTGTTGGTGCGGCCGGTGGCCAGGCTGGCCAGCACCTCCAGTTCGCGCCGGGTCAGCGAGACCAGTGGGTTCTCGTACAGGGTGCGCACGTCGATGAAGGGGAAAACCATGCGTCCTTGCGCCACATCGGCAATGGTATCGAGCAGCACAGCCGGTTGCTCACTCTTGGAGACGAAGGCTGCCCCGCCGTGGGCCATTACCTGGGCGGGCAGGGTATCGCTCGCCAGGCCGGTGTAGACCACGATTCGCGGTGGATTATCCTGTGCGTTGACCCGGTCGAGAATCACCCGGCCATCCGAATTGCCGAACACCCAGCCGATGATGGCGACGTCTATGCTCTGTCGGCCCAGATTTTCAAGGAATTCTTCACAGTCCCTGGATACATGCAGCAGCTTGAAGCGCTTATCCTCGGACAGGATCTGTTTGAGCGCCGCCTGGATCAACGGACTCTTGTCCGCCACCCCGATACGAATCACTTCAGTTGCTTGTGTACTCTGTTGTGGCATTCATCTTCCCGTCGGCCCCTGCCGCCTGCCACAGTATACTCAAGGCGCTAGCAGCCTGACCGATCGCAGCGAGGGAAAGCCGTTCTCCTCGGGAACGGCACGGAGTCATTCGCCGAACCAGACAATCTTCGTTTCCAACTGTGTCGCCGCCTGCGCCATTACCTTGTCGGCAGTTGCCAGCAACGTAACCGATATTTCGTGGGCAATGCTCAAATGCAGCGCATCCAGCGTTCGTAGTGCGACATCAGGCAGCGCTTCAATCATTAATTCTGCGTTTAGAATATGCTGATCGGTAACGGGGCAAAGCAGCAGGTGCGCATCCTGACAATCCTGCTGAAATTTTGCATATACCTGCTGGACCTGCTCACTCGTCAGCCAGCGCATTCGCTGCCGCCGCGCGAGCAGACACCGAAACTCAGTTTTAGTTAAACTGCTGATACAGGCCTGGTCCTGATGCTGTATCCACTCAGCAAAGGCATCCGACCCGGCTTCCGGGAGATACCATTTGGCAAGCGCACTGGTATCAATATACGACAGCGTCACTCGCGCTCGTCCCGGTCATTCCTTTGTAATACTTCACTGCTTACATTTTGCCGCGGAAGCGAATTGCGTAATGCGGCATGGTTGGGGCGCGGTTTGTGATGCTTGATCGGCAGTACTCTGGCAACCGGCTTATTGTGCCGGGTAATAATCAACTCATGTTGCTCGCGGATTAATGCATCCAACTTACCCAACTGGCTACGCATTTCGCGGATAGACAATCTCTGCATTACCATGTTCCTATATGTGCGCTATATTTTATATTGTAGCACAATTTGAAATCCATCTTGGGGTGCCGACAAATTGACCTCCCTGGATATACTCAGGGTGCAGGCTTATCCTGAAGTCTTGCCGGTACGATGGTGACCAGCAGGCTCAGGATGAGCCCGGCAACTGCCGCCCAGATCACCAGTGGGTAGTTATTGTCGCCCAACAGCAGGGCCGCCAGGGCCGGGCCCGAGGCCAGCCCCATTTTGGAGGCAAAGCCGCCCAGTGCGGCCATCTGTCCGGTGGAATCGAAGCGCGAGGCCAGGCCGAGCAGATAGGCGATGCTGTACGCCCAGGTGATACCAATGATGCCATTAATGACAATCCATACCAGTTGGCTGCCGCTGTACAGGTAGGCAACGGTGGCCAACGTGGTCAGCGCGATACCGCCCAGCAGGGACTTCAGATAGCCGAAGCGGTCGCCGATCACGATCACCAGGCCTGCACCAGCCAGACCCAGCCAGGCGGCAATGCCCAGCGTCATGGCCATAAAATCCCGTTCCAGACCGTAAAAAGCACCCAGTTCCATGATGTAGGCATACAAACCCATGTTGGCCGCCTGGAAAAGAAACAGGGCGAGCAGGGTCAGCGTCAGCGGAAAGCGCTGAACCCCGTTTTCGGTTGACGTAGAAGCCGTTCCGGCGACTGGTTTTTCCACCGCGTAGGCCGGCAGGAAGGGCAGCATCAGCAGGGTCACGAAGCTGAAAGCGATCAGCGACAGGAACAGCACAGCGGTGCCGTATTGCGTCACCAGGCCCGGAATAAGCATTACCCCCACGCCGCCCAGGCCGAACTGGACAAACAGCAGTACACCAAAGGTGCGGTCCGGTTGCACCGTCCGGGCGATGATCGAAAAACCGGTGCCGACCAGCATGCCGCCGGTGAAACCGTGTGCGAAACGGATTGCAACCAGCGCCGCGTAGTCGGTCATTCCAATCGACAACAGGTCCAGGGTAATCAGGCCCAGCAGGAAGATCAGTGACATCAACTGCCAGTTCAGCCGCTTGATGACAAAGACGATCAGCAGGGCGCCAAAAGCCGCGCCGTACATGTTTGCCGAAGCGACCGTGCCGGCCTGCTGGTTGGAAAAACCCAGCGCCTCGATCAGCCCCGAGACAATCGCCGGCATGATGTTGACGTAGAAAAGCCCCGCCGTGGCAAGAAAGGCGAGCATGAGTCTAGCTATCATGCTATTTGGAGAAACCTTAGGAAAGATATTGAATATATTCATTATTATTCACAGTAATTTTTGATTTTCCGGGTTTCAGCCACGGCGTCTGCCCATTTGAACTGGTTGCCGTCGGAGAAGTAATAGTAGACCGCATCGTTGGGGATCAGGGCGATGATGTTGCCGCCGAAACCGGACATAAAGGGCACCCAGACCGGGTGATCGCAGCCGATCCAGGCGGCAACATCGAAGCCCCAGAATCCGTTTTTGTACGCTTCGCCCCGGGAATTTGACAGGCGTTTGACGACATCAGGATGACGAAACAGGGCATCCCGAAAGTCTTTGCCGTAGAGCAGGGAGTCGGCGGTTGCTGCGGTGATTTCCCGGTTAAGCCACTGGCCAATACGGGCAATGTCATCCGGGTTCCAGCTCAGGCCGAATCCGGTAAACGGCTGGGATACCGGGTCGTAGCTGCGCATGGTGGTGCGGGCCGTCGGGCTCAGGTGCAGTGGCCCGAGAATTTTCTTCATCAGCAGGTCGGAGAAGATATCTGTATCCGGCCCCAATTTTTTCCGGATAAAGGCGTTCATGGCAGTGCCCAGGATGTAGGTATCGAAGGTATGGTAGACAAAGCGCTCACCCGGCGGCGATTTGCGTGGGTAGGCGGTACAGGAAAATTTGATTTTTCCGGCATGGGTTTCATCGAGGAAAAATTCGCCGACGTTTGCAGCCCCCTCATCCGCTTCGAAACCGGCATCGTCGTAGTTGCCCGTGCTCATGTTCAGCAGATGGCGCATGGTCACATCGTCCCAGCGCCCGTCGGCCAGGCGGCATTCCGGCACCAGTTCGGCAACGCTAATGTCGGCGAAGCCGGGGTAGGTCTTTTCCAGATAGATAAAGACCAGGCCGGCGAAGATGCTTTTGGCCGTGGAGTAAGACGGCAGGTCCAGGCGGTCGCAAAAGGGGTGCGGCCCGAGTCGCGTCTCGCAGCCACCCCGGTAATGAACGCCATCGACCACCAGCCCGTAGACGGTCACGTCTTCCGGCCCCGGTGGGATAAATGCGGCCGGATCAATCCCCGGATAATCAAGGTTGATCTGCGTGATGGCTTTGACCGGCAAGCGCCGGGACATCAGTTGATGAAAGTCCTCGACAATCTGTGTTTTGCCGGGGACCGGAGCGGGCCGGTATTGTGCATCCAGCGAACCCCACAGATTGATCTTGAGGTAGATACAGGTTTCGCTGGCGATCTGGTAGCGCACGGATGAAATGGCGCCGTTCGACTTGAAACGGAAGCTCATCAGGCCGTAATGCGTGCAGTTCTGATTGCGCTCGCGCAGGGAAAATGGCAGCGACACCTGCGTCCAGCCCGGCTCTGCCGGCTTATCCCAGGCCTTGCCGGGTTCCAGCATCCACTCCCAGTAGGGATGCGTACTGAGCAGCGCCCCGCGCCGCACCGGGATCACATCATCACCATCCTGGATAAAAGCAAAGTCGAATGGGGGCAGGTGGGTAATATCCCATTGCGCGGTATAGGCCGCATCATAAGTATCGGCCAGCACGTCCATATGGGCGGGCGCATGTTCGGTCTGCAACTGCAGATAGCCCTCGAAGGTCTGTGAGGGCGGCAGGGCATCGGCGGGTGGAGTAAAAGCGCCGGTGCCTGGTGGTGCAGGCCGTTCCACGGCATCTGGGACGCTGCAGGTCGCAAGCAGCAGGGCCGCGCCAAGCAAAGCGGGCAAGTTCACCAGTCCCTGGCGCAAGCTAGTGCGCACAAAGCGACCTGATTTTATGCAATTCCCCCACCGCAGCGGCCCAGTTGAAAATATTGGAGTCGGAAAAATAGTAGTAGACGGTATCGTTGGGTAACAGGGCGACGGTAATTCCACCGAATCCGGACATGAAGGGCACCCATACTTCCCGCGCGCAGCCAACCCAGGGGCCGGCGTTGGCGGCCCAGAAGCCATAGCGGTAGTCGAGTTGCATGGCAGCCAGTGGGTCGATTGAGCGGTGCTCTGAGCGTTGCATGGCGGCATTGAACAGAAGCGGATCGAGCACTTCTGTGCCATCGAGCTTGCCCTCATCCTCATTCAGCCAGCGGGCAATCCGGGCAATGTCATCCGGATGGTAAGTCAGGCCGTAACCCGTATAAGGCTGTTGCAGTTCATCGTAGGTGCGCCGGGTCGATTCGGTCACGGGGCTCAAGTGCAGCTTTTGTAATATTCCGGCGCTCAGCAGGTCATTGAAAATGTCTTTGTCGGCACCGGACTTTTTACGCAGAAAACGGTTCATCATCAGGCCGGCCAGGTAGCTGTCGCTGGTGTGGTAGACCCAGTACTGCCCCGCTTCGCGGTGACGCTTGTAGTGCCGGCAGGCGAACTTGACTTTCAGTTGGTGGGTATCGCCCTGTATGAAGTCTGACTGGGTGATAGCACCTTCATCCTTCATATAGCTTTTTGAGTTGTACAGGCCGCTCGTCATGTTGACCAGATCCTGCAAGCGGACATCCTTCCAGCGTTCGTCTTTTAGCACACATTCGGGTATCCAGTCGCTGACCTGCTCATTGCTCACACCGGGATACAGGCGCTCCAGGTACATCAGGGCCAGGCCGGCGAAAACAGACTTGGCGGTGGAGTAGGAGGGCAGGTCCAGCAACTGGCAGAACGGGTAGGTGCCATAGCGTGTCTGGCAGCCACCGATGTAGTGTGTGCCGTTCGTGATTACGCCCCAGATCGTTGCATATTCGGGTGATTTCGGCACCAAGTGGGCCGGATTCACGCCAGGGTAGTCTTTGGTCAGAGACTCGATAAGTTTGACCGGCAGACGATGGGCCATTTCCTCACGATAGCGCTCAATCACCGCGTCAGCAGCGGGGACTTCCCCGGGGGTATAGCTCACCTCCAGCACACCCCACAGATCGGCCATCAGCCACAGGCAGGTTTCGCTGAGCACCTGATAGGCCATCCGCGAGACGCTGCCATCGCTGCGGAACAGGAAACTCAACATACCGTGGTGGGTGCAGTTCTGGTTACGCTCCTGCAACGAAAAAGGCATGGAGACGCGCGAGTAGCCCTGATCATCCGGCTCATCCCATACCTTGCCGGGTTCCAGTATCCACTCCCAGTAGGGGTGGCTGCTTGCCTGCGGGCCACGCAACAGCGGGATGATGTCGTTGCCGCTTTGCACGAAGGCGGCATCCAGCGGCGGTAACTGGCCGATTTTAAGTGTACGTTTTTTTAAGCGCCCATCGTCCTTGACCCGTCTGGCATGGCCCTTTTTTATCGGCTGGATGAGGCTGAGGCGTCCCTCAAAACGGTTCAGCGTTTTGCCGCTATCGGCTGGTGGGAAATAAGCGGTGGTCGGAACCGGTGCAGACAGATCCTTCTGCCCCAGCAGAAACGTGCTGCTGAGCTGAGCGCGACCGGGTTGGTCGCTTGCCGGTGCTTCCCCGGCTTCAGCCGACAGCGGCAAAGAAAAGAGAAACAGCAGTGTCGCCGCCAGGCCGCTAAACCGGATCGATTTCAATACCATGCTCCCGGAGTTTTCCTGCGAAGGGTTTCAACTGGCGTTCATAACAACGCCATCGATTGACCGAACTGTGGTAGATCGGTTGGCGGACCTGGGCCGCGCTGGCCGTGGCCACCGGTTCGCTGCGGTGGTGGAAATCCAGCGCGGCGTCCTCCCAGTCCAGTTCGAGGTAGTCAAAAATACGGCGGGACTGGTTTTCCTGGTCACCGACCAGCTTTTCGTAATCAACATCAAGGAAGCCACCGGGAATATGCCGCCGCCAGTGTTCCATCAGGCGATGGTAGGCGATGTAATAGCGCCCCATGTCCTGCAGACTGTACGAGTAGGGGTAACCGGCCCGGAACAGGGTTTTGTAGATGGCGTAGCAACTGTCCAGCGGCTTGCGCCGCAGGTGGATGATCTTCGCGCCGGGCAGGGCCAGGTGGATCAGGCCGAGGTAGAGAAAATTCTGTGGTGTTTTGTCGATCAGGCGGGCGGCGGGATTGCCATAGCCCTCAATGCCGTCACAGTAACGGCGGCCGAGTTCGGCAAAATCGATGGAGGCGGATTGTTCCACCAGTTCCTGCTTGCCGGACGCCTCACCGATCTGTTGCATCAGCGCATAGGCCAGGGTGTCGTGCTCCCCCAGGCTGGCAACCTGGCTGTGGGAACTGACGATGCGGTCCACCAGGGTGGTGCCGCTGCGCGGCAGGCCGAGTATGAACACGGGTCTTTGCGTATCGTGCTGCGGATGTGGGCCTTGCAGCAGTTCCGGCTTGAAGCGGCGGGCGATCCGTTGCATTACTTCCTCATCGTCGCGCACATCGTATTGCAGTCTGAGCCGTCGCTGGTGCGAGCCTTCCTGCAGAAAGGCGAAAGAGTCTTCGTAGTGCCCCAGGTCTTCCAGTTCCTTGGCCAGGGCGTAACAGATGGGTATCTGGCCGGGGTCATCGGCCTCCAGATGCGCCTTGACGTATTTGAGTTGCTCGACGTGATTGTTTTCACGGGTTTGCTTCTTCAGCGAGGAACGGTTCAGCCAGGCGCCATAATCATCCGGCTTGAGTTTGATCACCCGGGTGAACAGGGTTTCGGCTTCTTCCAGTTCACCCAGCGCCAGTTTGGAAGTGGCCAGGTTGTAGACACAGGCAGGGTCGGAGGGGCGTAACTCCACCGAACGGGCATAGCATTTTCCGGCCCGTTCATGCTGGCCGCAATGCACGTACATCTCAGCGATGTTCTGCAACTGGAGCGCGTCCTGCTGCGATTGCTTTTCCAGTTCGCTCAGCAATTCAATGGCCTGACGAACCCGACCGCTGAACAAATGCTGTTTAGCGGATTCGAGGGATTGATGGAAAGATTTGCTGCTCATGGCCTGCCACATTCTAGTGGATTCATGTGTTTCAGGAGAACTTCCTCCAGGCACTGGCCATGAAGAAGCAGCGAACCGGGCATCGCAGCGTGCGATGCCCGGCGGATAGCCTAAAAGTCAAACGTGACCGATACACCGATGGTGCGGGGCCGGGCGATGATGTTCTTGCCACCGTTACCGAAGTATTTCACCTCGGGCGCCGTGCCCATGTACTCTTCCTTGTACTGGCCGACGAGACCTTCCTCGTTGAACAGGTTTTTGGCGAACAGGCCGATCGTCCAGTTGTTGATCATCAGGTTGCTGTTGAAATCCCAGATGCTGAACGAGCCCATGGTCTTGGCGAATCGCGGGCTGACGCTGATCGCATTTTCTGTCTCGGTCTGGTAGTACCCGCTGAGCCGGTTCACCCACATCCAGCCATTGCCCAGTTCAAAGGCGTTTTCAAGCATGGCGTTGATGGTGTGTTTGGCCAGGCCGGGCAATTTGGTTCCGGCGACCGCCACTATATAGACGTTGTCGGCAGACCACATGTCGGAGTCCAGGTCACCCTTGGTGTAGGTGTAACCGAGGTTCGTGCGCCAGCCGTTGCCGAAGGACTTGTCGAATTCGACTTCGACACCCTTGGTGGTGGCGCTGCTGCCGTTCTGTGCCGCGTAGAAGGCCCAGTTGGTGGTGCCGGTGTTGAGTTGGATGTCTTTCCAGTCCACGTAGAACAGCGAGATGTTATAGAACAAGCCCTCACCGGTGCCCTTGATGCCCAGTTCATAGTTGGTAGTGTAATCCGGCCCGTAGCGTAACCAGGCGGGGTTCTCGGCAAAGATGCCGGAAAGCGGCACGGCGTTGGTGCCACCGCGACGGAATCCCTCGGAGATGGTGCCGTAGATCATCGCGTTGTCGCGGACATCCCAGGCTGCGTTGAACTTGAACAGGGTGTCCGAATCGCTGCCTTCGAACTGGATTCGTTCGTTGACTGCGAAGCTCTCCCACAAACCGACGCCCATGAGCGTGTCGTTCTTGTAGTCGATGTCAAAGTAACGGAAGCCACCGGTCATGCGGAACGTATCGCTAAGGTGCCAGGTCAATTCGCCAAAGACGGCCTTGTCCTTGAAATTCTCTTCGCGGTTGTAGCGGAAGTCGTCGTCACCGATGGCGCAGCAACCCCAGGCCGTCCAGGCCCAGTTGTAGAAATTACGCAGGTAGTTGACCTGGGTGGAGCGCGTATCCTGATCGCGGTAGAAAAGGCCGACGATCCAGTCAATGCTGCCTTCGGTATTGGATACCAGGCGTAATTCCTGAATAAAAGCCTCGTCTGAGTAACTGCGCACCGCGGAATGCATGGGGCGCGGATAGGTTCCATAGTAGGTGTTCAGCCAGCCCTGTTTGGCGGAAAAGCCGGTGTTTTCACTGATGCTGTCGCCGGAATGATCGTAGGTGGAGGTGGCGCTGGTCAGCGTGGCGAAACCAAAATCGATGTTCATCTCAAGGGAGAGCAGATCGACTTTCCGGGATGAGGGTTCGCGCTGGACGGCACCGGTTTCGTATTTGCCGTAGGGGTCGCCCCAGCCGTCGTTGCCCTGCGTGGGCATCATACGCCCGCCGATGTCGTCTTCCTGGCGCGAATAGGTAAACAGAGCATCGAACTTGTCGTTGGGCTGCCACAGGAGCGAAATCCGGGCGTAGTCGATATCAATCGTGTCGACGTCTTTGATGCGCTCATAGACTGCCGTGTCGGCCAGGATACCATCGGGCGCAACGGGAAAGCCTTGTTGGTCCAGAACATAGGCATTACGCAAGTCGAAGATGCCGGCATAGTCAATGGTGCCGGCCACAATGCGGGCAGCAAAGGTATCACCGATCGGGAAGTTCAGGGTGACATCGGCATCCCAGTTGTTGCCGCTGGAACCGCTGCTCTGGCTGAAGGAACCCTCAACCCGGCCTTCAAATTCGCCCAGTACCGGACGCCTGGTGATGTAGCGGACGGTGCCGCCCAGTGAACCGGAGCCATACAGCGTGCCCTGCGGGCCGCGCAGCACCTCGACACGTTCCAGATCTTTCAGGATCATGTTGGCGAACACAGGCGTTTCATTAATATAGGTGGAAACCGGAGGAACGGCTGACAGGGCGACATCCATATTGATGCTGCTGTCGATCGCCAGGCCCCGGATGCGGATGGAGTTGACGTTACCCGCGTTACGCGCGCCAAAGTCGATCACGTTGGCGCCGGGAATGCCGCGCAGCAATTCACCGGTGGTCATAATTTTACCGCTGTCTATAAAATCACCGCTGACGGCGGATATATTGAACGGAATTTCAGCGACGGTGGATTCGCGGCGGGTTGCCGTGACGATGATTTCCTCCATCGTCGCGCTGTCCTCGGCGTCCGCGTTCTGCTCCTGTGCAATGGCGATCTGGCCGGATGCCATCAAGGCAGCGGTGATGGCGGCTGACAAGGTGTTTCTCTTGATCAGACTGCTTGAATTCATTGGTGCACTCCTCTGATTATAATGTCCCTGATGCTAAGCCTACTGTAACGATCTTGGGTTCAAGTAGAGCCAGTTACTTCCCGCTTCTTAGTCCAGTGTGTATCTTCTCTGTGAAGTCCACGCACGGTTACTCCTTTTCGGGTACTTCCAGCGGCCCCAGATCAGCGAAAGCGCCGGGGTCGGACTGACCGTTCCGGTAGGGTGGATAATCCACCGGATGGTCACGAAAACTCTTTAGTGTCTGGGCCAGGCCGAACGACCCCCGCTCCCGAACGCGCCGTACCTGCTCGAAATCCATTTCAACCGTGATGA
Organism: Gammaproteobacteria bacterium; assembly: GCA_024279945.1. Taxonomy (GTDB): domain Bacteria; phylum Pseudomonadota; class Gammaproteobacteria; order Xanthomonadales; family SZUA-36; genus JAJRRA01. The sequence continues at coordinate 14,264 of JAJRRA010000074.1, forward strand.
TTTCACGCGAAGAACTGGCCTGGTGCAGAACCCTGCCATCCGGCCCGGCGAAGATGGAGCGTCCAAAGCCCATACGTCCCGCTGAGTTCACGTTCAGGAAGTAGAGTTGGCTGGTCACGGCGTTGCTTTGCGCAATGGCCAGCTCAATATCCCGGTCAACGGTATTGGTCAGGCTGGGGCAAATGATGGCTTCGGCACCCATCCAGGCCAGCGTTCGGACCATTTCCGGAACCCACATGTCATAACAGATCATCAAGCCGATGCGCCCGGCGCCCGGGATGTCAAAAACGACAAATTCCTCACCCGCTTCCACCCCCTTTTCATAAGGCAGGAATGGAAATTGTTTGCGATAACGGGCGATAACTTCACCTTGCGGATTGATCACCGGTGCGGTATTGAATACCTCATCACCCTGCCGTTCGAAGATGCTGCCAGGGATCAGCCAGATGTCGTTCTGAAGAGCTGCTTCGCGGAAACAGTTTTCTACTTCTCCGGGCATTTCAACGGCGAGTTCGGGATTGGTTCCGAACGTACAGAGTTCGGGAAGGACCACCATTTGTATCCATGGAAAGCGCTTTTTAACCAGTTTGATCTCTTTCTCGATGATCGAAAGATTGTCTTCGATTTCGAGCTCAAGCTGTAGTGCAGCGATGGAAAGAGGGGCCATACAATTCTCCGTTCTCTGATTGTGTGCTGACGGCGCCACAGTAATGAAAAGCAGGGTATATCGGCCCGGATCAGGCTCATAGAACCAGTTTTCGAATACTGATTAGGCCAGTCAACCTTGATAGATGTGAATAATCGCCGAGTCGACCAGGCGTTTTTCCTTGTTGAATAAGCGCAGGTGGTGACCTTTTACGGTAATATAAAAACTGCTTATTTCACCGTAAGCCCACTCGTTCCACTGGCGATACCAGCGGTCATCTTTTATCCACCACTTGCCGTTGTCACGCTCTTCATTGGCGTGGCCGGCCCAGCCGCTCAGGGTCCCGTCTTCATGCAATTCAAAGGTACAGGGGTCGCCGTAAACGGTCTTGTAAATCCAGGTGGAACCGCTCATGACCCGCTGGAGTTCGTTTCCCCTGAGCAGGTCTGGATCGTCTTCATTGAGGAATTCACTCTTACCGCTCTCCAGTTCCCACATCAATTCTCTGAGGCGCTCCACACCTTCGCGGATGCTTTCACGCGGAATACTGGTTACGCCCATACGGAAGCAGTTCTTTGACTGTCGCTTGCCGGCATAGTAATGGCTGTCTGGTTCGATCAAAATGCCACGTTTGGCCGCTTCAATGGCCAGCGTTTCCACATCGATGTGTTGTGGGCACAGCACCCAGAAGACGCTGCCCCCCTTGTTCGGCATGGTGGTGAAATAGGGGCGGTAGTGATTGAGTGCATCGCGCAATTCCAGCCAGCGCTGATTCATTTCCTGGTGAAGTCGCGCCATGAAAGAATCGTAGTGTCCAAGCGACAGGAAAAAAGCGGCGGTGCGCTGGCTGACCAGTGAAGGCTGGCCAATGACCAGCCGCCTGAGCTTGCGGGCTTCGCGGATCAATTCAGGAGCGGCGACGATAAAGCCAATTCTCAGGCCCGGTGACAGCACTCTGGGTAGGGCAGAAACATAGATAACCCGGTTGTCCTTGTCCATGCTGCGTAAGGCCGGGTGGGGCTGGCCGAGAAAATTGCTTTCATGTTCGAAATCGTCCTCGATGATCAACTGGTCCAGTTCATGCGCCTTTTTCAATAGAGCCTGCCGGCGCTGGGTGGCCATGGTGACCGCAGTTGGCACCTGGTGGCTGGGTGTGACGTACAGCAGTTGCGTGTCATCCAGGCGGGTATTGATCAGCATGCCGTTCTCGTCCACCGGTTGAAGCACGATTTTGGCTTTCCGCAGAGCCAGCAGTTGCCTCATGCGGGGATTGCCCGGCTCTTCGATTGCCACCGAAACGGTTTCATCAACCAGCAAATGAGCCAGCATGTAGAGGGCATTTTGCTCGCCCAGCGTTATCAGGATTTCATCCAGTGCGGCGTTGATACCCCTTCTGGGCAGCATTTTGGTTCGAATTTCCTCAAGCAGTGAGGGATCATCTGTATTACCGTCCGCCACCAGCCCCGTACTCAGATCACGGGTGCCCAGCGCCATGCGGCTTGACTCCCGCCATTGAGTGGTAGGGTACAGCGAGGCATCAAAGTGACCATCCATGAAGGGGTAAGGGTGCTTTTGCCAGTCGTCAGGCCATTGGAATTGTGGTTTGTCGTCAGTTTGTGAGCAGAAGCGTTTGCGCCAGTGTGTATCCACTTCCACTCGTCTGGAAGATCGGCGATGGAAGCCGATCCGCCCTTGAAGGATGCCTTTATTGACGTAGATGCCGCTGCGTTCCCGGCTTTCCAGGAAGCCTTCATCGATCAGTTGTTCATAAACCAGCACTACGGTGTTACGGGCCACGCCCAGTTGCTCGGCGAGTTTGCGCGATGAGGGCAAACGGCTGCCCCCGGGGAAGGTGCCGATCAGAATGGCATCAACCAGTTTCTGGCGAATCTGGCTTTGCAGGTTCAGGTTGCTGTCTGGATCAAGGTATATGAGGGCTTCGGTCATGGTCTTTGTTATCCGCCGCGCTTCAGTATTCGTCCTTTTTGCCGTTCCCAATCACGGTCTTTTTGCACCCTGCGCTTGTCGTGTTGCTTTTTTCCTTTGGCCAGTCCGATTTCCACTTTGGCCTTGCCCCGTAACCAGTACATGGCGGTTGGGATAAGCGCATAGCCTTTGCGCTCGACTGCGCCGAACAGGCGGTCCAGCTCGCGGCGGTGCAACAGCAGTTTGCGTGTACGTGTGGGATCGGCCGTGATGTGGGTGGATACCGTTGGCAGGGGATTGATCAGGCAGCCGAACAGGAAAGCCTCATTGTCCTTGAGCAACACATAACTGTCCCCGAATTGGATCCGTCCCGCTCTCAGCGCTTTGACCTCCCAGCCTTCCAGGGCGATTCCAGCCTCAAAACGCTCCTCGATATGGTATTCGAAGCGTGCCCGCTTGTTGAGCGCGATGGTCTGGTTGCCCTTGTTTTTTGTGTCTTTCATTTTTTTGCCCGAAGCCCGGTCCGGTCGCTTTTGCCTTGACTGATATTCTACTTTCTATACCATCGTGCGTGCTATCAATTACGGTGCACTGCGCTATCGGTGTTTTAAGCAATGGTTTTGACTGGATATTAATGGAAATCAAACGAACAGCTCTGGTTTTGCATTCCGCGATGGATATGTTCCGCGTGGTCAAGGATGTGCCTTCCTATCCTGAATTTCTCTCATGGTGTCTTGCCACCACTGTGCATGAAGAAACCGGGGAATACCAGTTAGCCAGCCTGGAGGTAAAAGTGGGTGGTATTGTAACCTCTTTCACCACTCGGAACCGTTTTGTCCCCGGTGAGTTGCTGACGCTGGCCCTGGTCGATGGTCCCTTCAGCCATTTGAGTGGTGAATGGCGGTTCAAGGCACTGGGTACAACGGGCAGCAAAGTGACATTGAGTCTGAACTTTGATTTCTCCAGTTCAGTCATTTCATCCGCCTTTCGTCGTGGCTTTGCCCATATCGCAGACAAACTGGTCTATGATTTTGGAAAACGTGCGGACACACTCTATGGCGTCTGATTCCCCTCGCTCCATGATCCGAATTGAAGTTGCCTTTGCAGCGCCGGACAGGCAGGTGTTGCTGGGCCTTTGGGTCCCGCAAGGCACGACCGTTGCAGAGGGTATTGAACTGTCCGCCATTCGGGACGAATTTCCTGCTTTGGATATCGACCTCACACGCGTGGGGATTTTCAGCCACAAAGTGCCCCTGGATCAGATACTGATGGAAGGTGATCGTATCGAAATATACCGACCCCTGAGGGTCGACCCGATGGAAGTGCGCAGGCAACGCGCACTGAAAGGCTAAAACGCCGGTCAGCCGTCGATGTCCGGCCCTGACACGCCATCGTCAGGGGTCTGATCCAGTATGTCCTGGTCTCTCTTGTATTCACGCTCTTTCAAGGGGTGTTCCTTGAGGGCTTTGATTTCCGGATCGTTTGAAAATGCTTCTTCTTTAGCGGATTTTATGGCTGCTGCCTGCGGGTCTGCCGGTGACTCTGCCGCCGTATCAGCCGACTTAATTGCCTGTGTGTCAGCCTGTGTGTCAGCCTGTGTGTCAGCCTGTGTGTCAGCCTGTGTGTCAGCGGCTGGTTTTTTAGTGAAAGTGGCTACTTCATTCGCATCACCCGGTGTTTCATCAACGGTGGCTCCGAAGGGGTCGTCACGGCCGATGATGTCAACCAGAAGATCATTTTCGAATTTCAGTGTTACGGTACGCTCTACCATCTCACCGCCACGGCGGCTGAATGTCTGGACATAATCCCAGCGATTCTGATTGAAGGGGTCCATTACGGAGGGTGTGCCCAGCACAAAGAGCACCTGTCGTTTGTTCATGCCTTCATACAGTTCATCGAGATCTTCCTGCTCAATGGCATTCCCTTGCTGGATATTTTGTTTGTAAATCAATCCACAGCCAGTGCAGACGAGTGTGGCAAAAACAGTGCAAAATAGAAGACGAATTATCATTCCTGACCTGGACCGATGTTTTTCGCGTAACGCGGAGAGCACGAATGATACAATAACCCAGCCTGAAATTGTCACCGGAATAACAAGAAAACGCGAAGCCGACATATTTTATGATCGCAGAGACGCCGTAATCAGAGAGAGATAACCGTGGAACCAAAAAACCTCAGAAAAGCCGGGCTGAAAGTTACCCATCCGCGCAAACGGATTCTGGAGATACTGGAAAACCAGCAGAACCGCCACCTTACCGCTGATGATATTTACCGCAGTCTGGTCGAGGCCAACGAAGATATCGGTCTTGCTACCGTCTACCGTGTGCTCAACCAGTTTGAGTCAGCCGGCCTGGTGGAAAAACATAACTTTGAAAGCGGTCAGGCGAATTACGAACTGGATTCAGGTGAACACCACGACCACATGGTCTGTGTAGAGACCGGCAAAGTTATTGAATTTGTCAGCACGGAAATTGAAGCTGCCCAGAAAAAAATCGCCGATGCACATGGCTATGATATCGAAGACCATAGCCTGGTTATCTACGTCCGTCCCAAACAAAAATAAGAGAAACTGTAAGAGGCCCCTTGGGGCCGACTGAAAAGCTTCCTTGATTCATCTGCTTTCCTGACAAAAGCATATCGCCCGCAAGCGGACTCTTACAGAGTAGCGGCAGTCGCCAGGAGTTCACTGGCGTGGGCCCTGCTTTGTGCAGACAGGCGACCGCTGAGCATGCGGGCAATTTCATCAATGCGTTCTTTTTCGGCCAGCAGGCAGGTTTCCACACGGGTTGCCTGGCCTGAGGAAGTCTTTTGCACCTGGAACTGCTGATCAGCGCAAACCGCAACCTGGGCCAGGTGGGTCACACAAAGAGCCTGGCCGGAAACAGACAGGCTTCTCAGCAGGGCGCCAACTGCGTTCGCGGTATCACCCCCGATCCCGGCATCAACTTCATCGAATATCTGGGTCTGCGTGGCGTCTCCGGATTTGGATGCCACCTTGATGGCAAGACTGATGCGGGACAACTCGCCACCGGAGGCTACTTTCTGCAGTGGACCCGGCGCTGTTCCCGGGTTGGCGCTGACCCGTAGCTCAAGACGGTCGTTGCCTCGCGGTGTGGGTAGTGCATCACCATCGTACAGAACATCAAATTCAAAACGCCCGCCCTCCATTCCCATTTCTTTCATGAGTTCACTGACTGCTTTTGACAGATAAGCTGCCCGTGAACGGCGGGACTGGCTCAGATCCCGGGCCGCCTTGCGAAAATTCTGGCGTGCCTGGTCCAGCCTGGGTTCAAGTTCCGCCAGTCGCTGATCTATGCTGCCGGCGCGCTGCAGGCGTTGTTGCAGATTTTGCAAAACCTCAGCCAGTTGCTCAGGCTGCACTCGATGCTTGCGTGCCAGGTCGTACTGGCTGCGCAGTTTTTGTTCAATTCTGGCGAGACGATCGGGGCCACAGTCCATCCGTGACAGTGCGGCCTGGAGGCTGCCACGTGCTTCTTCACAATTGATTGCGGCCTCGCTGAGCAGTTGCACGGCTTCACTGATGTCCGGGTCAAGTGCGGCGTATTCCCGCAGTTGGCCGATCGCCACATGGAGCGTAGCGCTGATGCCGGTTTGTTCTGTTGTCAGGGCGGCCTGGGCGAATTGCAGTGCTGCGCTGATTTCACTCCCTCGCGCCAGGCGGCGGTGTTCCGTTTCCAGCGCCTGGAACTCTCCGGATGAAAGCAGGGCGTCCTCGAGTTCCCGCAGTTGGTATTGCAATAGCTCGGCATCTCCGGCATCCAACGGCGACTCATTGAGCAGTTGCCGCTTTTCTTCTTCCAGGTGGTTCCATACCTGGTAACGGGAGTCAACTGCTTCGAGTTGCCTGTCATGTGTGTTACAGCCATCGAGAAGACGAAACTGCTCGGCACGGTGCACCAGGCGCGTGTGTTCATTCTGACCGTGAATCTCAATCAGCAAATCACCCAGTTCGGCCATCTGTTGCAGGGTGACCGATGTGCCGTTGATCCATGCCCTGGAGCGCCCGTTGTCAACGATCAATCGCCGCAGCAGACAGTCCTGGCCTATATCAAGTTCTGCATCCTGCAGCCAGGCCAGGGCCAGGCTGTCTTCCTCAAGCTCAAATTCAGCACTGAGTTCAGCTCTGGAAGCACCGCTGCGGATGGCCGCTGTGTCAGCCCGGTTGCCCTTGAGCAGACCCAGGGCATCGACCAGGATGGATTTCCCCGCCCCGGTCTCACCGGTGATTGCGGTGAAACCGCCGCTGAATTCCAGATCCAGTGATTCAATAATGGCAAAGTCACGAATTTGTAGAAAACTGAGCATCTGTCCGGTCTGTAGAAAATTCCAAAGGGCCAAGCTGCAATATGCAGGCTGATACTCTATCAAGGACATCATAAGCGGTACAGCAATCCGGCAAGTGAAGGAAAATTGCTTGAATCAACCCACGCCAACCCCATATTTTTGCCAGATTCATAAAAGTAGGTCAACGAGAGCAGTGAAACTGTTCTTGCACGAGGAGTTTGAAGCCGTGGCAGATAAAAAGCAGAACCCATTTGAACAAACTGTGGAAAAAGACCCGGAAGCAACGGTTAGCCCGGACCTGGGTGATGAAGTCGCCGAAGCACCGGTGGAAAAGATCGTGGAGAACGAACTGGAGCAGATGGAATCAGCGCTGATCAAGGCCGAGGAGGAGTTGGTCACACACCGTGACGCAATGCTTCGTATGCAGGCGGAGATGGAAAATCTTCGCAAGCGCCTGATCCGTGACCTGGAGAAATCCCGCAAACTCGCGCTGGAACGGATCATGAAGGACCTGCTCCAGGTGCGTGACAGCATGGAACTTGGTCTGGAAACTGATAGCGAGTCAGCTACAGCAGAGCAATTACTGGAAGGCCAGGCACTGACCTTCAAATTGTTTGACAAGGTGCTGCAGGATCATGACCTGGAACTGATTGATCCTCAAGGTGAGCCATTTAATCCGGAATTTCACCAGGCCGTCACCGTGTTGCCATCTGACGAGATTGAACCGAACAGTGTGGTGGAAGTCCTGCAAAAAGGATTCAAACTGCATGACCGGTTGCTGCGTCCGGCCATGGTCGTGGTTTCAGGAAAACCTTGAGGCCGGTGATTCGATCCACTGGAGAATAATTGAAAAACGCTTGGGAAACCCCATCTCAGGTGCATTAGGAATTAAATTATTTATTAACGAATTATTTGGGAGATATTACACATGGGCAAGATAATTGGTATTGATCTGGGTACCACCAATTCCTGCGTCGCAGTGATGGAAGGTGGTCAGCCCAAGGTGATCGAAAATGCCGAAGGCGATCGCACAACGCCCTCCATTGTCGCTTTCACCAAGGACGATGAGGTGCTGGTGGGCCAGCCGGCCAAGCGCCAGGCGGTCACCAACCCCGCCAACACGCTGTTTGCCGTCAAGCGTCTGATCGGACGCAAGTTCAGCGAGGACGTGGTGCAGAAGGACCGTGACCTGGTTCCCTACAACATCGTCAAGGCTGAAAATGGTGACGCCTGGGTTGAAGCCGACGGCAAGAAAATGGCTCCGCCGGAAGTTTCTGCACGCGTGCTGATGAAAATGAAGAAAACGGCTGAAGATTACCTGGGTGAGGAAGTCACCGAGGCGGTCATCACCGTGCCGGCCTATTTCAACGATTCCCAGCGTCAGGCAACCAAGGACGCCGGCCGGATCGCAGGCCTGACGGTCAAACGCATCATCAACGAGCCAACTGCCGCTGCGCTGGCCTATGGCATGGACAAGAAAGCCGGTGACAGTGTAATCGCCGTTTACGACCTCGGTGGCGGCACCTTTGATATTTCCATCATTGAGATCGCCAATGTTGACGGTGAGTTTCAGTTCGAAGTGCTGGCAACCAACGGTGACACTTTCCTCGGCGGTGAAGATTTTGACAAGCGGGTGATGGATTACCTGGTGGATGAGTTCAAGAAAGACCAGGGTTTCGATCTGCGCAATGATCCTTTGGCCTTGCAGCGTCTGAAAGAGGCATCCGAGCGCGCCAAGATCGAATTGAGCAGTGGCCAGCAGACCGAGGTCAACTTGCCCTATATCACCGCAGATGCCAGTGGTCCCAAGCACCTGAACATCAAGCTGACCCGCGCCAAGTTGGAAGCACTGGTGGATGACCTGGTGTCACGCACGATTGGCCCCTGCCGTACCGCGCTGGATGATGCTGGCCTCAAGGTCTCTGATATCAACGATGTGATCCTGGTTGGTGGCCAGACCCGCATGCCCAAGGTGCAGGCAGCGGTTGCTGAGTTTTATAACCGTGAACCACGCAAAGATGTCAATCCGGATGAGGCTGTGGCTGTTGGCGCCGCCATCCAGGCCGGTGTGCTGGCCGGTGATGTGAAAGACGTTCTGTTGCTGGCTGTCACGCCCTTGTCCCTGGGTATCGAGACGCTGGGTGGTGTCATGACCAAGTTGATCGAGAAGAACACCACCATCCCAACCAAGGCATCACAGGTTTTCTCCACGGCAGAGGACAATCAGTCCGCGGTCACGGTTCATGTGCTGCAGGGTGAACGTGAGATGGCTTCGGCCAACAAGTCACTGGCTCGTTTCGACCTTTCCGGTATTGCACCGGCCATGCGCGGCATTCCCCAGGTCGAGGTGACCTTCGATATCGATGCCAACGGCATCATGCACGTCAGCGCGATCGACAAGGCCACCGGCAAGGAGCAGAAGGTTGAAATCAAGGCAGGTTCCGGCTTGTCCGAAGAAGAGATTGATCGCATGGTAAGCGATGCCGAAACCCACGCGGAGGAGGATCGTAAATTCCACGAACTGGTGACAGCGCGGAATAACGCCGATGCCATGGCCCACGCCACGCGCAGCAGTTTGAAAGAACTGGGCGACAAGATCAGTGAAGATGATCGGAAGTCGGTTGAAAGCACCATTGAAGCCGTTGAGGAAGCAATCAAGAGCGATGACAAGGAGGCAATTGAAGCTTCTATCGAGAAGCTGACCGCGGCCGCTCAGGTGATTTACCAGCAGGCGGCTGAACAGGCACAGGCTGAAGGTGAAGCGGAAGCTGCAGCGGAAGCGGCTTCAGGCAATGACGATGTGGTTGACGCCGAGTTCGAGGAAGTAGACGAAGAAAAGAAAGAAGACTGATCAATTCAGGCTTTGTATAAAAAACCCCGGCGCTTGTCGGGGTTTTTTATGGAAAGATGTTTGCGGGCGCAGGTAAGAGGCCCCTTGGGGCCGAAACATGTTTTAGGAGCAATCGTCCGCAAGCGGACTCCAACAAGCCTTGAAATACAGCATCAGCAACCCCAAAACTGCTGCAGAATAAGTGGAAACCTGGCATGTCCAAACGCGATTACTACGAAATTCTCGGTGTTCAAAAGTCAGCGACAGACGATGAGCTGAAAAAGGCTTATCGCCGACTGGCGATGAAACATCATCCGGACCGCAATCCGGATGATGACAGCTCACATGTGAAATTCAAGGAAGCCAAAGAGGCGTATGAGATTCTCAAGGATCCCTCGAAGCGGTCGGCCTATGACCAGTTTGGTCATGCAGGGGTCGATGCAAGCGCTCGTGGGCCGGGTGGTCCCGGTGGGTTCCACGGTGATGTCGGTGATATTCTCGGTGATATTTTCGGCGATATCTTTGGTGGTGGCCGCAGGGGTGGTCAGCAGCGCCAACGTGGAGCAGATCTGCGTTTTTCGCTGGATTTGGACCTGGAAGATGCAGTCAGGGGGCTGACGCGCGAGATCAAGGTGCCCACGCTTGGCAAGTGTAAAACCTGCGATGGCAGTGGCGCCAAAGACGGCAAGAAAGAAACCTGCGGTACTTGTGGTGGTGTCGGTCAGGTACGTATGCAACAGGGGATTTTCTCGGTTCAGCAGACCTGTCCGGCCTGTCAGGGTGCCGGGCAGCGCATCAGCAATCCCTGTCCCGCCTGTCACGGCCAGGGCAGGGTGCGCGAAACCCGGACGCTTTCGGTGAAAATCCCGGCCGGAGTTGATACCGGAGACCGGATTCGCCTGTCGGGTGAGGGTGAAGCAGGTATGTCCGGCGCACCCTGTGGTGACCTGTATGTCGAAGTCCGGGTTAAGCAGCATGGAATATTTGAACGCGATGGTGATGAGTTGTACTGCGAGGTTCCAATTATTTTCACTCTTGCAGTGCTGGGTGGCGAATTGGAAATTCCAACACTGGATGGTCAGGTCAAGCTCAAAATTCCGAAAGAAACACAGACCGGCCGCATGTTCCGGTTGAAAGGCAAGGGCATGAAATCCGTTCGCAGCCACCGAACGGGTGACCTGATGTGTCGCGTTGTCGTTGAGACGCCCGTCAAACTGACCCGTGAGCAAAAAGATTTGCTGAAACAGTTTGAACATTCGTATACAAACGACAACACAGTGCATAACCCAAAGGCTCATTCCTGGCTGAAAGGTGTGCGCGAATTCTTTGACCGCATGACTTCATGAGTCGCCGTTGATGCTGCATGTCGCAATCCATGGATCGGGCCGAATGGCGAAAGCGATATCAGGCGCTGCGATTTCACAGGACGACGTAATGATCACGGCTACCGTGGCGCCTGAGGCGCCGGACTGGGGAAGTTCTCATGCTCATTCTTTTTCACTCGATGCGCTCCCGGCCCTGCCGGCATTGCTGATTGATTTCACTTTGCCGGAGGGAACCCGCATGGCCGCCGATTGGTGTGCACACAATGACGTAGCACTGCTGAGTGGTGTCACAGGCCTGCCGGACGATGTCCATGCGGCATTGCGAACTGCAGCGAAAACCGTGCCGGTCCTGTGGTCGCCAAACCTGAGCCTGGGCATCAATCTGCTGGCTGAGTTAGCCCGGCAGGCCGCCGCCGTTCTTGACCCGGATACCCCGGTCGCCATTGAGGACATCCATCACCAGTGGAAAAAGGATGCCCCGTCGGGCACGGCCCTGATGCTGGGCGAGACGATTAGCGCCCAGCGCGGTGGTGCAGGCGGGGCAATCAAATACTCATCCATCCGCGAGGGTGAGATCGTTGGTGAACACAAGGTAACCTTCCATCTGGCGGGCGAAGAATTTGACCTGGTGCACCGGGCACACGACCGCAGTATCTACGCACTGGGTGCGCTGGCCGCAGGTAAATGGCTGCTCGAACAGCCCGCCGGTCTGTACTCCGCCGCAGACTGGCTTGGCAGCCTGAACAGCTAAACATTCGTAATTAGTTAGACAAGGCAGGCGCGCTCCGATAAAATCTGAACGCTTAGAACAACACCATCGAATTTCTAAGCGGGAATAGCCTGGCAAAGCTTTCCCGTTTTGCGTATCTGGAGAAAGGTATTTTGACTGATCTGGCAGTGCTGGCTTTAGCAGACGGCAGTATTTTCCGCGGTCGGAGCATCGGGTTCAGTGGTGAGACAATCGGCGAAGTGGTCTTCAATACGTCCATGACCGGTTATCAGGAAATCCTGACTGATCCATCCTATGCCCGCCAACTGGTCACACTTACTTATCCACACATTGGCAATACCGGCTGTAATCCGGAAGACGAGGAATCTTCGCGCCCGATGGCGGCGGGCCTGATCGTGCGGGATTGCCCGCATGTGCACAGCAGTTGGCGCGCCCGTGAAAGCCTGCCGGATTACCTGTGCAGAAACGAGCTTGTCGCCATTGACGGTATCGATACGCGGCGCCTGACCCGCATTCTGCGGGAGAAGGGGGCCCAGGGCGGCGCGCTTATCGCGGGGACTGATGTCCAGCATGACTCCGCCGCGGCGGACCGGGCATTGCAACTGGCACGCTCTTTTCCCGGCATGAAAGGCATGGATCTGGCACGCGAGGTCACTACCGAGGAAAGCTACCCGTGGTCGGAAGGCAGTTGGGACCTGGATGATCAAGCCTGGAAGGCGGTAGAGTCCCGATGGCACATTGTTGCTTACGATTTTGGGGTGAAACGCAACATATTGCGGATGCTGGCTGACCGGGGTTGTCGCATCACGGTCGTTCCGGCAAGCACATCGGTGGATAAAGTGATGGCTTTGCAGCCGGATGGTGTGTTTCTGTCAAACGGCCCCGGTGATCCTGAGCCCTGTGACTATGCAATCGATTCGATTCGCGAACTCATTGCCCGCAAGGTCCCGTTGTTCGGCATTTGCCTTGGTCATCAGTTGCTGGACCTGGCGGCTGGCGCAAAAACGGAAAAAATGAAATTCGGCCACCATGGCGCTAATCATCCCGTGCAGGATCTGGCCAGCGGTCAGGTCATGATCACCAGCCAGAATCATGGCTTTGCGATTGATGAAAGCAGCCTGCCTGAAAACGTTAATCTCACCCACCGGTCCCTGTTTGACAACACCCTCCAGGGTATCGAATTGAGCAACGCGCCAGCCTTTGGTTTTCAGGGGCACCCCGAAGCCAGCCCAGGCCCCCACGATATTTCCAGCCTGTTTGACCGTTTTGTCCGCAGTATTGAAAAAAATAACTGAGATAGCAGATACAGAATGCCCAAAAGAACAGACATCAAGAGTGTATTGATCATTGGCGCCGGGCCGATTGTGATTGGTCAGGCCTGCGAGTTCGATTACTCGGGAGCGCAGGCTTGCAAGGCGCTGCGGGAGGAGGGTTACCGGGTCATCCTGGTCAATTCGAATCCGGCCACGATCATGACCGATCCCGAGACGGCAGACGCCGTCTACATTGAGCCAATCGAATGGCGGATCGTGTCGCAAATCATCGCCAATGAGCGCCCGGACGTGTTGCTGCCCACCATGGGCGGGCAGACCGCACTGAACTGCTCCCTGGACCTGGTGCGTGAAGGCGTGCTGGAGAAGTACGGGGTGGAAATGATTGGCGCTTCACGCGAGGCGATCGACATGGCTGAAGACCGTGAACAGTTCCGTCACGCCATGTGGGATATCGGCATGGAGGTGCCCGCAGCCGCGATTGCCCACAGCATGGAAGAAGCGCAGCAGCAGCAGCTTACCATTGGTTTCCCCACCATTATTCGCCCCTCATTCACCATGGGCGGTTCCGGGGGCGGTATCGCCTACAACCGCGAGGAATTTGAGGACATCGTTGGTCGCGGTCTGGAATTGTCACCGACTTCCGAGGTTCTGCTGGAAGAATCCGTACTCGGCTGGAAAGAATTCGAGATGGAGGTGGTGCGCGACCACAAAGACAACTGCATCATTGTCTGTTCCATCGAGAATATCGATCCGATGGGCATACACACCGGTGATTCCATTACCGTGGCCCCGGCTCAGACGCTGACCGACAAGGAATACCAGCGCCTGCGGGACGCGTCGATTGCCATATTGCGCAAAATCGGTGTGGATACCGGTGGCTCCAATGTTCAGTTTGCCATCAATCCGGAAGACGGGCGGATTGTGATCATCGAGATGAACCCCCGGGTGTCGCGCTCCTCGGCACTTGCTTCCAAGGCCACGGGATTCCCGATCGCCAAGGTGGCCGCAAAACTGGCGGTGGGTTACACCCTGGACGAGTTGCGCAACGAGATCACGGGGGGCGCAACGCCGGCTTCCTTTGAACCGGCCATCGATTATGTGGTGACCAAGATTCCCCGCTTTGCTTTCGAGAAATTTCCGGCTGCGGATGCCACGCTGACCACCCAGATGAAGTCCGTAGGTGAAGCCATGTCCATTGGCCGGACCTTCCAGGAGTCAATGCAAAAAGCCCTGCGCAGCCTGGAAACCGGGCGCGACGGTTTCAATGAAATCCTCGAGGGCGATGAGCCGGAGATTCGCCAGGCGAATCTGCAGCGCGAACTGCGGGAAGCCGGCGCCGAACGTATCTTGTACGTGGCTGATGCATTTCGTGAGGGCTACAGTATTGCAGATGTTCAGGAAATGACCTGGATTGATCCCTGGTTCCTGGCCCAGATCGAAGACCTGGTCCGCAGTGAGGAGGCGATCCGTGCGTGTCCGTTGGAGTCCCTGCAAAAGGCGCAGATGTGGCAACTCAAACGCAAGGGTTTTTCAGACAGCCGGATCGCCACGCTGCTTAATGAACCGGAATCGCGGGTCAGAAAGCACCGGCATGCGCTGGGAATCCGCCCCGTGTATAAGCGGGTTGACACCTGTGCAGCCGAATTCGCCACCTCAACGGCCTATCTGTATTCCACTTACGAGGAAGAATGCGAAGCGGCACCGACTGAGCGTAACAAAATCATGGTGCTGGGCGGTGGGCCGAACCGGATCGGTCAGGGAATTGAGTTCGATTATTGCTGCGTTCATGCGGCGCTGGCGCTACGCGATGACGGTTATGAAACCATCATGGTTAATTGCAATCCAGAGACTGTCTCCACCGACTACGATACATCTGACCGGCTCTATTTCGAGCCCTTGACGCTGGAAGATGTGCTGGAAATCGTCCATAAAGAGTCTCCCAGTGGCGTCATCGTGCAGTTTGGCGGACAAACTCCTCTGAAACTGGCGCGCGACCTCGAAGCCGCTGGTGTTCCGATTATCGGCACCACACCCGATTCCATCGATCTGGCCGAAGACCGGGAGCGCTTCCAGCAGCTAATCGAGCGTATCGGTTTGAAACAGCCCCCGAATCGGACAGCGACCAGCGTAGAAGAAGCAGTGGGGCTGGCCGAAGAAATCGGTTATCCGCTGGTGGTGCGCCCATCCTACGTGTTGGGAGGCCGGGCCATGGATATTGTTCATGCTGAGGACGAATTGCGGCGTTATATGCGCGATGCCGTACAGGTCTCAAACGACTCGCCGGTTCTTCTCGACCGTTTTCTGGACCACGCCCGGGAAGTGGACGTTGATGCGATTTGCGATGGTGAAGACGTGCTGATCGGGGGCATGATGGAACACATCGAACAAGCGGGCGTCCACTCGGGCGATTCTGCCTGTTCCATTCCACCTTATTCGCTTTCCAGCGAAGTTCAGGATCAGATGCGTCAGCAGATGCGCCAAATGGCGCTGGAGTTGGGTGTGATTGGCTTGATGAATACCCAGTTTGCCGTCCGCCGGGAAGAGGTCTATGTGCTGGAAGTCAATCCCCGGGCATCCCGCACCGTACCTTTTGTCTCAAAGGCGACCTCGATACCACTGGCAAGGATTGCCGCCCGGGTAATGGCTGGTAAAACACTTAAAGAACAAGGATATCTAAAAGAAATCATACCTAACTTCTATTCTATTAAAGAAGCGGTCTTTCCATTCATCAAGTTTCCCGGTGTCGATCCCATCCTGGGTCCGGAAATGCGTTCCACGGGTGAAGTCATGGGCATTGGCTGGAGTTTTGGGGGCGCCAGGGCCAAGTCCATGAAGGCCGCAGGCTACGGACTCCCGTGCACCGGAAAAGCTTTTTTGAGTGTACGGGATGCTGACAAAGAGGGCCTGGTGTCTATCGCCCGGGAGTTGATTGGCCGCGGTTACCAGTTGGCTGCTACAATCGGCACCGCGCGCTACCTGAATGACTGTGCCATCGAATGTGAAGCGGTCAACAAGGTGATGGAAGGCCGCCCCCATGTAGTGGACCTGATCAAGAACGATGAGATCAACTTTATCGTCAATACCACGGAAGGCGCCCAGGCGATTGCGGATTCCTTCTCTATCCGCCGGGAGGCTTTACAGCGTAAAATAAGCTACACGACAACAATCGCCGGTGGCAGAGCCACCCTTCGTGCACTCGATCACGAAGAAGATTACACGGTATACAGCCTGCAGCAACTCCACCGAGGCCTGGAGGCGTAACGCTTTTAGGGAAAGATATGACGAGACATCCATTAACCAAAGAGGGCGCAGAGCGCTTACGGGAAGAGTTGGCGCAGCTGAAAAAGGTCGACCGTCCGAAAATTATTGCTGCGATTGCCGAGGCGCGCGCTCATGGCGATCTGAAAGAAAATGCCGAATATCATGCCGCCCGCGAGCAACAGGGCTTTACCGAGGGAAGAATTCAGCACCTGGAGGCAACCATTTCCGGTGCCCAGGTGATTGATGTCTCCACCTTGAATGCCGGTTCCAGGGTAGTTTTTGGCGCCACAGTCACCCTCTATGACGAGGAAAACGAAGGTGAAACCACTTACCAGATTGTGGGTGACCTGGAAGCGGACATCAAACACAACCGGATCGCGGTAAGTTCTCCGATTGCCCGTGCTTTGATCGGCCAGGAAGAAGGTGATGTCGTTGTAGTACGTGCCCCTGCCGGTGATCGTGAATATAAAATCATTGGTGTCAAATACATTTGACGCGCGTCGGGTCCAAAAGAACCGTCACCGTCCTGGCACAGGACTTACAACCCCTGGCGCTGGCTGCGGGCGATAAAGTGCGTTATCCGGCGCTGGAAACACTGCTTTCCCGGGGACATCATTTCCGTATGGAAAGTAAAAGCCCTGATCATTTCAGGTTTCAGTTGTTTGGAATCAAGCCGGAAGGCGAGTTGCCCATCGCATCACTCACGCGGGCAGCCGATCGGGAGGAAAAACCCGGGCAACAGCATTACTGGCTGAGACTGGACCCGGTTACCCTGTGGGCAGATATGGCGCGGGTGGTCATGACCAGTTACGGCTTTGCCGACCTGAATGAATTTGAACGGGATGAAATTGAAAATGTAGTCCGTTCGGTTTTGCGCGAAGAAGGCATCGTGCTGCAATCAGGGCACCTGGAGCGCTGGTGTATAGCCCTGGGTGAGTCGCCGGAATTTGATTTTACGCCACTGGATGAAGCAGTGGGCATGGACATGGCGGAGGCCTTGCCCGAACAGCCGGAATCGATTCACTGGCAGCGGATCATGAATGAAATCCAAGTAGCGCTGCACGCAAGCGCGGTTAATGTACGCCGCCGGCAACAGGGCAAGCAGGCGATCAACTCGGTCTGGTTCTGGGGCGGGGGATTTATTCCGAATCCAGCCAATCACAAAGTTTTTGACACGGTCTATGCTGATAATCCAGTGACCCGTGGCCTGGCCATCATTAGCGATTGCCGCTTACGCAATCAAACATCCGCAGAGAAAGTGAGATTTGGCCCTGATGAGCAATCTATCCTGGTAGATTGGACCGTGGGAACGCGAGACCCCATGAAGGAACTCGACCATCTCGAACGTTTTGTTGATCACTTGCTGGATGAAGTGCGCAGCGGATCGACTGAGCTGGTCTTTTATTGTGGAAAAAACGAGGGATGGCGCTATCGACGCAGTTCCGGTCGAAAGTTTTGGTGTTATCGCCGCCCGCTGGGGAAGATTTGTGTGACCAGCCTGCCTGCATGACCCGGCAAGTCAACATACGCCAGCGCCCGGCTTACAAGGCCGGCAGCGCGGCCAGCGAAACTTCCGGCAAGCAAAACCAGCTCGGCGAGAGCTGGCTGGGAAAGGACCTCCACCCGGTACTGCAGCGTATTCTGTTGGCGCGTGGCATCACCCGGCCGGAAGATCTGGCGCTGGATCTGCGCGGGCTGCTTGCGCCAGGAAGTCTGTCTGGAGTAGACGGTGCGGCTGTACTGGTGGCCGATGCGGTTATGCAGGACAAGCGGATTCTGATCGTTGGTGATTTTGACGCGGATGGCGCCACCGGTACCGCAGTGGCCATTTTATCGCTCAGGGCAATGGCCTGTGAGCGGCTCGATTTTCGTGTTCCGAATCGTTTTGAATTTGGCTATGGTCTGAGTGTTCCCCTGGTCGAAACGCTGCGCGAGGATCCCCCAGATTTGCTAATTACCGTGGATTCCGGAATCTCCTGCAATGAAGGCGTGGCAAGAGCACGGGAACTGGGCTGCCGCGTTGTCGTCACGGATCACCATCTGCCGGGGGAGAAAATCCCGGATGCCAATGCCATCGTCAACCCCAATTGTGAAGGGGATGCTTTTCCCAGTAAGGCGATGGCGGGAGTCGGTGTTATTTTTTACCTGATGTCGGTTGTGCGCAGCGTGTTGCGGGACAGGGGGTGGTTTTCCGGGCGGCGTAAAGAGCCCAATCTGGCCCATTTTCTCGACCTGGTTGCGCTGGGTACCGTGGCCGACCTGGTGCCGCTGGATCACAATAACCGCGTACTGGTTAGACAGGGCCTGGAGCGTATCAGGCGGGGTTTGGCGCGGCCCGGGGTGATGGCCTTGCTGCGTTTGGGAAAACGCGATTACCGTTATGCAAAAGCGGCGGATCTTGGCTTTGCCGTTGGCCCGCGCCTGAATGCGGCCGGGCGTCTTGAAGACATGGCCACCGGCATCCGTTGCCTGCTCAGTAGCGATCCGGACGAGGCCATGCAGATGGCCAGCCAACTCGATGAGCTGAATCAGCGGCGCAAAGGCATGCAGGAGAAGATGCAGGAAGAAGCCATGCAGCAACTGGACGTATTGCTGGCTTCACTCCGGGAACAGGCCTTGCCGCAGGCGCTTTGCCTGTTTGATGCGTCATGGCACCAGGGCATTGTCGGGCTGGTGGCCTCCCGGGTGAAGGATGCCGTACACCGTCCGGTGATTGCTTTTGCACCCGAAGACAAAGGCTCAACACTGCTCAAGGGTTCGGCCCGTTCGGTAAAAGGACTGCATATCCGTGATGTGCTGGCCCGGGTTGATGCTCAGACGCCCGGATTAATGCAGGCCTTTGGCGGTCATGCCATGGCGGCGGGCCTGAGCCTGGAAGCGAAGCGCCTGGATGAGTTCAGGCAGGCCCTGCTGCTCGCCGTAGATGCGGTTCTGGGCGGGGCCAGCCTGACCAGCGAGATTCTGACCGATGGAGAATTGTCGGCAAGCGATATTTCTCTGGATATGGCAAAACGGCTTGAGGACTTTGGCCCCTGGGGGCAGCGATTTGCAGAACCGGTGTTCGATGGCTGTTTCGAAGTGACGGATCACCGCGTGGTGGGCGGATCTCACCTCAAAATGATGGTCAGGCCCATCGACGGCAGCGAAGCCGTGGATGCCATTGCGTTTAACCGCTTGCCGGATGACTTGCCCCAGAGTGGCCCGGTGCGTTTACTGTATCGCCTGGACATCAATCGCTGGCAGGGCCGGGAAGAGTGCCAGTTGATGGTCGATCATATTATCCTGTAAATGTACCATTGGCTGAGAGCTTGATAGCATAGCGGTGATTGCAGGGCAGAATGTTACACAAAGAGGATGATTCATGGATATAAAGGGCAAGGTAGCAGTCGTTACCGGTGGTGCTCACGGCATTGGGCGGGCCTTGTGCCGGGCTCTTCGCATCGAAGGCGCCCGGGTGGTTGTGGCAGATCTGGATATCGAAACCGCTGCCCGGATCGCCGAAGAAGTGGACGGTCTTGCGGTGCACGTTGACGTTTCCCGTGAAGAGGATATTGTTTCGGCTGTAGATCGTGTCGAACGGGAAATCGGGCCGGTCGACCTGTTCATCTCGAATGCAGGTGTTGCTTTTGGTGATGGCCCGGATGGTGCAGCGTCAGCGAGCAATGAACGGTGGCGCGCCTGTATCGACATCAATCTGATGGCGCATGTCTATGCTGCCCGTGTGCTGGTGCCCCGCATGGTCAGCCGTGGCGGCGGTTGCCTGGTTAATGTCGCGTCTGCCGCTGGTTTATTGTGTCAGATCGGGGAAGCGGCTTACACAGCCAGCAAACACGCTGCAGTGGCCTTTGCCGAATCCCTGGCCATAACGCATGGCGACGATGGCATCCAGGTTTGCATGGTCTGCCCCCAGGCAGTTGCAACCCGACTGATCGGTATGGATGAAGATACCGGGATTGAAGATGGGAGCAGTGGTTTCGGTGGCAATGACGTGGACGGTGTGCTCAGCGCGGAGTATGTAGCCGATTGCATCCTGGCGGGAATCCAGAATGAACAATTCATGGTATTGCCGCATCCCCAGGTGAGCACCTATTTTCGCCGCAAGGCAGATGACCACGACCGCTGGATTCGGGGCATGCAACGCTTTCGCCAGAAAATACTTGACGAGTAGGAACAGCAGGGAGAAAACCATTGAATAACATTGATCTTAAAGGGAAGGTGGCGCTGGTTAACGGTGGCTCACGCGGTATCGGCGAGGCGATTGCCCGTGGCCTGGCAGGCTGTGGCGCGCAAGTAGTGCTCAGCAGTCGCAAACAGGAAAGCGTTCAGGAAGTTGCTGACTCCATCATTGCCGTCGGGGGGCAGGCAGTTGCGCGGACATGTCACGCCGGGCACCTGGATGAAATTGAGGCTCTGTTTGAAAGTATCCAGAACGATTTCGGCAAGCTGGATATCCTGATCAACAATGCCGCCACCAATCCTTTTTACGGTCCGGCCGCCAAACTTCCGCCCGATGCTTTCGACCGGACCATCGAAGTGAACCTCAAGGGGCCTTACTACATGATGAGCCACGCGGTCCCACTGATGGCGAAAAATGGGGGTGGCAGCATCGTCAACGTGGCATCCATAGCCGCTCTGGTCACCATGCCCGGACAGGCAGTTTATTCGATGACCAAGGCCGGATTGATCAGCCTGGGCAAATCATTTGCCAGGGAGTATGGGCAAATGGGTATCCGCGTCAACGCCATTCTGCCCGGTATCGTGGAAACCCGGTTTGCGGCCGCACTGGTGGAAGACCCCGCGATCCAGAAAAAACTGAGCAGCCTGCCTGTCCCACGTGCCGGGCAACCCGAAGACATGGTCGGTGGTGTCTTGTACCTGGTTTCCGATGCCGCAGCCTACACCACCGGCACTACCCTGATCATGGATGGCGGAATAACGCTCGGTTAAGTGACCACCCTGAGCACAACAAGCAATAACCCCACGGTGGCTGTGCGTGGAGGTGAAGAACTGGACTGGCAGGCGCTGGACCGCCATCTTCGACGGGTCATCCCCGGCCTGGAAGGCCCACCGGAGATCAGTCAGTTCGCCGGCGGGAATTCAAACCTGACCTACCGCCTGAAGTACCGTAACGAGGATCTGGTGATCCGCCGTCCGCCGTTTGGAACCAAGGCGAAGTCAGCCCACAGCATGATTCGGGAATACCGCATCATGAATGCACTTAAACCGGTCTATACCTGTGTTCCGGATACACTGTATTACACGGATGATGAATCGATTATCGGTTCTGAGTTTTATGTCATGCGAAAGGTGGAAGGGCAGATCATCAAGAAAACGATACCACCGCACTGGGGTTTCAGTGCCGATGATACGAGACGGTTCTGCAGACGGTTCTGGGAAAAACTGATTGAATTGCATCAAGTGGATTACATCGCTGCCGGCCTGGGTGATTTCGGCAAGCCGGAAGGGTATATTCAGCGCCAGATTCAGGGTTGGAACGGCCGCTACGAACGTGTCATTACGCCCGATGTGGGCGCATTCAGCGACGTTCGTCAGTGGCTTGAGGAAAACAGGCCAGAGGACAGCGCTCAAGCCGCGATTCTGCACGGTGATTACCGCATCGATAACGTGATTCTCGGTGAACAGGACCCGACCGAAATACGAGCGGTTCTGGATTGGGAGATCTGTGCCCTGGGTGAGCCCCTGATGGACCTGGGTAACGCTCTGGCGTACTGGATGGAAGTGGACGATCCACCGTATCTGCAGGCCTTGCAAATGCAACCTTCCACAGCACCGGGGATGATGACCCGGGCGGAGATTCTGGCGCTTTACAGCGAACTCACCGGCCGGGATACTACCGATTTTCTGTTCTATCTGGTTTACGGGTATTTCCGCAATGCCGTGATATTACAGCAGATTTATTATCGTTTTTATCACGGTCAGACTCAGGATCAGCGTTTCCAGACATTCGGTAGCGCCACTCGAAACCTGGCAGAGCACTGCAGGCTGCTGATTTCACGAGCCTGCGAGCCTGCGCCGTAGCAGTCAGTCCATCGTCAGTACGACTTTTCCTTTTGCCCTGCGTTTCGTGATTGCTGCGAAGGCGTCCGCATACTGGTTCAGTGGATAGGATTCCGGCAGTTGTGGGATCAGTCTTTTATCCTCAATCATGGCAGCCAGTTCCATCATGTTTAGCTGCGCATCCGCGGGATGGTTTTGGGCCCAGGTTCCCCACCAGACACCGATGATGCTGGCCTCTTTGAGCAGTGCGATATTAGCTGGGAACTGTGGTATATCACCGCTGGCAAAGCCAATCACCAGGTAGCGGCCATGCCAGGCCAACGAGCGCAAGGCCTGCTGCGCCAGGTCGCCGCCCACCGGGTCGAAGACGACATCCACTCCCTCACCGCCAGTAAACTCCTTAATCGAATCGCGCAGAGACGTGTTTGAGTAGTTGATCAACTGGTCTGCTCCAGCCTGTCGGGCAAAGCGCAGTTTCTCATCACTGCTTGCGGCCGCAATCACTTCCGCTCCCAGCGCCCGTGCAATTTCGACCGCAGTAATTCCCACCCCGCCGGCGGCACCGAGAACCAGCACAGTCTCTCCCTGTGTGAGCGCAGTGCACTGGCGAAAAGCGTGGTAGGACGTGGCGTAGGTGATAGTGAATCCAGCCCCCTGCTCAAAACTCAGCTTATCCGGCAACGGCTGACACAACTGTTGCTCAGCGACACATTTTTCAGCAAAGGCGCCACCTGCAGGTGTGGCAATGACACGGTCACCGGGAGAAAATCGGCTGACGCCTTCACCCACTGTTTCCACGATGCCGGCAAGTTCGTTACCCGGCACGAAGGGTGGTGTGGTTTTGATCTGGTATTCGCCGCTGATGGCCAGGATATCGGGGAAATTGATGCCGGCAGATTGGACCTTAATCAGCACCTGACCGGCGGCCGGCAGCGGAGCACGGTGCTGCTCAAGACTCAGCGATTCAGGTGGTCCGAATGCATTGCAGACCAGCGCTCTCATATCACATTAAAGGAGCACTAATATCCACGCTGACCTGCAAAACGATCGAGGTGGAAGTAATGGTCGCCGAGGAAGGTTTCCAGTATCTGGCAACGCTTCAGGAAGAAACCGATGTCAAACTCGTCTGTCATGCCGATGCCACCATGCATCTGGATCGCCTCGGCAGTGACATGGTGTGCCGTTTCACTCAATTTCGCTTTGATCAGACTGGCTATTTCAGAGAGGTTCTCATCCCCTTTGTCCAGGGCGCGAAGCCCCTTAAGCACAATCGACTTGCACTGTTCAATGTCACCAAACATCACCGCGGCACGGTGCTGGAGGGCCTGGAAGCTGCCGATAAGCACACCAAACTGCTTACGCTCCTTGAGGTAACCGAGGGTGCGTTCGAAGGCTTCCTGAGCCACGCCAAGCAACTCTGCTGATTGCCCGATGGCGCCGGCATTGAGCACCGGGTCAAGTACCGCCATGCCCCGATGCAATTCTCCCAGAACGGCATCCGGGCCAATTTCAACCTTGTCCAGAGTCATGTGGGCCGCAGTGTGCGTATCGAGCACACGATACCGCTCAGTGTGAATTCCCGGGTGATCAGCCGGCACCAGGAACAGGGAAATCCCATCAGCCTCGTGTTCGGTTCCACGCGTACGGGCGCTGACAATCAGTGTATCGGCGTTATGGCCATCGATCACGGCAGTTTTTCTGCCGGTCAGACTGAAACCTTCGCCACTGGCCTGCGCGGCTGTCGCAACGGAGCAAGGTGCATGGACGCTGGATTCATTGACGGCCAGCGCCAGCAGGTGACTTCCGGCGGCGACTTCGGGCAGGTATTTCCTGCGCTGCTCATCACTTCCACCGGTGGTCAGGGCGGTAACACCCATCAGACAGGTGCTCAGCAATGGGCTCGGTGTCAGTGTGCGTCCAGATTCCTCCAGCACAATACCCAGCCCGGAATAACCGTATTCCAATCCACCGTATTGCTCCGGAACCAGGATGGCGGTCCAGCCCATATCGGCCATTTCTGACCAGAGTTCCGGGGAGTACCCTCTCGTATTACCGCTGTCACGCAGTTCCCTCAGGTGGCTGAGGGGTGCGCGTTGCTGCAGAAAGTCCCTGGCGGACTCTTTCAGCATGAGCTGTTCTTCATTCAATACCAGTGTCATTTTAACCCCCAATTCAGCCAGGCAGGCCGAGAATCCGTTTTGCCACAATATTCAGTTGAATTTCCGACGTACCACCTTCGATGGAGTTGCCCTTGGAGCGAAGCCAGCGTCTGGCTAACTCGCCCTCGTTGCTGTCTGCGCCCTCCCAAATCAATGCATCCTGAGCGCCCACGGCCATCAGCAGTTCATAACGACGCTTGTTCAGCTCGGTACCGTAGTATTTGAACATGGATGCGGAAGGTCCCAGGCTGGCGCCCGCTTTGGTTTCATCCCGGGCGCGTTCCATGGTCAGTTGATGGCAGACCTCGTCAATCTCAAAGCGTGCGATATCGGTGCGTAACACGGGATTGGACAGACGGCCATTATCGAGGCCCAGTTTTTTCACTGCAATATGCGAAAGTAATTCAGCACCTGATTGCAGGTTCCCGGTTTCGCCGATCATTTCGCGCTCATGGGTTAGCAGGTACTTGGCGATGGTCCAGCCCTGGTTGGGCTCACCGACTACCTGGTTTTTTTCCATCCGGGTATTTTCAAAAAAGGTTTCAGTGAAAGGTGATTTGCCGCTGATCAACTGAATCGGTCGGGTAGAGATTCCGGGTGTTTGCATGTCAAACAGGATCAGGCTGATGCCCTGGTGTTTGGGCGCCTCGCTATCGGTGCGAATCAGGGCGAACATCCAGTCACCCTTTTCGCCATAGGAAGTCCAGATCTTCGAACCGTTAACGATGTAATGATCCCCCTGGTCATCGGCCCTGGCCTGCAGGCTGGCCAGGTCGGAACCGGCATTAGGCTCGCTGTAGCCCTGTACCCAGCGGATTTCACCACGGACAATCGGCGGCAGATGCTGCATTTTTAGTTCTTCGCTGCCGTATTTGAGCAGGGCAGGGCCGATCATGGCAATACCGAAACTGTAAATCGGCGGGCGTGCTTTGATGCGACTCATTTCCTGCTTGAGAATTTTGGCATGCTCGCGATCCAGGCCGCCACCGCCGTACTGCGCCGGCCAAGTGGGGGCCGTCCACCCTTTTTCCGCCATGCAACGCAGCCAGATTTCCTGGTCTTCTGACTGGAACTTCCAGTTTCTTCCTCCCCAACAGACATCCGCTTCGGAGCGGTAGGGTTCTCTCATCGATTCCGGGCAATGGGCTTCAAGCCACGCCCGCACGTCACTTCTGAACTGTTCCAGTTCACGCACATTTATCGCCTTTTAAAGTTTCCAAAGAAGCAGGTTCAATTATACCTTGAGCCGGGGGGCAGGTTCTACGAACCTGACCCCGGCACTGATTTCGGTGCTTATTCGCCCATGGAAAGGTCGGGGCGGTGCTGCCACACGGTGTAGCTGGACCCCCAGGTGGCGCTGTTGAATGCCTTCAGAAGCTCGGCAGCTGCCTCTTCCGAGCCCAGTTGTTTGGTCAGGAACGCATAAAATGACTCCTCATCCGGCGCCATTGCTGCATAATTTTCGTAGGGAACGACAACGCTCTCAGTTTTACGGCCGCCAATGGTTGTTGCCCATATCCAGTTGCGCTCATCCGTGGCCCATCCCTGGTTGATGGCGATCTGGCTCATCTTTTCACGGGCCGCAGCGAAGTCTACGCCATGTTCGCCTTTAACGACCCACTCGGTGACCCCGAATAGTTTGCTTGTATTCGCTTCTTCAGCCCAGTGACTGTTTTTCCAGTCCATTTGCTCAAAGTAGCGTTCGGTTTTATTGACATATGGGTCGACTTTTTCCATCCAGTCAGTGAAGATTTCAGGATTGTCGTTTTCCCATTTGGCATAACTGTCTACGTCCGCCCAGCTGATGCAGCAGTATCGAATGGCAATCTGGTCGAGATTTTCACCCACTACAGTGGTGTAAACCTGCCATTTCCACGGATCTCCTTTTTCTGTGCGCAATGCCAGGTGGTCCTTCAGTGCGGACTGGAATTTGCCCATATCGCTGATATCCACGGTGACCAGCCACATTTCGGCCAGTGGTCCTGGTTCTTCATCTGCCATAGCGCTCAGTGGTAACAGATAGAACGCGCCGGCAAGAAGGCCAGACAACAGCATTTTTAACACATTATTCATTGAAATTTTCCTCGGGTGATTAAAGATTGATTCATCCACGGCACTTCGTGGCATAGTTACATTATAGTGGACTTAGAATATTCTACTTCGCTCAGCACGCCCTGAGTGGGGTCTTGGTGTAAAATGCAGCGCTTTGAGTTTACTGGATGATCATATTGGAAACCAATCAACAAACCAATCTTATTGACGACCTGAAGATGCGTTCAGAGGCGCTCAGGGGGTACCTTTGACTACGCTGAGAAACGTGATCGCTTAGAAGAGGTCGGCAGGGAACTCGAAAACCCGGATATTTGGAGTGACCCGGAAAATGCCCAGGCGCTGGGACGCGAACGCGCCCGCCTGGAGTCTATCGTTAAAACTCTGGATGATCTTGAATCCGGTCTTGCCGACGCGGCTGAGATGCTGGAGTTGGCAATCGAAGAACAGGATCAGGAGATCCTGGACTCGGTCATGGAGGACCTGATGAAAATGCAGTCTCGAGTCGAGAAATTGGAATTTCAGCGTATGTTTTCCGGTGAAATGGATGCTAATTCCTGTTTCCTGGACATCCAGGCAGGTAGTGGTGGCACCGAAGCGCAGGACTGGGCTGAAATGCTCCTGCGCATGTACCTGCGCTGGGCCGAGCGCCGGGGGTGGAAAGCGGACCTGGTCGAAGTGTCCTCAGGTGATGTTGCGGGCATCAAAAGCGCCACGATCCAGATTAGCGGGGATTACGCTTATGGCTGGTGCCGTACGGAAACCGGCGTCCATCGTCTGGTGCGAAAATCACCTTTCGATTCAGGTAACCGGCGGCATACGTCATTTGCCGCCGTGTTTGCTTCACCAGAAGTGGATGACAATATCGAGGTGGATATGAACCCCGCCGATCTTCGCATTGACGTTTATCGTGCCTCCGGTGCAGGCGGTCAGCATGTGAACACCACCGATTCCGCCGTGCGCATCACGCATGTGCCGACGGGTACGGTCGTGCAATGTCAGAATGACCGGTCGCAGCACAAGAACAAGGATCACGCACTGAAACAGTTGCGGGCAAAGCTGTACGAGTTGGAAATGCAAAAGCGCAATGAAGAACATCAGAAACTGGAAGATTCTAAATCAGACATCGGCTGGGGCAGCCAGATTCGCTCCTATGTGCTGGACCAGTCACGCATCAAGGACTTGCGCACCGGAGTGGAAGTCAGTAATACACAGGCTGTACTGGACGGTGACCTTGACTCATTTGTCGAGGCATCATTAAAACAGGGGCTTTAGTGTAAGAGGCCCCTTGGGGCTAACCTGTAAGAGGCCCCTTGGGGCCGACTGTTTTGTCAATTAAAATCGGCCGCAAGCGACCTCTTACAGGTTAGCCCCAAGGGGCCTCTTACAGGTTAGCCGCAAGCGACGTCTTGCACAACAGGCCATGGGATAACGGAATGAGTAAAAAAACGTGAGTGACACAACAGAAAAACCGGAAGTGGATGAAAACCGCCTCATCGCAGAGCGCCGCGCCAAACTGACTGCCCTGCGGGAGCAGGGGATTGCCTTCCCCAATGATTTTCGCAAGGACACGACGGCGGTTTCGCTGCAGGAGCGATACGCAGAGTCGGATAGCGAGGAACTGCAGCAGATTGAACAGGTCTTCGCGCTTGCAGGGCGCATGATGGCCAAGCGGGTAATGGGAAAAATTGCCTTTGTCAGCCTGCAGGACCGCACGGGATCCATCCAGTTAATGGTGCAGCGTGATCATCTGCCCGAAGGTCTGTTTCAACAGTTCAAGCACTGGGACATCGGTGACATCATTGCGGCGAAAGGCCGCATCATGCGCACGCAAAAAGGGGAGTTGTCGATCCGCGTCAGCGAGCTCAGGCTGTTGTCAAAATCACTCCGGCCTCTGCCGGAAAAATACCACGGGCTGACCGATACCGAATTGCGCTACCGTCAACGCTATGTTGACCTGATTATGAACCAGGAGTCGCGTGAGGTGTTCCGCACACGCTCGCGGGTCATCAGCTATATTCGTTCCTTCATGGAGGCACCGGGGCGCGAGTTTCTGGAAGTGGAAACGCCCATGATGCACCCGATACCCGGAGGAGCAGCAGCCCGGCCTTTTGTCACTCACCACAATGCGCTGGATCTGACCATGTACCTGCGCATCGCGCCGGAGCTTTACCTCAAACGCCTGATTGTCGGCGGTCTGGGGCGGGTTTATGAGATCAACCGGAATTTTCGCAACGAGGGCATTTCCACCCGTCATAATCCCGAATTCACCATGCTGGAATTTTACTGGGCCTATGCCAATTATCTGGATTTGATGGATCTGACCGAGGCCATGCTCAGTGGCCTCGCGGAGACGGTGACAGACTCGGCAGTGGTTAGCTACCAGGGTGAGGACATTGATTTCAGCGGCCCCTACGAACGGCTCAGTGTTGAAGATGCAGTCAGGCGCTATAACCCTGCGTTCTGTGATGCCGATTTGTGGGATGACGCAGTTCTGCGCGAAGCCTGTGCAGAGCTTGACGTTCACACCGAAGCGGCATGGGGCCCGGGCAAGTTGCTGATCGAAATATTCGAAGCGACGGTGGAGGAACGCCTGATGCAGCCAACCTTTATCACGCACTATCCAACTGAAGTTTCGCCTCTGTCGCGACGCAATGATGATAATCCGGAGGTAACGGACCGTTTCGAACTGTTTATCTGTGGCCGCGAGATCGCCAATGGCTTTTCCGAACTCAACGATCCGGAAGATCAGGCAGAGCGTTTTCGTAAACAGATGGAAAACAAGGACGCCGGCGACCTGGAAGCCATGCACTACGACGCTGACTATATCCGGGCACTGGAGTATGGCATGCCGCCAACCGCAGGTGAGGGCATCGGCATCGACCGGCTGGTGATGATCTTTACCGATTCTCCATCTATTCCTGACGTACTGTTGTTCCCCTATATGCGCCCGGAAGCTTGAATCCGGTTATTTCGGTCATTCTGCCGGTCCGCAATGGCGGTGAATATCTGTCCGAGGCAGTTTGCAGTATCCTCAAGCAGTCGTTCGCAAAGCTGGAACTGCTGTTGGTAGATGACCACAGCGATGATGGCGCGATTGCCGGACTGGATGTCAGCGATGGGCGATTGCGTTTTCTGAGCAGTAAGCCGACAGGTGTTGCCACAGCTTTCAATTTCGGACTGGCTCAGGCCACGGGGGAATTTGTCGCACGGATGGATGCCGATGATTTTTCCCTGCCGAAGCGGCTGCAACAACAGTTGAATTATCTTGAGTCGCATCCTGGTATTGATATTTGCGGTGGCCTTGTTGAAATTTTTTCAGCGCAAGACCTGGGAGCCGGCAACCGGCGCTATCAGAACTGGCTCAACAACTGTCGTTCGCCCGAACAGATTCACCGCGAATTATTCATCGAAAGCCCGATTCCCAATCCCACCGCGATGTTCCGCCGGGAAGCCATTGAACAACTCGGTGGCTACGGGAATCCGGATTGGCCCGAGGATTATGATCTGTTCCTGCGCGCAGATGCGGCAGGTATGCTCATGGGCAAGCCCGATGACATTGTTCTCAGGTGGCGCGAACACCCTCAGCGCCTGACCCGAACCGATTCGCGATACGATATTGCACGTTTCCAGGCCGCCAAGGCACATTACCTGGTGCACAGCCGTGTGCAAGGCCGGCCGCTGGTCATCTGGGGAGCCGGGCCGAGCGGCGCACTGATGCATGATCTGCTGGAATCCGAAGGAGCCGTCATCAAGGGCTTCCTGGAAGTTCACCCACGCCGAATAGGTGGGCAGAAACGGGGCTTGCCGGTCTGGCCCATCGATCATGTTTCCAGGCTGGCGGATGAGTTGGTTCTGGTGGCTGTCGGAACGGCAGGTGCACGCGAAGAAATTGGCGCCTGCCTGCAAGAGCAAGGAAAGCAGGAAGGCCCCGATTATCTGTTCGTCGCCTGAATACCGAAAGCCGGGGTCAGGTTCGGGAACCTGACCCCTTCGAACTGGCGGAGCGGGTTCTGCTACTGACACGCTCTGGAAGAATGGGCGGTAAACCGGACTGAGGCCGCTTCGCGCTTCGGACGGGGGTCAGGTTCCCGAACCTGACCCCGGCTCTGGAAAAATCGGATCACGGGAAACCGGGAGCAGGGTAGAATACCGGGCCATGGATACTTTACGCACTTTATTGGTTCAGGCCCGCATCTGTTGGAAAGATCCAGGGGAAAACAGGACACATCTGTATTCCCTGGTAGAAAAGTCGGGCGAGGCTTTCGATTTGCTGATCCTGCCGGAGACTTTTACCACGGGTTTTCTCGGCGATACGGATCTTCCGCAAGAAGACATGCAGGGCCCTGCCGTGAGTTGGATGAAATCACTGGCCCATAGATTCGGCTCGGCCGTAGCCGGATCCCTGGTGATCTCCGAAGACGGACAGAGGTATAACCGGCTTGTTTTCGTCACTCCAGAAGGTGAGGTCAGCCACTACGACAAGCATCACCTGTTTGCCTTCGGCGGGGAAGACAAGCGCTATAGATCAGGTAAATTACGGCCTGTGATCCATTACCGTGGCTGGCGTATCTTCCCGCAAATCTGTTACGACCTGCGGTTTCCCGTTTGGTGTCGCAACCGGGATGATTACGACCTGATGCTGCTGGTCGCCAACTGGCCGACAAAACGGGTACACCACTGGCTTGCCCTGCTCGAAGCAAGGGCGATTGAAAACCAGGCCTGGGTCGTGGGCCTCAACCGTGTGGGTAAAGACGGCAATGGATTGGAGTATCCCGGCAGAAGCGTCGTTTTCGACCCCATGGGCGCCAGCGCCGCCGATTTGGGTAATACTGAATGTGTCCGGGTCGTTAACCTCGATCTCGAGCAAGTAAAACAGACTCGCCGGAATTTTCCCTTCCAGGCCGATGCGGATCCCTTCGAATTCAGCGATACCGACTGATTCCAGAGCCGGGGTCAGGTTCCCGAACCTGACCCCCGTCCGAAGCGCGAAGCGGCCTCAGTCCGGTTTACCGCCCATTCTTCCAGAGCCGGGGTCAGGTTCCCGAACCTGATAATCCTCTAGCCAGCCTCCTCGCAGTCAGTGGTTAAACTGACTGCTCTGATTAGGATGAGGAGACTGGTATGTCACATTACTGCGGAATTGATCTGCATTCAAATAACCA
>JAJRRA010000075.1 GCA_024279945.1 Gammaproteobacteria bacterium
AAGAGGCCGCTTGCGACCGACGGTCCGATCGCGCTCAAGAGCGCTCTTACAGAAAAGTAAGAGGCCGCTTGCGACCGACGGTCCGATCGCGCTCAAGAGCGCTCTTACAGAAAAGTAAGAGGCCGCTTGCGACCGACGGTCCGATCGCGCTCAAGAGCGCTCTTACAGAAAAGTAAGAGGCCGCTTGCGGCCGACGGTCCCATATGTGCCTATGCCCCCACCAAAATTGAAATCTGCCTCAATTGGGTTAACCTAGTCGCATGATTGGCCTGTTAATAAAAATTGCCCTGTCCTATCTGCTGGGATCGGTATCCGGCAGCATGGTAGTGGGCTCCTTCCGCCAGGTGGATATCCGAGAAAAGGGTAGCGGCAATGCCGGTGGCACCAATGCGTTTCGGACCCAGGGCTTCAAGTTTGCTTTGTTCGTGGTGTTGATCGACATCGGCAAAGGTTTTCTTGCCCCCTGGTTGTTTCCCCAGTTTGATCTCGGAGACCTGGATGTGGATGCTTCATCCCAGGTGCAGATACTGAGCTGTGCTTTTGCCGTGGTGGTTGGGCACTGTTACCCGCTGTGGCATGGTTTTCGGGGTGGCAAAGGCGGTGCAACGACAATCGGTGCCTTGCTGCTTATCCAGCCCGGGGCCGTGCTTCCGATAATCGCTGTGTGGCTGCTGGTACTGGTGCTGACGGGGTGGGTCGGATTGTCCACGATGCTGGCTGCTGTCAGCATGGTCCCGGTTCTGCTGTGGCTGGATGGGGCCGAGGGCTCCTTGTGGCTGGGTATGGCGCTGGCAGTTCTCATTGTTTTCACCCATCGCTACAATATCAGGGACATGCTGGGCGGCACGGAATACCGTTTTGACAAAGTCATGATCCGAAACTGGTTCAGATAGGCAACGGGCGTGCATCGATCAAAGGGCCAGCCCGTTGAAATGCTGGATTCGGGGCAAATCAGGCAACAGATGTCTGACGTTGCGCTGCAAAGGCTTGGCCAGATCAGCGTTGTGGCAGAAACGGACTCCAGTAATTCCGCACTGAAACGCCTAGCCCCGGAGCAACAACATGCCCATGCTCTGCTGGCGGAAGGCCAGACCGGCGGCCGGGGCAGGCGGCAGCGCAGTTGGTATTCACCACCGGGATGTAATGTTTACCTGAGCCTGGGCTGGCGCTTTGACCGCTGCCCGGGCTGGCTTTCCACCTTGCCGCTGATGACGGCCGTGTGTATTTGCAGGGCGCTGGCACAGACCGGCATTAGAACCTGCGGTATCAAGTGGCCGAACGACATACTGGTCAACGGCGCCAAGCTGGCTGGAATCCTGATTGAAGTGGAGGCCGCTGGAGACGGGGCAGCACGTGCGGTGATCGGTGTGGGTGTAAATGTATTCATGCCGGCAGCGGGAGAGACTGGACGCGCAGCCGGTGCCGTCATCGACCGGCCGTGGACGGATGTTTCCTCCCAGATTCCTGCGGGAGTATCTGAACCGTCGCGGAACCGAATTGCCGCTTTGCTGCTGGAACAGCTTCTGGACGGCATTGGAGAATTTGAGGTCGCTGGGTTCCAGCCTTTTGCCGGGGACTGGCATGAGCTGGATTTACTCGTGGGCCGGCAAGTCATGATCGAACACAACGGAAAGCAAACCAGCGGGGTTGCCAGGGGAATCGATAGCGACGGTGGCCTGGTGCTGGAAAGCAGGGAACCCGGCGGCAGCCTGGTAAGAAAAACCTTTCACGCCGGAGAAGTAAGGGTTCACCATGCCTGATTTCGTACTGCTAATCGATATGGGAAACACCCGTATCAAGTGGCTGTGGGCCGTTGATGGCCGGATCGATGAAGAGACGGCTGACCGGGGTGGCCTGGACGTATTCCACGAGTTTGTACGCAGCCATGCCGGTGAGTCGCCGCATCGGATCTTGCTGTCCAGTGTGGCCGCGCGGGATCGGACTCAAGCCGTAATGGACGCCTGCCATTTACAGTGGTCGGTAGCGGTTTCCGGCCTGGAATCTTGTGCACAGCAGGCGGGGATCAGCAATGCTTATGATCAGGCGGAAAGCCTGGGTGTGGATCGCTGGCTGGCGATTGTCGGGGCGGTTCACCGCTACGGAACACCGGTAGTTGTCTGGGACCTGGGCACGGCGCCCACGCTGGATGCCGTCGATGCTGAAGGGCGGCACCTGGGTGGCTATATCTTTCCCGGCCCGGCGACCATGCTTGAAGCCCTGCGGTCCGAAACCGAGTTGACGGTGCCGGGTAAGCTGTCCGGTGCATCGCTAAATGCTTCTGCCGACCACGAAAACGGCGTAAGTCCGGGCCAGACGACCGCTGCATGCATCACCCAGGGCGTAAGAGCTGCACAGGTCGGCACACTCAATCAATTTCTGGGCTCTGTTTCCTCACATCTCGAGAGCCCCAGGCTGGTGGTTACCGGTGGGGCGGCGCAGGAATTGTTGTCAGGGCTGAATATCGACTACATTTATGACCCCTGGCTGGTGTTCAGGGGCATGCTGGCCACCGAAAACCGGGAAAATGACTGAATCAGCCCCGAAATATCGAAAATCAATGGTTCGCTATTGCCCGGACTTGGTCTAAAATACGCATCCCGCGTTTGTACACCGTGCCGGTATAGCTCAGTTGGTAGAGCAATTGATTTGTAATCAATAGGTCCCGAGTTCGAATCTTGGTGCCGGCACCAATCTTAATGGCTCCTTCGACGCGAACATCCTTGCACTCACGGTAAATTTGGCACAATTCGAACGACAGGCATTCTTTTTCTAATGGCTTGAGCGATTATTCACGCCACGCTTGCGACCATTCCTCAAAGTCTCTCAGGGTGATCTTGAAACGAGCGAAATTCCCTTCATGAAGGCTCGTCAACTCCTTCTCAATTAGGTTTATGACTTCACTTTTTTCTTCCGATTCAAGCTTTCCATCGAGGGATTGCTCCAAAGCTTCTGCAACGTCCGATTTGATTGCTCGTTTCTTCACCACGTCCCGAATACATCGCTTAATTAGTTCTCTGTGTTTGAGGTATATAGGATCAGGAGAACCTAATGATTCTTGAATCACTTTGTATCGAGAAGCTGAGCGGCGATAGGCCCATTTAAATACCTCTTTGAATAGTGAGATATCGTTGAGTTCATATACTCCCAGGAGGCCTTCTATGTAGATTCTTTTTGGGACGTCAATAAACGACAAAGGACAAAGATTGTGTCTAAAAAGGGGGATGTTGGCTGCTAACCTGGATACTCTCTTGTTTACATCTTCGAAGGGATGTAGATAGGGGAGTTGAACCGATACAAATAGCGCTTGTTCATACGGATTTTGAATTTGTTCAGCCTTTTGAAGCATAAGATCAAAGCACTCTTCGATTCGCTGTGGGATTCCAGTTGGAACATATGTTGACTGTCCGATTTCAACCGCGATAGTCCTAAGCCGGCCTTCTGCAGCCGGGTTGCCCAGCAAATTTTCCGAGAGAAGTGCATGTAGGTTTGTAATGGTGATTCTATTGAAGCCAATGTCATCAGTTGGCTTGGCTAGAAACTCAATAGCTCCTTTATGATTCAAAATCATCTGAGTTTCTTGTGGATCCTTTCCAACTGCTGGCGCCCCATCCTGAATCAGTCTTTCCGTGTCTAAAAGAGAGTATGTGTTGCCTTCCAGGCGACTTGAGTTGAATGATAGATCTATCAGCAACCTATTTAGTATTTTCCGGACATAGGTGCCGGCAGGTTGTGTCTGGTCTTCAGCTTGCCCGAGATTTTCGAGTTCCTCCTTTTCTCCAGCAGTCAGGTAGTGGCTGATATTTGGCTCATATTCATCTAGAAATGCTCGGTTGTAACCAACGGTTTCTCTGCTTGTCAGCGGTGCTTTTACATATTGCTGAACTTCTCTTGCAGGCCCTGGAAGTGGAAAGGTAACTTCGCCGCGGCTTTTTACCTTTACTTTGGGAAGTGTCGTGGGCACCACAGCAGCATGGATTCTGGTTATTTTGTACTTTGTGCCTCTTGCTATACCCTTTTTCTTGACCTTGCCTTCATTTACTAAGTCTTTCAGCCTATCCCTCAGAACGTGAGGCTTGAGATTTAGGTTTATGCTTTCCAGGATCTCATGTGGTGACAAGCAGTTACCTTTCTTGGCGAGTGCAGCCAATATCAGATTTTTTTCGCTTCGGATTTGTTCTTTTTTGGACATTTCTTTCCTGGTTTTGTATGACTTATTTAAGTTTTAATCTAAGAAAACTTAGGTATTTTGCCTTTTTATTAGATAAAAAGCTAATTTTCTTAGATTAGGGCTCGAAATATTAGATAAGCACATGCCCCAGTTCCAGAGCAGAAATGCCCGATCAACGCCAGATTTTGGACTTGACCCGGATCTCAATAACTATTGTTTGACAATCCGGTGTCTTGCGGTTGTGGGTTGCTCTTTCGATGTAGACTATTCTCCCCGCGTGGGGCCGTAGCTCAGCTGGGAGAGCGTCGCGTTCGCAATGCGAAGGTCGGGATGTGGTTCTTGTGCAATTTTGGAGGTCACATAACATGTACCTGAGCGAGCTAACTTCGAAAGCAGGTTCAGCAAGGATTCACTTTCATGTTGTAGAATCCCCAAAGTTGTGTGTATTGGCGAGTTGATTTGCAAAGGATGGTGTTGGAGTGAACGTAAAACACTTGTTGCTGTTGCTCTGGGTCTGTATGTCGAGCGACGTGTATGGAGCTCCTCGGGTCGTTGATGTTGCCAACGGTGATTTTGAAACTCTCGGTCGCGTCCTGTGTGATGCAGCGTTGGGGAAACATTCGGAAACGGTGATCTATCTCGCCGAGCGCGGCTACTATGCTCCGGCAAGGTCGGATCTCTGGCCAGGTTGCAGTCGAAAAGGGTTACTGGGCTCACGCTGGAATAATCTCACTTGGGACTCGTAATGGGACTTAGAAGATCACATTTATCGTTTGCATAGATAGATAACAAGATAGATTGCTTTAAATATCAACAAGATAGAATGGTGGGCGATACTGGGCTCGAACCAGTGACCTCTGCAATGTGACTGCAGCGCTCTCCCAACTGAGCTAATCGCCCCCAGGCGGTGATCCAACGGCTGTGCCGGGAGCGATAAGGTACTGCTTAATACTCTAATCGTCAACCCGGGCCGCGTGCTCCATTCGAGTCTGGCACGATGATTGGATATCATTAGCGGGCTTTCCTTCTATTTGAGACGAGGTGCTGCGCGTGGATATTGTCATTGGGGAAATTTATCTCTGAAGCTGCCGTCACGCAGCGGGTCGTTGCGGGGGAGCAGGAAAAGCTTGCCCGCTTGCGGCGGATGAAGCGGTTGCCACTGCTGTTGCTGGCCCTGATGTTGATTCTGTTCCTGTTCACGCTGCACCGGCCTGAAAACTGGGCCGCATGGTTAAGTGCTTTCGCCGAGGCCGGTATGGTGGGGGCGTTGGCTGACTGGTTCGCGGTGGTCGCTCTATTTCGCCATCCGCTGGGTTTACCGATACCGCATACAGCCATCATTCCTAAGCGCAAGGATGAGATCGGCACGAGTATGGCTGATTTTGTGGCTGAGCATTTTCTCCATCCCAAGGTGGTTCGCGCCAAGTTGCAATCGGTCAACCTGGCAAAAAATACCGCCATCTGGCTCAATACGCCACGTGGCCATGACCGGGTTAGTGAGCTGGGTGTCAGTCTCCTTCGCTGGACGCTGGGCGCCATGCACGAGGAACGTGTGCGGCATTTCATCAGCCGACTGGGCAGCCGGCAGTTATCGGAAATCGACGTGGCCCGCTGGTTGGGGCGTACCCTGGACTGGTTGCTTGAGGATGGCCGTCATCAGCAGGTTTTAAGCCAGTCACTGCGCTATGCGATCATTGCGTTGCATGATCACCGCGACGCCATCCGTGGAAATGTGCAGAAGGAGAGCCCCTGGTGGTTACCCGGTTTTGTCGATGACCGCATCGTCGTGCAGATGCTGGACCGGATAGAGACCCTGCTGCTCGAAATGTCGCTGGATCCGGATCACCCGATGCGGGGCGATTTCAATGACTGGATGATGCGCTGGGCCCATGATCTGCAACATTCACCGCGATGGCGGCGATGGGGCGAGCAACTGAAAAGGGAATTGCTGGATAACGATGACCTGCAGGAGTACCTGTTTCGCCTCTGGAACGACCTCGCGTCTGGTCTGGAGACAGACCTGGAAGACCCCGAATCCATGGTTCGGCAGCAGTTAAGTCAATTGCTAAGGGGAGTGGCTGAGGAAATGGAACAGGATGAAGAGATGCAGTCCTGGGTCAATGGCTGGCTGGTGGAATCTGCGGTATCCGTGGTCGATAAGAACCGCCATGCAATCGCCAGTCTGATCAGCGACACGGTAAAGAGCTGGAATGCGGCTGACACCTCCTATCGGGTGGAACTGGCAATCGGTCATGATTTACAGTTTATTCGTATTAACGGCACTTTGGTGGGTGGGCTTGTGGGGCTGGTGATCCATGCGGTCAAATTATTGTAATATTCGCCCGCAAGCAGGCTCTTACAGGGGTTCGAAGCGATTTTCCCGCCGGTTTTTACGTACGCGGGCAGGGTCCCAGACCTTGCCGTTCATCGTGATGTAAACGCCTGGCGGCAGGGATTGCACCGCGCCCACGGCACAGCCGATATTGAAGATTGCATCGGAATCCCTGAATCGGGCGGGGTTGAGTGAGCCGGTAAGCACGATGGTCTTGTCCGTCAGGTTCTGCAGGACTGAGGCTGTTTCCACCATCGTGTCCGTGCCATGGGTAATCAATACATGACGGGTATCGGATGCTGCAACGACATCGCGGATGAGGTTCCTGTCCCGTTCGTTCATGTTCAGGCTGTCTTTGCGCAATACGGAACTGACTTCGAACTCAAAAGCCACGTTCATCGCATTGAGAATCTGGCTGATCTGAGGTTCACCAATCTGGTAATCACTTTTTTCGTCAAAGTAGATTTTGTCGATGGTTCCGCCAGTGGTGACAATGAGCAATTTGGAGATCATGGATTTCCTTAACGAATGTGCTGAAACAGCGGCACCAGCGCGAAAAATGGTTGATTGGCGCCCTGGCGTATTTTCGCTGAGGCGAGCATCGCGTAGTATAACGAAATCCAGTGCAGATTTTGCATCAGCAAAAACGGTAAAAAAACCGGTGAGCATGCCCATTATCCAATTTGAACACAAGCGTAGCTGTCAGATGGCCCTGGCG
Organism: Gammaproteobacteria bacterium; assembly: GCA_024279945.1. Classification (GTDB taxonomy): domain Bacteria; phylum Pseudomonadota; class Gammaproteobacteria; order Xanthomonadales; family SZUA-36; genus JAJRRA01. Next base: position 7,219 of record JAJRRA010000075.1, read on the forward strand.
GGTCTGCTGGTGCTGCTGTTGTCCTTTGATGTTCCAGCACAGGAGCAATTACTTGATGAAAGCCCGCTTGAGTTTTCCATCGGCATGTCTGTGGAGCTGCCGGGTATAGAACACCTCACCGTATCCCTTTCCGATGAAGCCTCGCGCCTGGAAACACTGCTGACCATGGTCGTGGTTGATCGTCTGCTGGCAGAGCCTGCCGCCCCGGGGCAGTTGGAAATTCGCCGACAGGATGAACGTGCCTGGCTGGATCGGCTGGTCGCCCGTTTTTCTGCGGTGCCGCTGCGTGGTTCTGCGATGGATCCTGCAGCCTGGTTCGTGCTGTTGGAGCTGGATCAATATCGACTCATCCCCTCGCCCCTGGTTTCGCCTCAGGGGCCGGACCTGGCAGTGCTGATCCGGCAGTTGTTCGATCGCAGTGATGAACGGCTGGCTGCTGCCTTGTTACCTGAAGTGCTCGTAAAAATGGAGTCAGGGGCAATCGCTACTTGGTACAGCATGTTGACCAGGGCAGCAGGAGATGATGAGTGGCTGGCCCTGTTGCTGCGGATCGATGAAGGCCTGGCCAGCCCCCAATTGCTGGCTGAACTTGCAGCCGTTGGGGAAGAGGGGGGCAGGGACCCGTTCAAGCTGGCACTGGAGAATTTCCAGGTTTTGGCCGCATCGATTATGCAGGTGGGAGTTCCCGATGTGCAGCGTTTGCAGCGCCTGCGCTACACCCTGATCGGGGCGCTTCCGGAAATGGATGACCGCGGAGCCCGAGAGGCCGCTCAGCTATTGCGCCTGGCCACCGCCGTGGACGGACTGCGGGAAAACAGGTATCTGCAGTTTGCCGAAACCCTGTTATCGGTGGTGACGGACATGGTGGCGACTACTTCCGAATTGCCACGGGTACTGGTTGATCTGCTCCCACAGATTTCAAATTCGTTTTCCAGGGAGTTCTCAGACACGGATCCACGCATCAACACCATCCTGGCTACTGCATTTGATGTTGTGCAGAGCCTGCAGGATGGCTCCTTCGATGCGGAAAAAAGTACCTATTTGCACCAGGAACTGGCCGATGCCGTTGCCCAGTTGGTGTTGATGATTCCCGACATGAACTTTTACTTTGAGCAGCCGGTTCGAAAACAGATTGCCGGAGAGATTGATCTCTGCACCGGCATGGTAGCGGCCACCTTGCCGGATGATGAAGCCGCACTCAGCAGGCAGCAGTTTGATCGCTGTCTCGCCAGCCTGGCGAATCTGTCGGAAACCGCCGTGCGAAAGGCTGAACTGGCCGGTGATCCCGATGGCCCGTTTGCCGAAGACCAGTTACGGCGTGAACTCCAATTGACCCCGTGGCAACGCATAAACTATGCACTGGGATATCTGCATGAGCGGTATACCACCAGTTGTGAGTTTCCCGATGAACCGCTCCCCAATCCGCTGGAGTGGGCGGTGCTGGCGACCTCGCTGGCCTGGCTTGCGGAGCAGTCCCCGGTGTATTTTCAAACACCCGAAAACGAAGCGCTGGTGGTGCGAATGAGGCAGCAGGGCATGAAACTGTTGCAGACCATGCAACAGCAGGTGGTTTGTTTCAGCCGCTCCGGCAAGGGCATCAGTGATCCGGTGAGGAGGAGCCTGTTTGCTTATCGCCGGGCCCTGGAGGTGCTTGGCGCCGGTATCGAGGAAGCGAAACTGCTTTTCCGGCAGGAAAGGCTGGCGCCGGGCGCCGACATTGTTTTAAGCGGTGATGCAAACCAGGAAACGGCCTACCGCACTGAAGGACTGATGATCGGTCCCTGTCAAACCGACCGGGTCTGTGAAATGAACGGTGAACTTGAGTCCACGCGCGCCCTGATTGGCCTGTTCCCGGATCAGTACCTGATTGCAGACCAGACGGGTCTCGGCAAAATCGAAATTTGCTATGACAATATGAGTTGGGTGCAACGTCGCTCTCAACTCGTTCGGCCGGATGATCCGAACGTTGCTGATTATTACGGCCACTTGAGTTTCGACCTGGTTGGCCGCTATGTTGAGGGTGGTGTGGTAACGGAGGTATTTGGTTCTAATTTTGTCAGCCCAGATGAGTACCTCTACCTGTTTGCCGCAGCCAGCGATGAAGTGCTTGATGACAGTTGTCCGACCGCGTTGATCGGCAGCAAAATTGTCACCGGACTACGGGGCAATAAGCGCTTCAGGGTGGTACCGGATCGCCTGACTTACCTGGCCAGCGCCAGAAGCCAGCCATCACAGATCATCGCTTCCAACTGGAGCAGTGGTGGGGAGTGGCAAGACTGGTTTGTTACCGGCCTGGGCGTCACACCCTTGGAATACCGGAAGGATGAAACGGTTGCGGTGCGTGTCAATCAGCATTTGAAATCGCTCTACCAGGAGGAACAGGCAATCCTGTACAGTGCTTTGTTGCGACGGCCCTCAAGGAACAGTTCGAAATCAGAGATTTCCCTGTATAAGCAAATGATAGAAGTGGATACTGACAAGAAACTGCTTCGATTCTACATGAGCCTGTTTTACCCGGATTTGTTGATGGATTCAGAGGAAATCCGAGGGTATCTTGAGGGTAATAGCGCACTGGTCGACGAGCCCATGCTGAGGCGGTTAAGAGAAGGCAATGTACCGGTTGAATCTATCAATAAGCTTGCTGCAGCCCGCCTGGCAGAATTCAATGCCCGTTGGATCCACCAGTTAAAACCGGTGCGCCGGTCCGGTTCCGTCGCTCTGAGTGTGGCGCATGCCATTACCCGGCTGAATGCACTTTACCAGGAGTTTTTTGCCCCGCCATCCAGCCCGGTTGAAAACCCTGAACTTATTCAGGCTCCTTCTGAGCAGTAACGGAAGCTGTGGGTACCTTTTCCTGCAGACCATGATCCCGCGAAGGGCGAATCGTCAACCCTCAGTTGCCGGAACTGTCCGGCAAGTCGAAAGCGGGCGTCAGCGGTCTTCTTTGCTGAAGCGCAGCATGCCGTAAATATAAAGTGCTACCAGCGCAGTCTGCAGCAGCGCGGGTACCCGTTGGGGCGGGTTGCTCCATGCTTCCATCACGCCAACGATGAGGTATAGCATCAGCAGGTAGCCGGCCCATGTCATGCTGCGCAGGCTGCCCTTGAGGATACCTTTGAATGGAAACAGCAGGGGTGTGGTGGCTGCCAGGGCAAGCCACCAGGATTCAGCGCCGTGAGGTATTGGTAATATTGCATGCCACAGGGGTTGCAGGAAAAGCAGGGCCAGATACACCAGCACAACCGCCGCGTGGTAGAAGCTGATAAAGCCTGGGCCCGCTGTCATTTAGTCATATCTCCGGGTGATAATTGCGAAGCCAGCCGGGCAACCCTTTTGCCCAGCGCACGGCACAGGCTGATTTCATGCACATCGAGTTCACGCTCACCCTCCCAACTGGCGAAATGACTGGCGCCGTACGGCGTGCCGCCCCCCCGGGTTTTGTTCAGCGCTGATTCACTGTAGGGCAGGCCGACCAGGACCATGCCGTGGTGAAGCAGCGGAATCATCATACTCAGCAGCGTGCTTTCCTGACCTCCGTGAAGGCTCGCGCTTGAGGTGAACACGGCTGCCGGCTTGCCTTCTAGAGTGCCGGAATACCATTCTGCAGCAGTGCCGTCGATAAAGTATTTCAGGGCTGCGGACATATTTCCAAAGCGTGTGGGGCTGCCCAGGATCAGGCCGCCACATTCGCGGAGATCCTGGGTCCTGGCATAGGGTGGGCCGGTTTCCGGCACCGGCGGGCTGCTGCGTTCCATGCCCGTGTTGACCGGTGGAACGGTCCTCACCCGTGCGCTTACGCCGTCTGCTTCCTCGACGCCCCGTGCAATGTGCCGGGCCATTTCTGCGGTGTGGCCATGCAGGCTGTAATACAGAACCAGGATCTCCATTCAGAGAATATCCAGCACCGATTCCGGCGGCCTGCCGATGGCCGCGCGATCACCGGCCAGGACGATTGGGCGCTGGATCAATTTTGGTGTGGCAACCATGGCATCAATCAGTTCATCATCGCTGAGCAAATCATCAGCCAGTCCCTGTTCCTTGAACTCTATTTCACCTTTGCGCATAAACTCGCGCGGACTCATATCCAGCCGATCCAGGATAATGCGTAATTCAGCCGCATCAGGCGGTGACTCCAGGTACAGTATGATTTCAGGTTCAATGCCGTGTTTCTGCAGCAATGCGAGCGTTGCCCGGGACTTGGAGCAGCGCGGATTATGAAAAATTCTGATGGTCATGGCGGGTCTCTTGGTTAGAATGGAGTTTGAAGAGCTAATTTGAACATAAAACCATGACGACTGTTGAAACAGAAACCGGCCTGGATTTGAAGGCGATCGGAATTCGGGCGAAACGCCTCGCCAATCATGTCTGGAAGCACTTTCAGGAAGACCGCTGCCTGGAAGAAGCAGCCTCGCTCAGCTATACCAGCCTGCTCGCCATGGTGCCATTGCTGGCGGTGATCTTTGGTGTGGTTTCCGTATTTCCGGTTTTCAGCCAGGTTTCTGACAAGCTGCAATCCTTCATTTTTTCCAATTTTATTCCCGCAGCAGGAGAGCAGATTGAGCCCTATCTGAATACCTTCCTGGAAAGCGTCAGCAGTCTGACGCTGCCCGGAACCGTGTTTCTGATCATCACTGCCCTGTTGCTGATGTTTCGCATCGAAGTAGCATTCAACCGTATCTGGCGAGTCGACCGGGCGCGCACACTGATTAACCGCATCGTAATGTACTGGTCCGTTCTCACACTGGGTCCGATCCTGACCGGTGCGGCGGTTGTCTTGAGTGCAAAGAAAGTTTTAAGCACACTGGGCATGGAGGAAGGCCTGGCGCCTGGCTGGAATCACCTGGGTATCTTCTTTCTCTCGTGGATGATTTTCACCATGTTTTTTGTTCTGGTGCCAAACCGCAGGGTACAGTTTCGCGATGCTGTGGTGGGTGCATTCCTCAGCACAGTTCTGTTTGATTTCGCCAAGCTGGGTTTTGTCGCCTATGTAAGCAACGCGAATTACAGCGTCATCTACGGCGCACTGGCAACCATACCGATTTTTCTTTTCTGGCTGTACATTGTGTGGGCCGTGATCCTGTTCGGCGCCTCGCTGGCGGCTTCGCTAACGACGTTTTCGGACCGGGTCAGCTTAGAAGGCGACTGGCCCGACAAGTGGGGGTTTCAGTTGTCCTACCGCCTGGTTGGGCACCTGTGGAACGCCCAGCGCAGGGGTGAATCACTTTCTCGAAAAGAACTGATGGAACTCGAGGAAAGAGCCAGTGAGCACCAGATTGTGCGGGCGATGCAACAATTGCAGGCAGCCCGCATCGTGACTCGGAACTACGAAGAACGCTGGATTCTTGCCAGAGGCCTTGAGGACGTGACGCTGGGAACACTTTATCACTGCGGAAATTACTACATGCCGCTGGCGGAGGAAGAGGAATTACCCATTGATTATCAATGGGACCGCAGTTTCATTGCGGCTCTGGCCACGGTCCATGACAAGGGTGAAGCGGTGCTCAGTCGCTCCCTGAGAGACATGTACGCGGAAAGTGACAGCACGGCCCCAAAGGAAGACACAAATGCTGCGTGTTAAGAACCCGGGCAATGGAAAATGGCTGATCCTGTTGATGATAGTCACTTTTTCTGTTGCTGCAAGAGAGGAGAGCAATGAACCAGTTGATTTCACCCTGCCTCGATTGGGTGGTGGTGAAATTGCGTTGAGCGATTACCTCGGTGGCTGGGTGGTGGTGAACTACTGGGCGACCTGGTGCGCCCCGTGCCGCAAGGAAATTCCGGAATTGTCCCAATTACATGATGAGCGGGATGATGTCACTGTACTGGGTTTGGCGTTCGAAGATACGGATGATGAAGCGTTTGAGACTTTTCTGGCTGAATTTCACATCAGCTACCCCATTTTGCACGTTGATGTTTACCATCCACCTGAACCGTTTGGCGCACCAAAGGTACTGCCTACGACGATTATCCTGGACACTGAGGGCAGGGTGGCAAAAACCTATCTCGGACCGGTGACCCGCGAAGTTATCGAGCATTTTGTCGATTCTGTTCCTGCTGACAAAGGTAGCAAGGCCCGGTAATTCCTGGCTGGTGCGTCGAGACCACAAACGTATGAAGCTTCCCAGCATAGTAAATCGGAGGTGGTTGCCTGCCTTCAGGACACGTTCGAGCCATCCCTGGGCACTAGTCGGCTGTTCCCGACAGCCCGATTGTCCTGAAGGCAGGCAACCACCTCCGATTTACGGCACAGCAACCACCCCACACCTGTTTTATATTTCCAACCTGTCCAACCTGCCATTAGCAGCGCGCTTTGTGTGGGCTAAAGGACTCTTTTCACCGGGCCGAAGGATTGGCGGTGAATGGGGCAGGGGCCGTGTTGGGCGAGTCGTGCCAGGTGGTCTTTGGTAGGGTAGCCCTTGTGCCGGTCAAAGCCATAATCGGGATAGTCGCAGTGCAGTTTCTTCATTAGCCGGTCACGGGTCACCTTGGCCAGGATGGATGCGGCCGAAATAGCCGGCTCCAGGCTGTCACCTTTGACGATGGTGCGCACGGCGCAGTTCAGCTTTGGGGCCTGGTTTCCATCAATCAGGGCCAGTGTGGGAGGGGGAAGCAACTGCTCGACAGCCTGCTTCATCCCCAGCAGCGTGGCTTGCAGGATATTGATGCGATCAATTTCAGCTATGCCGATTTCAACGATGGTAAATGCCTGTGCTCGTTCCAGGATTATTGCAAAAAGCTCCTCGCGGCGCTTTTCACTGAGTTTTTTTGAATCATCCAGCCCGTTGATGGGGCAGTCGGGGTTAAGCACGACCGCAGCGACAACAACCGGCCCGGCCAGTGGCCCGCGGCCCGCTTCATCTACACCTGCAATGATCATTGCAGCAATTTTTCCAGGGCTAGTGCGGCCCGGGCACTTGCGTTGCAACGCAGTTCTTCGTGTAATTTTGAAAAATGTGATTGCACAGCCTGGCGTCGCCCGGCGTCTTCCAGCCACTGCACCACTTCTTTCGCCATGCGCGGGCCATTTGCATCATCCTGGATTAATTCCGGGACCAGGGCTTCTTCGGCCAGAATATTGGGAAGTGAAAAAAACTTTGTACGAACCAGTTTCAGCGATTTAGCCAGATGGTAGCTTGATGGCGCCAGGCGATAGCTCACGACCATGGGGCGGTTGACCAGCAGGGGTTCCAGGGTGGCTGTGCCGGAGGCCAGCACCACCACATCTGCTGTGGCAATCACGCTGCGTGGTTCACCTTCCACCAGCCGTATATTCGGCACGGCCAGGCGTTTCATTGTGGATTCAAATTCCACCCTGACCCGGGAGTTCGCCATTGCCGCAGAGAAGTGAATGTCCGGTATCTGCCTGGCGAGAATCCGGGCGGCATCGATCATGGGCTCTGCCAGTCTTGAAACTTCACCAATGCGGCTTCCGGGCAGCAGGGCGATGTGCGTGCCTTGCGTTTCCATACCCAGGCGGCGCCTCGCGCTTGCCGGGTCGTGATCGGCAGATATTTGGTCCGCCATCGGGTGACCGACATAAGCAGCCGACACGCCATGCCCCCGGTAAAAAGCGGGTTCAAAGGGAAAAAGGCATAACACCAGGTCGGCTGCGCGGGCAATTTTCTTAACCCGTTTTTCACGCCAGGCCCACACGGTCGGGCTCACGTAATGAGCCGTTTGAATGCCTTTTCGTTTGAGTACGGTTTCCAGGCCAAGGTTAAAATCGGGTGCATCTATTCCGATAAATACATCGGGCCTGAGCGCCAGCAGTCGTTGACGCAGTGCTCGACGAATTCGGTACAGGCGGGGAAAATGGGAAAGGACTTCGAACAGGCCAAACACCGCCAATTCTTCGCTGTCCCACCAGCTATCCATGCCGACAGATCGCATGCGTTCGCCGCCGATGCCGACAAATACCGCCGCTGGGTAGCGTTTACGGAGTTCGTTGATCAGAGCTGCGCCCAGTTGATCACCTGAAGCCTCTCCTGCGACCAGGGCAATGGTTGGTTTCAGGGAGTTCCCGGCGCTCATACCCGGCATCAACGAATGATGCTTTTTTCCGTGGTATCCAGAAACTCCACCCAGGGCCTGATTTCATCGTGCTCAGCGGCCATTTTTGCCAGTTGCTGCCTGGCTTCATCGAGTGGCAAGCCCAGCCGATAGAGTACACGGTAGGCTTTACGAACCTGCTGTATCTGTTCCGGTGAAAAACCACGGCGCTTCAGTCCTTCCGTGTTGACACCCTTGGCTCTGGCTTTTTCGCCTGAGATGGTTACATAGGGCGGGATGCTCTGGTTCACATGACTGGCGAATGAAGTAAAACTGTGTTCGCCGACAATACAAAACTGATGGATAAGCGAATACCCCGACAGGATGGCCCAGTCACCCACGGTTACATGTCCTGCCAGGGACGCATTGTTGGCCATAATGATGTTGTCGCCCAGTTGGCAATCATGTGCGATATGAACACAGGCCATGATCCAGTTATTGCTGCCAATAACGGTTTTGCCGCCGCCCTGAGAGGATCCGCGGCTGAAGGTGCACAGCTCACGGATGGTATTGTTGTCTCCGATAATCAACTCGGTATCTTCGCCGGCATATTTTTTATCCTGAGGTTCTTCACCAATCGACGCGAACTGAAAAATGCGTGTATTCCTGCCAAGGGTGGTGCGGCCGGTGAGTACAACATGTGGTCCAATCCAACTGCCGGGTCCAATTGTTACTTTTGGACCGACAATGCTGAAAGCACCGATTTCTACGTCATCTGCAATTTGTGCTGATGGGTCGACCAGTGCAGTTTCGTGAATTCTGTTCATTCCTTTTTTCCGGCACAAAGAAGTTCGCAGCTTGCAACACGCCGGTCATCGACAAAGGCCTTGCATTCGTACTGGCCCATATTGCGCATGACCCGTTTTTGAATAACATCCAGTTTTACCTGGTCACCGGGGACGATGGGGTGATTAAATTTAGCTCTATCTACCTTGACCAGGTAATACAGTTCCCCTTTTTCACCTTTGGTTTCAGCAGCGAGGTACGCGAGCATGCCGGCTGCCTGCGCCATTGCCTCAATGACCAGGACGCCCGGCATTACCGGGTTATCGGGAAAATGGCCTTGGAAAAAGGGCTCATTAAAAGTAACATTTTTCAGGCCAACCAGCCTTTTCTCAGGTTCTATTTCAAGCGAAAGTACCCGGTCAATCAACAGGAAAGGGTAGCGATGGGGCAGGAATTCGAGAATTCTGGCAATATCCACCGGGCCGGGTAGGACTTGATTATTCATTGTTTAAATGCCTCTTCCTTATTCTTGGAGTTCTATTATTTACCGGGCAACTGGCCGCGATTCGAAGCACGACACCCGGTGGGTATATGCCAGGTATGAATCAGTTGCAGGCAGCTGTGGGAACCGTGCTACCACGGGCCATCCTCCGGCATGATTTTCGATACTGATGTCAGGGTGTAGCCAGTTCCAGTTGGTCGGCAGCAAATTCGACTTCCAGCTGTTCCAGTATCAAGTCGGTAATGTTCAGGTCGGGGTTGGCGTAGACCACGGGGCTGGAGATGATCAGGTCAAAACCATTTCTCACTGCGATCTCCTGCACGGCCACATTGATTTCTTCTTCCAGTCGCTGGACCTCTTCAGTGCGGCGGAAAGACAACTCATCACGCAAGTCCTCTTTACGCCGGCTGATGTTACGGTGCAGTTCCCGCAGTTCACGTTCCAGTGCTATTTTATTGTCTGGTGACAGGTCAGCCTGCAGCAACCTGGCCTCGAGTGCTCCGACTCTGAATTCATCGATCTCGATGGCATCGTTTCTGGCCCGGAACTCTTTGTCCAGTTTGGCTCTGCCTGCAACCACCTGTGGGGCATTATCCAGTACTTGCTTCATATCCACGTATCCGATGCGTAATTGCTGCGCACCGGCGCCCGTGGCAAACAAAATGCCAAAGATAAGAGCACAGATTATCCGCACAGAACTCCGCATACTCCGTATTGTACACTTAACAGAGTGAAATCACGAAGGTTTACGGCCTCGAAGGCCGGCGATGACTGCCGTCAGAAAGTCGTCCCGAAAGAAAATTGCAGGTCTTCAGTGCGATCGCCCGGTCGATCATTGAACGGGAAGGCGTAACTGATAATGATCGGGCCGATGGGGGCTTGCCAGGTGACTGACAGGCCGAATGAACTGCGCATTTTGCTGGCATCGAAGGCGCTGAAGTTTTCATATACATAACCGGTATCGATGAACAGGGCGATGCGTGTGCCGCCCTTGCCGGCGCCAAAAGGCGTTGGGAAAGCCAGTTCAGCGCCCCCCGTTACTTTAAAATCACCACCCACCGAACGGCAGAACTTGTCTTTTGGCCCCAGCGTATTGTCATCATATCCACGCAGGTCGCGTACGCCGCCGCTGTAGACATGCTCATAGAACGGCAGTCCGGTATCCAGGGCAATCACATCGGACTGGTCACAATTGGCGGCGATGCTGGGCGGCAACTCGGTGTCAATGGGCGTGGCCTGGGAATTTTTATCATAACTGTCGTAAGAATCGCCGTAGCCCAGGTTGGCCCGGACAGAAAAGACCAGTCCACGCCAGATTGGCCAGTACTTGGCACCGCGATAGAAGAGTTTGTAGTACTGGCGGGAACTGCCCGGGAGTGCCATCTGCAAGGTCAGGGACTGCCCGGATCCACGCGTAGGATTGAGGAAATGGTTACGACTGTCACGGTTCCAGCTAATGGTCCAGTCGAAAATATCGAATTGCCGTTCACTATCAGAAATGATGCCATCACCGTTAAAATCGAGGGAGTTCGAGAGTGGATCCCCCGGTGTAGGCGCCAGGCCGAATTCCAGACAGGTGTTTGGATCTTCCGGATCAATGTCGACACAGGTGAACGAGCCGATATTAAGCTGCGAATTCCGGAATCCCAATCCGGATCTCAGGTAATCGACTTCAGTGACCGGAATGCCGAAATTCATACCCAGGGCCCACTCACTGCTGGTAAAGGTCGATATGTTGGCCCGGCCCTGGTTAAACTCCTGGTAGCGCATATAAAACCCGCGGCTGACGCCGTCTTCGTTCCAGTAGGGGTTATCGTAGGACAGGTTCAGGCTCTTGATGATCTTACTGTATGAAATGCCCAGCCCCAATCGTTTGCCGCTACCGATAAAGTTATCCTGCTGGATACTGAGTGAGGCGATCAGACCCTGTACCTGTGAGAAACCCAGGCCAACGGTAAAACTGCCTGCCGGGCGTTCGGTCACTGTGAGGATGATATCCACCTGGTCATCCGTCCCCGGTACCGCTGGTGTTTCAACTTCTACGGTTTCAAAATAGGTCAGGCGTTGCAGGCGAATCCTGGAACGGTCAATGGCCGACTGTGAGAACCAGGCGCCTTCCATCTGGCGCATTTCCCGTCGGATAACCTCATCTTTGGTTTTCGAGTTACCGACGAATTGGATGCGGCGGATGTATACTCGTTTTCCGGGATCAATAAAGAAATTGATGGATACCAGGCGGTTGTCACGATCGACATCGGTAATGGGATTGACGTTGGCGAACGCATAACCGATGTTGGACAGGATGCCGGTGATATTCTCGACACTCTGCTCGACTTTTTTGCGTGAGAAAATTTCTGCTGGCTGAACGATGATCAGGCGGCGCAGGGTGCCTTCGTCAATGACCAGGTCGCCGGTAATCTGCACATCATCCACGCTGTAGACTTCGCCTTCGACTACATTTGCGGTGATGTAGATATTCTCCTTGTTCGGGCCGATGGACACCTGGGTGGACTCCACACTAAAATCCACGTAGCCACGGTCGAGGTAGAAAGAACGCAGTTTCTCGATGTCTCCGGATAGTTTTTCCCGTGAATACTGGCCTGACTTTGACCAGAATTTCCATGCGGGCTTGATGCCGGACTCGAATTCATCCTTGATTTCCTTGTCATCAAAGGTCTCGTTACCAACAATATTGATGTGGCGAATTTCAGCCACGTCACCCTCATCAATCACGATAGAAATGCGTACGCGGTTTCGATCAAGCTCCGTCACACGTGCATCGACACTGACGGCATAGCGCCCCTGGCTGAAATACTGTTTAACCAATTCCTGTTGGAGGCGGTCCAAAACCAGACGATCAAAAACTTCACCTTCAGAAAGGCCGATATCAAACAGGACACGGAACAGGTCTTCATCCTTGATGGCCTTATTGCCGGTTATTGAGACCTTTGCGATGGCAGGGCGTTCCGTCACTGTAATGACCAGGATATTGCCTTCACGACCGAATTCAATGTCACGGAAAAAACCCGTTCGATACAGTTCGCGGATCGCAGAACGGGTGGTAGCCGGAGTCAGGCGATCACCCGGGTCCAGTGGCAGGTAGTTATAGACTGTGCCTTCAGAGATACGCTGCAGGCCTTCGACGCGAATATCAGAAATGATAAAAGAGTCGGTCGCCAGTGCAGTGTTTGCCCAGACCAGGCAGCCCAGCAGCAGAGCCAGCCAACATAGTGCATGAGTTCCACTGAGCTTTACCTTATTATTTAATATATTCAATAACATATAACGGTAACCCAGATTCACTAAGAAATACTAAATGTGTCGCTGTCGGAAAATCTTCCGACAGGCTCCTAGCCGACCAGCCGTAAAATATCGTTAACAAACGCAAGGCTCATCAGTCCTGCGAGGGCAATCAGCCCAAAATACTGGCCCGCTATCTGAGCTTGCTCGGATAGCGGGCTTCCTTTTACCAATTCTATCAGGTAATAAAGCAGATGACCGCCATCAAGCACGGGAATAGGCAATAAATTCAATATACCGAGGCTCAGACTGATCGCCCCGAGGAAAAACAGGAAGCTTGACAGCCCCAGGCTGGCCGAAGTATTAGCGAATTGGGCGATACTGATGGGGCCTGACAGGCTTTTCACCGAAGCCTTGCCGCTGGCCATGCGCAGCAGGAGGCCAAAGGTTGATTCTGTCATCCTCCAGGTTTCACGGGCCGCTGCAAGCAGGCCGTCTAGCGGGCCATATTTCAAAATGATGGCAACTCTCTCCAGTGTTTTCCTTTGTTCTGCGCTGATTTCCGGACTGCTGATTCCGAGTAGCAGCCGACTGGAAAAAACCCCGGTAGACTCCTTGCGCGGCAGGACTTCCAGTTGCAGCAATTCACCGTTCCGTTTGACGGTGACGGCGAGGGGCTGGTTTTCCTGGCCATGAGTTTGCACCAGATAGCCAATTTGAGACCAGCTATCGACTTTTTCGCCAGCGATGGCAACGATATGATCTCCGCTGTGCATACCTGCCGACCGGGCCGGGCTATCGGCAGTGACCTCTCCGGCTACGGGTGGAATAGCAAGTCGCCAGGGTTCCAGCCCGATCGCTTGAAGCGTTTGTTCTTCGTTGAAATCGGGGCCGAGATTGTTAAGGTTCAGCCGATGCTCGGATTGGCGCCCTTGTGCGTCCTGCACCGTCACATTCACTGCACTCCGGTCGATTGCATGAGTAACCAGGCCCAGCAAGGCATGTGACCAGGTCCGGGTGCTTTGTGTGTCGACCGCGATGATTTCATCACCAGGCTGAATTCCTGCTTCGGCTGCGATTCCACTGACCGCGCCAATGACCGGTCGAGTCTCCGGAATGCCCAGCACGAACATCATCCAGAAGGCCAATACAGCGAAGACCAGGTTGAACGCAGGGCCGGCGGAGACAATGGCAATCCGGGTACAGACTGACTTGCGATTGAATGCCCTGTCCAGGTCTTCATCGGCTACTTCACCTTCACGCTCATCCACCATTTTGACATAACCACCCAGCGGAATGGCTGCGATGATGTACTCGGTATTGTCTTTCCCACGGCGTGACCAGAGTGGTTTGCCAAAACCGATCGAAAATTTCAACACGCCGACACCCAGTTTCCGGGCAACCCAGAAATGACCGAACTCATGGAAGGTGATGAGTACGCCGAGCGTAACCAACAACCACCAGATTGAACCAAGAACTTCACTCATCGAATCTGTTTCACCCATTCCGTGGCCCGAATACGGGCCAATTTGTCGTGCATCAGCACATCGTCCAGATTGTTAATAGCAGATATCTCCAGCCTTTGCATTACTTCCTCAACCAGTGAGGGTATCGTATTGAAGGCGATCCGGCCTTGCAGAAAAGCTTCGACTGCTACTTCATTCGCAGCGTTCAATCCAACCGGAGCATTCTCACCCGCACTCATGGCTTCAAATGCGAGCCTCAGGCAGGGAAAGCGTTTCAGGTCCGGTTGCTTGAATGACAAGTCACTCTCCTGTGGAAGATTGAGACGCTTCACACCAGATTCAATTCGGCGGGGCCAGGCCAGGGCATGTGCAATGGGTGTTCGCATGTCCGGTGTGCCTAACTGCGCCAGCACCGATCCGTCCCGGTATGCCACCATGGAGTGGACAATACTTTGTGGGTGGATCAAAACCTCGAGTTGATCCGGTCGTGCGTTAAACAACCAGCGTGCTTCAATTACTTCCAGGCCCTTGTTCATTAAGGTGGCGGAGTCTACCGAAATTTTCTGGCCCATGTCCCAGTTCGGGTGATTGCAGGCCTCGGCTGGTGTGACCTGGTTGAGTTTATCTGCCGGCATGTCGAGGAAAGGGCCACCGGATGCTGTGAGAATGATTCGCTCAACTCCCACATGCTCAAGACCTTGTTCAAAGGCCACGGGCAGGGCCTGGAAAATGGCATTGTGCTCGGAATCGACCGGCAGGATCTGCGCTCCATTGTGACGAGCGGTCCGGGTAAATAATTCACCTGCTATGACCAGGGATTCCTTATTGGCCAGCAGGACTTTTTTGCCGGTTTCGGCTGCCCGTAAGGTCGATTTCAAGCCGGCGGCCCCAACAATAGCGGCCATCACAATGTCGACTTCGGGCAAGCCTGCTGCCGTGACCAGACCGGCCTCTCCGGACATTACAGTAGCCGTGGCGCCCTGTGCTTTTAATGCTTTGTACAACTCGTTTTCAAGTGCAGGATCTGCGATGACGGCCAACTGCGCATTAAAGCGGGCACATTGTTCCGCCAGACCTTGTGTATTGTGGTTTGCGCTCAGGGCAATCACGCGGTAAGAGTCGGCGTTGCGGCTAATGACGTCCAGCGTGTTTTCACCGACGGATCCGGTGGCTCCAAGTACGCTTATGGCCTCAGTTTTCATGAACCCAGGACCTGAATGCCCAGTACAAAAAATGGTGCCCCTGCCAGCAAGCTGTCAAAACGGTCCAGTACGCCACCATGCCCAGGGAAGATTTTGCCACAGTCTTTGATTTTCACGGTTCGTTTGTGCAGGCTGATAAACAGGTCGCCACCTACCGAAGCCAGTACCGTAACAGCAACCAGAACGACCATGGGTCTGGCTGGCGTCTCCATGCCCGGGACGTACCCGCCAAGCAGCAGGGCGGCAACACCGGACAGGATCATGCCGCCGATAACACCTTCCCAGGTCTTGTTGGGGCTGATTACAGGAGCCAGCTTTGTGCGTCCAAAGTATCGGCCACTGAAATAGGCACCCACATCCGCAGCCCAGATGATAATCAACAGCAACAGGACCAGAAATTCGCCATGAGTCTGGTCCCGTAACCAGGCCAGGGAAAAAGTGCAAACAGTAATGCCCGCCAGGGCCGAAAGAAAGCTGCGGACCTGGAACGCGGCATCAGGCGTCTGTTCAGTGCGATAGCGGGCGAGTCGCAGGAACATCATGCACCAGAGCAGACACCCGGCCAACAGGATGGCGAAGGCATGGCCCGTGAGGATTGGCCAGTAGAAAAACATCAGGGCCAAAGCTAATGTCTGCAGTGCAAGCAGGATCAGACCGGGCACAATTTGCAGCCCTGCCAGGCGTCGAAATTCCCAGGTAGCAGTCAGCATCAGCAGCACAACGACCAGTCTGAACACCCAGGCCGGAGCCAGTAATATCATTGCGATGCCGGCAGGCGCCAGCACCACAGCGGTCAGGATTCGAGTCTTAAGCAATGATCAGGCGCCTCAAGCGGAAGGGCCTGAGGCCGACTGGCGAAAGATACGGTTCGACTTGTCCACCTGCTCGCTGGTCAGTCCAAAGCGTCTTTCTCTGGACTGGTAGGCGGCGATGGCTTCATCCAGCGACTCCGGTCCAAAATCCGGCCAGAGCGTGGGCGTGAAATGCAGTTCGGTATAGGCTGATTGCCACAGCAGAAAGTTACTGATGCGCATTTCGCCTCCGGTTCTGATCAGAAGATCCGGGTCACTGCTTCCATTCAGGCAGATTTGTTTTGCCAGCATCTCCTCATTGATGTCACCGGGCCTGATCAGGCCCCGGGAGCAATCTTCCACCAATTTTTTGGTGGCCTGGACAATATCCCAACGCCCCCCGTAATTGGCCGCTACGTTAAGTATCATGCGGGTGTTATTGGCAGTCTGGGTCTGGGCCCGCTGGATTTTTTTCTGTAAGGCGGTTGACAACGCCCCGACATCTCCGATAAACCGGATCCGAACGTTATTCTCGTCCAATTCCCTGGTCTCCCGGTCCAGTGCTCGCATGAACAGGTCCATCAAGCGGCTGACCTCCTGTTCCGGGCGGTTCCAGTTCTCACTGGAAAATGCGAATACGGTCAGTTCCCTGACGCCAAGGTTGCCGCAACGCTCGATAACCACACGCAACGCGTTCAAACCGGCTTTATGCCCCATCGACCGGGGTCGGTTGCGCTTTAACGCCCACCGGCCGTTACCATCCATCACAATAGCTATGTGAGAGGGGATGCTGGAATCAGATATCAAGGAGTTCCTTTTCTTTTTCTGCAACGATTCCATCTGCTTTGCCTACGGCTATATCGGTGACGTTCTGGATTTCATTTTCTGCCTTGCGCTCCTGGTCTTCTGAAATCTCTTTTTCTTTGAGTAATTCTTTCAGGTGGTGGATAGCATCACGGCGGATATTCCGAATCGCAATCTTGGTATTTTCACCTTCATGGTGCACAACCTTGCCCAGCGCAATGCGACGTTCTTCGGTCAGGGGCGGCAAGGGAATGCGGATGACCTGGCCAGCCGTTGCCGGGTTGAGGCCGAGATCGGACTTCAGGATGGCCTTCTCTATTGCCTGGACCATGGCTTTATCCCATGGTGTGACGCTTAATGTCCGGGCATCCTCAACCGCTACGCTTGCAGCCTGGCTAATCGGAACCTCGCTGCCATAGTATTCTACGTGAACGTGCTCGAGCAGGCTGGGATGAGCGCGACCGGTGCGGATTTTAGCCAGTTCGTGACGCAGGGTCTCCAGGCTCTTACCCATTCGGACCCTGGCGTCTTTCTGAATTTCTGCGAGCATGAAAGCCTCCTCTTTTAATTAGCTTGTTAACCAGCCCTGGAATCTTGAATGAATATCAGGACACCAGGGTGCCAATGGCTTCTCCCTTGATCAGGCGACCGAGGTTGCCCTCTTCAAAAACACTGAATACCCGGATGGGCATTCCCTGGTCGCGGCACAGTACGACAGCGTTCGCATCCATCACTCCGAGCTTGCTTTCGATGACCCGGTCATAACTGAGTTCTTCGAACAACTCAGCCTGTTTATCGAGCGCTGGATCTGCAGAATAGACACCGTCCACCTTGGTTGCCTTGAGTACGATATCAGCGCCAATTTCAATCGCACGCAAAGCGGCGGCCGTATCGGTGGTGAAGAAAGGATTACCCGTACCACCGGCACAAATAACGACCCGGCCTTTTTCCAGGTGCCGGATGGCACGGCGGCGGATATAGTCTTCACAAACATCATGTACTGAAATTGCCGACATGACGCGGGCGTCTACACCAATACCCAGCAATGCATCCTGCAGAGCAAGTGAATTCATCACTGTTGCAAGCATACCCATGTGATCACCGGTAACCCGGTCGATGCCTGATTCTGCCAGTCCGGCCCCGCGAAAAATATTGCCGCCGCCAATGACAACGGCAATCTGTATATTCAGGCGGGTGACATTACCAATCTCGACAGCGATCCGATGGATCATATTTGGATCGATGCCATAATCTTCATTGCCCAGCAGTGCTTCACCGCTGAGTTTTAAAAGAATTCGATGGTAGGCTTCGTCAGCCACCGCTTACCTGCTGCATAACTTCGTCCGCAAAATTGGATTCCTTTTTTTCGATGCCTTCGCCTACGGCGAGACGCTCAAAACCGTTGACGCTGGCATTGTTCTGTTTAATCAGTTTGCCTACCGTCAGGTCTCCGTCTTTGACAAAAGTCTGTCCCAGCAGTGTGATCCCTGCGAGGTGTTTGCGCAAGCGTCCGCTAACCATTTTTTCAATGATCTCAGCCGGCTTGCCACTGCTCTGCGCCTGTGCGATCAGGATGTCCTTTTCACGCGCAAGAATTTCTGCGGGTACATCTTCATCAGATACGAATTCAGGATTTAGTGCCGCGATATGCATGGCCAGGTCACGGGCGAGGGTTTCATCACCGCCGCTGAGATCAACCAGCACGCCAATTTTTCCGCCGTGGACATAGGCACCGATCATTCCATCGGTGGAAATGCTCGCAAAACGCCGGACCTGGACATTTTCACCAATTTTCGTTACCAGTGTCTGGCGGGCCTGTTCAACTGTCTCATCCCCCATACGGGTGTTCAACAATGCTTCTACATCGGCCGGACCTTCGGACAATGCTTTGGCCGCAACGGCGTCAGCGAAGGAATTAAAGCTTTCATCTTTGGCGACAAAATCGGTTTCACAATTCACTTCGACCATGACGGCCTGCTTGCCGTCTGCAGAAAGTGACAGAGCAATCTTTCCTTCCGCGGCAACGCGGCTGGCCTTTTTGTCGGCCTGGGCCAGTCCGGACTTGCGCAGGTAGTCGATTGCGGCATCTATATCGCCGCTGGTTTCCACCAGTGCCTTTTTGCATTCCATCATGCCCGCACCGGTGCGTTCACGAAGTTCTTTTACCATTGCAGCAGTTACTGCCATGAGAATTTCCTCTGTTTCATATTCACGGCTGGGGAGCGATTACAGTACTCGCCGGCCAGGTTAATGGTTAGCCTGAAGGCCTGCCCCCGGTTTCTAAGCCGGGATCATGCCCGGGGCAACCAGCCTATTCCTTATCGGCTTTCTTAGTGCTAGCCTTTTTGCTTACCTTCTTCTTGCTGGTTTTCTTTTTGCTGATTTTTGCCTTGGGCTCCGTTGGTTCTGCAGCAGGTTCAGGCTTCGCCTCTTCCGCTGCAGGAGTGTTTTCAGCCCTGGTCTCTTCGGCCACGGCTTCCGGGGCTGCGGCGTCAGCAGGAGTTGATTCAGCCGCAGGGGTGGCGGCTACTGGAGCGGCTTCAGCCTCTTTCTCGGCGGCGGCTTCCGCACTTGCTTCCGGAGCCTTGCGGGCAAGCACCTTTTTGCTCACTTTTTTACGCGGGGCCTTACTCGCCGCTGGCTTGGCTTTGGGCGCCTTGCGTTTGATCGGGTTGCCCTCGGCATCCAGTTCGATGAATTCATCGTCTACGTCAACTTGCGGTGCAGAGGCACGGCCTTCGAGAACTGCTTCAGCGGCCAGTTGGACATACAAGCGGATGGAACGGATGGCATCATCGTTGCCGGGAATGACGTAATCAATACCATCGGGAGAACAGTTGGTATCGACGATGGCGATGACCGGGATACCCAGCTTGCGGGCTTCTTTTACGGCAATATCTTCATGGCTGACGTCAACGATGAACAGCGCATCGGGCAGTCCCTTCATGTCTTTAATACCACCCAGGCTGCGCTCCAGTTTATCGCGCTCACGGGTCAGTTGAAGCACTTCCTTTTTGACCAGGTGATCGATACTGCCGTCTTCGGCCATTCCTTCAAGTTGTTTGAGGCGCTTGACCGATGCGCGGATGGTGCGGTAGTTGGTCAGCATGCCACCCAGCCAGCGGTGTGAAACGAAGGGCATGCCGCAACGCCTTGCTTCTTCTTCGATGGCAGCGCTCGCGGCACGCTTGGTGCCGACAAACATAATGGATCCGCGCCTGGCTGCGAGTTTGCTGATGAAATTCATCGAGTCGTTCAGCAGCGGCAGAGTTTTTTCCAGGTTGATGATGTGGATTTTGCCACGAGCCCCAAATATGAAGGGAGCCATCTTGGGGTTCCAGTAGCGGGTCTGGTGACCGAAATGTACGCCTGCTTCGAGCATTTGGCGCATGGTTACGTTAGCCATGTTATTTGTCCTTGAAATACAGGAATACCAGCAGTCCACAGACTGCGGGATTCCGGGGTTAGTCCTCCACGCACCCGTTGCAGAGACCCTGTCATTCGTATCAGGGCACCCCTCTGAACCGTTGTGGTGCGTGTGCGTATTTGGTGCGTAGTCCAGACTGATCCAGCCGTTTGACGCACCTGTTTTTGCTTTGACCGGGGTGGGTCAAAAAAGCCGACAATTTATACCAGATTATGGCCGTGGAGGCAATAGCTGGCTTGATTTCAGATCAGATCGTGACCGTTTATGGTATTGAGTTCCTTTGCCGCCAGGTCGAGCCAGTGTTTTTCACTTTTACGGAAGTGCGCCGGAGCCAGTTCGGCATCACGGATCATGTTTCTGAATTCTTCGATGGCCATGTGATCCTGTCCTGAATTTTTCAGGGCCAGCCCGAGCAGGAAACGCGCCTCAGCACCTGGATAGTAGCCAGCCACGGCGCGGTATTCCTTAATAGCATCATCGATACGGCCGGTTTGCTCCAGCGTGCGGGCATACAAAAGGTGGCCTTCTGGCGAATGCAGCTTCGGATGGTTTTGTTGCAAATTCTCCAGCATGACCAGGGCGGGTTCCCATTTTGCCTGCTTAAACAGCGCCTGGGCTTTCAGCAGCATCAGCGCCGGATCGGTTTTAAAAAATCCTGCAAGAACCTGATTTAGTATTTCTTCTGCTTCTGCAGCCCGGCCAGCCGCAAGCAATGCCTGCGCGTAATGGCGGCCATTGTCTGCATTGGATGACTGCTCCCAGGCGGCTGCCTGAGTGCGAACATCGGCTCCGGGATCCAGCAGGTTTTGCACACCCCGGCGGGTGCGCTGGCCCCTGATGCCGGAAGAGAGTTCAGGAATTATTTCAACCACCAGGTAAGCCACACCACCGATCAGGGGCAGGAACAGCAACAGCCAGATCCAATAGCGGTCCCGCCCGGTCTTCAATACGTGAATGACCAGCAGGATTTGAATGAAATAGGTCAGGTATACAGGCATGAGGATTCCACGGCGGTTGCAGTCGTATGGTGTCGCATTTTGTCAGTTTGTAGACATATTCTGTCATACCGGGGGTGTGAAAGTTCAAATGCCGTGCCGACCGCTTGTATTGTCTGTGTCTCTGAAAGGCCCGTAGGTGGTGAATTCTAAAGAGTTTCAGGTAAATCTTTGAATTATTGGCACGTATTGTGCATTGTTAGACATGCAAACCATCCTCCGTACCGGGGGAATGCTGATACAGGTTAATAACAAGGAGGTTATTCCGATGATCAGAAAAGCTACCGTTTGTTCACTGTTATGTCATTCCAACTCAGGCGTTCTCTGCTGTGCCGTGCAAGGTGCCGGAACGGGCTGATGTTATGAATCAGGAGCCAGCCCTCCCTGGTCTTAGTTCAGGTACTTCGTTTCTCTCGCCGATAGCGAAGTAAATTCGGCTCCTACAGGTCCGCCCTTTCACATCCCTGTGCCGGCGGGCCTCCAGCGAGACATCCCGTACACCCTTCTTTCGGGATGTTTGAAGCCGGGAGTGCTGTTACTCCCGGCTTTCTTTATATAAGTCCGCAGATTACCCGGGTAGTGCGGTTCTGGCTGGTTCAGGCGCGCCTGGATAACGAGCTTCCTTCACCCCATAGCGGTGCTATGAGGTTCAGTCCAGCCCGCTATCCAGACGCACCTGTCCGGCGCCAGCTTCCGCCCTATCCGGGTAATCTGTGGACTGAGTCCACTGGTTGGCATCATTTGGGTCTGGTACACAATGCAGTTGGCCCGTATTATTCACGGCATTGGTAACGGCATTTGGAGTAAATGAATTGAAACTGGCATCTCTTAAAACCGGCGGGCGGGATGGTACGCTGATCGTGGTTAACCGGGCGTTGACTCAATATGTAAAGGTGAGTGAGGTCGCCGCTACAATGCAGCAGGCTATTGAGAACTGGTCAGACAGTGCTCCACGACTGAACGCTGTTTCTGAGGCTCTGAACGCTGGCGAGTGTGATGATGTCGCTGCGCTGGACTTTGATGCCCTGGCTTCTCCATTTCCACGCGCGTATGAATTCGTTGACGGTAGCGCCTATTTGCCGCATGTAGAAAGAGTACGCCGTGCACGGGGTGCGGAGGTTCCCGAGTCCTTCTACACCGACCCCTTGATGTACCAGGCTACCGCAGCAGGATTCCTGGGGCCGCGTGATCCCGTACCGGTAGTCAGCGAAGAATACGGGATCGATTTTGAAGCTGAGATCGTAGTGGTAACGGACGATCTGCCGATGGCTGTCGATGCGGAGCAGGCCGCTGGACATATTCAATTGGTCGGGCTGATTAACGATGTCAGTCTCAGGAACCTGATTCCTGCGGAGCTTGCCAAAGGGTTTGGATTCCTGCAGTCGAAACCCCGCTCAGCCTTTTCTCCGGTATTTGTAACGCCGGATGAACTGGGCGATGCGTGGCGGGACAGCGTTTTGCACCGGCCATTACTTTCAACGCTGAACGGCGAGCATTTTGGTGCGCCGGAAGCAGGCGTCGATATGCAGTTTAATTTTGCCCAGTTGGTGGCACATGCCGCCAGGACACGGCCGCTGGGTGCCGGTACCATCGTTGGCTCGGGAACCATTGCCAATCAGGACGAAAGTCTGGGGGCATCCTGCCTGGCGGAACGGCGCATGCTGGAGATCATTGCGAACGGCAAGCCGGAAACCCCTTTCATGGCGTTTGGTGACAGGATACGTATCGAAATGCTGAATACACAAGGTCAATCTATTTTTGGTGCAATCGATCAGGTGATTGAGCGATATGCCGGAAAATAAGACGACGGCACCAATCCTATACAGTTACTGGCGCAGTTCGTCATCTTACCGGGTGCGGATTGCTTTGGGTCTCAAAGGGGTGGAGTACGAGTTGGCTCCGGTCCACCTGGTCAGAAACGGTGGTGAACAGAATCAGCCGGCCTACCGGGAAATCAATCCGCTGGGCCTGGTGCCTGCGTTGAAGCACCACGGCCGGGTCGTGGTTCAGTCCCTGGCAATTTGCGAATACCTTGAAGAAGTCTTCCCGTCCTCGCCACTGTTGCCCGCGGACAAAGCGGGCAGGGCGCGGGTCAGAAGTATTGCCCACAGCATTGCCAGTGAAATTCAGCCCATGAACAACCTGGGCGTCATGCAATATCTGAAAAATGAAATGGGGCAGACAGAGGAATCGGTTCGTGAATGGTATAGCTACTGGGTAAAACGGGGGTTTTCAGCCATCGAAGCCTGGTTGGAAAGCCAGGATACGGGTCGATTTTGTCATGCTGACGCTCCCGGCCTGGCAGACTGTTTTCTTATACCCCAGGTCTACAACGCGGAGCGGTTCGACTGTGACCTTGAACCGTACCCCCATATAATGAAGATCACTTCTTTGTGCCGCGAATTGCCGGAGTTTATAGCTGCTGCGCCCGAAAATCAGCCGGATACCCAACTATAGGCCATATAAAGTGCTCCTAATTGATTTGAAGGGCTTAACTCGAACGCTCGCATGAGTCATAATTCCAAATCTGTCCATCCTTAATGCAAATTGATATGCGAAACCTTGTTTTTCTTTTGATCATGTTGCTGCTTTCCGCCTGTGTGACGCCAAGGCCGGCGGACGATGCCTTCATCAGTGCTGAAAATGCACTGGAGGCTGCCATCCAGGCGGGCGCCGAAGAACACGCACCGGTGGAGTTGCGGTTCGCCCGGGAAAAGTTGGCTGAAGCGCGCAAGGGGATGGAGTACAAGCAATTTGATAAGGCAATCTACCTGATTGATCAATCTGAAATAAATTCTGAACTGGCGCTGGAAAAAACCAAGGCGGCAGTCATACGCAGAAAGGTAACGGATCTGGCTCGGCAAAATGAGATTCTCCAGGAAGATTATGAAAATACCTACGGGGAGGATTTCAAATGAACCTGCCGGTTGTCAGAATCGTCTCGGCCGCAACCGTCATCGTATTTCTTGGAGCTTGTGTCAGTTCACCCAAAAAGGATCTCGCGCTTGAGCACGTGAAAGCTCAATTGCAGGAGCTGCAAGCTGATGAAGCCTTGGCAGGCTATGCTCCGGTAGCGCTGGGTGAGGCAAAAAGAGCCCTGCGCCAGGCCGAGGTTGCCGGCGGTGACAAAACCTACCGTACCCACCTGATCTATATGGCTGATCGAAGAATTCAGATCGCCCGGGCCACTGCACAACATCAGCAAATGGAAGAGGAACTCGACCGTCTGGAAGATGAGCGCAGTGCAATGCTGGTGCGCGGGAGCCAACTTGAGGCCAAGCGAGCCAGACAGGAAGCTGAACAGGCAAGAATCATGTCTGAGGCACGGGTCGAAGATGCAAATCGTGCCAGGGAAGAAGCCCAACAGGCCTATTCTCGTGAAGAGGAATCGGCACGTAAGGCACAGCAGGCACGCGAAGAAGCAGAAGCAGCCAAGGCGCTTGCCGTTTCCAGCGCAACGGCTGCCGAGTTGTCACGCAGAGAAGCAGATATGGCAACGGAACAGGTTGATTCACTTCGCCGCCAGCTTGAAAATCTGCAACTGCGTCAAACCGAAAGCGGCGTGGTTGTTACGCTGGGAGACGTACTGTTTGAGACCGGTCAAACGGGACTCAGAGAAGACGCACAATCCAGCCTGGTCGAAGTGGTTGATTTGCTTCAGAGTCAACCGGATCACAAAATTCGCATTGAGGGACATACGGATTCCACCGGTGATGCGGCGGCCAACCTCAAGCTTTCAGAGCAACGGGCCCACAAAGTAATGGATTCACTGGTGGCGCTGGGTGTGGATCCGGATCGCATTACCGCTGCCGGGATGGGAGAAGACTTCCCCATTGCGAGTAATGAAACCGAAGAAGGCCGAAGCCAAAACCGGCGCGTGGATGTGATCCTTCTGGATGATTGACCGGAGGGCTGAAGTTACACTTCCGTTAGGCGCCTGCCCGCAGCAAATTATTTTTCATGGTTTATTTTTTGCTGATGAATTTGCTTGCCGTTGTGGATTAATTGCGCTAGATTTAACCTAGCAATATGGTTTTTCCAATTAAAAATGGAGTTCGCGGATAATGGCGTTGTTGCCTTGTATCCGGTGCATGCCACATTCTGAACCCCAAGTTTACCCGCTAGAAAATTTCTTGAACTATTCAGCCTCGGCGCCAACAAATAAGGTGCGCTTCGGCGAATTATCATATGTGCATAAATCAGATTCGGAGGATCCTTATGTTTGAACACCGTCAGGAGCAAATGGAAAAATTGAAGCAAGAAAATGAAGACTTTCTCAGAGTATTCAATCGTCATCAAGAACTGGATAAACGGGTCACCGCTGCTGAAGTTGGTACAGCGCCAATGGAAGACCTGGCTCTCAACCAGCTAAAAAAAGAAAAACTTTGGGCAAAAGACCAATTAGCGCGCATGATGGACACGGTAGTTTCCTGACCGTTCGCACAAGTCGTTTATACAAATGAGCAGAGGCGGCCGGGTTTATACCCGGTCGCTTCTTTTAGTTACAGCGTCTGTTAGCGGCGCCCGTAATATGACATGGGCTTTCCCGCCTGGATACCAGTGAAGCGATTGGAGTACTTCCCCGAATGGAAATTTTCAATAATGTTATTGACCTGATCGGAAACACGCCCGTGGTGCGCATCAACCACTTCGATACCGGGCCTTGTGAATTGCTGATTAAGCTGGAAAGTCAGAATCCTGGTGCTTCGATCAAGGACCGCATCGGTTTGAGAATGATCGAAGACGCAGAACAGGCCGGCTTGATCAAGCCGGGCTCAACACTGGTGGAAGGGACAGCCGGTAACACCGGCCTTGGTCTGGCCCTGGTGGCCGCACAAAAGGGTTACCGTCTGGTCCTGGTCATTCCCGACAAAATGAGCAGTGAGAAGATATCCAACCTCAAAGCGATGGGGGCTGAAGTCATTCTCACGCGGTCGGACGTGGCCAAGGGGCATCCGGACTATTACCAGGATTTGGCTAAACGGCTGGCCAATGAAA
The DNA here is from genome assembly GCA_024279945.1 of Gammaproteobacteria bacterium. Lineage (GTDB taxonomy): Bacteria > Pseudomonadota > Gammaproteobacteria > Xanthomonadales > SZUA-36 > JAJRRA01. The sequence continues at coordinate 33,419 of JAJRRA010000075.1, forward strand.
TGGACGATGCCTATTTCATTAACCAGTTTGGCAATCCATCCAATCCAATCGCACATGAAGAAGTGACCGGGCCGGAAATCTGGCGCCAGGTGGACGGGCAACTGGACGCCATCGTTCTCGGTGTGGGTTCCAGCGGAACCGTGACCGGCCTGTCCCGATATTTTGCCCGCGTTGCTCCTGAGTTAGAGTTGATTCTGGCCGATCCTGAAGGGTCCATACTCGCTGAATACATCAATCAAGGAACGCTGTCCAGCAAAAGTTCATCCTGGATGGTGGAAGGTATTGGTGAGGATTTTCTGCCCCCCATCAGTGATTTTACCCGGGTCAAAAAAGCCTATGTGATCAGCGACCGGGAAAGCTTCCTGGCCGCCCGGAAGTTGTTGGTTCGGGAAGGTATATTGGCCGGGTCATCAACCGGAACTTTGCTGGCCGCCGCACTGCGCTACTGCAGGGAGCAGACCAAAGCAAAGCGGGTGATGACTTTCGCCTGTGACACCGGCAATCGTTATCTTTCGAAAATGTTCAATGATTTCTGGATGCGCGATCAGGGTTTCATAGAAACGGATAGTCATGGCGACCTGCGGGACCTGATTGCCCGGCCTTACGCATCCAGGGATACGGTAACGGTGGGCCCCGGGGAACCCCTTGCCAACGCCTACAAGCGGATGAAACTTTACGATGTCTCACAACTGCCGGTCATTGCGGATGATCAAATCGTGGGTATTCTCGATGAATCAGACCTGCTGATAGCCGTGGCCGAATCTTCCAGGCGATTTGATGACTTAGTGAGCACCGCCATGGTTACCGAATTGACTGAAATTGATGTGCAGGCGCCGGTGTCTGCACTGATGCCCATATTCGTACGCGACTTTGTCGCCATCGTCAAAGACGGGTCAAAGTTCCTGGGTTTGATTACCCGGGTGGATTTACTGAACTACCTGCGCAGGAAAGCAGACCGTTGATGAAAACATACAAACTCCCCACCCGTGTAATCCATGCGGGGCAGAAACCGGACCCGTCAACCGGTGCGATCATGACCCCGATTTATGCAACCAGCACCTATGTGCAAAAAAGTCCCGGCGATCACCAGGGCTGGGAGTATTCACGCAGTCACAATCCGACACGCGATGCTTACGAAAAGTGTATCGCTGACCTGGAAGGCGGGATCCGGGGCCTGGCTTTCGCCTCCGGCATAGCGGCCGCTTCCACCATCCTCGAGTTGCTGGATACGGGTGATCACGTGGTGGCGGGTGATGACCTTTACGGTGGCAGTTACCGTTTGTTTCATAATGTTCGCAAACGTTCTGCAAATCTCCGCTTCACCTTTACCCAGATCGAGGATCCGGATCAGTTGCGTTCCGCCATCCAGCCCGATACACGCCTGGTCTGGCTGGAAACACCAAGTAACCCGATGCTGAAAATTGTGGATATTGCCGCCACTGCGCAAATTGCCCATGACAACGGCGCGCTGCTGGTGGTGGACAATACATTTGCCACGCCCATGCTGCAGCGGCCGCTTGCGCTCGGTGCGGATATCGTGATGCACTCGGCGACAAAATACCTGAATGGGCATTCGGACATGGTTGGTGGTGTGGCCATTGTCCGCGATGATGAAGAACTGGCGGAGCGGCTGTGGTATTTGCTCAATTCCACTGGTGCAATTCAAGGCCCGTTTGACAGCTTTCTTGCATTGAGAGGCCTCAAAACCCTGGCGTTGAGGATGAAAGCTCATTGCGAAAATTCCCTGAAGATCGCTCAATGGCTGCAACGGCATCAGCAGGTGCGCAAGGTTATCTATCCCGGACTGGCGGATCATCCACAGCATGAACTGGCCATGCGCCAGATGAACGGCCAGGGAGGCGGTATCATCAGCGTTGATATCAAGGGTGGCCTGGAACACGCCCGCCGCGTACTGGAGCGTTGTGAATTGTTCGCGCTTGCTGAAAGTCTCGGTGGCGTGGAAAGCCTGATTAATCACCCCGCCATCATGACCCATGCCTCGGTGCCGCCCAAACTTCGTGAACGTCTCGGGATCAGTGATACGCTGATTCGTCTGTCCGTGGGCGTAGAAGACATCGATGACCTGGTTGCCGAACTTGATTACGCACTGGGCATGTAAAACCGGGGTCACCCATTAGCCAGCCCGTGTCAATAGCCAAAACAGATCCCTGCCAAATAAATAGCACGGAGTAATCTCATTACCATCGCCGTTAACGTACATCGCACCCGTTATGTCATAGTCTGTGGCATCGGAGCTCAAAC
>JAJRRA010000076.1 GCA_024279945.1 Gammaproteobacteria bacterium
TTGTTCATACAACGCATCAAAGCGTTTTTGTTCAGTGGGTTTCATGGGGTAAACTCCTTTGTAACTACCCGACATTGGGTAAACAGGAGCTTAACTGTAGATGAAGGTTTTATCCTGCCGCGCAGCGGCTTCGTTCAACAAGGCGTTCAAGTTCGTTCGCTTCGCTCACCGGCGGACCGCCTTTCAGGCGGCCGCTTAACTCGGTGTTAGCTTCCCTAGTGCTTGCATTAAAGAAAGTGCTACTTTAGTATCACTTTATGAGAACTGAATTAGTGACTACCCTAAAACGAAAGGCAACGGAATTACTCTCCGAGCTATCTCGTGACAAAGAGCCAATTTTAATCACTCAACATGGCCTTCCCTCGGCGTACTTGGTTGATGTAGAAAGCTTTGAGAGCTTAAAGGGAAGAATAAAACTTCTTGAGGGTATAGCTCGTGGCGAACGCGCGGTTGAAGATGGCCGGACTTTATCTCATGAAGAAGCAAAATCGAGAATGTCTCGATGGTTGAAATAGTCTGGACCGAACCAGCGCTTTCCGACCTTGATGCGATAGCAGATTTTATTGCCTTAGAGAATCCGGTTACTGCACAGGAATTGGTGCACAGAATTTTTAGACATATTGAACAACTCAAAGATCATCCAAGAAGTGGGTCAAAACCAACTGAGCTTGAAGATTGGAATTATCGTCAAATTGTCGAACCCCCTTGTCGAGTTTTTTATCGCCACGATGATAGTTACGTCTTCATTTTGCACGTAATGCGAAGTGAACAACGACTCCGTGCCAGCAAACTGAAAAGAGGTGTGAAGCGTGAGAGCTAACAAGCGTTAAAGTGCGTTCCGCCAGCAAGCTGGCTTCACCGGACCGCCTTCCCGGCGGCCGCTTAACTTAGGCGTTAGCTACGTTTTCAGCACCAAATTGACGTTAAGACGCTATAGCGTTAATATTCCTCTCGGAGGAACAGCCAATGAATGAACCATCAAAACGATCCACTGTTTATTTTGAGCCTGAAGTCCATCAGGCGTTGCGACTAAAAGCAGCTTACACACACAGATCAGTATCAGAGCTCGTCAATGAGGCGGTTCGTAATATTTTGTATGAGGATCAGGAAGATCTTGCTACTTATGCCAATAGAGTGAGCGAATCGACGATGACATATGAAGAATTGCTGAATGATCTGAAGGCGCATGGGAAAATTTGAGCTTATATTCAAGCAATCCGTTGCAAAGGATTTACGGCCCATTCCGAAGAAAGAAGTTGCAAGAATTCTAAAACGTATCCAAGCGTTAAGAATTGTTCCACGCCCACCTGGCGTAGAGAAACTTTCTGGCCAAGAGCTATATCGTATCCGACAAGGCGTCTATCGCATTCTTTATGAGATCAAGAATGATGAGTTAATAATTATCGTAGTCAAAATAGGTCATCGGCGTGATGTGTACAGAGTCAGCTAACAAGTCCTAAAATGACAAAAGAAAAGCTAAGCCATACCAGGTGAGACAAGTGTTACTCGCAATTCATAAAATGGAGCTTAGACATGGTTCTTGAGACTGCAGTGAAAACACTGCATGGACATATATGACATGAAACAGGCTGCCGGTAATCATCATGGCTGAATTCTTCGTTCGCCGACCGATCGTCGCGATGGTCATCGCGATTATCATTGTGATCCTTGGCCTGGTGTCAATGCAGTCCCTTCCGATTGCGCAATACCCGGACATCACGCCGCCGGAAGTGGGTATTACCGAGATTTACACAGGCGCCAACGCGGAAGTGGTCGAGCAGTCGGTTGCCACGCCGCTGGAGCAAAAGGTCAACGGCGTCGAGAACATGCTGTACATGAAGTCCGTTAACGCCAATGACGGCAGCGTTAATCTGACGGTTTCCTTCGAGGTCGGCTCCGACCTGGACATGTCCAATGTACTGGTGCAAAACCGGGTTTCAGAGGCCCAGGCGAGTATTCCGGAGGAAGTCAAACGCCTGGGTATCACGGTCAAGAAAAAGCTGTCTTTCCCACTGATGCTGGTCACGCTTTATTCGCCCAACGGCACTTATGACCAGAATTTCCAGAGCAACTATCTGACCATCAATATCCTCGATTCAATCGCCCGCATCAAGGGCGTGGGCCAGGCCAGCGTGCTGGGCGGCAGCGAGTATGCGATGCGGGTGTGGGTCAAGCCAGATCAACTGGCCAAGCTGGGTCTGACGGTACCGGACATTACCCGCGCCATCCAGGAGCAGAATGTCATTGCACCGGCTGGTCAGATTGGCGGGCCGCCTGCGGTGCCGGGCACCATGTTCACCTACCAGGTGCGCACCCAGGGGCGCCTCTCGACCGCGGAAGAATTCGGCAAGGTGATTGTACGTTCCAACCCGGACGGTTCCCAGGTGCGTATCAAGGATGTAGCCCGAGTCGAACTGGGTACGCAGAATTACAATGCCATCAGCCGGCTCAACGGAGGCCCGGCTTCCATCCTGGCAATCTATCAATTGCCGGGCGCTAATGGCCTGAAGCTGGCTGAAGAAATTGTAGCGGTGATGGATGGGATGTCGGCTGATTTTCCAGATGATATTGAATACATGGTGTCGTTGGATACGACCCTGGCGATCACCGAGGGTATCAAGGAAATCGTCATTACCCTGTTCGAGGCGATGGCGCTGGTGATCCTGGTGGTATTCCTTTTTCTGCAGAATGTGCGAGCCACGCTGATTCCTTCTCTGGCAGTGCCGGTTTCACTGATCGGAACTTTTGCGGTGTTTCCTCTGTTCGGTTTTTCCATCAACACGCTTTCACTGCTGGGGCTGGTGCTGGCCATCGGTATTGTGGTGGACGATGCCATTGTCGTGGTTGAGGCGGTTACCAAAAAAATGGAAGAGGGCCTGAAGCCCAAAGCGGCAACCATCGCGGCCATGAAAGAAGTCTCCGGGCCCATTGTGGCAACGTCCCTGTCACTGATGGCGGTGTTTGTGCCGGTTGCCGCCATGGGTGGCATTACCGGAAGGCTTTACCAGCAGTTTGCGATTACGATTGCGATTTCAGTGGCGATCTCCTCCATTAACGCGCTGACGCTGAGCCCGGCCCTGAGCGCTATGCTGTTGCGGCCACCGTCAGAGCAAAAGAAAAGTCGCTTGCAGCCGTTTTTCGACCGGTTCAACGAAGCTTTCAGCCGGTTAACCGGCGCTTACATGAAAATTGCCGCCCTGTTCTCGCGCAGGTTGATCCTTAGTATTGCTGCGCTGCTGGTCATGACCGTTGCCATGACCGGTTTGTTCGGCCTGGTGCCCGGTGGTTTTGTGCCGGAGGAAGACCAGGGATATTTCCTGGTCAATGTCCAGTTACCGGATGCGGCTTCACTGGAACGCACGGACCGGGTGACCCGCAAGGTGGAAGAATTACTTATTAATACGCCCGGTGTTGGTTCGGTAACGGCCGTGGGTGGTTACAGCCTGTTGACCTCATCGCTGTCACCCAACAACGCCTTCCTTTTTGTTTCGCTGAAACACTGGAGCGAGCGCGACAGCGATGATTTGCATGTCAGTTCGATCATCCGACGGGTCAATCGGGAACTGGCCCTGGGGATACCTGAGGCAGTCGCTTTTGCCTTTGGGCCGCCGGCTATTCCTGGCCTGGGTACGGGCTCAGGCTTCAGCATGATGTTGCAGGACCGGGGTGGCAACACACCGGAGTACCTGGCCCGTCAGGCCGAAGCATTTATGCAGGCGGCGAAGGAACGCCCCGAGATCGGTAACGTGATCTCAACCTTCCGTGCAAACGTCCCGCAGATTTTTGCGCAAGTGAATAATGATCTGGTATTGAAAATGGGTGTTTCCCCGGCCGATGTGAATACCACTCTTGGTTCGTTCCTGGGCGGCGCCTACGTCAACGATTTCAACCGTTTTGGCAGGCTGTTCAAGGTTTATGTACAGGCCGAACCGGAGTACCGCGCCAATGCATCGGACATTCGCTTTTTCTTCGTCAGGAGCAGGGAAGGACAGATTGTACCGCTGTCAGCCCTGATCACCACGACTCCCACCCACGGTCCCGAATACACCAACCGTTTTAACCTTTATCGCGCAGCCGAATTGACCGGTGGCCCGGCACCGGGTTACAGCTCGACCCAGGCGCTGGATGCGCTGGAAGCCGTAGCCGCCCGTGTCTTACCCACCGATATGAGCTATGCCTGGAATGCGATGAGCTTCCAGGAACGAGCAGCGGCCGGTTCCGGCGCCCTGGTATTCGGCCTGGCGCTGTTGTTTGTATTTCTGATCCTGGCAGCACAATACGAGAGCTGGTCCTTGCCAATGGGCGTACTGCTGGGAACTCCAATCGCCATCTTCGGGGCTATGCTTGGCCTGTGGCTGGCCGGACTTTTTCTGCCCGGTTATCAGAACAATGTTTTTGCCCAGATCGGCCTGGTCATGCTGATCGGCATGGCGGCTAAAAATGCCATCCTGATTGTCGAATTCGCCAAACTGAAAACCGATGAAGGAATGACAGCGCTGGATGCCGCCCTGGCGGCGGCCCGCGATCGCTTCCGGCCCATCCTGATGACGGCGTTCTCTTTCGTGCTGGGTGTCATGCCCCTGCTGGTCGCCACGGGCGCCGGAGCTGAGGCCCGCAAAGTCATGGGTATGACGGTGTTTTCCGGCATGCTGGTCGCTACCGTGATCGGTGTATTGATCATTCCCGCTCTGTACGTGATGGTCAGCGGCGGCAGAGGAACCCCGCCGGAAACCGACGCACCGACTGATGAAAAAGTTCAGGAGAATGTTGGGGAGCAGAGACCATGAAACGGTTCTTCTCCCACAGTGTGACTTTTTCAATGGTGCTGATGCTGTCTGCCTGCGCGATGGGGCCGGATTACGAAAGACCGGAAGTGCCGGTTCCGGAAGCCTATCTGGAACCCGCCATTCCAGGTGCTTCCATCGCCAATCTCGAGTGGTGGGAACTATTCCAGGACGAAGAACTCACCCGCCTGATCAAGCTGGCCTTGATTAATAACAAGGAAGTTGCGATTGCGATGGCACGGATTGAGGAAGCCCGGGCAGCGCTGGGTTTTGTGCGTGCTGACCAGTTCCCGAATCTCGATGGTGCGGCCGGAGCGACACGAGGTAATCTGATCCCCGGCGCAGGCCGGCCCGGCAGCATCAACGAAACCTTCGTGTTGGCCGGTAATCTCAGTTTCGAACTGGATCTGTGGGGTAAGTTACGTCGTTCCACCGAAGCGGCCCGGGCCGAACTGCTCGCGACCGTGGAGGCGCGCAATGTTGTCACCATCACGCTCATTGCCGATGTGGCCAGTGTCTACCTGTTGATACTGGATCTTGATGAACGAGTCCGTATCGCACGAAGAACCATCCAGACCCGGCAGGATTCCCTGGACATCATCCAGGCGCGGTTCGACAAGGGAACCGTTGCGCTGATCGATGTGAACCAGGCGGAGATCGAACTGGCTGATGCAGTTGCCCAACTGGCGTCGCTTGAGCGCGAAAAACAGCGGGCCGAGAATCTGCTCAGCGTGTTGCTGGGACAAAATCCCGGATCAATAGTGAATATGCGGCTAAAAAATGAAGAACGGTTTCTACAGGACATTCCTGCGGGGCTTCCGTCTGAACTGTTGGAGAGGCGTCCGGATATTCGGCAGGCTTCACAGCTACTGGCTGCCCAGACCGCACGTATCGGTGTGGCTGAGGCTCTGCGTTTTCCTTCCCTGAGCCTGACCGGAACATTGGGCCTGGCCAGCACGGAATTGGATAACTTTTTCTCCTCTGACAACCAGGCCTGGGGTTTAAGCGCCAATCTGCTGGGGCCGGTATTCGATGCCGGGCGCAGCAAGTCACGGGTGGAAGCAGAACGGGCGCGAACGGTGCAATTATTGAAAAATTACGAACTCACCGTGTTGCGTGCTTTCCAGGAAGTCGAGGATTCACTGATTGACGTCAGCACCTATCGTGACGAGGCCCTGGCACGCCAGCGCCAGGTTGCCGCAGCCCGCAGCGCTTCAAAACTGTCCTTGGCCCGCTACAACGGAGGTGTAACCTCTTATCTGGAGGTATTGGAATCTGATCGTTCCCTGTTCCGCGCTGAATTGCTGGCTTCATCAACCAGCAGACAGCAACTGGTTTCCATCATTAACCTGTATAAAGCACTGGGCGGTGGCTGGCTGGCTGAGGAGGGAGCCACAGCGGCACAGGCAAAGGAATAAATTATGGCCCGTTCTGGTGAAATATGCCTCTCAGAGGCCCCGCATCCACTCCTGACGCAAAGGAACCGTGTCCGGGCGGTTCAGTGCCGCTCTCACAGTCTCCAGCAGGCGGGGCTTGTCTTTGTTCAGTGTTCCCTTGAGGATCAGGTAATTGGAAGCATGGTCGCTACGGAAAATAGTATTTTCAAGTTCCAGCGTGTCCAATAGCCAGTACATTTCCTGGAACAGACCATTCTTGTCCAGCGGCTCAAACTCTCCCCGGAAACCCTGCTGATAGCGCTCCATTCCCCCGGGGAAACTGACAACCAGAGTAGACAGGTATTCCGGTTGTGCCTGGTTCATCAGGCGAGCCGAGTTAACGGCGTGTTGCTTGCTGTAGCGCTTACCGCCCATGCCGTTGAGGATCATCACGGAACTCTTTGCGCCGGCTGCCTTGATCTTTTCCAGGGCGGCCAGTGAGGAATCAAAGTTTTCACCTTTGTTTACCCGTTTCAGCACCAGATTATCCCCGGACTCGCAACCCACATAGAATAGCGTGAGGCCCAATTCATTCAGTTTGGCCAGTTCCGCAGTTGTGATGTTTTTAAGATTGCGGGGCAGACAATAGGAAGAGACGCGCTGCACCCCGGGAAGGTAACGGTTGATTGCCTCCATAATCAGTCTCAGCCGGCGGAACGACAGCGTCATGGCATCGCCATCCGCCAGGAAGATACGGCGAATGTGAACCCCTGTTTTCGCCACAGAAGCCAGTTCCCGCTGGATTTCTTCAAGGGATTTGAAGCGAAATAATTTCTGAGGCTGGGTATACATATCGCAGAAGGTGCAGTTGTTCCAGGAACAACCGATGGTAATCTGCAGGATCAGGCTGCGGGCTTCTGATGGAGGCCGGAACACGGGTTCGACGTAGGGAAGCTGGATCATTATCGAAAGATGTGGCCGGCAGAGCCGCTTTTAAACGCCCCAGCGGCCTGCTGTGCGCACTCCCGCAGAGTGGCCGAACCCCCTGCAAATCGTGCGGTCACAATAAGAACCGGGGTATCATGTTACATTCGACGGGCCCGGGGACCGGTCATCACAAAGATGAAGGAGGTACTATGAAAAACTGGCTCATTGGTTTACTGCTGATCGTATTGGCGGGCGCTGCGGATTACTATGTGACGATTTACCGGCCTTCCACCGAGGTGCCACCGCCTCCACCGCTTCCGATAACGATTGTTGAACAGACGCCGCCCGAGCCGGAAGCAATTCCCGACGAATCGGCCCCAGAGCCTTTCGAGCTGGAACCTGAACTTGAAATAGTGGATGAAGTACATGCGTTACCGCCACTGGCCGAGAGCGATGATTTGGTCCTGGCATCTCTCTCCGGTCTCACCGGTGAAGCTTCGGTGACCCGCTTTCTGGTCAAGGACAATGTGGTCTCCCGCTTTGTTGCATCGGTCGACGCACTGACCAGTCGCCAGGTACCCGGCCACATCATGGTTGTCAGGGCCCTGGAAGGTGATTTTGTTGCAAGCGCCAATGAAGAGCCCGACATCGTGATCCGGAATGCCGAAGGTGATCCGATACCCCAGTATGTTTTGAATCCGGCGAACTACAAGCGCTATGAACCGCAGGTAGAGATGTTCGAGGCGCTGGATACGCAGGAACTGATCGGCCTGTACCGGAACTTTGACTCCCTCAGCCAGCAGGCTTATTCCCAGCTTGGCTATGCAAATGATGACTTTGACGCCAGGCTGATTGAAGTGATTGACAGTCTCCTGTCGACTCCTGAAATAAGCGAACCGCTACAACTGATCAAACCAGAGGCATATTACCTGTATGCTGATCCGGATCTGGAAGCACTGTCTGCCGGGCAAAAAATTCTGTTGCGCATGGGCCCGGCAAATGCGCAGCGGGTCAAGGAAAAATTACGTGAAATTCGTGCTGCATTGACAACTGAAGGCTAAGGGAAATACGCGACTATGTCCAAAAAGCAAATAGTGTGCCCTCAATGCGATACCCCCAACCGGGTGCCTGAAGAGCGGCTTGGCGATCATCCCCGCTGCGGCAAATGTCGCGAAGATCTGTTCAGTAATCAGCCGGTAGTTCTGACCGCAGCCAGTTTTGAACGCCATATTGGCGGGAATGATATCCCGGTTCTGGTCGATTTTTGGGCGCCCTGGTGTGGTCCCTGCAAAATGATGGCGCCGGCTTTTGAGGAAGCGGCCTCAGTGCTTGAACCCCAGGTTCGTCTGGCCAAGCTGAATACTGAAGATGAACAGATGATTGGGGCGCAACTCGATATTCGCAGTATCCCGACGATGGTGTTATTCCGGGGTGGCAAGGAAATCTCCCGGCAGTCAGGTGCCATGATGACAGGCGATATTGTGCGCTGGACACAGGCGCAACTGGATACATAGCCCGCATATTGCACCAGTATAGCGAACAAGGCGCTTCTAAGCTATTCCCATACCCAGCGGGACCACTCTTTTCCCGCACTGATGATGCAATGCGGCAAAGACTTCATGAGTTGTTTGAAGTCCTCACCGTTAAGGTGGACCAAGTGCTCATGATCGCCTGCTTCGATGTAAATATCTGAAGCATGCTTGAGTTGGTCATCCCAGATTACCGTCAGCCCATAGGCATTGCTGAGGGCGGGAACGGCGCCGGTTTCACAATCTTTGAACAGTTTGCCCAGTTCGGGCTCGGTGGCCAGCCTTAAGTCACGGTTCAACTCCTCACACACCCAGCCAAGGTTGAGGCGGTTGTTAGAGGGTAAAACGCTGACGATATAGCCGTCTTGATCTTCCAGGACGACGGCTTTGGCCATTTGGTAGGGCGGTACATGTGCAGATTTGGCGGAATCAATCGCGGTATCGGTATGGGCGTGTTCAAGCGTGTCATATTCGACACCGTGATCGTGCAGGTAGGACTTCAGAGTTGTTGCAATTGCCATGGTTCTCTCCTCAAATGGTTCCAGGTGAGACTGTGGCTTGTCGGCATACGTCGCAAGTCAGGTCAACGATAGCGGGTCCGGTTCAAGGAGTCTCCAACTGGCTTCGTGCAGAATGAATCAGAGGCTTCTCAATCAAACCCGGCCCGGTAATCATAGCCCCAAACGGGACAAACTTCATCTTACGCGGGTCACAAAGGCGTAAACATGGAGGCGGGATTGATCATTTGATTCAAGGCCCCATGTCTTGACACTATGATGAGTCAAAATCATGGCTGAACCCGATCGGACCGAGCGCCCTCGGGGAAGGTCCCTGAAACCCCTGCAGACACTGATACCTTTTATTCGCCCGTATCGCGGAACGCTGGTGGCGGCTCTGACCGCCCTGCTGATTGCCTCGGGAGCGATGCTGGCACTGCCCATCGCCTTGCGTTACCTGATTGACAATGGCTTTATCGCGCAGGATGTCGGCACGGTAAACCGGTATTTTGGCTGGTTTCTGGCGGCAGCCCTGGTGTTCAGCGTTTTTGCCGCACTGCGCTATTATCTGGTGACCTGGCTGGGTGAGCGCGTGGTAGCTGACCTTCGCAACGCGGTTTATCAACGTGTTATCGGAATGGATCCGGCCTTTTTCGAAGTCACCCGGACGGGTGAAGTTCTTTCTCGCCTGACGACCGACACCACGCTTGTGCAGAGTATTTCGGGCGTGGGTTTATCCATCGCACTGCGATCTTCGCTGAACCTGACCGGAGGTCTGCTGCTATTGGTTCTGACCAGTCCGCAGTTGGCTGCTTATACCCTGGTGGGGATTCCGGCCGTCATTTTGCCGGTGATCCTGGTGGGACGCCGGATAAGAAAGCTGTCGCGCCAATCACAGGACCGGATCGCCGACACCAGCGGTCTGGCAGGCGAAACTCTGAATGCCATGCAGACAGTACAGGCGTTTACTTTAGAGAAACTGCAGGCCCGGCGATATGCAGCGGCGGTGAATGCCAGTTTTATCACGGCGGTTCGCCGGATAAAGATGAACGCCTTGCTAACCGTCATTGCCACTTCGCTGGTGTTTGCTTCCATTACGTTCATTCTCTGGATGGGTTCGCGTGCAGTTCTGGCCGGCACGATGACCGGCGGTCAATTGGGCCAGTTTCTGATGTATGCCATGATGGTTGGTTCCTCGGCAGCGGCACTGAGCAGTCTGTGGGGTGAAATTCAGCGTGCGGCCGGCGCCATGGAGCGCCTGTCGGAACTGTTAAACGCTAAACCGGCCATTTGTGCCCCGGTCGATGCGGAACATTTGCCGGCCAAAGTGTCTGGCCGGATTCGTTTCGAGCATCTCGCCTTCCGTTATGCTTCACGCCCTGATTCTCTCGCGCTGGATGATTTCAACCTGGAGATCCGACCGGGTGAAACGGTGGCGATTGTTGGGCCTTCGGGTGCGGGTAAAAGCACCAGCTTCCAGTTGTTGCTTCGTTTCTATGAGGCGCAATCCGGCCGGATTCTGATCGATGACAATGAGATTTCCCGGCTTGATCCGCTGGACTTGAGAAAACAGATTGGCCTGGTGCCCCAGGAGACCGTATTGTTCGGCGAGAGCGCACTTGAGAACATCCGTTACGGCCGTCCCGAAGCCAGTGTAGAAGAAGTAAAACAGGCTGCACTACTGGCTGCGGCTGATGAATTCATCACCGGACTTCCGGATGGTTACGACACCTTTCTGGGTGAACGCGGTACCCGACTTTCAGGGGGGCAGAGGCAACGCATTGCAATCGCACGGGCGATATTGAAAGATCCGCCTATTCTGTTGCTCGATGAGGCCACCAGTTCGCTGGATGCCGAGAGTGAACGGTTGGTACAAGCAGCACTGGAAGGCTTGATGAAAGACCGCACAACACTGGTCATTGCACACCGCCTGGCGACAGTAAAAAAGGTGGATCGCATCGTGGTTATGAACAGTGGTCGTATCGAAGCGGTGGGGAGTCATGAAGAATTGATTCAAAGCAACCCATTGTATGCTCGCCTGGCCGAGTTGCAGTTTGGGGGTTAAGGTTCGGATCGAACAGTTTTTTGTACACTCTTTGCCTGTTTTGACGTGTTGGCAGACCCCAATGCTGCTAAAATTTGCGGCAACACCTTCTTATCCCGATTGTCATGAAAAGTCATACTCAGATACTGGTCATTTTTGGACTGGATTCAGTCAGGCTTGAAACTGTGAAGTTTCCGGCATGAGTTGGCGTCATTTTTTATATGTGTTGTATCAAACCACGCGTGCATCGTTCCTGACCCAGGAGAAAAATTCCTCGCTCGGTTTAATCTGGCATCTGCTCAACCCGATTCTGATGACGGCTGTTCTGTTCACGGTTTTCAGCAATGTGGAGAGCTTGAGGAAAATAGATCACTACCAGTTGTTTATACTGATTGGCCTGATTCACTATAATTTCTTTATCAATTCCACCACACGGTCTTCTTCTTATTTTCTGACCAGTCGCTCCCTGATCCTCAATACCACCGTTCCCCTGGAACTGTTGGTGCTGCGTCAGACCTGTGTCGAGGGTTTGACTCTGTTTATCGAAGTCATGCTCGTTTTAGTTCTGGGAATCTTCATGGGAGCGAAATTCGGATCCGCGCTTCTGGCGTACCCTATCGTGTTTTTTGGCATCCTGGCGCTCAGTCTGGGGGCATCGCTGTTCCTGTGCGGCCTGGTGGTCTTCCTGTCGGATCTCAATTATATCTGGGGCTTGTTATGCCGCATGCTGTTCTTCATCACGCCGGTATTTTTCTCACCTGAAGTCGTTGGCGAGGGAATGGCCCGGATCGTCATTCAAATGAACCCGCTGACGGGATTGATCTGGCTGGCGCGCGAAGCGCTGCTTTATGGTGGCCCGATAGATCTTGCCCATGCCAGTCAGGCATTGTTGGGTCCGTTCCTGGTGTTGATCCTGGGTGGAATGTTATTCCATGCGGTCAAGCCGAAGATTCCGGATTATATTTGAAATGACCATTCAGCTTCGCGCAGTCAACAAGTCATTCATGGTATCAGGCAGGAGCCGCCGGCCACTTTATCGCGAACTGATGAATGTACATTCCAGGCAGCGCAGGGAAGGCGCCAGGGAAGTGTTGAAAAGCATTGATCTGGAAATAGAGAAAGGCTCACGGGTAGCTGTAATCGGCCGCAACGGGGCCGGAAAATCAACCTTGTTACGAGTGATGGCCGGGATTTATAAACCCAACTCGGGCAAGGTGCGGGTTGATGGAAGAGTGTGTTGTTTTCTTGAGCCGGGTGCGGGTGTAGCGCCTGCATTGTCAGTGCGCGACAATGTTTTTCTTTACGCTTCTCTGGCCGGATTGAGCTACCGGGAAACCAAGAAAAGTCTGCCCAAAATTCTGGAATTCTGTTCACTTTCAGGCCAGGAGTATACCTGGGTTGAACACTTGTCCTTTGGTTTGCAGCAGCGTTTGTTTATGTCGATTTTGCTCGAAACCATGCGCTTGAAGCGGGCAGAAGTATTTCTGTTTGATGAATTTCTGATGGGTGTTGACCAGTCGTTTCGCAATCGTGTGGAGGATGCATTGACCCGGTTTCCCTCGGCTGCACAGATTGTGCTGCATGCGTCTCATGACCACGAGTTGATGCTGCGGACCTGTCCACAAGCCATACTGATTGATGGTGGGACTATTCGTCGTTATGGGGCGACCGGTGAGGTACTTGATTTGTATCGCCAGGAAATGGGTGCTGAATGAAGGAAAAGGCTGGCGCGGCAGACGGGGTGAATACCAATCACTCACCGGCAATGGTTTCCGTTGTTGTGCCGGTTTTCAATGGCGGAGATGATTTTGATCGTTGCCTGGATGCCGTATTCAGCACCGACTGGCCGGCTTTTGAATGTATCGTGGTGGATGATGCCTCCAGCGACAGGCAGACGGCCGAGATTGCCGCACGCCACGGGGCGCAACTAGAGTGCATGGAGCAGCAGGGCGGTCCGGGTTTGGCCCGGAACCTGGGGGTGGAGAAAGCCCGGGGTGAGATCATTTTCTTCACCGATGCTGATGTATTGTTGCATGCTGATACCATAGGCAAGGCGGTGGCGGCGCTCGAATCCGACCCTGCTCTGGGTGCTGTTTTTGGTAGTTACGATGATGCACCGGGCCATGGTTCATTCCTTTCCCGTTATCGGAATCTGTACCACCACTGGAATCATCAGGTCGGTAATGAAGAAGCCTCGACTTTCTGGACAGGATGCGGAGCGATAAGACGGGAAGTGTTTCTCGAGGTCGGAGGCTTTAATGCCGCGTATGGAAAACCCAGCATCGAGGATATCGAACTGGGTTACCGGTTGCGCGGTGCCGGGTACCGGATCCGGATGCTCAAGACGATGCTTGGCACCCATCTGAAACAATGGAAGTTCTGGGACATGTTACGGACGGACGTATTGAGGCGTGGAGTGCCCTGGGTCCTCCTGTTGTTGCGCTATCGTTCGGCGCCTGCAGACCTTAACCTGAACTTGCGGGCCAGGGCGGCCACGGTTTCTGCTGCTTTGCTGTGGCTGGTGATGTTGTTACTGCCGCTTGCAGGGCATGCTCTGGCGCTCGTTCCGACCCTGGCCCTGTTTCTGACCGCTGTGATTAGCAGTGGTTTGATGAAGGATACCGAACGGGAACGAATTCACAGCAAATGGAAGTCCCCCGCGGCACTCCTGATCGGAATTCTCATGCCCCTGCTGGTTCTTGTCTGGTTGATGGATCCCTGGGCTTTGCTGCCGCTGCTCCTGGTTGCGGTTATCGTCAGGGCTGAATCCGGTTTTTACCGATTACTGGCCAAACGGGGTGGAATCGCTTTTGCCCTTGCCGTGGTCCCGCTTCAGGTCCTGTTTTTCACGGGTTGTGCCTTGTCGATTTTTCTGGGCCTTTTTTCCTGGCTTCGCCAGCGTTGAGACGGCGGGGAACCAGGCGTTCACTCATTGCCAGAGTCCGGTCCTCACCTGATTCGTGGTATTCAGCGTCCTGGTTGACCTGCCAGACATCCCATTTTTTCTCACCCGCCAGGATGTTCTCTGCCGTCAGCAGGGCAGTCATCATGGCGTGGTCCTGGTTGTTGTACTTGTGCATGCCGTTACGTCCAACGAGATGCAGTCCGGGCATGTTCTGTTCTTGCCAGCTTCGGAACAGCTTGATGCGTTCCTCATAATTTTCATCATAGACCGGGTAGGCTCTGGCCTGCCTGATGACGGTGCCATCAATAACGTGCCCGGCCGTAACCAGGCCGAGTTGGATCAGTTCCTCGTCCGCCAGGCGGATCAATGCCTCATCCTCTGAATCCCACAAGCCGTCGCCACGGAAGCAGAAGTACTCGAGGCCGAGACAACTCAGGTCGGGGTCAGGCACCAGGTGGGGTGACCAGGATTTGAAATTCTGAATACGCCCGACCCGTACACTTGAGTCATGGATATAAATCCAGTTGTCATCAAAGCAGTCAACGTCCCGGATAATCAGGGCTACGGTCAGGAAGTCACGATAGCGCAGTGATTTTGCCGCCGTCAGCACCGGTTCGGGCGGTAGTGGTTTGATGATTGAAGCCAGTTCGGACAAAGCGGCCGAAGAAATGACGTGGTCTGCCTTGAACTGTTGCTGATTGCCCTCGCTGTCCGTGGCAAAAACCGTCCACTCTGTGGAGTCCTCGTCACGCTGCAGGCAGTTGACGTCCATGCCCAGAAGCACTTTTCCCCCATGTTCGCGGACCTGCTCCGCTGCTGCTTCCCACATCTGGCCCGGGCCGAGCCGGGGGTAGCGGAAACTTTCAATCAGGGTCTTGGGCGTATTGCGCTGGCGGGTCGCCCATTTGGGTGTCAGGGCCGTGCGAACTGCGGTCCCCAGCGACAGACCCTTGATTCTTTGTGCCGCCCAGTCTGCTGATATTTCCTTGCATTTCATGCCCCAGACTTTTTCGGTATAGGTTTCAAAAAATATGCTGAACAGACGATGACCAAACTGGTTGGTCACCCACTGTTCAAATGTTCTGGGGTCACGAATCGGAAACAGCCGGGAGCGACCATAGGATGCCATGCATAGAAAAGATTCGAGGAAGCCCAGCTTGCTGAGTGCATTGACTGCCCGCAAGGGATAGTCAAACAACTTGCCATCGTAGAAAATCCGTGACTTGCGTGGTCGGGTGATCAGTTGGTCGCCAAGAATTTCATCCCACAAGGCTTCGATCTCAGTGGATTTCGAGAAAAACCGGTGCCCACCGACATCAAACCGGAACCCTTTGTACTGCTCCGTGCGCGAAATGCCACCAACGTGCCTGGGATCCCGCTCGAGTACGATGACATCAACTCCTTCCATGGCGAGGCGTCTGCCTGCAGTCAGCCCGGCCGGGCCGGCGCCGATACAGATTACTTTTGTATTTTCCTGAGGCCTGTTCAACGGCTCAAACCCCGTGTTGCGCCAGGGATCCGGTCCGCGTCGTACGCGTCAGGGCCACCTGCCTGAGAAGCGCCAGCAGTATCAGGCCGGCCAGCCAGTTGTGGGCGACTGCCAGGCTGATCGGCAGACCGGTCAGGATCGCGGTGATCCCGACCGAAAATTCCAGCGTGACCAGTACCAGTGTGATCAGCGCTGTCATCCGGTAACGTGGTCCGGCGCTTAGAGCGGTTAATGCAGCGAGCAGGGTTACCACCAGTGTAAGGACTGCGCCGATGCGGTGGGCCTTGTGGATGGCAAGACGTTCCTGCCCTCCGATAGCCTGGCCCATTGGGGTAACTTCATGCTGTCGTGACAGATCAAAAGCAGTCAGCAATGCACTGCCTGGTAACCAGCTACCGTGACAGTCAGGGAGCGTCTGGCAGGAAGTGGCTGCGAAGTTGGCGCTGGTCAACCCGCCCAGTACGATTTGCATGGAAAGCACGATGGTGGCGAGTATGGCCGTGCCTCTGACCGCAGTTGCCTTGTCCGGCGCTTTGGCTGCCACCCTGGAATCAGGCTTGAACACCATCCATCCCAGCAGGCCCAGCATACTGAAGCCGCCGGCCAGGTTCCCCATCACCACAGCCGGATTGTGCAGGCCGCCGGAACGGATGCCCAGTACCGCCAGATAAACCGTTAGGCCGAGCAGGGTCAACGCGATGAGCCGCTGCCTTTTCCTCCGCATGGCGATGAAAGTCAGAAACACGATAAGCAAGCCCAGAATGCTGGCCACCAGACGATGCAGAGGCGTTGCCCACGCCATGGGCTTATTGGCCTGTTCGACCATCCGCTGGTAGGCGTTGCCGGATGTGGCAGGCAGGCTGACTGAAGTTGCTGCACCTATATGCCCATAACATTCAGGCCAATCGGCACAACCAATGCCTGAGTGCGCCAGTCTCAGGTAGGCACTCAGGGACACCAACAAAATAACCAGCAGCAGTGAAATTTTAGCCAGGCTGTTCATCGAATATCACATCAGTCTTTAATTCGTTTGAGTTGGATGGCTTGCCCCCGGACCAGGCGTACATAGCGGGGAGAATACTTCCATTCCACGCGGTCCAGGCCGTTGCCGAAATTCCACAACCAGGCCGAATTCCAATGGAGTTGGTAGTCGTTGCCAGACCAGTATTCACCGGCCTGAGTATAAGGGAAATATTTCATGTTAATGGTGGGTGGTGTGGAGGTCTTGCGCGGGTCGCTGATGGAGCCCAGTTCGTCTCGAGTGGGCATGCGCCAGTCATTGAAACCACAGTAGCCGGCCGCATTGACCGCCTCAACCACAGCGTATGTATCGCAGGCGCTGCCCGCGCACTCCCCACCATCAGCTTTGCCGCGGTAATCCAGTTCTTCACCGACGGTTTCATCTGGGCTGAACCAGGAATAGGTATTGCGCCAGTCGTGGAGTCCGGGCGTGTCGGTTTTTACTTCCCACACCAGTCCGATGAATTGATCCAGCACGCAGGGCCCTTGCTGGCCCGCTTCCAGTTGCTCACCGTTGGCGTCCAGCGCGATGTACTTGGTGTCGTGAATTTCCGGTCCGGGGCCAGGCTGGGAGTTACAGGCACTGAGAAATACCAGCAGGCCGGGGGCGGCAATTTTCAGAGCCGGGATAATTGATGATATTTTTTTCATGATTGACTTATCTTTTGCATCGAAGCAATACTGATTATGAGGTATCGGCAAAGATAACTCATGACTGTGGGCAAAGATAACTTTTTTCACGAGAGATTGCAGATGCTGATAAAAATAAACAGACTTGGCAGCAGAATAAATCAGGTATATGCTTTGCATGATAAATCAGGTATGTGTCCTGCATCATTAATAAGGTATATGACCTGCATCAATTTGCCGCAAGAAAAAGTTTGATAGATTTAATATGCCGATCTGTTTTCTGGATGTTTGTTAATCTGACTGGACCTTCAACTATGAACCAAGAAGTTACCGACACGGAAAAAAATGAGCGCGTTCCTGTTATGCAGCGCATCATTGATAATCCGTTCTTACTGCTATTCATCGGTGTGGTCGTTCCCACCGTTTTTTATGTTATTTGGGGAATCATGGAAATTATTACCATTCCCATGGCCCCCTGAATAATTCAACCCACATGAAAATAATACACAGGTGATAATGTGAGCTCCATACAACCGCCTTCTGAGACGATTTGGTGGAAACAACCACTGGATCGGGTCGAAGGGACCTGGATCGGCATCGCGCTGGTCTGGTCCTTGATTATGTTCTTCATGATGCCCCTGTGGCACATCTACGGTAAGCAGAATCTTTCCAATGAAGCATACCGGACGACGCCCGAGGCCTTCATGGCCAAAACGCAGGCAATGGTCGATCAGTACACGATCCGTACCGAGACCAACCAGAATGTGCCTGTGGTTCGTCCACCACCAGGCAGCGATGTCTACTTGATTGCCAGATTATGGCAATGGTGGCCGCTACTGGAACTGGAGAAAGGCCAAACCTACCGTTTGCATATTTCGTCCCTGGACTGGCAGCATGGTTTTTCCCTGCAACCGGTCAATATCAATGCCCAGATTCTGCCCGGGTATGAAATGGTTTTGACCGTCACACCTGACACCAGCGGGGATCAGACGATTATCTGTAATGAGTATTGCGGAATCGGCCATCACACCATGGTCGGTAAAATTTACATCACGGAGGGCGGATCATGAAAACCCAGGAATTCAGGATTTGCCCGGAATCGGGATTGCAATTCCACAAACCGGCGGAAAGGCTGATGCGCTTCCATGCTGTAGCAGCAATTGTGTGTCTGCTCATTGGTGGTATCACCGCCCTGCTGGTAACACTCACGCGCTGGCCTGCCGTTCACCTGCTTCCGGCAGACAAGTTCTATATGCTTTTAACCACGCATGGCATCAACATGCTGATTTTCTGGATCATCTTTTTTGAGATGGCCGTATTGCATTTCTGTTCGTCGACATTGCTTCGTTGCCGTATTGCGACACCAAAACTGGGCTGGGTCGGTTTCGGCCTGATGGTGACCGGTGCGGTTATCAACAACCTTTCGGTGTTCAGCGGCAAATCCTCGGTCATGATGACCTCGTATGTGCCCATGCCGGCAGAACCGACGTTCTACCTGGGTTTGATCCTGTTTGCGGTCGGAGCACTGATTGGTTGCTTCATGTTTCTTGGAACCCTGGTGATCGCCAAGGAAGAGAAAACCTATGAAGGCTCCATCCCGCTGGTTACTTTTGGCGCGTTGACAGCCTGCATCATCGCCATCTTCACCATCTCCATGGGCGCGGTGATTCTGATTCCGACTTTCCTCTGGTCAGTTGGTCTTATTTCCAATATCGATGCACCCATGTACCGCTTGATCTGGTGGGCGTTTGGACATTCCTCACAGCAGATTAACGTGGCGGCCCATGTGGCGGTCTGGTACGCCATTGCAGCCATCGTCTTTGGCGCAAGACCGCTGTCTGAAAAGGTCAGCCGTACTGCATTCATACTGTACATCGCCTTCCTGCAACTGGCGTCCGCCCACCATCTCCTGGTGGATCCCGGTCTCAGTTCAAGTTGGAAAATCTTCAATACATCGTATGCCATGTACCTTGCGGTGCTGGCCAGCATGATCCACGGTCTCACCGTGCCCGGATCCATCGAAGTGGCGCAACGGGCCAAGGGGCTGACCAAGGGTCTGTACGAATGGCTGCGCAAGGCGCCCTGGGGTAACCCGGTATTTTCCGGCATGTTCCTATCGCTGATCGGGTTTGGTTTCATTGGTGGAATTTCCGGTGTGGTGATGGGCACCGAGCAGATTAATATCATCATTCATAACACCATCTACGTACCGGGACATTTCCATGCCACGGTCGTGATCGGAACCACGCTGGCCTTCATGTCACTGACTTACTTCCTGATTCCGGTACTTTTCCGGCGCCAGGTATTTTTGCCGGGTCTGGCCAAGTGGCAACCGTATATTTTCGGTATCAGCATGATGGTCTTCACTCTGGTGATGATGGGCGCGGGAACACTTGGCGTTGAGCGCCGCCACTGGGATATGGCGTTCACGGATGCGGCCATAGGCTTCGATTATCCAGCCAGCGCTTACGCCTTGATGGGGCTGGTTGGCATCAGCGGTGTCGGCGCTGTCCTGGGCGGAGCAATTTTCGTCCTGATTGTAGTGGTCTCTGTGTTCCTGGGTAAACGTGTTGAATCTGAGTCCAACTACGGTGCGGAACCTACACGCCTGATGAAGGCACCGCCGATTGTTCTGCCGGAAGGTGGGCATGTTGCCGCGGGCAAATGGGGCTTTGCCGCTCCGGGTACTTTTGCCCTGGCGATGCTCTTCCTGGCCATATTCGTAGCGTATTACGCGGTCAACTGGAAGTATCTTGCTTCAGTCTGGCCTCTGGCTTAAGGCAAACGTTAACAGGCCCTGAGACTTTTTATGTCATAAATCGCCGGGTGGGTACGCCCGGCGTTTTTTTTGAGCTATCCTTATACAGATGAAGCTAACCCGTACACACTGCTGCCGTATTCAGGCTGGAAAATGTCTGTTGGTTCTTATGTCCGGTCTGCTGCCCATGACTGTTTTCGGGCAGACAGGCAGTAAGGATAATCCTGCTGCTTATGATGCGGATAAAACCGTTCAGGTCTCACAGGCGGCGGTGGGAAATACCTTGCAGGATTACGAATTCACTGACCGTGATGGCCGCACAGTCAGCCTGTCCCGGTATCGGGGTAAACCGTTGCTGATCAGTATGATTTTTACATCCTGCCACCATGTCTGTCCTGCCATCACGAAACACCTGGCAACTGCAGTAGATGCAGCCCGCGAAGCGCTCGGTGATGACAGTTTCCAGGTGATCACGGTGGGTTTTGACACCCCGGTCGATACTCCGGATGCAATGCGGGTGTTTGCGAACCAACAGGGTATTGATGATCCCCATTGGGATTTCCTCAGCGCTTCGGCGGAAACCATTGCCGGTCTGGTCAATAACATCGGTTTTGTTTATTATCCATCTCCACGCGGATTTGATCACATCAACCAGGTGACGGTTGTCGACCGGGATGGTGTCGTTTACCGCCAGGTATACGGTGCGGCTTTCGATTTACCCTGGCTGGTGGAGCCGCTGAAGGAATTGGTATTCAACCGTCCGCAGCCCGGCAGTCACTTTACATCGAATATACTGGGCCGGATCAAGTTGTTCTGCACCGTCTACGACCCCAATACAGGCCGTTATAAATTCGATTACTCCCTGTTTGTTGGCATGGGCATCGGTCTGCTGAGCGTATTGGCGGTTATCACTTACCTGTTACTGGAATTCTTCCGCGCACGGCGCAGAAAAAAAGGCTCTGATCTTGCATAGGATATTGCTTGGGGCGTTGCAAAAAACCGGACGGGTCATTTTTGAATACTTGCGCAGGGTTCTCGATCGCGGTTTCGGCCCTGAGCTGAACCCGATGAATCATCTGGGTGCCCTGACCATCTATTTTTTCTGGATCGTCACGGTCAGTGGGATCTGGTTGTTTCTCTTTTTTAAGACCAGCGTTAGCGGCGCCTATCAATCGGTCGAGTACCTGACTCACCAGCAGTGGTACCTGGGTGGCGTGATGCGCAGTCTCCACCGTTATGCTTCGGATGGGGCCATTATTACCCTGGCGCTCCACATGATCAGGGAATTTTCCTTTGATCGGTATCGCGGCAATCGCTGGTTCAGCTGGATCACCGGCATTCCCCTGTTGTGGATGGTGATTCCACTGGGTATCACCGGCTATTGGCTGGTTTGGGACCAATTGGGCTGGTACGTTGCACTGACTTCCGCCGAGTTGCTGGACTGGCTACCGATCTTCAGTGATTCCATGGCGCGTAACTTCCTCAGCGCCGATGTACTCAGTAACCGCTTTTTTACCCTGATGGCGTTTGTGCACCTGATCGGTCTGCCCCTGTTCCTGGTGTTTGGCATCTGGCTCCATGTGTTGCGCATCAATGGTCCGCGGATCAATCCGCCCCGGGCTCTGATGGCGGGCAGCCTGGCGGCGATGACGCTCCTGTCCTTTGTTTACCCTGCTCTGAGCCAGGGTGAAGTCGATATGACGCAAGTGCCGCAGAGTCTGGGTCTGGACTGGTACTACTTGCTGGTCTATCCCCTGGTCAAGGCCTGGTCGCCGGCCTGGGTGTGGGGGCTTTTGTTCGGCGTCAGCCTGTGGCTGTTCATGGCGCCCTGGTTGCCACCACAGCGGTCTAAATCGGCCGCGATGGTTGACCTTGATAACTGTAACGGCTGTGCACGCTGTTCTGATGATTGCCCCTTCGGCGCCATCACCATGATGGAGCGTAGCGATGGCCTGGCGTACGAAAAAGAGGCCGTGGTTGATCCGTCGCTTTGCCTGAGTTGTGGCTTGTGCGTTGGCTCATGCCCCACGGCAACCCCGTTCCGGCGGCATACTGCCCTGTTACCGGGTATCGATATGCCTGATCTGTCAGCCGCCGCACTGCGGGAAACCATTCTGAAAGTCTCACAGGGGCTGAGTGGGAATCACCGGATTCTGGTCTTTGGGTGCGAAGGTCAGAAACAGACTGCAAAATTGAAATCCAGGCTTAATGACAAAGCAACCGCCACGGTAGATATCATCTGCGTAGCGCAACTCCCACCGGCCTTTCTTGATTTCATTCTTAACCGTGACCTGGCGGACGGTGTTGTGCTGGCCGGTTGTGGTGGCGGGGAATGTCTGTACCGTTTTGGTGAACTGTGGACCAGTTTGCGCGTTGAGCGCCAACGCGACCCCCGTTTACGTAAACGCGTGGATACACAGAAGATTGCCCTGACGTGGCAGGATCCGTGGTCCGGCTTGTCTGATGTCTCCTCGGTCGTTGCAGCATTGCGGAAATCTCTCCCGGAGACCCCTGCTGCCGGACACGTGACCGATGAGAACATCTCTTTACCTCCTGTCCGGGGAACATCATGGAAGTTGCCGCTGACGCTTACCGCCTATGCGCTGTTTGTCATTTTCGTGGGGTGGTTCTCCGTCTGGCCGCGGCACCAGTTGCTGAAACAAAACCAGGCCATGGTCTCCCTGTCTTTCTCTCATGCAGGTCATCGGGTGGGGGATTGCCGCAAGCTTTCCCAGGAAGAGTTGAACAAGCTCCCGCCGAATATGCGTAAAATTGACGATTGCCCGCGTGAACGATTGCCGGTTCGTATTATCTTTCGACTGAATGGAAAAATCCTGTACGAAGTCAGCAGACCACCCACTGGCCTGTGGAGTGACGGTGAGTCCAATATTTACCAGCGCATGGTGATTCCCGCCGGTAAGCAGAAACTGTTTATCGGTATGATCGACAGCAACCGTGAACAGGGCTTCGATTACTCCTTTGAACAGGAACTTGACTTCTTACCCGGCCAGCATATCGTTGTGGAGTTTAATAATACGCTGCAATCTTTTGTCCTTATTGGGGGATCATCATGACACTGATCAAGTGGCAAGCCTCGTTTTCTCTTGGCATTCCCTCAGTGGATCATGAACACCGTGAATTGATTGGGGCGATCAACACGGTTTATGACAGCATGATCAATAACGCCGACCCCGCGATCATCGAGTCATGTCTTGAAGATATTTATGCGGATGTTTCTTCACATTTTGCGCTCGAAGAACGCCATATGCGTGAAGCGGGCTACGGGGAATATGAGGCACACAAGGAGGAGCATGAGGAATTGCTCGACCAGATACGGAACATGATGGATCTGTTCGAAGAGAACCCGGACTCGGGCCGGATCATCTTGCAGCAGGAGTTATCAGACTGGTTCAGTGTCCATTTTTCCACTTTCGATGCCCGTCTCCACGACAAGCTCGGCGATCATCACTAAAAAAGGTGACCCCTTTTTTACGGTGCACCCATCAGGTTTTTGAGCAAGCGGAAACTGACCAGGGCCAGGCCGAGGAAGATAACGAAGAAGATAATTTGGCGTTGCCTTATGCTGCCGCCACGGCGTTTTTCGATCAGGCGCACCAGCCAGTCAGTAACCAGGTAAATGACAATGGCGTTCAGGGTAAAGAGGACGAGATCTGTCATTGGCGCTCCTTTGGGTTGATATTACCATGATTTTTTGCCACGGATAGACTTGTAACAAACCAGCAGAAAGAGCAGCCCGCCGATAACCGAGATCAATCCGCCCAGACCCATCAGACCCATGCCGGCGATTTCACCTAGGCGGTCAACGCCCTGGGCGAGACCGGCTGTTTTGCGTTGGACACCATAACCGCCCGACCACGCCATGCCAAGGATATGCAGCAATTGCCCCCCCCCATAGAGGTAGGGTTGCCAGGTGGCCATGCGCGGCGGAATGACGCCAAAGCCCAGTCGGGGCAGCAGATAATAAGAGAGGCCCATAAAGGCGATGGTCACGCCGACGGTGGAGCCGTGATAGTGGGCGGGGATCACGATATCCAGGCCGGAAATCAGAAATCCCAGTATGCCGCCTGCGGCGAACAGGCCCAGCGAAGACAGTAGCGCGGCCCGCAGGTACTTTCCTTCGTTGGCAAAATCTTCCGGTGGTTTGCCGGCTTTGAATACGCTCACCAGTACGGCCAGCCCCAGTGGCAGGCTGGACAGACCGCCGTATTTCATTAATTCGGTAAATGCCAGCCTGTGTCCCGGTGAGATGATATCGTGCGCGATGTAAAGAAAAGGCACGGTGATGATCGGAAGAGCCATGATAATGAGAAAGGTTAGGGTTAATCTGGGGGTTAGTTCAAACCGGCAGCCACTGGCATGAGCCAGGACAACCCAGGCCACCATCATCAGTAGCGTGTGCGTGAACTGAAGTACATGGCCTCCTCCCCAGAACAGGAATTCAAAATAAGCCTGGCCATCCATGGTGGACGGGATGCCGGCCCAGGAGGCAATAAATGCGGCAATGGCTACAGCAGTTATCAAGGTTGACAGGGTGATTCCAAATTGCAGAGCGCCCGTGCCGTCCAGATCTTGCCTGATTCCGTTTCGCGTAATTGCGGAGCGCAGAAGATGCGACGCGATCCCTGCCGTGAACAGGCCCAGGCCGGTGTAGAACACCGGGTGACGTAACAGGGGGACATAATTGTTCATTAAGGGATCAGCTGCGCCGACGAAAGGCGAAATAATTACGATTGCCGTCCCCGCTGCAGCAAGAAGGAAAGAAAACCGGTCCCAGCCGGGCAAGTCACGACTGGAACTCAGACTCCACATAACGCCGGCCATCGAAAGCAGCCAGATCAATACCGACAGATCGACATGAACCACCAGCGCGACCCGGAAAAAATCAATAAAGGGGGTCATTTCCTGGATGGTCGGCGTTCTGGCCAGCACCAGCAGGATTGAGAAAATGCCGGCGCCGACCAGGGAGGCCAGGCCCAGCATCAGCCAGGCAGTCGTGGTTTTCCTGACATTTTCACTGCTGATGTGCAGTTGGTAATCTGCGGCGTCCATGGTGTTTGTTTCCTAGTTGAATTGGTTGACAGGGCAAGGTAACCAGCCAGGATGCCGGCGTCAATGCTGAAAGGGGTTTTAGCACCTCATGCATTCGTCATCTCCGGCCCATCCGGCGCAAGGCCTGGGGAGTAAATCTGGATGGATTCATGTATTGGTTAAAAGGTGGCACCGGCTTGCGGGGATTCAGGCGATAGGAAACAAAGCGGCCCGATTGCAGATCATGGTGGATCTCGATTGTAGTCCACAGTGTGGGTACGTCATAAAACACGATGGGATGAGCCTCAGAGAACCGCCACAGTTCATCCTTTGCATCATAATGGTCCGCCATCAGTATTTGGTAGCTGTCTTCGTCCAGGTAATAGGTCCGGTGGGGATTGATATGCCGCATACCCTTTTTGAGCCGTGCCTCGACTACCCAAACGCGATGCAGTTCATAGCGCAGGTATTGCGGATCGAGGTGGCCGGCCTGCACCAGGTCATCGTTGTCAAGATCAGCACTATGGACCCGGTAGGCGTTGTAGGGCACGTACATTTCGCGTTTGCCGGTGAGTTGCCAGTCGAACCGGTCCAGTGCCCCATTGAACATATCCGTCATATCACTGACGTGCAGGCCATCGCTGGCGGCGCTTGGGCTGTCGTAGGCGATGTTTGGTGCACGGATCACACGTCGCTGGCCCGGGTTATATACCCATGCGGTGCGGGGCTGGGCAAGCGAGTTGAGTGATTCGTAGATCAGCACGGAAGAACCGGCCAGCCGGGCAGGTGAAGTCGTTTGTTGCAGGAAATACAGCAGGTAGTTGTCGATGCTCTCCAGTGTGGCGTCCGGTTGGTAGTAGAGTCCCAGCGTCCACACCGTCATGGTCACTTCGGTGAATGAGCCACTGGCGGTAGCTGCGGCCAGACTGATGTGTCGTATGCTACCAGTGCCTTTAAAGCGCAGTCTGTGGTTCCAGATCAGTTCCTGGCCATTTTCCGGGAAGGGAAATGGCAGGCCTTCGGCCACCCCCTCAACCGCTTCACCGTTTTCTGTCAGCATTCCCGTGCGCCCATTTTCCAGGGTCTTCTGATACACACGCTGCGGCAGTGCCGCGCTTCGATGCGTTGGATAGACATCGAGAAAATAGTCTGCATAGCGTTGCAGCATGGCGAGATGCCCTGCAGATAACTGTCCGGAGAAATCTTGCATATTTTCCCGGTCAATGCGAAACAGTGGAGTTTCACCCTTGAACGGATCCGGGTGGTGATCGCCGGGCTTGTAGTTCTCTGGTGCCTGGCTGATACCACCGGTCCACGCCGGTATCGTTCCGGAGGCATTTCCGGCGCGTTCGGCACCGACCGGCGTCAGGTCGCTCGAGAGGCGGGGGACATCATTGGGTCTGGCGGCCGCAGAAAGCCCACTGGTCAAGATACTTAAGAGCAGGCTCAAGTAAAAAGGAAATACATTTCTCATTAGACCCCAGATACGTTTGAACTTAGTCACAAAAGATACCAGGCGGCACAAAGATTCTGCCTGATGTACATAATGTTCACATATTTTCCGGATATATTACACTGGTAAGGTTAACCGCAACTTCCGGGATACGATCATGTATAAAAGACTTTCCGTCAGTTTCTTTTTGGCATTCCTTCTGGTGGCTTCAGCAGGCGCCGGGGCACAGGATTTGGGATGGCCTCGTGACATGGATATCGATTCGGGTGTCCTGACCATGTACCAACCCCAGGTTGATAGCCTGAAGGACGATATCCTGTCTTTCAGGGCTGCAGTGGCCTACAAGAAAGATGATGGCAGCGAACCCGTTTTTGGTGCTGCCTGGTTCAAATCACGGGTGGAAATTGATCGTGACATCCGCATGGTGCAAGTGGTCGACCTGGAGGTCACTGACATGCGCTTTCCGGAAGGTTCAGAACACGTTCAGGGCGAATTGAGTAGGTACATAGAAGATGGTTTGCCGAGGTGGAATGTGGATTTTTCACTGGATGGCTTGCTGACCTCGCTTGAGGCCGCAGAAGGAGAAATCGCGGCAGCGCAGAATCTCAACATGGATCCGCCGGACATTATCTATCGCGATCACCCGGCCCTGTTGGTCTATATCGATGGCGATCCGGTAATGAAGGAGATTGAAAATAGCAGCTACCAGGCCGTCATCAATACACCCTATCCGCTGATCTATGACGGCAAGCAGTACTACCTCAATGCTGCCACGGATGTCTGGTATCAATCCGCTGCCGCGACCGGTCCTTACGTTTTTGTAGCCAAGCCGCCGAAAGATATCGCCGCCATGGTAGATCAGTCAGAAGTAGAGGAGGCCAGCGATGAAGTTGTCACCGCGAAGAATGCTCCCGAAATCGTTGTATCTACCAAGCCGGCGGAATTAATTGTTTCCGAGGGTAAGCCCGACTTCGAGCCGCTGGTGGATGATCTTCTGGTACTGAAGAATTCCCAAAATGACATTTTCATGCACGTCAGTGCACAGCATTACTATATTGTCTTGTCCGGGCGTTGGTTCTACGCCAAGTCGTTGAACGGTCCATGGACTTTCAGACCCTCGGATCAACTTCCGGCGGCCTTTGCTGCTATACCGGTGGACTCGAAGCAGGCTGACTCGCGTGTATATGTGGCCGGCACGGATGAAGCCAGGGAAGCGGTCATGGATGCGCAAATTCCACAAACAGCCGCGGTGAAAAGGGGAAGTGTAGATATTGAAGTGACTTATGACGGTGAGCCACGATTTGATCGTGTTGAAGGCACCAGCCTGGCCTATGCCGAAAATACGTCATCAACGGTACTGAAATCGGGCAGCAACTATTACCTGGTCGAAGATGCTGTCTGGTATATCAGTTCTTCCGCCTCCGGCCCGTGGCGAGTGGCTGATAGCCGCCCACCTGAGGTCGATGCGATCCCATCTGAGAGCCCGGTGTACAACGTCAAGTACGTCTACATTTATGAAACCACACCCGAAGTGGTGTATGTCGGCTACACGCCGGGTTACACCGGTAGCTATGTTTACCATACGACTATCGTTTACGGCACAGGCTGGTACTATCGGCCCTGGATTTCACCATACTATTACTATCCGCGTTATGGCACCTGGGGATTTCACATTACTTACAACCCCTGGACGGGATGGGGTTTTGGCCTGAGCTATGGCTGGGGACCGTTCCGGGTTGGTTTTTATTCCGGTGGCTACTGGCATAACCGCCATTACTGGGGTAATCCTCATCACGGTCGCTGGGGGCCAGGCGGTTACCGGCCACGCCCGGTGCACTACGGCAACAACAATATAAATATCAACAATATAAATATCAATAACCGGAATATTAGTGTTCGGGACAACAATCTGTATCGCGACAAGGCACAAAGGGCCAGTGTAGCGCAGACACGTGACCTCCGGCCAGGCACCAGGGAATCGCGTGACAGGCTCAGCCAGATCGATCGTGCCGGTAGCCGTGACCGGGTAGCAACGGCAGACCGCAGCGGCGTTGCCGCGACCCGGACTGCCGGTAAAGATGTCTCGGCTTCCAATTTACGCCAGCAAGCCTCGTCTGGAGCCAAGCGATCGAAAGCCCAGAACAACGTGTATACGGACAAAAGCGGGAACGTCTATCGGAAGACCGATGGAGGTTGGCAGAAAAATGATGGTAAGAAATGGAACAATGTACCTTCTTCCGGTAACAGCGCAGCATCAAGGCCGTCTACGAATCCTGGAAAAGGCGTCGGAGTTTCCAACTACAAAGGTACATCAAATCGGCAGGGGAATACATCACACCGGCAAGCGAGTCCATCTACGCGGCAGAGCAGCGCCTACCGGAATTCAAATTCAGGCTACAGCAAACGATCAAGTCTTGATCGCCAGAGTTACTCGCGCCAGCGATCCGGTACGCGCAGCCATCAGTACAAAGCACAGAGAGCCAACCGCGGGGGAGGGGGACGAAGAAAATAGCAGCGCCTGGTTCCAGCCCCTGCTACTTGGTGATCCGGCCCGCAACGGGCACTTGGCACACATCGAGTACCCGGGGAGGCTTGTTGTGAAAAAATTTCTGTTTTCGGTTGAGTCTGTTTTTAAGCAACTGCTTAAAGCCCTTGCTGCTGGTGTCCGTTACATAAACTTTGAGCCTGTCTTCTTCCGGAATTTCTGACGCCAACCGCATTGTTTTGATGCGTGTACTTCTGGTTTCGTCCTGGATGATGCCGTTGTTCAGTGTCGGACCCCGCTGGATTCGTTGCACAACGTCCATGCCGAATACCACGCGACCGAAGATGTTCATATTACGGTCCAGGTAGCGCGGCGCCTGGCCGATCACGATATAAAAATCCGTCCGGCTGGAATCCTTGTCGTCATTGCGGGCCATAGCTATGATGCCGGGACAGTGGGTCAGCCAGACCTTGCCTCTTAATGGGTCACGCGCAACCGCGAAACCATCGATGATGCCGGTTTCAGGGGCAAACATATCCGGTGCCTGAACCGGCAGGTAACTGAATTTATCATTCCAGTCGATCTCAAATTCCGCATCAATCAGGGGGACGCTACTGAGTTCTCCCATATCGCTGCCGTCTCCGCCTTGCGCTACAAAACCATCGATTACACGGTAGAAACTGAGACCATCGTAAAAACCATCGCTGAGCAGTTGCTTGAACTGTTTTACAGTCACAGGAGCAAAATCCGGATTCAGTTCGATAAGCACAAGGCCGTCAGCCGTTTCCAGAAATACCGTATTTTCCGGATTGAGTTCCCTCCACGGTGGCGGTTCGGCAGCCTGCAGGGCCGTGGTGGTCAGTGCGCAAAACAGCGCCGCAACCCAGTAGGCATACC
This sequence comes from Gammaproteobacteria bacterium, assembly GCA_024279945.1. Lineage (GTDB taxonomy): Bacteria > Pseudomonadota > Gammaproteobacteria > Xanthomonadales > SZUA-36 > JAJRRA01. The sequence continues at coordinate 29,844 of JAJRRA010000076.1, forward strand.
GGGTTTTCGATACACTATGCAGGTGGCGGTTCATGGTTGTCAGTGCTCAGGGTATCTGAATATTTCCACCACCCATACCGCCCATCGGGCCGCCACCGGCTCCGGGGACGACAATGGAAGAAGCTTGCTGGCGTTGCATCTCTTTGAGTTCTTCCATGGTTTTTTCGAATGCCACTTTTGCCGCATCACCAAAATTGGCGGCAGCCTCAGCCAGCGATTTGCCCTCGATCTCGAAAGAAAGCGGTAAGGGGCCGGCCGTGGTCAATACCTGCGTTGCGCCAACGAACTGTGTGGAACGTGTTACATCCGGGTCACCGTTTGCCGTTACCGGAGTCAGCCGGCGCAAAGTGCCAACCGCATTGTCTGTGAATATTTCTTCCCGATACAGGTTCGCTGCATCCATTTGAATTTCGTTTGAGGCTTCGGGGTTGTTCATGCCTGGTTCCTTGTTTGAAAGCCCCTTAAATGGGGCCACTTTTTATTCAACGCAATGTATAGTATCAACTGAGAGGCGTAAAGTATTTGGACAGGAGACAGGCGGATGAATTTTGATGCGGAACGTTCGTGCACGCGGTGTGAGTGGAATATTTGTTTTGGCCGAAGTGCTGGAAGAGCGGAAAAAGCATGAACCACGAGACTTCTGATCTTGCACAACGCCTGGATGAACTGGAAAGCCGTCTGGCATTTCAGGATGACCTGATTGAGTCCCTCAATCAGGTGATCACTCGTCAGGATCGCGAGATCATCAACATGGCGAGCCAGATCAAGGATCTTTTCACCCGACTCTCTGAACAGGCCGAGCCTGCCGATCCCGGCTCAACGGCGGAACACGAAATTCCTCCGCATTATTGATGCCAGTTCCAGAGCCGGGGTCAGAGTAAGGGACTTACTCTGACCCCGGCCCCCTAAAAAGGTAGTTCAACCGCAGGTTCCTGCATGGCAGCAAGTTGTTCCCGCAGGCTGAGTACCAGGTCTTCCCAGTAGCGGGGACTGTCGAACCAGGGAAAGGCGACCGGAAAAGCGGGGTCTTCCCAGCGCCGGGCCAGCCAGGCGGCATGGTGCAGCATGCGCAGGGTTCGCAGGGCTTCAATCAACTGCAGTTCTCGCGTGTCAAAGGAACAGAACTGGCGGTAGCCCTCAATGACAGCGGATAACTGTTGACTCATTTCAATGCTGTCGCCGGAAAGCAACATCCACAGGTCCTGGATTGCCGGCGCGGACTGGCAATCATCCAGGTCGACAAAAAAGGGTCCGTCACGCCACAGCAGGTTGCCCGGATGGCAGTCACCGTGTAGGCGAATACTGCGGACATCTCCAGCGCGTTGGTAAGCGTTGCGAATCGAGATCATCAGGTCGGAAGACAGGCTCTCGAATGGCGTCTCCATATGGGGAGGCAGCCATTGTCCGTCCAGGATGGTGCTGATTGAGTCATCGCCAAAGCGTTCCGGGGTCAGTGCGGGGCGGGATGAAAAAGGCCGGGATTGACCGATGGCGTGGATGCGGCCGATAAAACGGCCCAGCCACAGCAACGTGTCACGGTCCTCCAGTTCAGGGGCGTGACCACCCTGCCTGCGGAACAGTGCAAAGCGAAAATTTTCGTGGTGATGCAGTGATTTGAAATTGATAACTTCCGGAGCGATCAGCGGGATTTCGGCTTCTGCCAATTCCAGGGAGAAGTCGTGCTCCTCCTGGATCTGTTCATCCGTCCAACGACCCGGACGATAAAATTTGGCAATAACCGGCACTTCCTCTTCGATACCCACCTGGTAAACGCGGTTTTCGTAGCTGTTGAGCGCCAGAAGGCGCCCATCGGTGATCAGGCCGGTGGATTCCACAGCCTGGAGGATTGTATCCGGGTTGAGGCGATAGTAGGGCGTTGAGGCATGGTTGTCATTTTGCATCGGTTCATCATACCGAAGGCCAGGAAAAATATTAGCAATTTTCCGTAAATCGTAGGAGCATCAAGCGGCAGAATCGCGTAGAATAACTCATCCACGCAGGACTGTTTTTCCATGGCCAACGGCACCAAGAATCTCGCCCTCTTTTGTGATTTTGAAAATATAGCCCTGGGCGTCCGTGACGCCAACTATGCGCGCTTTGAAATTGAGGAAATCCTCGAGCGCTTGCTGGTAAAGGGCAATATCGTGGTCAAGAAAGCGTATTGTGACTGGGAGCGTTACAAGGATTTCAAGCGCAGTATGCATGAGGCATCCTTTGAACTGATTGAAATCCCCCATGTTCGCCAGTCCGGTAAGAATTCCGCTGATATCCGGATGGTTGTCGATGCACTGGATCTCTGCTACACCAAGTCGCATGTGGATACCTTTGTCATCATATCCGGCGATTCTGATTTTTCGCCGCTGGTCTCGAAATTGCGTGAAAACAACAAGGTCGTCATCGGTGTCGGGGTTAAAAACTCTACCTCGGATCTGCTGATCGCTAACTGTGACGAATTTATCTATTACGATGATCTCATCCGCACATCGGAACGCCGCAAACCCCGCAAAAAGAAAACCAACGGGCGCAAGGAAAGTGACGAGCGAGCGCAGAAAGCCCGCCAGGAGGCTCGTGCGGACAAGGCCTTTGAGCAAGTGCTGGAAACCATTGATGACCTGGTGAGCGAGCGAGGTGACGAGGAAAAGCTGTGGGGATCAATGGTCAAGCAGGCCCTGAAACGACGCAAGCCCGGCTTCAATGAGAGTTACCACGGTTTCCGTTCATTCGGGAGGTTATTGGAAGAGATGGAAGAACGTGGTTTGCTGATGCTGGAGCATGATCAAAAGTCCGGTGGTTACATTATTTCCGGTGTGAACTGATCGGAATGTGAAAGCGTCTCGGATATGCTGAAGCATCTAACGCTTGGGCGTCAAGTTGACCCCTCGAGTTAAGCGGCGCAGCTTTGCTGCGTCCAGCGGAGCCAGCTTGCCGGCGGAACGAACTTGAATGTTTTGTATGGACATCACGCTGCCGATAGTCTGGTTACACGCCAATTGCCACTCACGTTCACAGCCTATTTGCCACCCGCACTGGCCCGCAAGTATCCGCGGGCGGCAGGTGAATGGATATGGCAATACGTATTCGCCTCGGCCCGGTTGGCAAAGGATCCGCGAAGTAACAGTCTGCGCCGGCATCACCATTACGAGTCTGGTTGATCGTTTGCGTTCGATGGGGTCAAGGTTCGGGAACTTAACCCTGGCCTCACTCTGGGGCTTGCCCGGTAAATATCCCGGTTAGCCTTTGCAAGCAAGTCCGTGTATGATGCGCGTGCTGCAATACGCGTTACGAAATATCAGCTTGTTTAGGTTCTACTGCTTTTCCTTCCGGCTTTTTAATTTTCCGTTCCCGTTATAACCAGCAGGTCACCTGTCCGGATCAATGATCCGGGGTGTAATTTTTGTTCTAAATAGTGAGTTATATGTAATGTCAGATACAGTTACCGGTACAGTTAAGTGGTTCAACGATGAAAAAGGTTTTGGTTTTATTGCCCGTGAAGGCGAACGTGACGTGTTCGTGCATTTCCGCGCAATTGCCATGGATGGACGCAAGTCCCTGAATGAAGGCCAGCAGGTTGAATTCACGATTGGCGAAGGTCAGAAAGGCCCGCAGGCGGAAAACGTAGTACCGCTGTAAATCGTAACAATGCGTCATTAAAAACGTGTGGGGAAACCCGGTCTGCCCTGGCAGGCCGGGTTCTTTTATCTTGTTCACAAAAAAAACCCGACTTGCGCCGGGTGATAAGATTCCTGCTGATGCCCTGATTTCTGTGCGGTAATTCATTTCGGCACAGGGGCTATCTTTGGTGATCAGCGCTAGTTACTACCCCCTAAGCGCCAGATCGTTTTTGCCTGTCCCCCAAGCATCTGGGTCTTCAAGCTGTTCTGCGACACTGTCCCGTTGGACACGGGATGCATGTCAACTGATCTACAGTCAGTTTGCAGGTGGCGATAATTCTTGTGCTTTTGTGTACGCGGCGGCGAGAGAATGCGGTTTCGCAGTGCGTCATCCATGACAAAAGCTCCTGAAATTCATTGTTGCCTAAGCAACTCCTGGTAGGGTTGGGAGAGTCGGAACCCCGATTGGGCAAAGAGGGCGGGGTTCCGAATCATCCCGGCTAACTGCTACCAGTCAGTTAGTTAGTACAACCCTATATATGCAAAAAACAGGCCAAAACCGAAAAATATAAACTATATCTGGTAAAACAATAAGTTAACGGGTTTTAAAAAAACGAGTTTGGTCATGGCAACCCACAGACTGTCCAATTGTGTCAGCAAATATGACAATAATTGTCACTTCAAAGATGACGTTTGCAGGAGTGTGGCCTGATGCAGGAGTTTGCTTGTGGGTGAGGCTTGCGCGCGGACAGATTGCCTGCGAGGAAGTCCTTACAGAAAACGGGCTTTTACAACGGCTCCAGCCAATTGTGCCGGTCCGGGGTCTGTCCGCTGAACAGGCCGAAAAATGCATCCTGTATCTGTCGTGTCAGGGGACCGCAGCCACCGTTGCCGATGGTCATGTGATCGACCTGGCGCACCGGTGTGACTTCGGCGGCCGTGCCGGTCATGAATATTTCATCCGCCGCATACAGTTGTTCGCGTGCAATGGATTGCTCCGTCGTTTCAATGCCCATATCCATGGCCAGTTGAATGACGCTGCTGCGCGTGATCCCGTTCAGAATGGACGCGGAGGCCGGCGGTGTGAGCAGGCGCCCCTGCTGGACAATAAAGATATTTTCACCGGCGCCTTCACTGAGCAGGCCGTCACGACCCAGGCCGATGCCTTCATCAAAGCCGCGGTCCCGGGCCTCAAGGCCGATCAGTTGGCTGGACAGGTAGTTGCCGCCAGCTTTTACGCCCGGCGGCATGGTATTCGGTGCCAGCCGGTTCCAGGATGTGATGCAGGCCCTGATGCCATTCTTCAGGCCGTCCTCGCCCAGATAAGCACCCCAGGGAATAACAATGATGGAGACATCCACGACATTCATGTCCTTGGGAAGCACGCCCAGGCCGCAGTCACCGCGGGAAACCAGCGGGCGAATGTAGGCACTTGCCAGCCCGCTGGCGCGAACGGTATCCCGGCAGGCCTGGTGTAGTTCTTGTGCGGACCAGGGCACGGGCAGCCGGTAGACATCCGCTGAGTACTGGAGTCGCTTGAGGTGGTCGGTCAAACGGAAAACCTGCGTGCCCTCGGGCGTATCATAGGCCCTGATGCCTTCGAATACCGAGGAGCCGTAATGCAGGGCGTGGGCTTGCACATGAACCATGCAATCGGCGTGTTCGCGCAATGCGCCATTAAACCAGATTTTGTTGTTCTCACTCATGAACCGACTCCTGTAGAAATTTTATGGCCTGAAGTGGCCATTGCCCTGACCCTGTATTATCCTCCAAACAGCACTCACAAGACCATAGCCGCAGATCAATTTCTATCCCTTGAGCGCTCTCGGTTACAATAGGTCTGGTAGCCGGATTCAGGAATTATTTTGATGGAATGGAAACTGTATTTGACCGTGTTTGCCAGTATTTTTGTGGCTGAAATGGCAGACAAGACACAGTTGGTCACTTTGCTGTTCGCGGCGGACAAGGCCGTCAGTAAATGGGTGGTCTTTCTGGGTTCGGCATCCGCGCTGGTGCTGGCCAGCGCCATTGGCGTGCTCGCCGGCAGCATGTTGTCCGAGGTGATCAGTGTCAAAATGATGTCGGTGGTTGCCGGATCCGGATTTATCCTGATCGGCACCTGGACACTGTACCATGGCTTGATTCAAGCCTGAGCAAGTTTCGGAAGGAAGACGTGAACCGCGAAGTCAACCATCATCACCACCACGCATCGCCCGATTACAACCGGGCGTTTGCGGCAGGCGTGGTGCTGAATGTTGTGTTTGTGGTTATCGAAGCCTTTTATGGTGTGATATCCGATTCGCTGGCCCTGCTCACCGATGCCGGACATAATCTCAGTGACGTGCTTGGCTTATTACTGGCCTGGGGTGCCGTAATACTCGCTAAAAAACGGCCATCCATCCGGCGAACCTACGGTTTTTCCCGTGCGACCATCATTGCCTCCCTGTTTAGCGGTCTTTTGTTAATGGGGGCAGTCGGTGCAATCGGCTGGGAGGCGGCAAATCGTCTGATGGAGCCGCCTGAGCCGGCAGGCAAGACCATGATGATCGTTGCTGCCATCGGTGTGCTGGTCAATACGGTCACTGCATTGTTCTTTTTGTCCGGCAAGGACCACGACCTGAATATCAGGGGGGCATTTCTTCACATGGCGGCCGATGCTGTCGTATCGCTGGGTGTTGTCGCCTCCGGCGCCCTGATCATGTTTTACGGACTTAACTGGATTGATCCGGTCATCAGCCTGGTCATCGCTGCGGTGATCTTCCTGTCCACCTGGGGCTTGTTGCGGGATTCCCTCAACCTGGCTGTGGACGCTGTCCCCAGAAGTGTGGATCCGGATGCAGTCCGGGATTATCTGTCCGGCTTGCCGGGTGTGGTGCACATGCACGATTTACACATTTGGCCGATGAGCACCACCGATACGGCCATGACGGCACACCTGGTAATGAACACACTGCCCGACAGTGACCATTTCCTCAACGAGGTCGCACAGCGGCTTTCCGACAGCTATTCAATCAACCACGCCACCATTCAACTTGAGCGGCAGGATAGCGAAATCGTCTGCCATCAATCGGTACATTGTGCCGATTGATCAGGGCTGCGGAAAAGTGGGGTCAGAATTCGGATTCACCACCGTGATAAACCTTGATTGGCACGCCGGAAAGCGGCTCGCCACAATTTCTGCCAACCCGGTAAGTTTCCTGGAAGTACAGGGCATGGGTGCGTTCAGGGTTCATGAAATGGGGGTGCATGGAGCAGACCATATTTTCCGGTAGCACGAAATCAAAGCCCTCGCCAATGCGCGGCATCTCGATCATGGTCATACCGATGGAATGGCCGCACACATGGCCGGAGCGGTAGCCACGATCAAAGATGGGTTTCATGCAGGCCGCATTAGCCTCCTCGGCGGTGTTGCCTGCTTTCATGTGTTCTTTCGCCAGTTCATGGAATTCTTCGTAGGCGCGCATCATTTCCTGCATGGTGTCGTCCAGGCCGTTGGGGGCCAGTACCCGGGAGAACTCCACCCAGTGGCCACCTTCCCCGGAGATTTCCAACCCATACATCAGACCGTCGCTCGCGCGCACCGGGCGCTGACTGGGGAACACCATTTGTGGCTGCAGTGAGCCATCGGGGCCGGTAAGGATCATATTCATCGTGTTGCGGGCGCAGCCCAGCGAAGAAAATGTGTGCTCGGCCACCGCCATGAGTTCGGCCTCTGTTTTGCCATCCTGGTACGCATTGATGACAGCCAGAACTCCCGCTTTGTTGATTTCCATAGAATGGCGTACTGAGGCCATCTCCTCATCGCTTTTTTGTGCGCGGGCATAGTCGAAATGGAGTTCGAAATCGATCAATTCAAAGTCCTGTTTGGCCAGCGCAGTGTAGTCGCGCACGTTGATGATGTATTCCAGGCCGTAGATGCCCACTCGTTTGGCATTTTTCGATTGCAGGAAATCAGCTATCCATTCACCGCAGTGCGAGGGAAATTCCCGCTGCTCTATGAAGGTAGCGCTGTGGTCTCCTACCCAGGTAGCTTCGCGCGGGAATACACATACCGGATCACCCTCCAGGGGAACAACAACGTAAGCGTAGCGGTGCAGAATGTGGAAGCCGCACAGGTAACGTACTGCACCCTCAAAACCACTGTATTCGCTGCCGCTGACGATCAAGTAGTCGAGACCGTGGGCTTCCATGGCGCGGCGTGTGTTGGCATAGCGGCGCTCGATTTCTCCAGTGCTGGGCTTGAAACGGTTGATGTACTCGGTCATGGCTTGAGCTTCCTCCATTCGTCTTCGCGCCAGGAATATTCCAGACCAGTGATGATGTCCGCCATGGCCTCGTTGAGCGGAGTGGGCACGCCAATTTCTTTACCGATACGTGCGATGCCGCCGTTGAGCGCATCAACCTCAGTCGGTCGTTTATTGAGTACATCGCTGAGCATGCTCGGTGGGTGTTGATAGGCCTTTTCCCGGCCGTAGTCGATCAACGCATCGGGGTCGCTGTCCAGGGTGATGTTGAGGGCTGCGGCAACGGCTTTGCCTTCATCGACCAGGGCGCGCATGACCCGGCGCAGACCCGGTTGGTCGCAGGCCACGCCGTGGGGCAGGCGGGCAAGTGCGCCCATGGAATTGGAGGCGGAGTTGAAGATCAGCTTGGTCCAGAGCGCACCGCGTGCATCTTCCATGGCGACGATATCGGCCCCGCCACGGATCAGCATATCAGCCAATTGCCGGACTTCTTCCATGGTGGCCGGTTTGGGCGCGAAGGGGCTGATCCAGGTCTTGCCGCCGGTGTCGTGATTGACCACGCCGGGTGCGGTAGCGTGTCCGGCAGGGAAGGTCGTGCCCAGGATTACCCGGGGCACGTATTCCGCGATGATTTCCTCGTTGCCAATACCGTTTTGCACAGAACATACCGCACCATCCCGAAAGATGGCGGCAGTCGCTTCCATTGCCGCCCGGGTGTGCAAAGTCTTGGCGGCGATGATGCCGAATTCACATTCCGGGATATCCTCTGGCCGGGTTCTGGCCTTGACGGGCACGACAATATCGCTGAGCCCGGTCAGGCGCAGGCCCTTTTCGTTGATGGCACTGACATGGGTTTCGTCGGGGTCGTAGGCCCACACTTCGACATCATCGAGACGGCCCAGGTGAGCGGCGAACAGGCTGCCGATGGCACCGCAACCAATGATACAAACTTTCATATTAGTCTTCCTTAATTCTTATAGGGATTGTTAAATACCCAACTGGATTCTTTGCCTTTCACCAAGCGGTACAGGGTTTCGTTAATGGGCGCGGCAATTCCGGCTTTTTCCGCCTCGCGGACGATGGCGCCGGTGATCCAGTCGATTTCCGTCAGGCGTTTGGCGCGCACGTCCTCAAGCATGGAGGGTGCATGGGCATAGTCCTCATCACCAGACTGGCCATGACTGGTGGCCTCGACATTCATCTCCCAGGGATCCTCGAACAGTTCAACCCCGCAGGCGGCAGCCACGCGCTTGCCTTCGTCCATGGCAGCGTACACCAGGTGGCCAAGGTCTCCAAAGCCTTCGCGTTGGGCGAATGCCTTGACGTGGGGCAGGTCGGTGAGTGCCGCGACACTGTTGACCACCGCATTGAAGATCAGTTTCGACCACTGGGCAGGCAGCAGATCTTTAAAGGCTTTTGCCTTGAGTCCGGACGCCTTGAGTAGTTTTTCAATTTGCTGAACCAGCTCATAATCGGCTTTGCCTCCAGCCCAGGGCCCCATCCAGGTAGCGGTGTCCAGCTCGTATTCCACATGGGTGTCGGCGTGCCGGATGCCACTCATGAAGGTAACGGATGAGATGATAGGCCAGTCGCCGTAGCGGGCGACTACTTCCTCACAGCCCAGGCCGTTCTGTACGGTCATTATCGCCGCGCCAGGGAAATGTCCGGCCAGCCGCCGGGCGCTGGCCTCAACGGCATTAGCCTTGGTGGCGATAATGACCAGATCAATGTCTCCCAGATCCTCTGGATCGGTGGAAGCAATGATGTCGGAGTGCAAATCACTCTTACCGCTGACTTGCAGCCCCCTGATGTTCAGGTCGTGGGCATGGTTTATCCGCCGGGTCAGGACAGTGGATTCAATGACGGTGCCGAGGTGGCCTGCAAAAAGACTGCCTATGGTGCCGGCTCCGACAACGCAGCTACGATTGATTTTTGCCATTTGGAATTCGGTGCTCGTGTTGGTTTGTAAGCCTTGCCGGCTATTGTTTCAGAACAGACCGTTCGGCTGAGCGAAAGCCCCGTTTCTGACCAACAATACACTAAGGGAGAAGCCGGGGAAGTGCTTGCTTGGCAACGCCGCTACACTTGACCGGCGGCGCATAAACGTCGCCGGGGGTTGAAAACCGGTCCGTACCGGCACGAAGGCGCTTTATGAGTTGCCCTGTTCCTGCTGCTCGCGCATCTTGTTACGCAAGGCGCTGGGTGAGATACCGAATTTACTCCTGAAAGCACGGCTGAAGTGGGCGGAGTCGTTGAATCCCTTGCCGTAGGCGATATCGCTGATGGTCTTGTTGCTCATGGCCGGATCAATGAGATCCTCCCGCGCAGACTTCAGTCTTCGATCCCAGATCCATTTGCACACCGTCATGTCAGACTGACGGAATAGATTGTGCAGGTGGCGTATCGAGACCGCGTTGGCCGAGGCCACTTTCGCAGGAGTAAGCTCGTGATCTGAATAATTTTCTTCCAGGTAGGAAAGAATCTTGCACATGCGGGCGGCCTGGGCGCTCCCCCGGTGTTCGCCGTTGAGACCGTTTTGTGACCGGCACAGGAAGCTGATCAATTCCAGCAGGCTTTCGGCTACCGTGTATTGCTCCGTCAAACTGAGTTTGTCTGCTTCCTCACTCAGCGAGGCAAGCAGGTTGATCACGATCCGGGGCAGTCCGCCGCCGGTGTAGATCCGGGCGCCGAATTCGCAGATCTGGCGTCCGAGGACACGTTCGTGGAAAACCTGGTGGGGCACGCGCAGTATCAGCCGGCTTCCCTTCTGCGTGTAGTCTATGGAGTAAGGCGTGCCACCCGCGACAACCGCCAGAGCGCCGGGTTCCAGGGTGAACTCCGCTTCACCCTGAACAATTTCGGCAGATCCCTTTAAATGGGTGTGGACGAAGAAATCAAATACCGAATCGTCCGCGATGTGTTCATCGAATCGGCGCACGGTGAACGGATCACTCTCAATTCGGTAGAGTTCAGGCTTTGCCAGCGGAATCCGTTGAAGGGAGTGGTGCCTGAATTTTCCATGCGGGAGCGGGGATATCCTGTAAATACCCCTGGAAACTGATTTTAGAAATTTCCGGTCATCAAAGTTTGTTGATGTGTGCGACATATTCAACCATAGACTCCGGTCAATAATTCATCCACGAATGCAGCGCCTCATCATAACACAGGGTGGCACCCCGCCAGAGTCCACGTGATTCCATTTTCCGACCGGAGTATTGGTTGATACGGCACGTTCATGTGCAGGTCATATCCTTCGTTCACAATTGGTTTTTATAGTTGTTTCCATGCACGCACATACAAGACTTTCTGCTCTGACCGGCAAGATGTTTGCGGGGTTCAGCAGTAGTTTAATCTAATATGCCCACTGTTGAGTTTTTGGCAAGCGTCATTGTGGGTAGCGTTATCTATTGAGCCTGCCGCAATGGGGTGGGAGCTTGTAGCGTCCTCCTTAAGGAACTTGATATGATACGCAATAATTTCCGGGGCATAAGTTCCGGTGACGTCAGTGTGTCGATTGCTTGGACACCTTGATGCTTTTCTCGATTCGAGTATGAGGAGTACCTATGTATCCTGCGCCTTTTTGTTACCATCGTCCTGGATCGCTTAAAGAAGCGGTCGGTCTGCTATCTGAGTTGGGCGAAGCGGCCAAGCCCCTTGCCGGCGGGCAGTCGCTGATTCCAATACTTAAGCTGCGCATGGATGAACCCTCGGACCTGGTGGATATTTCCCGCTTGCCCGGCCTGCATTTTATGCAGAATGATGATGGAAACGTGCGTATTGGCGCGCTTTCAACACATGCTTTGATCGGCCGGTCCGATTTGGTCGGCGCCGTTCCCATTCTGGGCGATTGTGCCAACGGGATTGCTGATCCCCAGGTGCGCGCACGCGGTACCATCGGCGGTTCAGTCAGTTCTGCAGACCCGAGTTGTGACTGGCCAACTTTACTGCACACGCTGGATGCGGTAATTGTTTGTCATGGTAAGGCCGGTGTTCGCACCGTGCCCATCAGGGAATTTATCCGCGACTCCTATACTACTGTTCTGGACGACGCAGAACTGGTGACCGAGATCCGTTTCAAAGTGCCCCCCGCCAACAGCGGTGGAGCCTACATCGGCTTTAAAAAATCAGCACCTGCTTATCCTACCGCTGCCGTTGGTATCCAGCTTACCCTGGCGGATGGTGATGTTTGCCAGCAGGTACGACTGGCGCTCGGCGCGGCCGGCCCCAGGCCGGTGACTTCAGACGAGGCTGAAAACCTGCTTCGCGGTAAGGTTCTGACTTCGGAACTGCTTAAGCAGGCTGCGGAAGCGATTGTAGAAGCGTCGGATCCGCCAGCGGACGCACGCGGATCATCGGACTTCAAGCGCGCCGTTCTTCGTTCCCTGTTCATGCAGGCAGCGGATCGGGCCATTGAGCGGGCGGCGGGCACACAGATCATGGGGAATCACGAATATGTCTGAGCAAATACAACGGATTCCAGTGGAAATCACTGTTAACGGAACGTGTTACAAGCGTGAGGTTGAACCGCGCATGTTGTTGGTGGAGTTCATTCGCGAGGAGATCAACCTGACCGGCACCCACATCGGTTGTGACACCAGCTATTGCGGCGCCTGCACTGTGATCCTGGATGGAAATGCAGTGAAGTCCTGCACCCTGTTCGCGGTACAGGCTGACGGTGGTGAAATCCTTACCGTAGAGGGGCTGGAAAAAGAGGGTGAATTGCATCCTCTGCAACAGGCTTTTTCCACTGAGCACGGCCTGCAATGCGGCTACTGCACGCCCGGCATGTTGATGTCCTCGCTGGTGCTGCTGGCGGAAAAACCTGAGCCCGAGGACAAGGATATCCGTAAGTGTCTCAGCGGTAATCTTTGCCGCTGCACCGGGTATCAGAACATCATCAATGCGGTTCAGACCGCTGCGAAAGATCTGCGGGAGGCTTGACAGATGGAGATGAAATTCAAAGGTAGCTTCAAGGTTAGCCTTCCACGCGCAGAGGTATTCGAAGTTCTCTGCGATCCACAGAAATTTGCTCCCATGCTTCCCACCTTTCGCAGCATGGAGATGAAAGATGAGCGTACCGCCAATGTACGGATCAAAGTCGGCGTCGGCAGAATCCGTGGTACCGCATCGACTGACCTGACCCTGGAAGAATCCGAGCCGCCCTTACGCGCCCACTATGTCGGCCGCGGGAAAGTCATGCAGAGCGCGTACCAGATCAGCTACACATTCGACCTGGAAGATACGCCGGATGGTGGCACGCAGATTAACTGGGCCAGTGATACGGAGTTGGCAGGCAAAATCCTGTCCCTGGCCGGCGGCGGTTTGAAAGGGTATGCAGAAAAAGAGATCAACAAGCTGATCCTCAGTGTGCAACAGGGCATGACGCCGGGTGCTCCGCCCGTTATCCTGCCGCCGGAGCACGTGGGCTGGTTGACGCGGCTACTCAACTGGCTGCGTGGTGAACCCAAAGTCGAGCAGGCAGCCGAACCGACTGCGCCGCAAGAGACTTTCCAGGCCTCTGAAGGACTGGCGGCACAACCGGATGATGTGCTTCAGGAGCAGCAGGAGGCCAGAGATCGAATCAGCAGTATTCTGCAGGTCACACGTAAAGACAAAGCGATGGGCCGCAAGGAAGACAGCCGCTTGGTGCGGGGGCGAGGCTTGTTTGTCGATGACTACAAACCTGCCGCTACGCATCACATGGCATTGGTGCGTTCACCCTACGCCCATGCCAAAATTCTTAAAATCGATACGACAGCAGCCGAGGCGGCGCCCGGTGTCATGTGCGTCCTGACCGGAGAGGAACTCGCCGGTCAGATCCAGCCCTTCCTGCAGATCGGAGCACAGGCCTGCGCGCTTATCGAGGACTACCCACTGGCAGTGGGGACGGTTCGCTACCAGGGTGATCCGGTGGTAGCTGTGGTGGCTGAAACGCTCAGCCTGGCCCAGGATGCGGTGCAATTGGTGGATGTAGAGTACGAAACCCTGGATGTGGTTATCAACTGCGAACAGGCGCTGGAGGGCAAGACCCTGGTGCATGAGCAGATGGGCACCAATGTGGACTGGCAGGGCGTATACGAGTACGGCGACGTTGACGCTGCTTTCGCTGAGGCAGCCCATGTGGTGAAGATAGACAAGTTGCATTTTCATCGCTTCGGCAGCACTGCTGTGGAACCGAACGCTGTGGTGGCCACCTGGAACGATGCCCTGGGCGGCATCGACTTTCTCTCCAACACACACATGACCATACCCATCACCATGGTCAGTCTGGCCCTGGGAGTCAGCGCAGATCGCATCCGTCTGCGCACGGTGGATATCGGCGGTTCCTTCGGCAACAAGATTGGCAATTACCCTTACATGACACTGGCGGCGATTGCCTCGCGCAAACTCGGCGGCCGTCCGGTGAAATGGATTGAGACCCGCAGTGAGCATATGCAGGCCGGCACGCAGGGCAGCGAGCGCAGCTACTTTGACACTGAGGTGGCGCTGGACCGGGACGGTGTCATCACCGCCCTTCGCTCCCGCCACGTCGACGACTGCGGTGCTTACACGCGCTACGAACCTCTCGGCGCCGTGATATGGGCCCAGGTTCTGCCCGCCGCTTACAAACTGCGCAATATCCGTATCGATTTTTCCCAGGAGGTTACCAATAAAGGGCCGGCAGCGCCCAACCGGGGTTATTCGCGTCTTCCGCACATGTGGTTTATGGAGCGGGTTGTGGATATTTGTGCCCTCGAATTGGGTATTCCTGCTGACGAGATGCGGGTTCGCAACTACATTCGGGAGTTTCCCTACGAGACCCCTAACGGGTGTGTCTATGATTCCGGCGACTTCGTCTTGATGCTGGAACAGGCCAAGGATCTGCTGGGCTGGGATCAGTGGCAGCAGAAAAAAGAGGAAGCGAAACAGCAGGGCCGTCTTATTGGCATCGGAATCGGCACCACGCTGGATTCAGGAACCAATAATTTTGGCCAGTCGATAATAGTCAATCCGGAATCACCCTTTTCCGGAAATGCCGTACCGGCGATCGCCAAGCTGGATATTGACGGCTCGGTCAGTGTTACCGTCGGCTCATTCCCACACGGGCAAAGTCATGAAACGGTGGTGGCCCAGGTAGTGGCTGAGGAACTTAGCCTCATTCCGGACATGGTCAATGTCGCCATTGGATTCGATACGGAACGGAACGTCCACACGGGCCAAAATGGTACTTATGCCAGCCAGTTCGCAGTAACCGGACTGTCAGCCGTGCACGGCGCTGTCGAATTACTCAAGGCAGAGTTGAAGACTCTGGCTGCTTTTGCCCTCGACGCCGTCGGGGAAGAGTTCGAGTTTGGCATCGGTGAGATGGGACCGGAAGTACGCGTTAAGGGTAGTGACCGCTGTATCAACTTCTGGATGCTTTCAAATCTGGTTAACGCCAACAGCGCACAGTTGCCGGAAGAACTTCGCAGCCTCGACCTGAATTGCCGTTACACTTATCGTCCGCCCTTTGATCCCGTGGACCTGGACAAGAAATTCGGTAACCTGACCCTGACCTACGCGATGCAGACGCATCTGTCAGTGGTTGAAATCGACCCGGATACCGGTCGCGTTCAAATTCTTGATTACGCCATCGTCGATGATTGCGGTAAGGTGATCAACCCCATGGTCGTGGATGGCCAGGTGCAGGGCGCTACCGCCCACAGCCTGGGTGCCGTATTGCTGGAGAATATGCCCTATGATGACAGTGGTAACTTGCTGACAGGGTCTTTCACAGACTATGCGCCCATCACCATCAACAACATTCCAAAGATTAAATTTGGTCATCGGGAGTCGCCTTCACCGTTCAGCTACAACGGCGCAAAAGGTATGGGTGAGGGCGGTGGTGCGGCACTGCACTCCATCGCGTCGGCGGTGCAGGATGCGCTCTTTGCAAAGGGCGTCATCGTGCGTAATTCTCATTGCTCATCCAATGCCGTATTCGACATGTTGCAGCAACCGAACCGTGAAGGGATGGTGCAGGTGGAAAGCCGTAGCTGATCCGTATTTGTTCCGACACTCGCCTGTGTATGGCGAGTCGAGGAGTGGGTTTCGATGCTGACCTGGCCGCTCATTGCACCGGTCGGCCGCAAGCGGCCTCTTACGTGTAAGAGCGCCCTTGGGCGCGACATGGGGGAAGTGGTCGGCCGGCGCAGTCATCCTGGCTACGGGTGCTGAATGCCGGATAACAAAGTGTCCGCAGGGTTTTTCTACGGCTGGTGGAATGTGGCGGCCGCCTTTACGGGCATGGGCTTGAGCTACGCCATGTTCACAGTCTTTGCCTTCGGTACCTTTGTCAAACCGCTTGAAGCCGAATTCGGCTGGCAGCGCGGAGAAATGTCCTTCGCTCTGACCATGACCAACATCGCGGTCGTGATCGCCTCACCTTCCCTGGGTTTTATTGTCGACCGCCTGGGTGTTCGCCGGGTGCTGATTCCCTCAACGGTTCTGATGGCCCTTGCCGTTGCTTCCATGGTTTTTCTTGGCGGTAACATCTGGCACTTCTACGCTATGTTTCTGCTGATCCCGATGGTGGGTGCAGGTACTCTGCCACAAAGCTATTCCCGGGTTATTATCGCCTGGTTTGCACGCCGCCGCGGTATTGCTCTGGGTATTTCACTGGCCGGTTTCGGCGTTGGCGCGGTCATGGTTCCGGCTTTTGCCCAGTACATGATCGAGCATCATGGCTGGCGTATGGCTTACCTGGGTTTTGCAGCGGCCATTGTATTCATTGCATTGCCCATGGTGTTTTTCCTGCTCCGGGAAACGCCCGGCGAGATGGGTCTGAGCCCGGATGGAGATCCCCCAAACTATGCGGCAGGCAACGGCGGCGATCAGCTACCGGTCACGGCATCCCACATTGGCTTGTCGGGCAGAGAGGCGGCCGGAACCCGAAGTTATTGGTTGATACTGATTTCATTTCTACTGGTTGGTGTTGGCATTACCAGCATTCTGGCACACCTGGTTCCCCTGCTGATTGGCCGTGGTGTCGCCCCCGGGGTGGCTGCGCTGTGTATGTCCTCCCTGGGCCTGGGTCTGATTTTCGGCCGTATATTTGCCGGTTATCTGATGGATCGCTTCTTCGCACCGTATGTCGCTGCAGTCTTTTTGCTCGGACTGGTGGCGGGCATGGTGATTTTGGCGCTTGGCGCAGACGGTTATATGGTGTTTGTCGCCGCCGTGCTGGTGGGCCTGGCAACCGGTTCGGAGATCAGCGAGATCGCCTATATCGTCAGCCGTTATTTTGGGCCGCGCGCCTTCGCGCTGAATTACGGCATCATGTTTGCCGCGTTTCAGGTCGGATCGGCGTTTGGGCCGCCGATAATGGGTAGCTATTATGACAAGGCGGGGGACTACATAGGAGTGCTTTGGGTGTTGACCGGGGTGGTTTTACTGGGCACCGTATTAATCACCCTGCTGGGAAAGTATCCTGACCTCAGGCTGGAGGAGTCCTGATCCGGTAAATTATCCAGTGGTACAAAAAACGTTGCGCTGAGAATCAATAACTAAGTCCCCGAGGAGCAAGACCCCAGGGCTGCGCAAACCTAATATCTTTGATAGTTTCCGGAATCAGTGCCTATTTTCTGGGTGTCAAACATTTTATGGCGAATAGAAAAACGGTTTTTTTACACGGACTGCTCAGGAAAATATTTACAAGATATTCTCAGAATCACTATATAGTTGCCATAATGATCGGTCATTGGAATAGCTCTCGGGAGGAGTAATAATGCACAGTCACTTCAAATGGGTTTTATTGTTCGCAATCAGCATTACGTCACTTGGTATGCCGGTTTTAGCAAGCGCCCAAAATGTCCTGGAAGAAGTCACAGTCACGGCTCAGAAGCGTGAACAAAGTATGCAGGACGTTGGTATTGCCATTAATGCCTTCACCGGCGATCAAATGAGGGCATTGGGTGTAGAGGACAGTTTTGATATCGCAGCATTTACACCCGGCGTCCATATCAGTGGAAACATTGCAGGGCAAAACACGCAATTTACCATCCGTGGCGTAACCCAGAACGACTTCAACGACATCATTGAGGCGCCGACTGCCGTCTACCTCGACGAAGGCTATATTGCTATTGCCCAGGCACAGTCGTTCGCCCTTTTTGATATTAAGCGTGTAGAGATACTGAAAGGCCCGCAGGGAACCTTGTACGGCCGTAATGCAACCGGTGGCCTGGTTCATTACGTCAGTAACAAGCCTTCCCTGGATGAGGCCGAAGGTTATCTGGATGTAACCTATGGCATATTTGATACGTCCGCAAATGCAGATCAAAAACGCGTTGAAGGCGCTTTTGGCGGCCCTTTAAGCGATACCCTGGCCGCACGTGTGGCCTTTATTTACAACCAGCACGATGGCTATCTTGATAACCTCTATCCTCTGGATGCGGTAGGTGCGCCCCCGGGACCTGGGGCCGGGGCTGATATGGGCGACGATGACACCATCGGCTTCCGCGGTTCTTTGCTGTTTGAGCCCAATGATAAATTGTCGGTAAACATGTCCGTCAACATCGTAAACTCAGACCTTTCTACCGGACCCTATCAGTCGAAACCCACCATTGGTGTCTATAACGCGGATGGGGAGTTGACCAATTCACTTGATGTAGGTCCTGATGAAACCCGCCGGACTATTTGTGCTGATGGCTCGGACTGCGGTTCTGATTCGGATGATAATGGGGTTCCGGATGATTTCTTCAATAATGTAACCGGCGCCTTTGGACCCGATGGACTGATTGATGTCGGACGGCCAGCGGGTGCAGATTTCTGGGGCTATATTGACCCGGACGGTTTGGGCTGGAAAACCTCCGGAGACTTTGCTTTTGATGATTCAGCATTTGTTGATACCTGGGGCGTTAATCTCAATATCGCCTATGAATTGAACGATTACATGAATCTGACCCTGATTTCAGATTACAAGAGCTATGAGAAATTGGTTTTTATCGATGTGGATTCCGGTCCCGCCAATTATCTGGCGAACTATGCCGGTGTGGATGGAAACAGTTTCACTCAGGAAATACGCTTGAATGGTGAAACAGATCGCAGTCGCTGGGTGCTTGGGTTTTTCTATCTTAATATCGAGTCAGATTCGGATAACGGCCTCAAAATATCAAAGGGAGGCGTTGCGGGTCCTGCAATGGATGTGGGCACAGACGCTTTGCTGAAGACGGATTCCTACTCTTTGTTTGGCCAGTATGAATGGGATCTGACTGATCAACTCACGCTGATTGGTGGCTTGCGGATTATCCAGGAAGAAAAGGATTTTCAGTTGCAATCAGGCCTTTATTTTGGAAGCACCGATGCCCGCACCATTCATCAGGGTCCAATATTTCTGCCGCCACTGCCCTTTGGACTTGCCACCAAATATGCTGGCAGTTCGTCAGATACCTTATGGGCGGGAAAACTGCAATTGGATTACACGGCGTCGGATCATCTGCTGCTCTATGCCGGCGTAAACCGTGGTGTTAAAGCCGGAAGCTTCAATGCCCCTCTGCTCGGCTCCTATATTTCATTGTTGTTCGCCCAGGGAAATGATGGCATTCCGTACAAGGAAGAGATTCTGTGGAACTACGAAGGCGGATTCAAGTACACCATGCTCGATGGCAGAGCCCGTCTGAACGGTTCTGTTTTCTATTACGACTATAAAGACTATCAGGCATTTTTGTTTACCGGCATCGGTGGCGTGGTAATTAATGCAGATGCCGAAAACTACGGTGCTGAGTTGGAATTGCAGGTTTCACCATTTGATGGTTTTGATGCCTTGCTGGGCGTGAGTTGGTATAACGCGACCGTAAAAGATGTCCCGCTTCTTATCGGATCTTCCAACACCCGAAATGTCAATCCGACCTACGCTCCTGAGTTTCAGGCTACTGCCATGCTCCGTTATGCGTGGCCCGTGTTCAATGGCCTGATGAACATTAGCGGAGATGTCAGCTACTCGGATCAGTTTTACTATAATTTGAGAAACTTCGATGCCGATAAGTTCGATAGCTATGTCATGGTTAACGTGGGGCTGGGCTGGGCTAACCAGGATGGTCGTTGGGAAGCACGATTCAAGATCAACAACCTGACGGATGAAAAAGCCGGTATTCAGGGCTTCAATATTGCAACCGGTTGCGGCTGTAATGAAATATCGTTCCGCGCGCCACGCTGGTATGGTTTTTCTATTCGATATAGTTATTGACGAACCAGGCAGAACTATAAAATAATGATGCCACCTCTGGGTGGCATCATACTGCTGACGGACCCCGGCCTTTTACCGGGGTTCTGTTTTTAGAGATACACAACACATTTCTGAAGAGTTGAATCTCAAGCTGCCGCACCCGGAATAAGTTCGGGGCAGCCTATATGTGTGGAAAAACTTCCTCCGCAAACCGCTTCAGGATCCGGTGTGATCCTTCTTCATCCTGCGAAGTAATGAAGATGGAAATTTCATTGATCCCGGCCTCTTTCAGTTCCTTGCCCTTGGCAATGCAATCTTCCGGCGTGCCGGCAATGCAGCACTTCATTGCAACTTCGTCAGTGACCAGTGCTTTGTGTTTCGCCGTCAAATCCAGATGCTGATAGAATTTGTATGACTCGGTTACTTTTTTAACCACATCGGCGTGTTCCACGCCCAGCGTGTCGGGCAACCAGGGCTTGTTGGCAATATTGCGGGCTGCAGTGGGCCGGACTTCGTCCAGCGCCTTGACGCGGTCGTCATCAATCGCGGCATCGATGGCTGCAATGAAACGTAACGATGTCGCATCTTTACCCACACTTTTCGCCCCTTCAATGGCTGACTCGACTGTTTTTCTCACACCCTCGGCATTACCGCCCATATGGCCGTCGACAATCACACCGTCACAAATTTCCCCGGCGGCTCGCACTGATTTCGGACCCATGCAAGCCAGTTGAATGGGCAGTTCACCCCACTCATCAGCGCCAATAATGCGTATTTTGGTTTCACTGCCCCAGGTGTTTTCTTCGCGATCGACTCCCCATTCAAGGGCATCCACTTCCTGCCCTTGCAACAGATTACGTACGAATTCTATCCGTTTACGAATCTGAGGTAACCGGGCGGGCGACAGACCTGCTGTGCGCACGGCTGAATCACCAGCACCCAGGCCGAGGACCGCGCGACCCTTACTCAACATGTTCAAACTCATTGCAGCATTGGCCGTCACCGCCGGATGCCGTGTCACCAAATTGGTCACACCGGTTCCCAACCGGACTCTTTTTGTCGCCACCGCGCAGGCCGCGAGTGTCACCCACACGTCATTCCATATCATTTGTGAATCACCGACATAAACCGTTTCAAAATCACAGGCTTCGGCGGTTTGCGCAAGGCGTACTACCGGGTCCACGCCATTTCCCGAATGGGGCCATATCATGCAGCTGAATTTCATGGGCTTTCTCCGTAGCTGGTATCTGGTTTCATCACTGGTTTGCCAACTGCCGTAACGCAAGTTTGTCGATCTTACCGACACCGGTTTTTGGCAGCACGTTAAGGAATTCGTAGCTGCGCGGCACTTTATAGGGCGCAAGGTGCGCGCGGCAGAAAACATCGAGTTGGTAGGCATCGACCGCGGGGGCCGACGCAGGTGTGACATATGCACATACGGTTTCACCGCGATACGCGTCCGGTATGCCGATAACAGCAGCTTCGAGTACGCCCGGATGCCGGTGCAGGACTTCTTCAATCTCGCGCGGGTAGACGTTGTAGCCGGAAACCAGAATCATGTCTTTTTTGCGGTCGCGGATGTACAGATAGCCGTCTTCATCCCGTTCGCCGATGTCTCCGGTATACAGCCAGCCATCGCGCAAGGCCTGTGCTGTTTCCTGCGCACGGTTGCGGTAGCCGGACATCACCTGTGGACCGCGAATACGAATTTCGCCGGGCTGACCGCTATCCAGTACGCGGGTGCCGTCGGTGGCATCGACGATTTCAAGTAGAGTCTCCGGTACAGTCAGCCCTACCGAGCCGGCTTTTTTTGTTCCGGCAAGCGGATTGAAACTGATTACCGGACCCGATTCAGACTGGCCATAGCCTTCCAGTACCGGGGCGCCGGTGGCATTTTCCCACTGTTGCAATAATGTGCCCGGCAAGGGCGCAGCCCCCGAATAACTCAGGGACAGGTGGGGGAAATCCAGAGTGGTAAATCGTGCATCGGCCATCAGGCCGGTAAAAACCGTCGGACTACCCGCCAGGATCGAGATACGCTCTTCGGCAAGCAAGGCAAAAGTCGCTTCTGCTGTGTAACGCGGTAGTATCACCAGTGTCGCACCGGCGTAGACCGCATTGTGCAGGCACATAGCGACGCCATAGATATGGAACAACGGCAATATGCACAGGATGCGCTCGCCGTGCGTCGCAGTCGGCAGCAGTGCTTCGCGTTGGCTGATATTCACTGCGATATTGCGATGACTGAGATTGACGCCTTTCGAAACACCGGTCGTTCCGCCGGTATATTGCAGGGTCGCCAGATCTTGTGGCTGCGGTTGTGGTTCGGGCAGCCCCCCGCCGGTGCTGTCGGTCAGTCTCCGCCCGGCGGTCGGCCCAAGTTCCATAATATGCGGAATGCCCAACTTGCAGGTGGCGGCTGTGACGGCCCGAGCGGTCTGGACATCATGGAGTAGAACCTGAACCTGTGCATCGGCGAGTATCGGCTCCAGTTCTGAAGCTGTGTACAAGGGGTTCAGCGGCACGGCCTGAGCGCCGGCGGCATGGGCGGCGAACATCGCGATACAGATATCGATGGAATTACCCATCAGCAAGGCAACCCGTTTCCCGGCAGCGCCCAGTTCACGCAGTTCGGACGCGAAGCCGGATACCGCAGCAATATATTCCTGGTAGCTCAGGCGGTCCTCGCCGCAGACCAGTGCCTCACGGTCGGGCCAGCGTTTGGCCGCATCGGCAAGCATATGTACTACAGTTGGATGGATTCGGGGCAAACCGGTCATGGTGGTCACTCAGGTTTCACAAAAGACATCGTCGGGGACTGCATCCAGGTTTTTTGCTCCGGCAAAAATCTGCCGTTCCAGCCAGTCGGATTCAGGCATTAAATGCTGGGCGAAAAAGGCAGCGGTATTGCGCTTATTCTGATGCAGCACCGAGTCACCGTTCGCGGCGGCAGCCATCCTCAGCCACATCCAGCCGCAACCGACCAGTCCGGCCAGCTTCAGAAAGGGTGTGGCGGCGGCTGCGCTGTCGCGCGGTTCCAATGACGGCCGCAACAGGTAATGCGCACAACGTTCCAGACCTTCCAATCCCGTAGTCAAAGCCCGATGTATGGACGCGGCATCTTGACAACCCACCGTACGCGAAAGGTCTGAACGGATACGTTCGATGAATAATTGTAATCGCTGTCCACCATCCCGGATCAGTTTGCGCGAGACCAGGTCCAGCGCCTGGATGCCGTTGGTGCCCTCGTAAATGGCGCCGACACGCACATCGCGTACATACTGTTCGACTCCCGTCTCGCGAACATAGCCATAACCGCCGTGTACCTGCATACAGAGGTTGCTGACCTCAGAGCCTGCCTCCGTTGCACAGGCCTTGCAGATCGGCAGCAGCCAGTCTGCCAGCGTGCCGGCGGTACGGCGCTGCTCAGGGTCCGGATGGTGCTCGGACAGGTCAAGCTGGCGTGCAGCCTCCAGCGTCAGGGCGCGCAGCCCCTCGGTGCGCGCGCGCATGGTCAGCAGCATACGGCGCACATCCGGGTGACGGATGATGGCAATCGGCGCCGCGTCGGACGGCCCGCCCTGGCAACGCTCTGTGGCGTAGCGCAAGGCCTGGGCAGTGGCTGCACCGGCGATGGCGACACCCTGCAGCGCGACTTCCAGGCGCATGGTGTTTACCATGGTGAACAGGCTGATCAAACCGCGACCTTCCGGCCCGACCGGCCAGGCCAGCGCATGGTCAAATTCGAGTACGCAGGTGGGTGAACCTTTGAGGCCCATTTTGTGTTCGATTGACTGCACGCGGACACCGTTCGGACGTGATGGTGATTCGTTCGTGCACCGTTTCGGCACCAGGAACAGGCTGGTGCCGCGTGTGCCGGGTGCCGCCTCAGGAGTACGTGCCAGCACCATGTGAGCAATCTGTTTCGTCAGTCCGTGATCGCCGTAGCTGATCCAGATTTTGCCGCCGGTCAGACGGAAACTGCCGTCACCGACCGGTATCGCCCGGGTCTGAATTCGTCCCACATCAGACCCGGCCTGTGGTTCAGATATGCAGATAGTGGCAGTGGTCTCGCCAGATACCAGGGCAGGTACGAATTCATCGATCAGGTCCGCTGTGGCATGTTTCAGCAGCAGCCGTGCTGCCGCGCGTGACATCAGCGGCAGCATGCAGAAACTCATGCATGCACCGTTGGTCATTTCCGCGAATGCCGCCTGCAGGAGCCGGGGCAGCGCCTGCCCACCGTATTGAGTTGGCAGGTCGATTCCCAGCCAGCCATCCCGGCGTAAAGTGTCCCAGACCTGCTCGAATATTTCCGGTAACAGGATCCGGCTATCTTTCAGTCGGGCACCTTCCAGATCACTGATTGCATTGGCTGGCGCAAGCGTCTGTTCTGCGAAACGGGCGCCTTCGCGTAGAACGGCATGTGCGACCTCAGTATCGGCGTGGGCGAAGTCCGGTAAGGTGAACAACTCTTCGATTTGCAGGATGTCTTCCAGCAAAAAATGCAGGTCTGCCAGTGGTGCGCGATAGTGACTCAACGGCACTCACCTTCATGACAGTATTCCCGGTATTTTTCCATCACAAATAAAGTTTTACTGTTGTCGTTTGAAGCCGGTGGATTGGATTCAGCCGGACGAGCCAACCGGAGATATTATACCGAAAAAGGCATCGGCGCTTTCCACGCAATTTTCTTCGTCATCCAACTGGAAAGTCACCTTCCAACCGGGTTTGTATGAAGTTTCGCAATACTGTTTCGCAGCAAAAACAGCCAGCCGTTCAACGATAATACTTCGCCGTTCATTAATACCGTTCAGTGTACTCCTCATCGTTGCGCTCCTGGCGTTCATTTTTATTCTTTTTGGCAAAATTGCCCTGGCCTTTCGGTTGTGGAAAGCTTTCCAGGCAAATCGATGAAAACAGTAAGCAGATTCTGATTGCCTGCGATCAGAGTGCAGGCGTTCGTAACATCGGTGACATTCTGGGCCGTCTCATGAGCAAAACCCCGATGAGCTCACCAGGCGGGCGCTCTTGGAAATGAATACAATGACGTGATACGATTGGCAATTACCGGATAATAACGGTCCGATACTTTGATACGGGCTGACGCGGGGCATCATCACAAGGATGTTCCGTATGGAAGTGCTTGGAAGTTTTCGTGTATTGCGTACGCAAGAGGAGAACCCATGGCGCTATCCAGGCTGAAAAAATTCTGTATTCCGGAAAATTCACACCAGGTCGATGATTGCGTGGCGGAGTATGGCGATAATGCCTTGATTCTGGCCGGAGGCACATTCATACGCGGCCTCGAGGTGCGGGGTCTGCTGTCTGAAGTAGAAGCCCTGATCGACGTTCACAAGCTGGGGATGGATGGATTGGTCTCAGGCGTGGGGAATGTGCGTATCGGCGCCATGGTGACCTTCGCCGCGCTGGAGCAATTGGCGGAGTTGCACAGCGCCGCTTGGCTGGCCGCTGTCAGGGATGCGCTCGCCTGTCCCCCACTGCAAATCAGGAACATGGCGACCGTGGGAGGTTGCCTTGCCGCCTCTTGCCCTTTCTACGACCTGCCGACCGCCTTTCTGGCGCTTGACGGCAGCGTGACCGTCAGCGGTGCCGGAGCACAGCGGGAGATCGGGCTGGCCGATCTGTTTGTGAGTTTGTTCGAGAACTCGCTGGAACCCGGAGAACTGATCACCGAACTGACTTTGCCCAGGCCTCCGGGCCGTTCGGCCAGTGCTTTCATCAAGCTCGAAGGCACGGCCAACGACCTGGCCATTGTCAACGTCGCGGTGAGCATCAGCGTGGACGCTGCAGGTGTATGTGAGGAAGCGCGTGTTGTTCTGGGCGGCGGCGTTGGGGACCGTGTCGTGCGTTCGGCCACGGCAGAGACGGTGCTGAAGGGGCAACAGCTTACGCATGAGGTGATCGAGCACGCCGCCGCCGCAGTCGGGCAGGATATTGAGCCCATGGCGGATCACCGCGCGACGGCCGCTTATCGCCTGGCGATGGCCGGGGTATTCACAAAACGTGCATTGAACCAGGCCTTGAGCCGGTTGAATTAAGGGATGGAAGGACATGAAACAACTAATTTCGCTGGAAGTGAACGGGGATCGACACGAAATTGCCGTAGAGCCCGATGCGACGTTGCTCGAGGTGCTGCGCGATCACCTGGGCCTCCTGGGCACCAAACAGGGCTGTGACAGCGGCGGTTGCGGCTGTTGCACCGTGCACATCGGTGACCGGGCGGTATATTCCTGCATGAAGTATGCCCTGTCGGCGCAGCATCAAAAAATCACCACGATTGAAGGCCTCGGTGCGGATGGGAAGTTGGATGCGGTGCAGGATGCCTTCGTCCGGGAAGGTGCGGTGCAATGCGGCTACTGCACCTGCGGCATGATCATGACGGCGAAGCAGTTGCTGCACGACGACCCGCACCCGGACGAAGACGCCATTCGCCATGGGATCGCCGGCAATCTTTGTCGCTGCACCGGCTACCACAAGATTGTCGAGGCCATCAGGACAGCGGCAAGGGACTGATTTACATTAAATGTAAGTAGGGCAATGATAATGACAAACATGAATGTCGTTGGTAAGCGCGTCCTGCGTCAGGATGCATTCGAAAAGGTCGTCGGGGGCAAGGGTTTCCCGGTCAATGTCAGGCTGCCCGGAATGTTGCATGGCAAGTTGTTGCGCAGCCCCTACCCACACGCCCGTATTGTGCGCATGGATACTGCACGCGCGGAACAGATGCCGGGTGTCAAGGCGGTGATTACCCCTGCCGATGTTCCACAGATCCCCTACAACCCCATCTTCTTCATGCCGGTGACCTCCGCGGGCCTGGTCCGGGACATGCTGATATTGAGTGATACGGTGCGCTTCGCCGGCCAGCCGGTAGCAGCCATCGCGGCGATCAGCGCAGCCATTGCCGAACAGGCGCTGCAGATGATTGAAGTCGACTATGAAGAATTGCCGGCGGTATTCGATCCGGACGAGGCGACGCGCGACGGCGCCCCCGAAATCCACGCCGGTGTGAAGAACAATATCAGCGACACACCGTCGTTCGCCATTGGGGATATCGAAGCCGGCTTCCGGGAAGCCGACCATATCTTCGAGGGAACCTATGAAACCCCGCGCGTGCATACCTGTTACATGGAACCGCGGGTCTGTGTTGCCGACACTGATACCAACGGTCATATCACCATATATTCATCGATCCAGCATCTCTTTGGCCTGCGCGAGCGAATGGCCTACGCGCTGGGTCTGTCGGTGAGTCAGGTTAAGGTTGTCCAGCCCCCTTATATCGGTGGTGGTTTCGGCAGCAAGCTCGACATGGTCTACGCCGAGCCCCTGGCGGCCCTGCTCAGCGCCAGGACCCGCCGGCCGGTGCGAATCAAGCACACCCGCTATGAAGATTTCATCACCAATGCCCGTCACCCGATGAAAGTCTATCTTAAAACCGGGATCCGAAAGGACGGCACTTTTTGCGCGCGTTACGCCCGCACGCAATGCGATACCAGCGCTTACGCGTCACAAGGGCCCGTGGTCATCATGGTGCACGCCCACTATGGCCTGATGCTCGGTTACCGCAGCCCGCACCTGAAGTGGGAGGGCAAGGTGGTGCTGACCAACAACATCCCCGGAGGTGCCTTCCGTGGCTATGGTGCGCCGCAGGCCTGTTTTGCCGTGGAGTCACAGATCGACGAAATCTGCGAAGAACTCGGCTTCGACCCGATCGAGTTTCGCCTCAAGAACACACCGCGTCGTGGCGATCCGCACCCCTTTAATCCGGAATGGAAGCTAGACACTTATGCACTGGATGAGTGCCTGGCGCGCGGCGCCGAGCGCATTGGCTGGTCGCAACGCGCCCGGGCGGGCAGTAGCAGCAGCACGAAGAAACGCGGCATTGGCATGGCCGCGCATCCGCTGTGGGTCAGTGGTTGCGTCGGTTTTCCGGACATTTACGAGCATTCCGGGGCAATCATTAAGCTGAACGTGGACGGCACCGCCAATCTCTCCTCAGCGACCATGGATATCGGTTCTGGCCAGAACACCGTCCTGTGCCAGATTGCCGCCGAAGAGCTGGGCCTGGCGGATGGAGCGGTGCTGATGTCCCCGGGTAGTACCGATACTTTGCCTTTCGATGCGCCAACGCATGCGAGCCGGGGCACTTATTCTTCCGGGAATGCCGTCAAAGTGGCGGCTGCTGCCGCGAAGAAACGCTTGTTGGAGGTTGCTGCCGTCATCATGGAAGCGAATGCCGACGACCTGGAGGTATGCAATGGCGTGATCACGGTTAAGGGCTCGCCGGCCCGGTCGATGTCGGTAGCCGACGTGGTCAAGCGGGCCGAGTCGCCCTACATGGTGATTGGCGAGCAGGGGCCAGCGCCAACGGTGTTGGAGGAAAAAGGCACCATCATGGGTCTGTCCAGCCTGGCGCCCAGCACGAATCCGTCTCCGGCTGTAGCCGAGTTCGTGGAGGTGGAAGTAGACACCGAAACTGGCCAGGTGAAAGTGCTGCGCGCAGTGTATGCGCACGACCTTGGCCGGGTGATCAACCCCGCTGCTGCGGAAGGACAGGTAGAGGGTGGCTTGCAGCAAGGCATTGGATTTGCGCTGATGGAAAATATGCTTTTCGACCCGGAGAGCGGGGCATGTCTCACCTCGGATTTCCTAGACTACAAAATGCCGACCGCAGTGGAAATGCCACGCCACATCGAGTCCATTTTCATCGAGTCGAATGAGCCCAGCGGCCCGTTCGGCGCAAAAAGCCTGGCCGAAGCCTGCCTTATCGTTCCGGCGCCCGCCATCGCCAACGCGATTTACAACGCGACCGGTGCACGGATTCGCAGCCTGCCGATTACCCCGGAGAAAATACTGAAGGCTCTGGGCAAGCTGTAACAATTACAATTACGAAGGGGGCAGGTTCGCAGAACCTGACCCCGGCCCCTGCAAGGCTTGCCGCAGTTTGCGTTTCAAGACCTTGCCGCTCGGATTTTTCGGCAGTTCCGCCTGAAAAAACACCTTGCGTGGCTTCTTGTAACTCGCCAAGGACTGCCGACAGTAATCGATGACCTCCTGCGCGGTTAATTCCTGATCGTCCCGCACAACGCCGACGGCCGTAACCACCTCACCCCATTCATCATCTGGCAAGCCGAATACTGCCGCCTCGAGGACAGCCGGATGCGTGAACAACACGCTTTCGATTTCCTTGGTATAGATATTCACGCTGCCGCTGACGACCATGTCCTTTTTGCGGTCGACGACGAACAGATAGCGGTCTTCATCGAAATAACCCAGGTCGCCGGTATAAAACCAGCCATCACGAATGACGCGCGCGCTTTCTTCGGGTGCTTTCCAGTAAGCCGAAATGACCGAATGGCTTTTGACCAGTATCTCTCCGACATCTCCCGGCGCGACCGCCTCACCGTCATCGTCCACGATACGCACTTCGGCGCCGACCGCTTCCCGGCCTGCGGAGTGCAGTCGCCGCCGTTGCTGTTCCGTGCCGTTCAATACGTGATCACGGGCAACCAGGAACGTTGCTTCCAGTGTTTCCGTCAGGCCATAGCCCTGGGTAAAAGTACAGCCCAGTTTTGCGATCGCCCGCTCCAGCACCACCGGCGGCATCGGCCCGCCGCCATAGAAAATCAGTCTTAATGCAGACAAGTCAAATCGATCCAGTTTTTTTTGTTGAGGACCATATTGATCATGGTGGGGATCAGTAGGGAGACCGTCGCCCGGCTCTCCTCCATGGCGCTCAGCCACGCGGTGGGTTCGAACCGGGACAGTATGATCTGGGTGCAGCCGAGCATCATATAGGTGACCGCCATGAACACCGCACCCATATGGTACAGCGGTGTCGCGACCAGGTTGATGTCCGTCGGCAGGCTCCCATCCGCAACAAATTGGTTATAACTGTTCATCTCCAGGTTGAAGTGCGAGACCATTGCCCCCTTGGGCAGGCCGGTGGTGCCGCTGGTGTAAAATATAGCAAAGGTGTCATGTTGGCCGTTTTGAAGCTGTACCGGAGTTGCGACTGTCGCGGCAGCCACATCGTCGAAGCGTCTGGCGTCTCGCGCGTCGCCCTCTCCGACCACCCAGCTTTCCCGTAACTGCGGAAAAACCACCATGAGTTTCTGCATCAGTCCGACGTACTCGGTTCCAACCACGAACAGAACGGGCTCGGCGTGGCCAAGCATCTGTTCCAGTTCACCCACCGTCAGGCGATAACTGAGGGGGACGGCAATCAGCCCGCTACGTGCAATGGCGAAATATAGCTCGATGTATTCTGGGCAATTGGGCAACAACAGCGCGACGCGATCACCCCGGTTGAGGCCGGCGCCCAGCAAGGCATTGGCGACCCGGTCGACGCGCGCATCCAGTTCCTTCCAACTGTAGGCGATGTCACCGCACCGCAGCGCCCGTTTACCGGGGAAGCGCAGTGCATTACGTCTGACGATCTCGTCCAATGTCATTATTACAGGCCGCGTCCCCACACATTGTCTACTTTCCGCTTTTTACCGCCGCATCGACCAACTTCAGAATATCTTTCGTCAGAGTCCCTGGCCTGATCACCTCCGCCACCCCCATCACCCGGAGTGCACTTTTATCATCATCAGGAATAACCCCGCCGCAGATAACCGGCACATCGAGGTCTTGCGCTCGCATGGCGCTCATCAGTAATTTCATTTGCACCATATGCTGACCGGAAAGAAAACTGATGCCGATGGCATTCACGTCTTCCTGTTGGGCCGCCTTAACCACATTGTCGGCATCGTTATGCAGGCCGAGATAGATCACCTCGTAGCCCCCATCGCGCAACTGTTGCGCCACGGTTGCGATACCCGTGTCGTGACAATCGAGGCCCATTTTGGCCAACAAGATGCGTTTTTGCTCACCCACCGAAATCACTCCTGGTGTCTTTAATGTGTGTCCTACCGCCGCACATGTGGAATCACCTGAACGACCAGTTCTGCGCTCGCCGCAACGCCTCGTGGATTTCTCCCATGGTCGCCTTGTTTTTCAGTGCATGCATAATCACCGGCACCATGTTTTCATTATTATTCCATGCTGACTCCAGTTGAGACAAAGCGTCGTTCCACCTTTGCCGATCCCGGTCAGCACGGTACTTCCGCAGGTATTCGGCGCGTCGCTTGCCCCACTCATCGGCCTTTGTTTTATGCACCTTGATCGGTTTTTCTTCTTCCGGGGGTATGGTAAAACAGTTCACGCCCACCAGTGGTCGCCGGCCACTGTCGATTTCACCTTGGTTGCGAAACCGGGCCGCGTTGATCTGCTCCTCGAGCCAGCCACTTTTGATTGCCCTGCTCATTCCACCCAGGGCATCGATTTCCGCTATTTTGTCCCTGATCGCGTGCTCAAGCCGGGTGGTCAGGCTTTCCACATAATAGGAGCCAGCCAGCGGATCGACGGTCTTGGTCACACCACTTTCATAGGCCACCACCTGTTGCGTCCGTAGCGCGATGCGGGATGACTCCTCGGTCGGCAGACCATGACCTTCGTCGTAGGAGCACAGATGCAGTGACTGCGTGCCGCCAAAAACTGCCGCCAGCGATTCAATCGTCGCCCGCACAATATTTACTTCCGGCTGTTGCGTGGTCAATGTATTGCCCGCAGTTTGCACGGAAAAGCGCATGCGCCAGCAGTTCGGCTCGCTGGCCCCGAATTCTTCCTTCATGGTGCGTGCGTACAAGCGCCGCATTGCGCGGAATTTTGCAATTTCCTCAAAGAAGTCGATTGAGCTCGACAGGAAAAAAGAGGCCCTTAGCGGAAATCTGTTGACGTCCAGCCCCCGTTGTTGCGCCATGCGGAAAATATCGAAGGCATGACCCAGGGTGAATGCACCGTCTTCAATCGCGTTGACGCCGGTTTCGCGCAAGTTATAGCCGTTCGTCACCATCCAGTTCAGGCGCGGCATGTTATTGCAGATGAATTCAATATTGTCGATACACAGCCGCAATGTGCCGTCGAGGGGAAAAAATTGTGTGATCGTCTGTAACGGTCCGCCGCTCATCTGGTAGAACGGATCATTCTGCTGGGTGCCGATGACCTGCGCGAGCGGTATGCCCTTTTTCTCGGCGACACAGGCCAGCATGGCGAGTGTTACGGAAGAAACGGGCGGCCGGATGGACAAGGCATAGGATACCGAATCCGGGCCAAAGCCGTCGTAGAGGTTTTCCATGTCTTCCAGGGTGCTGATGGTGACGCCGGTAACGCCCACCTCGCCCGCGGCAAGGGGATCGTCCGAATCAAAACCGTAAGAAGTCGGCAGGTCTATGGTGATGACAAAGCCGTTGGCGCCGTTCTCGTACAGGTACTTGATGCGCTGATTGCTTTCCTGTGGTGAGCCAAAACCAACCTGGAAACGCCGCGTCCAGATTCGCTCCCGGTACATTCCGGCGTAGGGTCCGCGGGTAAACGGGAATTCACCGGGCTGGCCCAAATCGGTGGCCGGGTCAAAATCGCTGAGGTCTCCGTCCGTATAAGTTTCCCTGATTTCGATGCCGGAGTTGGTTTCGAATTTCCGGGTCTCCTTGTCCCTGGGCACCTGCTGCTGAGGAGTCCCGACCCCCATGGCTACGCAAGCCCCCGTAACTTCCCCGTCGCCGCATGGTCGATTTCCCAGGTTTCGGGGTCGATAACCACACCATAGTCATCGCGTGCCCGGTCGACAGAGACCAGGCCATCCATTACATCGTCACGCACCCGTTCCAGCTCGCGTTTCCGTGGGTTGCCATAACCACCGCCGCCACTTTCGTAAATCTCGAAGACATCGCCGCTGTCGTAGGAATAAATACTCTCCACATCGACGTCGATGACTTCATCGCGCTTGCGCAGATACAACTCGTGCGGCGGTGCCGATTTGCCGCCCGCCAAACCGAACGGTACCGTCTCCGGTCGGTTCCCGCCACCGAAATTGGCCACAGCGATATCGTCCGCCTCAACGCGCCAGCGGTAGATCGTGCCGACTCCACCACGCCACTGACCGGCCCCGGCACTGTCCGGCCAGTATTCATATTGCAACACCGTGTAAGGATTAATCAGTTCATGCAGTTCCGGATCCGGGGCGCGCAAGCCACCGGCGCAGACAACCGTGCCCAGGTGCTCCCAACCGTCCAGGCCCTTTGAGGCGCCGCCGCCCCCTTTGCACATAAAATGAATGTCACCAAACATCCGTCCGGTCCGTGGGTTGAATCCCATCGATGCCGGGCCGCACCAGCGTGACCAGCCGGCATCGACCTTGTCTGGCACCGATTGCGAAAGCGCCAGCCAGACCGCCTCGATGATGGCTTGTGCCGTCGCGATAGTGCATCCGGTGACCGGCGCCGGCTCGGCTGCATTGACAATCGACCCGATTGGCGCAATGACATGCAGCTTGCGCAACGCGCCTTCATTGAAGCGTACTTCAGAGCCGATGGAAGTAAATAATGCCAGGAAACAGGATGAGGCGGTATTGGGCATGGTGCTGTTGATATAACCCTCCGCCTGGGGGTCGCTGTCCGAAAAATCAAAGGTGATCCCTTCGTCGTCCACCCTCATGCTAACCCGCACCGCGATCATTTTATCCTTGTTGATTCCATCGTGATCGATGAGCCGCTCCGCCTTGAACACACCATTCGGCACCTCGCGGATAACGGCGCACATCTGTCGCTCGGATGCGGCAAAGATCTCCTCGATCGCTGTATTGAGCAGGTCTACCCCATATTTTTCCAGCAGCGCAACGAGACTCCTGCCGCCGATGGTGACCGCACCAACCTCGCAGTGCAAATCTCCCTCGACGAGAAAGGGCAGATGCACATTGAGCAGAATCGTATCCCATAGCGCCTTGTTGGGCTTGCCCGCCATGTACAGTTTTGCCGGCGGTATGCGGATACATTCTTCCCAGATACTGCGCGCGCGTGGATTATAGCCGGCCACGCCGCCACCGCCCACGTCGGCATGATGCCCCTTCGCCGCCGACCAGAAATGGATCTCGCCGTTGAAGAATACCGGCTTCGCAATGGTGATGTCGGGCGGGTGATTATTGCCGTGATAGGGATCGTTCAAGATGAAAATGTCACCGTCCTCGATATCGCCGGCGAAGGTTTCAGCAATGCTTCTGACCGCGTAGGGCAAAGCGCCCATCAAGACCGGGATATAGGCCGTTTGCGCCACCAGCCGCAGTTGGCTGTCGAAGATGCCGGTAACGAAATCACGTGCTTCTGAAAAGATCGGTGAGCGCGATGTGCGTAACATCGTCTGGCCGATTTCCTTGCTGATAGCATCCAGGCGATTACCGATCACGGAGACCTTGATGGAATCGATGTGCGTATTTTTTACTTTTGCGTCCATTGGCGGCCCACCTCACTGTAAGGCTTTACAGAGTTCGTTGATGTCCTTCCCTTTGGTGAAGACAAGATAGTTTTGATAATCATCGCAGATCAGGTCGAAATCCGGCGGCACCAGGATGGTGGTGGTCGGCTGGACGACAATCGCGGGCCCCTCGACGTGGTTACCGTTGAGCAGTTGCAGACCGTCATAGACGGCGAATTCATTGAATTTGCCATCGAACCAGGCCTTGCGGCTGCCGAGACGCGCATGGGTGGGGTCAGTGTCACTCCTGGGATAGCGCTCCTGTTTCGGCTTGAACGTCTTGCCATAAGCAGTAATGCGCAGATTGATCAGTTCCAGCGGAGATTCCTGCATGGAGTAACCGTACAGGCCATCGTGGCGCGCATGAAAAGCCTGCACCATCCGGGTCAGCGTTTCGGCAGAAATATTGCCATCTCCGGGTACCCCGACTTCCACCTCGTTGAACTGACCGACATAACGCAGGTCGGCGGAATAATTGATCTCCATCTTGCCTTCCGGCACCCCTTCGGACTCCAGCGTCTCCCGGGCCGTTGCCACCATCCTCGCAAACAACGCCTGTACTTCCGCCACATCCACCTGGTCGAACTCCCTGGCGTAGGTATGCACATAGTCATGTTTGAGATCCGAGATCAGCATGCCGGCGGCGCAAAACACCGATGACTCGCGCGGGATCAGGATCAGCGGAATGCCCAGTTCGCGCGCGATTGCTGCCGCATGGATCGGTCCTGCCCCGCCGGCGACGACCAGAACAAATTCTCTCGGGTCATAGCCACGTTGCACCGACACGACGCCCAAGGCAGCCGCCATGTTGTTATTGACCAGTTGATAGATGCCGTCCGCGGCGGTAACGAGGTCCATCTTCAACGGCTGTGCTATATGTTCGGTGATTGCGTTGCCGGCGGCATCGACATCGAACTGCAACTCTCCTTTCTCGAAGAATGCTGGGTCCAGATAGCCGAGCACTACCTGTGCGTCCGTCACCGTTGCTTGCGTCCCTCCGCGCCCGTAGCAGGCGGGCCCGGGCTCGGCGCCCGCGCTCTTGGGGCCGACCGCCAGCAGTCCGCCACTGTCTATCCAGGCAATTGAACCACCGCCGGCGCCGATGGTGTGGATATCGAGGATCGGCGACGCGATGCGGTGCTCGCCGATGGTGCCCTCGGTTGTCACGGTCGGCTGTGCATCCTTGATCAGCGCCACATCGAATGAGGTACCCCCCATATCGACGGTGATCATGTTGCGGAAACCATGGGTTTCGCCATAGAAAATCCCCGCCATGGGCGCACCGGCGGGGCCGGACAGCAGCGTATTGGAGGCAAACCGCTGCGCCACCTGCGGCGACATGACGCCACCGTTCGACTGCATGATCAGCAGCTTGCCGGTGTAATCACGCTGCCTCAGTTCATCCTGCAGACGCGTCAGATACCGGGTCAGGACCGGACCGACATAGGCATTCAGCGCGGTTGTGCTGTTCCGCTCATAGACGCGAATCTGGGGCAAAACATCCGTGGAGAGGGACAGATAGACATCCGGCAACTCCTGTTCCAGGATCTCTCTGATACGTTGTTCGTGGATCGGGTTACGGAAGGACCAGAGCAGGGAAACTGCGATGGCCTCGACATTCTGCTTGCGAAAATAGGCTGCTGCCGTGCGCACATCGTCTTCATTCAATGGCGTCACTACCTCACCGTTGACGGTGATTCGTTCATCGACCACCTGAATCCGTCGCCGTGGAACCAGAGCTGGTGGCGGCGCATATTTTTCAAACTGCCGCTCTTTCAAACCACGCCGCATATTCAGCACATCGCGGAATCCCTTTGTGGTGATAAAACCGGTTACCGCACCGTCACCGGTCAGCGTCGCATTGGTAGTGATGGTCGTTCCATGTACGATCGTCTGAACCTGGCTGAGAAAGTCGTCCAGCGACAGTCCATGGTGTACCGCTGCCTTCTCCAGACCGCAGAATAAACCGATGGTCGGATCACCGGGCGTGGTCGAGGTCTTGTAGATCTCGGCATTTCCGTCGTCGTCAGTAACCAGAAAGTCGGTAAATGTACCCCCGACATCAACACCAATTCGCAGACCCATAACAGCTCCAGTGACATTAGGTTTCAGGTGGCTTGTAATGGTTTGGCATCGCGCGAACGCGACCACTTCATAGTACCGTTTTCACTATTATTTGGCAATACGATATCGCCGGATGGGCAGCACCGTGAAAACAGGTTCATCGTCGTTGATATCCCATTGAATCGACGTTGATATTTCACTCACTCCGTAAAATACTGCTGGCTGATATATACTTTGTCCTGCAATTAGACAAGTCGGGAGATTGAGCATGTACAGACTCTACCAGTACCCGTTTTCCCAACATAGCCGGCGAGTGGTGTCTCTGCTCGAAGAAGCGGGTCTCGAATATGAACCCATCCTGGTTGATATGGCCAGGGGCGAACATCAGTCCACATCCTACCTGGCGATCAATCCGAATCACCAAGTGCCAACGCTCCTGGATGGCGACATCAAGCTGCACGAATCGAACGCAATTCTCCGTTATTTGTGCGTGAAGAACGGCCTGAGCGACTGGTATCCCGAGGAGCTGCCGGCTCGCGCCGCTGTGGAGCAATGGCTGGACTGGACCCAGTGTCGCTTGGGGCCTGCGGTAACCGCCATCGTTTTCAACCGTTTGTTTGCGGGCGACAAAGGCGACCAGGAGGCGATCGCCCAGGGCCTTGAGCAAATGGTCGAATTGTCCGATATTCTCGAGAAAGAACTGCAGGGAAAAATATTCCTTGCAGGGGAGAGGCCAAGTATTGCAGATTTGGCGCTGGCTTCGAACCTGTTCCAGTTAGGCATGGCGGGGGAGATACCGGACAGCACAAATATTCAGGGCTGGTACGGCAGGGTCAGCCAACTGGATGGCTACCAGAAGTCCTTACCGCCGGATACTCAGTGAACACATGATCGACCGGAATACTCAGCAGGTGGATGAAGCCGCAACGGCGGAGTTACGCAGCGTATAATCTCAGCCGGAAATTCCTTCCTGCTGTAAGTGCCTGCTTGCGGGCAGCTGTGCCAGATCGGCCGCAAGCGGCCTCTTACAAAGGTTTTGCCATACGCGATGCACTGAGAATCAACAAAGCGCTCCCCTAGGGGCAAGACCCTCAGGGAGTGCGAATTTATCATCTTTGGTAAGTCCAGAACCAATGCAGCAGCAGTGCGCGTTGGACACTCATTCGTTCCGCATACAGGAGCCACTCATGAATACATCTGTCAGCCCTAAAGTTGGTGTTATCTTCAAATCTTACGAGCCACTGTCGGCCATGCAGGCCTATGCCAGGCAGACCGAAGCATCAAACATGAATGGCGGGTTTTGGATCGCCGAAGCCTATCACTGGTTCCGGCAGTATGGGCTGGAATCGCGGGGTTGTTTCACTACCCTGGCGGCAGTGGCGATGGTCACTGAAAATATTCCGGTTGGCCTCGGCATCACCTCCCCCTACCTGCGCCACCCGACCATTCAGGCTTCTGAGGCGGCGGCCATAGATGAACTTTCCGGCGGACGCTTTATTATGGGCATCGGTGTCGGCAAAGTGGGCATTGAGTACCTCGAGTACGATATCGACAAAGCGAAACCGGTACCGGTACACCGCGAATCCATGGAGATCATGCGCAGAATCTGGAAAGGTGAGCAGTACGACTATGAAGGTAATCTGTTCAAATCACGTATGCCGGGCTATGACCGCGCTGCTGATGGGTTGCGTACTGAAATTCCCATTTATGTGGGCGCCACCGGCCCCTGGATGCAAAAGCTCGCAGGTAAGGAAAGCGATGGCATGCTGCTGGCCGGCCTGACCTCTCCGGCATTCGTGCGATATGCCCTCGACAACATGCGCAAGGGCGCCGCAACCGTGGGACGCACGCTGCCAGGCGATTTTCCGGTCGGCGGCGTGATCCTGTGCTCCTGCTCCGAGGACGGAGACAAGGCACGCGATGCGACCCGTAGTTACACCGGCACCTATATCGTCAACAAGATTCGCAATATCAAGAACGACGTTATCCTGGCCGGCTCCGGCTTGCCGGATGAGTCCTGGGAACCGTTCCGCAAGGCCATCGCAGACGGCACCGATGATAACGTTACACACTTGGTGACGGACGAGATGATGCGTAAGTTTACGGTCATCTCCGGCACGCCCGATGATTGTCTGGAAATCACCCAGGATCTGGTGGACGCAGGCCTCAACCTGCCGTTGCTGGAAGTGGTGGGTGAATCTGAAGCGTACAATCTGGAGGTCATCCGCCTGATGGGTGAGCACGTGGTGCCGAATCTCAAGCCTGGCCCGGCCCTGGCCTGATTAATGATGGAGTTGAAGCAATGAAACTGGCAAGTCTGCGAATCAAGGCAAGCGGCGAAGTAACCGTGGCTGTAGTGATCGGTGAGTCCTATTTCGATCTTCATGCGGCCAGTGGTGGTGAACTGCCGGCTACCATGATTGAGTTCCTGGAGCAGGGTGAGGCCGCCATGGCGCGCGCCCGGGCGCTGTCAGCCGATGTGGTCGACGGGGATGACAATCTGTATGGCGGGGACGAGATCGAGTTATTGGCCCCGGTGCCCAAGCCGGGCAAGATCATGCACACCTCCTGTAATTTTTCCGATCACCTTTCCGAGTTGACCACCTGGAATGAACCGGAATGGCAGTCGCACAACTGGGGCGACTTCCATTTTGAGCACCCCACCGGTTTCCTGGAGGCTCCTTCCTCCGTGGTGCCCAGTGGCGCCGGGGTGAAAATACCCCATTTCACCAAGCAACTCGACTACGAGATTGAGGTGGGGATTATCATCGGCAAGGAAGCCTTCCGGGTCAGCAAGGAAGAAGCGCTTGAGTATGTGGCCGGGCTGACCATCTTCAACGACCTGTCGGCGCGTGATATTCAATCCCGGGAGCATTCCAACAAGGTGATTCTGCTGGGCAAGAGTTTCGATGGTTCCTGCCCGTTTGGTCCGAACCTGGTGACCCTGGACGAGGTGGGCGAACCCGATGACCTGAATATGGTGCTCACCCTCAACGGTGAGGAACGCCAGAAGTCCAATACGGCCAACATGGTTTACAAAATCGCTGAACTGGTTTCCTGGTGGTCCAATACCACCCTGCAGCCAGGCGACATCATCACTACCGGCAGTCCGCCGGGTGTAATCGCCGGCATGCCGAATCCTGTTTATCTGCAGCCCGGTGACCGCATTGATGCCACGGTCGAAAAACTGGGCACTCTCACGACCTTTATTGTGGACTGATCATGACGAATAAAATTGACCCGAATGTTGTAGCAAAGGCGGTTGACCAGATCGACCGCGACCGCCTGGTACAGTTGGTGGTTGACCTGACCAATATTCCCAGCCCCACCGGTTATGAAGGTGATATGGCCCGCGCCGTGTTTGAGGTGCTGCAGGGCGCCGGCTTCGATACGGTTCTGCAGCCCATCGGTGATGAGCGCTACAACACCGTTGGGCGCCGGCAGGGACATGGTGGCGGTAAGTCACTGATGTTCAACGGCCATTTGGATACCTCTTTCGGCCCGGAACAGGCCCATCGCGGCATCGGTTACGAGTGCAAAGGCACACTGATCGATGACGAATGGATCTACGGCATGGGCACTTTTAATATGAAAAGCGCCATGGCCACCTACGTCACTGCGGTGGAGGCGGTCAAAAATGCCGGTATCCGGCTGGGCGGTGACGTGGTGATCGCCGGTGTTGCCGGCGAGATCGAGAAGGCGCCGGTTAACGAATTCGAGGGGCGCAAGTACCAGGGTTACGGCGTGGGTACCAAGTTTGCGATCACCCACGGCGCTGTTGCCGACTACTGTATCCTCGGCGAGCCCACCAACATGATGTTGATCCCGCGTCACTGCGGCACGAGCTGGATAAAAATTACCGTACCCGGCCACCTGATCCATACGGCGTGGTCTGATGTAGAAAAGAATGCCATCAACAAGAGCCGGGTGATCCTGGACGCTATTCATGAGTGGATTCCCGATTACATTGGAAGAAACCAGCTCGGTGACTTCCGTCCCCAGGTGAACGTCTCCGCGATTGAGGCCGGATGGCCCTGGCGTGGCGCGCGTACACCGGATGGCTGCTCCATCTACCTGGATGTTCGCACCCTGCCCGATGCCTTGCCCACGATGGCTTATACCGAGGTTCGTGAAATGGTCAGCGCGGTGGTGCGGGATAATCCACAGCTTGAAGGCACCAAGGTGGAAATCTTCGTCTCTGCACCCGGCACCTCCATACCGGATGACCATGAGTTGGTGCAGACCATCATAGCGGCGCACAGCCAGCAGCTTGGCGAGCCGCCGAAGATGGGCATAGAAACCTGGTACAGCGATGCCGCTCACATGAACCGCTACGGTATTCCAACCGTCAACTACGGCTCAGCCGGCCGTATCCGCAGTGGTGGCGGCGGTTTCTCCACGCACCAAGGCGAGCACGTACATATCGGTGACATGATGGATATCGTTAAGGTGTATATCCAGGCCATCATCAGCATCTGTGGTGTGGTCGAGTGATCGTGTTCGCCAGGCAGTTTCCGGTCGCTCACTCCGAATGCGAGGGTGACGGTCCGAACCGGTATGGCTAGCCAGCATATCGATCCGGTGAGGGAAGTTATTACCCAGGTGCTCCGGGGCAGTCGCCCGGATGCGTCAGAGTCTTTGTTGCTTGGCGCTTGCGATGACCTGCCGTTGCTCAAAGGGGCTGCGGCGGCGGTGCGTGACCAGGGGCATCCTGCCCTGATGACCTATTCACCCAAGGTTTTTATCCCGCTGACCCGTTTGTGTCGCAATGTTTGTCACTACTGCACTTTTGCGACTGCACCACGTCATTTACCTCATGCCTTCATGGGAGCTGATGAGGTGCTGGCGATTGCGCGCGCAGGCGCTGAATCGGGCTGCCACGAAGCGCTGTTCACCCTCGGAGACAAGCCCGAACTTCGCTATTCCTCTGCGCGGCAGGAGCTTGAAGAACTGGGTCACACATCGACCCTGTCCTACCTGGCGGAGATGGCCCGGTTGGTGTTAGATGAAACGGGTCTGTTGCCCCATGTGAATGCGGGAGTGATGGAGCCCGATGAACTTCTGGCGCTACGTCACGTATCGATTTCCCAGGGGCTGATGCTGGAAAGCAGTTCCTCGAGATTGTGCCGGAAAGGTGCTTCCCATCACGGTTCACCGGACAAAGAACCGAGTGTGCGGCTCAAGACCATTGCCGATGCCGGCAAACTGAACATACCATTTACCTCGGGCATCCTGATCGGTATTGGTGAGACCCGCAGTGAACGCATCGAGTCCCTGCTGGCCCTGCGGGATATGAACGATGAGTACGGTCACTTGCAGGAAATCATCATCCAGAATTTCCGCCGTAAACCCGGCACGCGGATGGCCGATGCGCCCGAACCGACACTCGAAGACCTGTGCTGGACCATTGCGGTGGCGCGCCTGATTTTTGGCGCCCGGTCGAATATACAGGCGCCGCCCAACCTATCGCCTGGTGCCCTGAATGCATTGATTGAATCGGGTATCAACGACTGGGGAGGCGTGTCGCCGGTGACTCCGGACCACGTTAATCCGGAGGCGCCCTGGCCGCAGCTTCGTGTACTCGAAAAGGCAGCAGCGGATGCAGGAAAGCAACTGCTGCCGCGCCTGGCGATTTATCCTGACTACGCGGTTCGGCCTGAAACCTGGTTCGATGAAGCACTGCACACACCCGTGCTCCGCCGTATTGATGCCAGTGGATACCCCCGCACGGATCGCTGGTCTCCGGGAGCCAAGGCTGAAATTCCGGCGTTCCGGGTCAGACCTGCGTCCCGATATAAGGTAGGCAGCACGGTCTACCGAACTGCCATGTCAGCCGCTGACGGCAAGCGTCTGGAAGAACGGGACATCACCCGTCTTTTCGAGGCTCGTGGGCCTGATCAGGAAGTTCTCTGTGCGGCGGCTGATGATCTGCGGGCGTCAGTAGTGGGTGAAACCGTTAGCTACATTATTGCCTGCAACATCAATTACACCAATATTTGTGGCTTCAAATGCCGTTTCTGCGCCTTTGCCAAGGGTGGCTCGGCCGAGTCTCTGCGTGGCCCGGCTTACGATCTGCCGCTGACGGAAATCCAGGCGCGCACCCTCGATGCCCGGCAACGTGGTGCGGTAGAGGTGTGTCTGCAGGGTGGCATTCACCCCAGGTACACCGGCCAGACCTACATT
Organism: Gammaproteobacteria bacterium; assembly: GCA_024279945.1. Taxonomy (GTDB): domain Bacteria; phylum Pseudomonadota; class Gammaproteobacteria; order Xanthomonadales; family SZUA-36; genus JAJRRA01. Next base: position 72,500 of record JAJRRA010000076.1, read on the forward strand.
GATATTTGCCGGGCGATCAAGAAAGTGCAGCCCGATATTCACATTCATGCCTTCTCGCCGCTGGAAATCTGGCAGGGCGCTCACACGCTGGGCGTCAGCATTGAAGAACTGCTGTGTGAACTCAAGGCCGCCGGTCTGGGTACGCTGCCGGGCACTGCGGCAGAGATCCTGGATGAAGAAGTGCGGCAGCTCATTTGTCCGGACAAACTGACCACGGAGCAATGGCTGGAGGTTATGCGCACCGCTCATGGCCTGGGCGTAAAGAGTACCGCTACCATCATGTTTGGCCACCTGGAACAGCCGGTTCACTGGGCCCGGCACTTGTTGCTCCTGCGGGATTTGCAGGTGGAGACGGGCGGCTTTACTGAATTCGTGCCCCTGCCTTTTGTTCACATGGAATCCCCGATGTACCGGCGCGGTAACGCCCGGCGCGGTCCGACGTTCCGCGAGGCGGTGTTGATGCACACAGTGGCCCGCCTGGTGCTGCATCCGCATATCACTAACATTCAGACCTCCTGGGCCAAAATGGGTCGCCAGGGTGCGCTGTTTTGCCTCCAGGCAGGCGCCAACGACTTCGGCGGTACGCTGATGGCTGAGAGCATCAGTCGGGCCGCCGGGGCGTCTCACGGTCAGGAATTGCTGCCCCGGGACATGGAGGCCCTGATTGAATCCATTGGCAGAAAAGCACAGCAACGGACCACTCTATACCAGCCGATTGAAGGCGGGAGTGAGGCGGAAACCGGCGTATGGAACGAGCCTGAATCAGCTCCTCTGATGGGCTCCGCAACCCTCTGAATTCACGTTGACCGCTTGAATTTCCAAGCATAAAAAGAGGCACAACAAGATGCGACCTGAAGAACGTTTCGAGTATTCAGCCATCACTCGACGCAAGCCCTGGAAACTCCCCGGTGGGGCGCGTGTTGCGGTGTATACCGTAGTGAATGTGGAAGAGTGGGCGATCGACAAGCCGGTCGCGCGTGAGTATGTCACCTCACCGGCAGGTGTCGTCACCATTCCCAATGTTCCCAACTGGGCCTGGCATGAATACGGTATGCGGGTGGGTTTCTGGCGCTTGCTGGATGCTTTATCGTCCCGCAAGCTGAAAGCCAGCGCTGCCATTACAGCCCGGGTGTGTGAAGGGGCGGGCGAGCCCGTGGCCCGCGCCATGCGTGAAGCCGGCTGGGGATTCATGGGGCATGGCTACCAACAGGCCGCATTGCACACCGTTGAAGATCAGCGCGAGTTTATTCACAAGTCCTTTGACATACTGAAAAAATATACCGGCAAGGCACCCATGGGTTGGCTCGGCCCGGGTCTGCACGAGACGCTCGACAGCCTGGATTATCTGGCTGAGGCAGGCTTTCGCTTCGTCTGTGACTGGCCGATGGATGAACAACCGGTGGAAATGCGTACCCGGAGCCATCCGGTTGTGGCGATGCCCTATAACCTGGAACTGAGCGATCTGCCGATGATGGTGGTGCATCAGCACGAATCCCGGGTCTGGTTTGAACGCGTCACCGCCCAGTTTGATCGCCTCTATGAGGAGGGCGCCACTCAGCCACGGGTTATGTCCATGAGTGTGCACCCCTATATCATGGGTGTCCCGCACCGCATCGGACATTTCGAAGCAGCATACGATTACATGCGCCAGCGCAAGGATGTGTGGTTCACGACGGCGGAAGAAATCTATGACTGGTTTCAGGACAATCCCGTACATTAATTGACAGTGACAAGGTGAAAAAGCAATGAGTACTTCAATACCCCAGGACCAGGTCTGGATCAGTGAATTAAATCAGCGTGCCGAAGTGCAGGACGGTTTTGATCGCAGCAAGCCCGTGCGTTTCTATGACACAACCCTGCGTGACGGCGAACAGGCCATCGGAGTGGTGTTCACCGCTGAGGAAAAATTCCAGATTGCATGCCAACTCGCGGACCTGGGTGTGGGGCGTATTGAATCCGGTTTTCCGCGTGTTTCCGAGCAGGACACCGAAGCAGTCAGACGGATCCTCGGGGCCGGTCTTTCATCAGAAATATGGGGTTTTGCCCGTTGTGTCATCGGTGATCTCGATGCCCATATTGAACTGGGAACCGAGCAGGTCCTGATCGAAATTTCCACCAGCGAAGTCAAGATGAAAGCGTATGGTTTTGACCGGCAAAAGGTGATGGAGCGCATGAGCAGTGCGGTCAAACACGCAAGAGATAACGGCATGCGCGTTAATTTCTTTGCAGTGGATGCAACCCGCTCCGATATGAATTTTCTGAAAGATGTCTATTCCTCGGCCATCGAGGCCGGCGCCGAGGAGATTTCGGTAGTGGACACCATTGGCGCCTGTGCCCCGGAAGCTGTCGAGTACCTGATTCGCGATATTGCCCGTCACGTGGGACCTGATGTGCCCATTCACTGGCATGGCCACAATGACTTTGGGCTGGCCACTGCGTCTGCCATTGCCGCAGTTCGTGGCGGTGCAAGCTGGATTCAGGGCACCATTAACGGTATGGGAGAGCGCGCCGGTAACGTCGATATCTGCGAGGCGGCTTTGGCTCTTCAGTGCTTCTACAATATGCCGGTTGAACTGGATCTGAGCAAGGCGCGCCAGGTGTCCCGGGTGGTCAAACAGGCAGGCGGGTATCAGGTGGATGGCTGGAAACCGGTGGTTGGGGAAAACCTGTTCGTGCGCGAAAGCGGCGCCGTTGCCAATCAATTTCATATTCCACAGGCGATTGAACCCTATTCGGCCGAAATCGTGAACGCAGAACGCAAAATTGTACTGGGTAAGAAGAGTGGCCTGGTCAGCATAGAGATCAAGGCGCGGGAGTTAGGGCTGGATTTGTCAAAAGACGACTATGCCGCCGTATTGTCTGAGGTTAAAGCACGCGCCGTTGCGGCTCAAGGCCTGATCGGTGACGATGAATTCCGGACCATTGTTCAGTCAATGGGCAACAAGGTTTGAGAGAGTGGATTGACACAGCACTGGATCCGCCGATTCTTTTGCGCGGCGCCCGGGTTGCGGCGGTCGTGGGGCCTATCCTGATAATCATCAACTACTGGGATGTGTTGTTGTCCGGTTCAGTCACCGCCATGGTGATCGCGAAAATGGCGCTGACCGTGTGTGTTCCTTTTTGCGTTTCGGTTTATTCCAGTACCAGCACGGTGATCCGCCGGCGCAAAACAGAGGAGTGGTCATCAAGCACTTAGTGAACTGCAGTTGCGTTTCAGGGTTTCGGACGGGCACTCGCCGAAGCGGGCTTTGAACAGGCTGGCGAATTTGCTGAGATGAGTGAAGCCGCAGTCCATGGCGATAGCGGTTACGCTGCGATTACAGGGGTCAGCCCGAAGTAATTCTTCGCGTGACAGCAGTAAACGCCGATTGCGCAGTGCGGCCATGGGGGTAGTGCCGTGGTATCGTTGAAAGCCTTTTTGCAGGGTGCGTATGCTGATTCCGGCGGCCCGGGCAATGTCCAGCAGGGTGATGGCCTCCCGCACATGGGCTTCCATGAATTCATCCGCCACTCGAATATAGGCGGGTGATATCGTAGCCGGTTTTTTTGACAGCATGTCCATGCGATCGTGCGGCAGTTCGGTCAACATCAACCCCACCAGGGTTTGTTCGATCTGGCGGCTGACCAGTCCTGAGGTGAGGCTCGTGCTGTCGCGGCAAAGTTCGCCGCACAGATAAGACATGAAATTACGTAATCCATCGCCATTTTGTCGTGGCGGTGGTCGAAAACGGAGCGGGGCAGGCAATAGTGTTCCTGTCTCCCGGCCAATGAAATCTTCTATCAAGTGCCTGGGTACGCGCAGAGTCAGGTTCGACTGATCCGCCGTCAGGGACAGGGACATGTCTTTGTCCGGATTAATGACACAGATGTTTTCCGGCCCGGCGATGCTGTGCAACCCACCCTGGGTAAGTTCTCCCCAGCCTTCAAGCAACAGCAGCAGCAAATCATAATCATCGTCGGGACTACCCGAAATGGTCAGGTCCACTCCGTAGCGCAACAAGTGGATTCCAATATCACCAACGTTGGAATAGCAGTGCTTGAAAAAAAGGTGGCTGTCGTCGTGTGTGCTTACCTTGTGGCGGCAAAGGTACGGGCCCAGGTGCCGGCTGGCTGCATCCGGGTCGGTTGTCTGAAACACCTGGGTTTCAGACAAAGTGATTTGCCCTGAAGACGGTCGCAAGGTTGTTTCCTGAAATTACAGTATCCTAAGCATGTGTAGATTATACGCGCTGTTTGCAGCTACAGGTCAAGCACTACCAGGTGACAGTCAGGGCTTGTTATCAGGCCCTGATTTGAATCGGTTGTATCGAGCGAACGCTTATAGGTCAGTGTTTTGCGTTTTCGGGCTTGCATGAAGGGGGTGGTTTGGCGTAGTTTTAGACAAGTTTTCGGTGATCAAAAATCAGCCGATAACAGTTGCCCGGATTCCGGGAGGGGCCTTACTGCCCCAGAAACAGTTCGAACAGCCGCGAGGAGATTATTAGTGAGCAGTCAAGCCCAGATTAATCAGAACTCCCTGAAGCCGGGGCGTTGGGTGAAATCCACCTGCAAGATGTGCCTGCATTCCTGCACCAACCGCATCCATGTGACCGACGATGGGATCATCAACAAGATCGAGGGTGACCCGACCAACCCATCGAACATGGGCAAGCTGTGCCCCAAGGGTAATTCAGCCATCCTGCGCCACTACGATCCCCAGCGCTTCAAGCAACCGTTGCGGCGCACCAATCCGGAAAAAGGGCCTGGTATCGATCCCAAGTGGGAGCCGATAAGCTGGGACGAGGCACTGGATATCTGCGCTGAGGAAATCGGCAAGTCATTGAAGGAGGATCCGCGCAAGATTCTGCCCTCACTGGAAGATTTCCAGAAATTCAATATCTGGACCTGGCCTTATTCCTTTGGAAATTTCAATTGTTTCCAATCCGCCGGCACCATGTGCGGTGGCGCCTATCATCCGGCCAACGGCTATATTCATGCGGCGTTTGCGTCGATCAATGATGTTGAACACTGCAATTACTGGATAAACTGCGGCACAGGCGATGGTTTCTCCTCTCACCTTCATGCCGCCGCCTCCTCCTACCACATGGCCAACGCCCGGGTAGACCGGGGTATGAAAGTGGTCACCATAGAACCCCGTTTGTCTACTTCCGCCGCGAAGTCCGAAGAGTGGGTGCCCATCAGGCCGGCCACCGATCGCCAGTTTGCGCTGAGTCTGTGTCATGTGATGGCCGAAGAAGGCCTGTGTGATTATGTCTTCCTGAAAAAGGATACCAATGCCCCGTACCTGGTGGGTGAAGATGGTCGTTTCCTGCGTAATGCAGACGGTGATATCTGGGTCTGGGATGCAACGGACAATCAGGCCAAACTGTGGAACGATGAATCAATAGGCGATTTCGCTCTTGAAGGCGAATACGAAGTCGAAGGCAAGAAATGCAAACCTGCATTCCAGAAATTCAGGGATATCCTGGATCGTTGCAGCCCCGAGGAAATGGAAAAAATTACCACGGTGCCGGCCGAAGACACCCGGCGTATTGCCCGGGAGTTTGCCGAGGCTGCCCAGATCGGCGCCACCATCGAGATTGATGGCCGTACCCTGCCCTTGCGTCCCGCAGCTTTCAACTATTACCGTGGTGCCCAGGGCCGCAAGAAAGGCATGCAGGCCAACCACAGCTTCAAGATGGTCAATTTCATGGTGGGTAGCATTGACACCCCCGGTGGACACCTGGGTGTGAATCTGGATGAAAAAATGATTGACTGGATTCGCACTCAGCCGGGCGACTGCGGCCAGATGCTGGGTGAACCCCACCAACTGGGGCCGGTTCCGCCCATGAGCTATCCACCCAATGAATACCATCTGCTCAGTTATTTTCCGGTCGGAGTCAATCCGCCTCACCTGAATCTGGTGGTCGCGGAGGATCCGGAAAAGTTCGGCATGGATTTTGAGCCGGATGTGATGGTGATCTGTCACTCCAACCCCTTGTGGTCCATGCAGGGTCCGCGGGAGAAATGGATTGACTTCATGAAGTCCATGCGTTTCATCGTTGTCTCGGACATCATTCCAACCGAAACAACGGATTTCGCCGATATCATTCTGCCCAGTCACGATGTGTTGGAATCGTGGAACATGACCATGATCGAGCCGCCCTTCAGCGAAGGTCAGTGTCTGCGTCAACCGGCAACGGAACCGCTACACGATACCAAGAGCGAGGAGGACATCTTCTATGAACTCTCCAAGCGTCTCGGACTGGTGGAGGCATGGTACGGTGTCATCAACATGGTGTTCGGCTTCGACCAGAAGCCCGAGTTGATGCTGCAGCCGGACCGGCACTACACGGACAAGGAGTTTGCTGAGCTCAAAGGCAAGCTCTGGAACGGCAAGGACCTCGACTGGTATATCGAACACGGTCATTCTTCGACCAAGCGTCAGTCCAGGAAGGCCTACCGCCCCTGGGACGGTCTGCGGCTGAATTTCTACATCGAAGATTTACTCAACGTGCGTGATAACCTCAAGGCCGCAATGGTGGAGAAGGGCGTGCCCTTCGTTGACGAGTGGGAGTGGGATGACTATCAGCCTCTGCCCACGCCGGATCTGGATCCCATTCATGAAGAGCCGCCTGAGTACGATATGTACGGTTTCTTCTTCAAGGACATTCAGCTTAACTTCGGTGAGGGCCTGAGCAATCCCTGGATCAAGGATATTGTCTTCCGCGATCCGGTACATACTGCGATTCTGATGAATTCGAAAACCATGGAAAACAAAGGGCTTGCCAATGCCGACATCATCCGGATCGAGTCTCCCCATGGCGGACCGATTTTCGGTCGTGTGATGGGTGTGGAGACCATGCACCCTGATGCGATCGGCGTTTCCAACTCTTTGTCACGAATGCGCAACGAGAACAAGAGCGTGAACCGTGCCGGTGGGCATTTCAACGTCCTGTTGCCTTACGACCTGCGCAATACGGATGCCGTTACCGGTCAGCCGGAAGGCGCTTGCCGGGTCAAGATCACCCGTCTGGATGACTGGCCCAAGTTCCTCATGGAGGAGAACGAGAGTGAAACGGTGTACGAAATAGTCGACCACATCGCTAAAGGCAAGGGGGTGCACTGATGGCTCGCATGGGAATGGTTTTCGATCTGAAACGCTGCATTGGCTGCAACGCCTGCGTGGTTGGTTGCAAACAGGAAAACAGCCTGCCGGACGGTGTGTTTTTTACCCGTACGCTGAGTGAGGAATACGGCGTATATCCGTCTGTGAAGCGGGTTTACATACCCACTCTCTGCAACCATTGTGAGGATCCACCCTGCGAAAAAGTCTGTCCCAGTGGTGCAACCTACACGCGGGACGACGGCATCGTAATGATCGACGGCGACCAGTGCATTGGCTGCAGTGCCTGTGCGGTGGCCTGCCCGTATGATGCCCGCACCCAGGTGACCCAGGAATCACTCGAGAAGGGACTGTACGGCACCGGTGAACTGACGCCTTTTGAGAAAGATGGCTACAAGCGTTTCACTCCCGGCACCATGGTCAAATGTGACTTCTGCAGTCAGCGGGTGGATGCCGGCCTGGATCCGGCCTGTGTCGTGACCTGTCCCACCGATGCTCGTATTTTCGGAGATCTGGATGATCCCGACAGTAAGCCCAGTCGCCTGATTCGTGAGCGTGGCGGCAGGACGCCGTTGGCGGACAAGAACACCAGGCCCAAAGTCTACTACGTCGATTGAGCGCCAATTGCAACAAACACTTAATGGAGCATGATTTAAAATGTCCCCCAATCAGACAACGTTTTCCGGTGACAGCTTCCAGCTTGGATACCGGTTCCAGAACTACTGGGATTTTCACATGGCCACCGCGTTCTTCTTCGGTGAGTTGGGGGCGGGCATGTTCCTGGTCTCCATGTACTTTGGCTTCGTGCCCGGGATGGTGCTCGGCCTGCTCTGCACCGGAGTCGGCAAGCCCTACTTTCACATGAGCCACATGGGTGTGCCCGCGAAGTCCTGGCGGGCTATCCTGCGTCCGGACCGTTCCTGGATCAGTCGCGGCCTGATCAGTATTGTCGTGTTTGTCCCCAGTGCAGCACTGGTCGTGCTGGATGTTCTGTTCGGCTGGAGCGGAGGCGGTATGCTCGGCAAACTGGTGGCGCTGGTGGCTGTCGCATCTTCCCTGCTGGTGATGACCTACCAGGGTTTCGCCATGTCCCATTCTTCGGCTATAGCGCTGTGGAATTCCGGCTTGATGCCGGTTTCCAGTATTGTTTATGCATTGACCAGCGGTGCGGCTGTGAGCCTGGCGCTCAGCGTGTTTTTCGATAGCACTATTTCGCTGGTGTTGAGTAAACTGGTGCTCGTGCTGGTTGCCGCGACCGCAGTGGTGTTGCTCAGCCTGTTGCACTCAAGCTATCACGGCACAGTCGGTGCGCGACAGTCTCTGGAACTGCTGATCAAGGGGCAATTCGCCAGAAACTTCTTCTTGCTGGTTATCGGCGCCGGTATGGTACTGCCGATTCTGGCCCTGTGGTTCGGCGGAGCCTCTATTCTGAGCAGTTTAATTGCAGCGGTAGGTGTGGTAGCCGGGTTTTATACCTATCGGCTCCTGATCTTCAAGGCAGGTGTCTACGAACCGCAAATCAGCTTCTCCGCACGTCTCGGCCTGTCCCGGGGATAGCTGTGGTTCAATCATTGCTGTGAGTTCTGTGAGGCCGGGCATCCGTCTGGTTCACAGCCGCCACCATCCCGGCGATGGCCAGGCCGCGGAGGAGCAAAGCTGCCGGGTCATACAGGAAGATGCCCTGACCCTCGATGTGGAGGGTGTTGGCACCTATACATTGATGTGGACTCCCACCGACCCGGTTGAGGCAGACGGACTCGGCTATGTAGACGGTGATGGACTGATCGGCGGCAATGCTTCGGGTGCACTGGCACTGGCTGCCGGCTTCCTGTTTACCGAGGGTATCATCCAGGGGATGGAAGACATCCGGACCATGGCGTCCTGTGAGGAGACTCCGGGAGTGGTACGCATACAGTTGAAGTCTCCGGAGTCTGTCGAGACCCGCCGGCGCAATATCGTCATGACCAGTTCCTGCGGCATCTGCGGCAGCCGTGAAGTGGTGGAAAAAAATACCTTTGGTTTGAGCGAAGTACCGGATCGGTTGAGGCTTGATGCCGCGGGTTTTTCCCAACTCATGAAAGAGATGCTTACGCACCAGGCCATTTTTGCTGAGACCGGCGGTGCCCATGCGGCAGCCATTTTTTCTGCTGATGGACGGATTCACGCGGTAGCCGAGGACCTGGGACGGCACAATGCCCTGGACAAGGTGATTGGCGCTACTTTATTGTCCGGTGAAGGCTTTACCAGCAAAGGTGCATTACTCTCAAGCAGGCTCAGCCTGGAGATGGTGACCAAGGCGGTTCGTGCAGGCCTGGAAATCATCGCGGCCGTGAGTGCGCCCACCTCACTGGCGATCGAAGTGGCCGAGCGCTTCGGTGTCACATTGTGTGGATTTGTGCGCGGCCAGCGGGCCACCGTGTTTACTCACCCCCACCGCATCGAGCAGGCAGATTGAGCTGGCCTCATTCGTCATTCCTCTAAGCCGCAAATTGCACCAGTTTCACTACACATTACCTGATCGCTTAATTAGAGCCTGCTCAGAAAGTCATAATACACTGATATAAAAGGATTAAATGACTTATTTATGGTACAATAGTGCACGAAAAACAAGCCAAACTCCTTAAAAAGCGTGCACCTATGATTCGTTGTCGCAGTCACCAACAA
>JAJRRA010000077.1 GCA_024279945.1 Gammaproteobacteria bacterium
ACTCGCGCAGATCCGGCGGCAATAAAAACGGTTGGCTTCGATCGGCCTGGACAAAACGGCTCATCAAATTCTCACTTACTCGTTATAATCCTCAGGTGATAACAATTATCTCACTTCGGACGAAAGTCCGACAGACTGCTAAGCTAATCATTGAAAATAATTTTGATTTGAAACTACACGGGCGGGCCAGTTCTGGCGCCGCCTCCGAGAACCTCGGCTGCCCAGTCATAGCAAAAGGCGCCAATTCGCGTGGGATCATCGGCGCCACAATGTTCAGCAGCGCCTTCCTCTTCAGTGAACATTCTGAGTTCAGCCCGGCTGCTGTTGGAAGCCATATCGACCATCCACTGTGCATGTTCCATCGGTATTAATATGTCCAGTTCTCCGTGGGCGACCAGAAAGGGACATTTCAGGGCAGGTAGTGCATCCATTAATGTATAAGAGTCAAATATTTTCCAGGCATCCTGCCGTGATTCAGCCCCGGTCAACCACACGGAGTGGCTCTGAATTTCGGGAGAGGATAAGTCCGTCTCGAAATCTACCGGGTTCACTCTGTCTCCAACCGGATTAGCCCCCAGGGAAATGCAGCATTTCAGGCGCGGCTCAAACGCGGCGGCTCGCGGGGCGCTATAGCCGCCGAAACTCAAAGCCATTATGCCGATACGTGCAGAATCTATCTGTTCCACGTTTTCCAGGTAATCAACGCACTTTCCGGCCCAGATTTCAGTTTCCGGTTTGAGTTTCATGTCATGAAACCGTAATGCCTCTCCGGTACCCTCACTATCGACAAAAAATGTGGCAATACCCCGTTGGCGGGATAGCTCATGAAAGATGAGGTAGAGTATTTCCTTGGTTGAATCAAAACCATTGGAGTAAATCAGGCAAGGGTGTGGGCCAGGACCCTCGGGCAAAACCAGCCACCCGGACATGATTCCGTCACCCTGGGGAATTTCAACTCTGCTTGTGCGGTGCCCGCTTAATTTGACACCTTCAGAAAAGCAATCAATGCTTCGTTGATAGAGTGGATTGCGGCGGTGGTCTCCCGGCACCATCAGGCGTTCTGCTATCTGGTAATAAGCGCACGCTCTGAGTAATTTCATACCGGCGGTATAGCCATGCCCGGCGGCCGCATCGTCGTATCCCTGGCGGGCAACTTTATCCCCAATTAGAGTCCAGCTTTTGTGCCAGGCTTCGCCCATAACTTCCTCAGATTCAGTTTGCAACTCCAGCAAAGGAGAGCAAGCCTGGTCGATTTCATTAATTTGCCCCATTTCCATTGCCAGTGAAACTGAAAATGACCAGGCAAAATTTTCCATAAAATATCTATACATTCAGCGGGCTCCTGTCTTCATGTTTTCCCATTCAGTTAAACTAAAATAGCTTAGGCTAATCTAATCTTTTTCTATAATTGTTTATTAGTTGTATGTCTAATAATAAACTTTCCTATAGGAAAATCAATAGAGTTATTTTCTAATATGTTATAAACTTCAGGATGTGCTGCTATTGAAGTTTTGCCCTGGTAAGGTACAAAAAAATATGTTTACCTGAGTATCAAATCGCGCAATTTTTGTACCGATGAAATGGATTGATTATCGCTGCCGCGGGCGTCGTCAAAACCAGATTTGCTGCTTACTGCAAGAAAACGAACAGGAGATGAACCGCTTGAGCGAATAGAATGTGGTGTATGACTATCAAAATACAGGCACTCGCCTTTGCTTAACTTGATCGGGGTTTCATCCTGAAATAATACTTCCAGTGTGCCGTCGAGAATAATCAGGAATTCCTCACCTGTGTGCCCGACAAGGTCATGATGTTCAGCAGATTGAAGCGTGACGATCGTGGGAAATATTGCCTTGGAAACACTGTCTGCACATAGGATTGCATAGTCAGCACCAGGAATGGAAAGGAATACAGGCTTATCTCGGCGATCAACAGTAGGAGTGCGTTTCGTTGTCGTTTCCCCGCTATCACCAAACAGGAATGCAGGGGAAATTTCCAGTCCCGACATTATTCGTGTGACCACATCAAAGGTCGGAGACATCTTGTTGTTTTCGATTTTTGACAGAGTGGATACAGCAACACCAGTCATCTTGCTTGCTTCATTGAGGGATAATCCGCGCTTTTTGCGCAGGCGACGCAGTCGATCACCCAGTAGTCGGGAATTCAATTTGGGATTGTTTTGTCGTTTCTGATGCATGGGATAAGTTCTTCTGTTCAGAATAATTCGTATCTTGCCGAAAGAAATGTTAGCATTTTCGTAAAGGAAAAACTATCAGCTGATATACGTCTCTTCCAGAACTCTGAAAACTGAATTGGAGAAAGGATTGCAAGCTAAAGAAATTGTACAGCCTGCAAAATTTACACCTCAATATGCATCACATAAGGCCTGAAAATGATGAGGGATGATGATATGGCTGATGCTGAGAACACGCAAGCAGCGGAGGATTGGCCGGACCCACGACATGCCTGGTTTGCGGTGGTTATGTTGACACTTGCGCTAATCCTCGCTTTTGCAGATCGTTTTGTTCTGAGCCTCCTTGTTGAGCCCATCAAAGCTGATTTGTTGCTTAGTGACACTCAGATTGGTCTCCTGCAAGGTTTGCCATTCGGGGTATTTTATACGCTGTTCGCGATTCCGCTTGGTCGTCTGGCGGACAATTCGAATCGAAGAAACCTGTTGCTTATCTGCATTTTCATCTGGAGTGTATTGACGGCCATGTGTGGATTGGCACGCAGCTATACATTTTTGTTTTTGGCCCGGATTGGCGTTGCCACAGGCGAGGCAGGACTGGGGCCCATCACGATGACTTTAATCAGCGATTATTTCCCAAAAGATAAGCGTACAAAGCCGTTCGGTCTGTTTTTAAGTGGAACACACATAGGAGGCGGGTTGGCCCTCATTATCGGCGGAGCAATAGTCGAGATGGTTACATCTGGAACGGGAGTATCTTTACCGCTTATTGGTCCGGTCAAAGCATGGCAGTTGGCATTCATTCTGGTTGGTCTCCCCGGCTTGTTGCTGTTACCACTGGTCGCTGCGATAAGAGAGCCTGAAAGGAAGGGGGGGAGTGAAAAATTTGATATTACCGGTGTTCTACTTTTTATTAGACAGCATTGGCAGGTTTATCTGGCAATTTTTCTTGGAATGTCCTGCATGGGGACCGTTGCTTCAGCCATCATTGCCTGGGGTCCTGCCACGTTCATGCGCATTTACGGTTGGGATTTTCAGCAAATTGGATTTGGTTTTGGAAGTGTCATACTCGTTAGTGGTGTTTCCGGTTCACTCCTTGCCGGATCAGTAGAAAATTTTTTTTCCAAGAGAGGTTATGAAGATGCAAAAATCAGAGGTATTGTCACCTGCGGCTTTATAATGAGCCCCATCAGTTTCCTCGGGATTCTTTCTGGTGATGCCTATTTTTCACTGTTAGCCATTGCCTTGACGATTTTCCTTTGTGCCACACCCCTGGTGCTGGGTCCAGCGGCCATTATGGCTATTACGCCTGGTCGTCTGCGCGGGCAAATGGGTGCTATATATATCGTGTTTATAGGTCTCCTGGGTGGCTTTATCGGCCCCATGCTCGTTCCCCTGTTAACCGATTATGTGTTCCAGGATGATGCGGCGCTACTCTATTCACTCGCTATCGTTGTGGGGACAATAGGCCCTCTGGGCGGAATATTACTGTACATGAATAGAGGCCATTACGTGGATGCAGACAGGCTGTGTGGACAAGCTGGTTAATACCGTAACCATAAGACGGAGATAAAGAGTCTGTGATACGGGCGATGATACATACGTTTCCCCGGCACTCATCGAAGATTTTAATTGCAACAGCGAATGCTCTCCAAGTCCTTTTCTAAGTAATTCTCGCTATTTACGCAGACAGTGATCGCTTGGCACACTAGATGCGGGTAGCAATGAGAGGGTTACATGATGAGAGGATTCAACATGAAGCAACTGTGCCTGTTGATGCCTGCTGTTGCTTGGGCGCTCTGCTTCGGACAAAGTGCTTTGTATGCCGCCGAGCCGGCATCTGACGAGATTGCGGTACTTGAAGAGGTCGTGGTTACGGCGACACGCCGGGAGACCAATCTTCAGGATACCGGCCTGTCAATCACCGCCTTCAGTGGGGAGCAATTGCGGGAGATCAATGCGATTCGCTTCGATGATATTGCTGCTCAAACCCCTGGGCTCCGGTATACGCAAGGGGGCGGGGCGCCACTTCTGGGTCTTATCAGTATTCGGGGCGTTGCCCAGAATGACTTTTCGCACCACATTGAGGCTGCAACCGTACTGTACGTGGACGATATATATCGGCCATCTACCAGTAGCAATATGCAGAATCTTTTTGATATCAATCGTGTAGAAGTAATCAAGGGCCCACAGGGCACGCTGTTTGGCAGAAATGCGACAGGCGGCCTGATACATATTCTGACCCGGGATCCCACGGATGAGTTTGAGGGCTATCTCGACCTCACTATTGCTGAGTTCAATGAAATTGCTGCCGAAGGGGTAGTCAATATTCCATTTTCGCAGACAACGGCAGCGCGGATTTCCATCTATCATCGGGAAAACGATGGCTGGATCAAAAACGCAATCGGACCGGATAGTATTGCTGACGACACGACTGCCTTACGTGCCAAGCTGGTTTTCCAGCCAAACGATGCCTGGCGGATTAAACTGCAGGGCGAGTGGACGAAAACGGACAACGTTGATGCGGGCGGTGGGTTTCCCACCGGTGGCTATATGGGGCCCGATACGCTGGGGCGTTTTCGCCCCTCACTGAACACGGACACGGGTTACATTGATGCTGATGGCAATGTATTTACCGGTGAATTTGATTTTCCCGGCAAATTTGATCGCGAAGAATATGTTGTCTTCGCTGATATTGAATACCAGTCGGGAAACTATACTTTTAAATCGCTAAGTTCCTATTCCGAGCAGGACGTTTTCTATAGCGAAGACAATGATCTGACCCCTTTCGATATTGCCATATTCCGTCAGAGAACCGAGCAGGAGAATTTTACACAGGAATTTCGTATCAATGCCGATTTTGATCGCTGGCGACTGACCAGCGGCCTTTATTATCTCAATATCGACGGTACATATTTTCAGAATTATCAGATCAATAATCTGGGCAATTTTGATCAGATCCTTGCTCCAATTCCTGTTCTGATTTTACCGCTTGGTTTCAATCAATGGGCAGACTACACACTGGAAACCAAATCATGGTCAATCTTTTCCCAGGGCGAATACGACCTGACATCCAGGCTCACAATGACGCTTGGGTTCCGTTATACCAAGGATAAAAAAGACTACGCCTATCTCAATACATGTGAGAATCTGTTACCCAGGCCGGCGTGTCCGCCGGCATTTGACCCGGCGACACTTGCAGGTGCGGGCCTGGTGACGGATAAACACAGTGAAGATGGCATTTCCGCACGCTTCCAACTCGACTATTCGATGACGGAAGACTGGTTGCTGTTTGCCAGTTATAACCGTGGTTACAAAGCGTTCAACTATAATGCGGGCTTCTCTGGGGCAGCCCTGGTTTCTGATGTGCGCTATGACGGTGAATTCCTGAATGCCTATGAGATAGGCAGTAAGCTGGATTTCTGGAATCGTCGCGCACGTTTGAATTTAAGTGCCTTTTATTACGACTATCAGGACTATCAGGCATTTGACCAACGCGGTGTCCAATTCATTCTTTCCAATGCTGATGCCACCATCTATGGAGCCGAGGCCGAGCTTGCAATTAGTCCCGGTTATGGAATCAATCTCCAGTTCGGGCTTGCGCTACTCGACACCGAGGTTAAGGATATTCCGATCGGTGGTCAGCTTCTGAACCGGGAAGCCCCGCAGTCACCGGACACTACGTTCAATTTCTTCGCAGCGAAGGATTTTGAACTGGCCAAGGGTGTAATTCGGCTCAGTTTTGATGGTATTTATACGGACAAGTATTTCTCACAGTTGACCAATGCCGAGGTCACACTGGTTGACAGCAACTGGCTGGTTAATACCCGTCTTTCGTTCACCACGAGTGATGAACGCTGGGATTTTGCAATTTTCGTGCGTAACCTGCTTGACGATGCACGGCAGATATATGCCTTCGATATTACATTTCCCGGTAATGGTTTGGTGGAGCAAACCTATGCACCCCCACGTTGGGCAGGAGTTCAGGTTCGTTTCAATTACTGAATTTAGGGGAAATGGTGGCGGCATGGCGTACCGGTAAGGCAGGGCTGATCGTCAAATTCGCCTGGGTTGGCAGCAAAAAAGCTCTCGAACAGCCTGTCTTGATTCTTGTAGCAAAGTGAAGCCAAAAGTTGATACTGCTATACTTATAGCGGCTCAATTGTGTTTAGATAAATAATCTGTCCATATGCTACGGGGATAGTACTACTGATAATAATCACCCTGTAGCCAGGCATTCACTACGCTATATAAAATGGTCGAGCTGTCTACAAATGACTTCAAGGATATCCTTGATATCAATAGCGAACTTCTGAGTTGTCGTACTCTTGTTGAGTTTCGTACGACGGCGATGGCGTCTATGCGGCGGGTCCTGGAGGCCGACACCAGTGTTTTTTTTAGTGTCGTTGGTTCTGATGAGAACCGGAATATAGATAATGGCCTGGCCTTCGGTGCAGATGAAACAGACCTGGCCAACTACCACAATCGCTACATGAGGATGGATCCATTTCTCTCGTGGGCCTTGAATGAAGAGTACTCCCGCCGCGACCCGGTTATTGTGTCAGATCAGTTGGTCCACTACCGTTCATTCGAACGGACTGAATTCTATAATGATTTTTTCCGGCCAATTTCGGTACACAGCGTTTTGGGAATAACACTGCATTCAGGGACAAAGTCTGTTGGTCTGCTTGCTGTTCACCGGCCAAAGAGGGCACTTCCGTTCAACCGGGGCGATCAGGCAAAAGCCCGGCTGGCAATTCCGGGATTACTCACAGCCCTGCAGAGGGTCAGGAGCCTTGAACGGGCTACTGAGTGTGACTCAATTCTCGAAAATCTGGTGATGGATTTACCCTGCGAAGGTGTCGTCATTCTCAATTCGGAGTTGTGCCCTGTTTTCTGCGATGCTCGCGCCCGTGAATTGCTCAGAGTTGCCCCCGGACAACCGTTGAATACAGTTCGTATTCCGAATGCGGTGAGTCGTGTTTGCAGGAAACTCATGGAAGAAAATGATCGATCCGGCAAATCACCGGCACCGAGGATAGAGTTTGACCTGCATGGCACAAAGAAACTAGGAGCCCGGGTACGCTTGACCAGTGCCGGTAGCATGGGTGTTCGCTTGATTATTTATTTTGAAAACGAGCAGAAATCACTGGTATGTGATCACAAGCTCAAAGTGCTGGGTTTGACAAAGCGCGAAATTGATATCGCACAGTTGGTATGCCGGGGTCAGACCAATAGCCAAATTGCCGAAAACCTGGCCATCAGTGAACGCACTGTGGAGAATCATTTGCGTTCAGTCTATACAAAATCAAAGGTTCATAGCCGCACTAACCTGATATACCGGCTTATTGCGAACAACTGATAATCTTGCTTTTTTGCCTTGTTGATCTCCTCAAGATCTGATCGTTCTGAGTAATTCTCGCTATTGTAAGCCCCGCTTAACTACGGGATTCTTACCGTGCGCTTTTATCAATAGCAGGAAAAGTTCATGGGCAGAGTTGAAAGTAAAGTTGCGATTGTGAGTGGTGGGGCATCAGGGATTGGTCGCGAAACCTGTAAAACTCTGGCCAGAGAAGGTGCTAAAACAATCGTTGCTGATATTAATACAGAAGGTGCTCAAAAGGTGGCCGCTGATATCGGTGACAATGCGATTGCCCTGGCTCTTGATGTAGCAAAAGAAGATCAGTGGCAACACTGCGTTGCCGAATGCATCCGGCGTTTTGGACGACTGGACATCGTGGTCAACGGGGCTGGAATTGGCTTTAGTGGTAATTTTGAAGAAACCTCTATTGAACAGTGGCAGATGACCCTGGATGTAAATCTGACCGGCACGATGCTGGGGTGTAAATACGGTATCAAGGGAATAAAAGCCAATGACAGGGGTGGCTCAATTATTAATATTTCTTCTTTGGGGGGTCTGGTGGGAGCGCCGGATATTGCGGACTATTGTGCCAGCAAGGGGGGCGTCACCCTGTTAACGAAATCGGTAGCGCTTCACTGTACCCAGCACAAATTGAATATACGTTGTAATTCGGTACACCCAACCTATGTTGACTCCGAGATGCTCGATCCCATAGCCGAAATGTTCGGTAGCAGGGAAGCCATGGTGTCGGCCATGGCTCAGGAAGTGCCGATAGGACGAATTGCCCAAACACAGGATATCGCCAATGCCATTTTGTTTCTGGCCTCGGATGAGTCGGCCATGATAACCGGATCACCCCTGATCATAGATGGCGGCCAACTAGCCGGTGTATACGGGCAACACAGCGGGTAAATCGACAACAGTACAAGAGGTGATGGAAATGCAGGGTTCAGTAAGTGATGTAGTTCTCGCGATACTCAAGAAACACGGTGTTCGTTATATCTGTGGCTTGCCGGCGGCTCAAATCGGTTTGATTATGCACGGGGCATCAAGTGATCCCGACTTTACCTATGTAACAACTCGCCACGAAGAAGCGGCCGGCCATATGGCCCACGCCATATCCCGGGTTACGGATACCATGGGGGTTTGCTTTGGCACGGTAGGGCCGGGCGCCACCAATCTGGTGCCCGGTGTGGCTGCAGCGTACGCAGACAGCATTCCCCTACTGGTCATGACCGGACAAAATCAGGCGGCGGAAGTCGACCCCAGCAGAGAACAATTACAATCAGCGGACCAGTTGGCGCTATTCCGTTCGATCACCAAATGGAACGCCAGCATCCACCACGCCGAGCGCGCACCGGAGTTGGTTGAACGCGCCGTTCATATTGCGCGATCCGGGCGGCCCGGCCCGGTACATCTGGATATTCCATGCGATGTCGGCACGCAATTGTGTGAGTATGATCTGGCGACGATACCTCCCTTTGAACTGATGCGGCCGATGCCAGGTCCGCAAGAACTTCAGCAGGTGCTGGAGACCCTGATGGGCGCCCGTAAACCGCTGCTGCTTGCCGGTGGTGGCGTGGTTCGTTCGGGCGCAACCGCAGAATTCCGGGCACTGCTTGAAGCGACCGGTTTTCCCGCTATCTCAACCATAATGGGCAGGGGTGTTTTGCCCCCGGATAGTGTTTTCAATATCGGATCAGGTGGTCTGGTTGCCGGTCAGTGTGTTATCGACGCATGCGAAAACGCTGATGTGGTATTGGCTCTGGGGTGCAAATTCGGAACCTTTACACCGCTCAGTAAAGAACCGGCGTTCCCGAAACCGGCAGGACAAAAGATCATTCAGATTGACATCGATGCGGAATCCATCGGCAAAGCTGCAGCGATCGATATTGGACTGGTCGGTGATGCAAAAAGCACCTTGCAGTCCTTGCTCGGCATGCTTGCAGATGCCCCTGAATCACAAATTACTTCGGACTGGCTGAGTTCCCTGAAAAAGTCACAGCAAAATCATCATGACTCGGTTGAGGCTGTCGCCAATGCCAAAGTAGTGGGTGGTGGCAGTGTATTGAATGAGGCGCTCGTCGCCCGCGCGATCAGTGAACTGATACCGGACGATGCCATTACCATCATCGATGGGGGGCAGGCCATGATGTGGGGGACGACTTTCATTCAGGCGGATGACCCAAATCGTATTCTGGCGGATCCCGGTATGGGGCATTTGGGTTTTGGTTTACCCTTTGCCAATGCGGCAAAACTGGCACACCCCGGGCGGCCGGTTATCTGTGTTACCGGTGATGGTGCACTGGGTCTGACTATCCAGGAACTGGAAACGGCTGCACGTTACGGGCTGAACATCGTGGTTGTGTTACTCAATGACAGCCACTGGGGTATGTACAAGCCGTTTGGGGAAATGTTGAATAATCCAAACTTCGGCACGCAATTGACCAAGGTTGACTTTGCAAAAATTGCCGAAGGTTTTGGTTGCCATGGTGAAAATATTTCTACGATTGAGGCCTTGCCCGAAGCATTTCAGCGCGCCCTGACAGCCGGCAAGCCGGCGGTGATCAACGTTGAAGTGGAGTACACGCCACACCCGATGGACTTCATGTGGCCCGGTGTCATCCTGCATGGCTTCCAGTTTCCCGAGCCGGAACAGGCAAGGATGCAGGCGATCGCGTAACTCAGGTCAGGGATCAACCCAGCCGTTCGAGCAGCAACTGCGCCGCCAGGCCGATGCCCACCGTAAAGGTAAAGCTGATGCCCAGCACCCATGTCAATAGTGGCATCGATGCAGTGGCTGATACTGCATCGTCAGCGGACTCGTGATACATCGGTATAACGATACGCAGATACACCGCCAGTGACAGAACGCTGTTGAGTATCGCTATGACCGCCAGCCAGGTGAAGCCGGCATCCATCGTGGCACCAAATAACAAAAACTTGCCAACGAATCCGGCGAGCGGCGGAATGCCGGCCAGCGAGAGAAGAAACACGGCCATCACGACACCCAGAACGACATGAGTGCGGCCAACACCTGAGAACTTATTGAGCGTTTGCCCGGTGCGCATGATGATGGCAAAGGCGCCCAGGTTCATGGCGGCGTAGGCGGCAGCAAAAACAATGATGGACTTGATCGCAATAGGGCTGCTAGCCATCGCAACAATACCAAGCAGAAAATAACCCGCCTGCGCAATGGATGAGTAGGCGAGTAACCGGACAACATTTTCCTGTACCAGTGCGGCCAGGTAACCATAGGTCATGGTCAGCACGGCCACTACGGCGATGACTTCCGGCCAACCGGTGTTTATGGGTAAATCGCGCACCACCTGCGCCAGGGCCAGGATCGCGCCAATTTTGGGTATCACCGACAGGTAAGCGGCAATTGATACAGGAGCCCCTTCGTAGGCATCCGGTGCCCAGAAATGAAACGGCACCAGTGAAGCCTTGTAACCCAGTCCAACGATAACGGCGATCAGGCCAACGGCGGCGATGACCGGTTTGGTCTCCAGGCGGGGCAGTTCGCTGAGCAGGGTTGACCCGGTTCCTCCAAACCAGTAACTGAGACCAAAGATCATTATCGCGCCCGTGACCGAGGCGAAGACGAAAAATTTCATGGCGGCTTCGGTGGCGGTATCGTTTCGCGGATAGGCCACCAACGCGAAAGAACTCAGGCCGGTCAGTAATATGCCCAGCACCAACAGCATAGTGTCGCCGGCGCCAGCCAGTACCAGTGCACCCATGGTGGCCAGGCAAATTAGCACGTAAACGGTTCCTTCCCGGTCGCTGCCGCCAAGTTCTGAACGTGCCATCAGAATGGACAGCGCGGTCGCGGGTAACAGGATGAGCTTGGCCCAGACACTCAGTGCATCAATGCGGTAGGTGCCACTGAAGGCGGTAGTGTCTGCACCCAGCAGGGGCAGGGTCAGGCCGGTTGCCAGCAGCAGGCCGATCAGGGTAACGACCAGGGCAATACGAGGCCGGCGCAGCATCTCGGCTACCAGTGCGAAGACGATGGTTAAAAGTACGGTGATCTCCGGGATCAGATAGCTGAGATCATCCGCCATCAGAACTGCAGAGCCGCTGTGGTTTTATGGATGACATCAAGCACCCAGGCCGGTGCGATGCCGACCACGATAATCAGTATCAACAACGGACCCAGCGTGAGTACTTCACGGGTATTCAGATCGCTCATACCGGTCCACTGCTCGCGAGGTTCGCCAAGAAAGATTTTGCCAATCGCTCTGAGATACAGGCCGGCGGTGATGACGATACCGAGGATAACGATAATGGCAACGGGCTCGACCTGTAGTGTCGCCAGGAAGATCTGGAACTCGGCGGGAAAGTGGGCCAGTCCGGGCAAGCCCAGCGAGGCGAAGGCGGCCAGTACGAAGGACCAGCCAAGTATCGGCACGACCTTGAGCAGGCCGCCAAACTGATCCATCTCGCGCGTTTTGGCGCGGTCCTGCAGCATGCCGACGAGGAAGAACAGGGCTCCGGTAACCAGCCCGTGGCTGACCATCTGCAATACCGAACCATCCAGTGCGGTGGCTCGTATGGCCGGATCGAGCGCGAGTGCGGCGATGGCGACCCCAACAACGATATAGCCCATGTGATTGACCGATGTATAAGCGATCAGGCGTTTGAGGTCACTTTGCGCCAGGGCAGCAAAGGCGCCGTAAAGGGCGGCGATCACACCAAATGTAAGGATGACAATTCCGGCATCCCGAAAAGCCTCCGGCGTCATCTGCAGGGCAAAACGGATCAGGCCGTAGGTGCCGAATTTCAACATCACCCCGGCGAGGATCACACTGCCGGCGGTGGGTGCCTGGACATGTGCGGCCGGTAACCAGGTATGGAAGGGAAATACCGGTGTCTTGACGGCAAAGGTGAACAGCATGGCTACCAGCGCCAGCATGGCCGCAGTGCCGCTTAGCGGTGGATTATCGATCCAGACCCGCATATCAAAAGTATTCGGGTCACTGCCCAGGTACATCCCGAGGATGGCCAATAACAGCGGCAGACTGCCCAGCAAGGTATAGATGAAGAACATCAGTGCTGCACGTTGACGGTCTTCGTGCCCCCAACCGGCGATCATGAAATACATGGACACCAGTGATACTTCGAAGAAAACGTAAAACAGGATTGCATCCAGAGCGGTGAATACGCCGATGGCAGCCGTTTCCAGCAACAGCAACAGCACCACGAAGGCATGGGGCCGTTCACGTACCTTGGCGGAATAAATAAAAGTCAGGAAGAACAGCAGGGCGCTCAGCAGTACCAGTGGAAGACTGATGCCGTCCACACCCACCCGATAGGCCGCTCCGATCGCAGGCATCCAGTCCATCTGTTCAATCTGTGCGAAGCCGGTTTCGTTGACACCGCGTGACCACATCCACAGGGCGCCCAATAAGGTCAGTCCGCTGGTGATGATACCGATTGCGTGCACGACTGGCCGGGGCGCCTTGCGCAACATCATGATGAGTAGCGCTCCGACGAGCGGCAGGAACACGGTGAGGGACACAATAGGAAGCACTCGGGCGTCTCCTTATCAGTAAATCAGTAATGCAAACAACAGGGTCACAAAAATCACTGCTGTGCTCACAACGGTAATGGCCATTTCGCGGTGAATCAGGCCGCTCTGTAAGGCGCGGGCGCGGCTGCCGAGTTTAATTGTGCCCCGCACCAGAGAAAATATCAGGCCATCGATGCCCTGGTCATCACTACGGCGTACGGCTCGGCCCAGGTTGAGCCCAAGCTGTCCCACACCAAGCACGGCTGCATACAGAGCGCGTTCCACCCGTTCACAGGCATGTGCAATGGCGAATGCGGGGCGCACCATCCAGTTATCAAAGCCGCCGGCGATGGCAAAACCGTGCTGTGCCCAGGGCAGCAGTGGCCCCAGCAGTCGCGCGCCCGGAATAAACCAGCCCAGCGCCAGGCCCGCCAGTGCAGCGCTCAGTCCGAGTATTTGAGCCAGGACATTTTCAGACAACGATGCGTGTAACAATGGCTCAATGGAAGGAAAGGCAGCCCCCAGGACGACGGCCAGTGTGACCAGTCCGGCCATCCCTGCACCCATCCAGCGTAGTGCCGAATTGGTCCCCGGAACGTTGCGCTCCTGACGCTCACCATGCCACAAAATATACAACGCCCGGGCCATATAGGCGCCGGTCAGCACGGTGCCTGCCAACGCAAACGAAGCAAGTACAGGCGCATGGGGTGAGGCCAGTGAAGCGGCGATAATGGCGTCCTTGGAAAAGAAACCGCTCAAAGGCGGTATACCTGCCAGCGCCAGTGCAGCCAGTGCGAAACCCAAAAATATGCCCGGGCGGTCACGACCGGCACCTTCCAGATCAGCCAGCGCTGTTGTTTCACGGCTGTGCTGGAACACACCTGCGCCGAGGAACAGGGAACTCTTGATGGCGGCGTGAGCGACCAAATGCAGCAGTGCGGCCAGCGGCACACCGGCTCCTACCGCCACCAGCATCAGGCCGTACTGACTGGAAGTTGATGCGGCCAGCAATCGTTTGAGATCGCGTTCACTCAGCGCGATCAGCCCGGTCACAACGGCCGTAATACCACCGACAATTCCGATCACCAGCAGGGTTTCCGCTGGCAGCATTGGCGATGTACGAATCAACAAAATCGCTCCGGCCGCGACCAGAGTGGCCGAATGAAGTAGTGCCGAGACGGGTGTGGGGCCCGCCATGGCGCGCTGTAACCAGTCGTGCAATGGGGTCTGTGCCGATTTGCCCATAGCGGCGACCAGTAGTAGAAGTCCGGCCGCAACAGCCGCCTGGCCGCCTGTCTTTAGTGTGGCGGCGATATTGCTGCTGCCCGCGTCGGCAATGAGAATGAACACTGCGATATAAAGCCCCAGGTCTGCACTGCGTGTATAGAGGAAGGCGCGGGTGGCGGCGGATTTGACGCCGGGGCGCCGGTACCAGAAACCGATTAACAGGTAACTACTCAGGCCGATGAGTTCCCATGCTGCCAGCAACAAGATCCAGTCGCCGGCAAGCACCAGCGTTTGCATGGCGGAAATAAACAGCAGCATGGTGGCGAAGAAGCGTACTTTTTCGCTGTCCTGTTTCATGTAACCCACTGCATAGATCAGCACCAGGCTGCCAATCACGGCAACCAGGCTTGAAAGCAGCGCGGTTAAAGGGGAGGCGAGCAGGAGCAAGGGCATATCCGGCAGGCCGGGGAGGATCAATTCACTGCTGATGCCGTTGAAGGAATTGGCCAGAAGTCTGATGCTGGCGAGCAAGCCAACGGCGGCGCCCAGCAGCGCCAGCGCGGCGGGTACACGCCGCAGTATTAATATTAATACTGCGGCGCTTAGTGGCGCGAGAATCGCAATGGCGACGGGATTCATCCCTTCAACTCCACGGCTTCTTCCATTTCCACCGAACCTTTGGCCCGGAAGCGGGCAATGGCCACGCCGAAGCCCACCGCCATCTCTATCGCCATTACGGTCATGATGATCAGCACAAACATCTGTCCGGCCGGGTTGTCCGGGTGCAGGTAACGCCAGAATGCGACCAGGTTGACCATGGCTCCGGCAAGAATCAGTTCCACCCCCATCATAATCATAACCAGGTTGGTTTGTGACAACGCACCATAGATGCCCACGCCAAACAGTGCAGCCCCGGTTATGAGTGCGAGAATTAGCTCAAGACCCATGTTTATTGCTCCGTGAGATGGGCTTTATGGCGACAGCGGTAGCGGCGATCATGGCGGTTAAAATGGTGATGCCGGCCGTTTCGAAAATCAGCATGGAACGCCCCAGCAGTTCGAGCCCCAGATCGACTGTTTGCTGTCCGGCATCGGGTGCAAGGCTCACCACGGGGCCCCAGTCGACAAAAACGGCGACCACTACTGCGGTGATAAATGATACAAACCCGGCGCCCAGTGACAGGCGTTTCTGGTGGGTCATTTCCATCTTGCCGAGCCCTCCAGGGTCCATCATGAACATCACCATGAAAATTGCCATGATGCTCATTTCGGTGGCCATCATCATGATCTGCAATACCCCCAGAAACTCGGCCTGCATGCTGAGGAACATGGCGCCGAGGGCAGTCTGTGAAAACAGTAGCGCCAGCGCGGAGCGCACCATCGAGTAGGTGCGAAAAACAACGATCCCGAACCACACCGCGGCGAGGCCAAAAAAACCGATGAAGAACATTTGCCCGGACAGTTGCTCCCACATTATGGAAATACCAGTACGAGTATGCCGACGAGGAAGATATTGAGCAGCGCCAGCGGTACGCCCAGCTTCCAGCACCAGGCCAGCAGGTGTTCCTCGCGGATGCGCGGCATCGTGCGTCCAGCCAGAAGCATGGTGACGCTTACCGCCAGTATCTTGATGGCGCTCCATGCCCAGGGCGGCAGCCAGGGGCCTTGCCACCCACCGAGGTAGAAAATGACGGTTGCTGTCGCCAAAGTGACAATCAGCACCAGGCGTCCCAGGCGGAATACCGCCAGGCGCACCCCGGTATATTCAGCCTCCACGCCACCGGCCAGTTCGCCTTGCGCAGTCGGTAAGTCAAACGGTGGCAGAAAAGCCAGCGCCATGGCTGCAACGAAAAACAGTACAAAGCCCAGTGGTTGATAGATGATGTTCCACAGGTCAGCCTGAGAGACCACGATCTGTGTGGTCAGCAGCGACTCGGCACGCATTACAACGGCCGTTATCGGCATGACGATGAGCATGGCGTAGGCGATCAACTGGCCCAGAAAGCGCCAGCCTCCGACCATGGCATAAGCACCATCCGGTCCCCAGCCAGCCATTAGTAACGCGACCAGCACATAGACCAGCGCAGCGTTAATGAACAGAGCACCGGTGGCAAGATCGGTGATGATAAGGCCTGAGGTCAAAGGTATGACCGCGGCAGCAAGCACTGCCTAGATCAACAGCAGCACCGGAGCAACTTCAAAAAAAATCCGGTCGGGCTTGCGCGGTACGATGGACTCCCGGCCCAGCAGCGCAATGCCGGCATGTATCGGTGCGGTTAGGCGGAATTGTCCGCTTGCGATCCAGGCTTCGAGTACTGCAACCAGATAAGCTCCGAGCAGCAACAACAGCAGTATCAGCACGGTCGTCATGGACGTATTTCCCAGGGTGAAAGATCCAGCGAACCCACGGCCACCAGGGCATCGCCCAGTTCCTGTTGTTCAGTCAGCAGTCCGATCAGCTTGAGGTGATGTGTCGAGGGTGTATCCAGTAATGCCTTAGTGACTTGTCCCTCTTCCAGCGTCAGTTGCAGGCGGGCCCTGCCGCGGGCGGTTTCCACGGTCGCTTCACCCTGTCCGGACAGATCGCCGACAGGGGCCAGCGCAGGCAACTCGATGGCGCCCGCCGCCTCAATAAGTGCCAGGCTGTGTGCTATCTCATCAAGGCGAACGCGTAGACGAGACAATACGTCCCCCCCTCTGTGGCTGGCGGGTGTGAAGCCCAGTGAGGTATAGGTATTGTCCAGGCTACGTGCGTCGTCGTTGATGCCTGCGCCACGCGCCACCGGGCCGCACAGTGCAACATCATGTCCAAGTCGCCCTATCCCCGCCGTTCGGGATTTCAGTAAGGGTGTTCTGTGCAAGCGCTTAATCAAGGCGGATAATTCCGGCCTCAGCGCCATTATCTGTTGCAGGTTCGCATGCTGAATTCTCAGTTGCAGTGACGCGGCGCGTCGCAGTAGCCAGTCCAGTCTCGTTTGCTGCCCGAAAAGCGCTAGCCAGCCAAGATGGCTAGCGACCCGTTCCCGTTCCAGTGCGCCGATGCATGCACGGGTGGTATCGGCAGATACTTCAGCCCCTGCGGCATTTCTCACTGCCCGGCAGGCAAGAAATTGATAGGCAACCGGGGCCAGTGGATCCATGCCGGTCAGTCGCCCGACGAGGTCCGATGTGTCTGTGGATGGGGGCTGGAGCAAATCTGTATTTTCAATCATTGAACGGGCCGTTGATCCTGCCACCGTGTTTCCATCGAGTGTCAGCATCAGCAACAGGCCACCTGGTAAACCTGGAAAAAATGGTCCGAAAGGTACTTCGATCCATTCCATCGGTAAACCGTCAAGGCTGCGTGGCAGATCCCTGGTGACATCAACCATGGACATAAACGCCATGCCGGCATGATCCCTCTCACCATGATCCATGCCTGCATGGTTCTTGTGGTCATGGCCCTTGTGCCCGTGATCCATCTGGCTGTGATTCATGCCACCATGCTCATGGGTCGCTGTACCTTGTGTCTCGGCGGGGATCAGCGTCATACCGCACTTGGGACAGGTACCCGGTTCGTCCTGTATAACTTCGGCATGCATTGGGCAGGTATACCGGATATGTGTTTGCAGTACCGCTGCATGGAAATCGGATACGTCTGGATGGAAAGCGCCGCCGGCAAATACTTTTCGAAGTTGCCGTACTCCTTCAAGCAGGCCTTGCTGTGAAAGCCCTGCGATAACATCAGCCGGGGGCAAGGGAGAGAGGTCTTCTGTACCCATAGCAAAAATCGCCCGTGGGCGCATCATCTGGGCGTAAATGACCGTGGCAGCCTCACGCAGAGCAAGGGGGATTTCACCGATCAGCAGCAGTACGCTGGCGTGGCGCGGGTTGCTTAGCACCTGTATTCCTGCCGCTGCGATATCCAGTCCATGGGTTCGGGCAATTTCAGGGCTGGGAATCAGGAAAGCGCCGAGGTCCCGCGCCATCGAGGCAGCAAGCAGTCGACGCACCCCGGACAGGGTTCCCTGACGGGCACCGGTAATCATCTATTGCCTCCGCAGTGCACCCTGACTCCAGCCATATAACAAACCCAGAAACAGGATGGCCAGAAAGACCCCCATATCCAGCAGGGCAACCACACCTACCTGTTTGTACACCACCGCCCATGGATACATGTAGGCCATCTCCATATCAAAGGCCAGAAACAACAGTGCATAGCCATAATAACGAGCGTGATAGCGCACCCACACCGGATCCCGGGATAATTGACCAGCCGTTGCGGGTACGTCCTTACCCGGTTCCTGGCGAGTCTTGCCCAGGGTCCGGGTAATTACATACAGGCTTAGCGCCAAACCGACCGTTCCAGCAACAAGACCCAGCAATAGCCCATATTGTTCAAGAGTGCTCATTTTAAATCGCCATCTGCTCCGTCCGGAATCAATCAGAACTGCCTTGGTGCATAAAAACCATTCGGTCTCTGCATTAAGATACAACAGAATTGCGAATGTTTGAGGTTCCTGCACAAATAGTATAAAAGTGTCGCCCGAGACGATACCCAGAGCATAGTCAAGGAACCCTATTAATGACTCCAATCAAATTTCTTCACACAATACTTGCCTACACCACCACTGCACCAACAAAACCGGTGGTGATGTACTGGCCATCGCACATAACGGCAACCTCTCCAACGGTATCATGTTTCCGCTGGAGCGCAGTGCGACGGCAGAAAGCTGGATAAGGGATACGTGACGGAACGCACTTACAGTTCACCGATCTGGTATTCTCCGAAAAGCCAAGCTGGAGTTACGGTGTTGAAGAAATGGTTGCGCGAGCCCCTGTTGCATTTTTTGCTGATCGGGGCCGCGATCTTTCTTCTTTACGGCCTGCAAAATGACCAGGCTGCCGAAGACGACAATCGTATTACGATTACTGAGGCGGATGTTGACCGTCTGCTTAGCCTGTGGGAAAAGCGCTGGAAACGCCTGCCGACCCGCTCAGAACTCGATGGAATAATTGAAGCGCAGATTCGTGAGGAAGTGTATTACCGTGAAGCGTTGGCGATGGGCCTGGAGCAGAATGACTCGGTTGTTCGCCGGCGACTGGCGCAAAAACTGGAATTTATTTTTTCTGACATCGCTTCGCAAGCTGAGCCCACGGACACCGAGCTTGAGGACTACCTTGAGACACATCCGCGGCAATTTGAAATACCGGGACGGATCAGCTTCGTTCAGATCTATCTGAATGCTGACCAGCGTGGCGAGCAGGTGGATGAAGACGCGGCGCGTTTGCTCGATGAACTGAAGAAAGCGGATCAGGCACTTGATCTTTCTACCGTTGGCGATGCGTTCATGTTTGGTCAACTGCATCACGATCTCAGTAAACATCAGGTGGCACGCCTGTTCGGCAAGGAATTTGCAGAACAAATTTTTGAGTTACCCGTTGGTGAATGGTGCGAAGCACTGGTTTCCGGCTATGGCCTGCACCTGGTTCGGGTCGATAAAAAAACGGCCGCCGTCACGCCACCGTTGAATGAAGTTCGCGCCAGGGTATTCAATGAATGGCAGACCCGCCAGCGCGATATGATGAATGAGCAGTTCTATCAGAATCTGCGAGCCCACTACGATGTGGTTATTGAGGACTTTGCTGAAAATGAAGGCGGGGCTGGTGCCACGGATTCGGGCATCGGACAATGATTCAAAGAGCGCTTATCGCCCTGCTGTTGCTTGTCTCAGCAGGCAGTTCTTATTCTGATGAAATTCGACCGGGCTACCTGGAAATCAGGGAAAGCAGCGCGGATGTTTTTTCTGTATTATGGAAAGTGCCGGCCAAAGGCGACCGGAAACTGAGCCTGCAGGCCCGGCTACCGGAAAACTGCGAGGACAGAACACAGGCGAATACGCAATTTGTCGGTGGCGCATACCTTCAGCGCTGGGTGGTGGTATGCAGGGGTGGACTGCTGGAAAAAACACTTTCAATCAACGGCCTTAAATCCACCAGCACCGATGTCCTGCTGCGACTGGAGTTTCTGGACGGAACCTCACAATCCGTACTGCTGACACCAACCAAAGAAAGCTTCCGGATTCCCGCCAGGCCGGGTTCGCTGCAAATCATGGGTACCTACACCTGGCTGGGTATTACCCATATCCTGATGGGTGTGGATCATTTGTTGTTTGTCTTTGCGCTGTTGATCATCGTCAACGGCAAGCGGCGGCTGTTATGGACCATCACGGCCTTCACGCTGGCCCACAGCCTGACACTGGCCGGCGCAACGCTGGGTCTTTTACGTGTTCCTCAGCAGCCGGTGGAAGCCGTTATTGCTTTGAGCATTCTGTTCCTGGCTATCGAGATCGTGCATGGCAAGCAGGGCAGAACAGGTGCGGCAGCGCGCTGGCCCTGGCTGGTGGCCTTTGTATTCGGACTCCTGCACGGTTTTGGTTTTGCCGGGGCGCTGGCGGAAGTGGGCTTACCTGAGCAGGCCATCCCCATCGCCCTGGTGTTCTTCAACGTCGGTGTGGAAATGGGGCAGTTGATATTTGTTGCAACGGTCCTTTCCCTGGGTTATGTGTTACACAAGCTGAAACAACCGAAGCTGCTGAACTGGTCTGAGACCATCGCCATTTATGCAATCGGCGGCCTTTCTTCCTTCTGGCTATTTGAGCGCATCAGTGCTTTTTAGGGTATTCACTTGTTGATCCTGGCTTGAGCGATGCCGCAGAGTTGAAGGAGCAACGCCGAAGTCCTCATCCAATTTGATCCCCTGTAATCTGCAGATGATCGCGACGATGGCATAGTGATGGACTGTGTGGCTCAACAGGAACTCCAGTTCCCGAACGATGGAGGTGGCGGCGAGGCCCTTGCCATCATCGCGGGCTATAGACAGATACATACCATTGGAGCGCCATAACAGCTTTTTGATTTCGCTGCGGATTCTTGATGTTTCGGCTACCGCATAGCTGCGGTCCTGCTCCAGGCGGATATCGCGCTGGCGTGCGGCATAGTCGATGCAGCCGCTGTCCAGCCCCTGCAAAAAGCAACTGTAGTGGTCCAGATTGTGGCGAAAGTGCATGCCGATGGTGCTGCCAAATACAACATCCACTGGACGGTTGAAGGCCGAATCACTGAGTTGTTGCAACAGCATTTCCCCCTGTCGCAAGGCTTCAACGCTGTCGTTTATTTTAGTTTTCATAACGAGATCTGCGACAGGGCTTGCGGAATAATTTCAGGTGTATTATTTAGGATGGCGCCGGGTGAATAAGCAAGATATTCAGTGGTCGCTTCTCCCAGAAATGTTGCCAGCAATTTCTCGGGTACCTTCTCCATGTCAACCATTAACAACAACCCGGGTGTGTTGTTGAAATTAGGGTCAACCGCGACGCTGTAAAATTTTGCCCCCAGCTTATGGTACAGCTTGAGCAGAACCGGTAAATCTTTGCCTTCGTCATCAAGGCCGCGCACACAGGCTGACAAGTCTTTCAGGCTGATCGTTGCCCTGGTTGGTCGGTAATCAAGCCATTCGGGGTGCAGGGAACCGGGCAATGCGTGGCGCGCATGTACGTGCGGTGACTGCTCGATCAACGCATCGCACATCAGGGCCACGGCACGGTCGTCATACTGCCGTGATAATGAAACCGTGCCATAAAGACGGCGATACCGGGGGTGTGCGACCAGGTAGCGGCCAATGCCCATCCACAACAGGTAGAGGGAATGAAAGCTTTTTTGATGTTCCGGTACAACGAATGAACGTCCCAGTTCCAGTGCAGGTGGCATAGTGTCGAAAAATGCGTCTTCGAATTCAAACATTTGGGACAGGTAAACGCCTGCTGCTCCCCGCTGACGGAGTATGTCGGTCCTTCCCATCCGGTATGCACCCACCAGCGAATGTTTCTCCTTGTCCCAAACGAATAGTTGCACATAGATTTGGTCATAGTCATCCTCATCACGAGGCTGACCGCTGCCCTCGTCGTGCAGGCGGAAAACCCGCTCCCGTTCTCGTGCGATGTCTTTCATTAGCAGGGGGATTTGCCGGGCCTGTGCGTAGAAGACAGAAAATTTCCTGAAGTCGAGCAAATGTTGTTTTTCAGGCAAAGCTCGAAGTTCTTGCTCGATCAGAGACGGGGCACTGAGTGCTGCCAAAGGTGCTTGCTGAGCAACGGCGGGCACGGTTGCTGTCCGTCCGGTTTTCAATTCCAGCAGATAAGTCATCAGCCGCGCGTAGCGGGTGAGCGCCTGTCCATCCATGTGACGCCACGCCGCCGGGGGAATGGCACGCCCAACCCGAAAGTGTATTTTTTTCCCTTTCAGGCGAAGAAATTCCCGCGGAAGCAATAACAGTTTGGAACGATCCCACAAACCGCCCAGGGCCTGAAACAGGCGGCTGTTTGCACCACTGAAAAATACCGGGAGCAGTGCTGCGCCACTGCGGTTGGCGAGGTGCCCGACAATGCGGTTCCAGTTCGCATCATGAATCCGCTTGCCACCTCGCGGGCGGAATGAAACGCGGCCCGCAGGAAAGATCACCAGCAGACCGCCCTGTGCCAGATGTGTTTCACACTGGCGAATGGATAAGAGGTTATGTTGGCTTACTTTGAGCGGATTCGTCGCGATAAACAGGGGCCGTAACTCCCGAAAGACCTGTAGCCCGGTGTTGGCGAGAAATTTGATGTCAGTCCGAATGGACTTGAGTGCGTGTGCAAGAGCCAGTGCTTCAACTCCACCGTAAGGATGATTACAAACCACCAGCAGGGATCCGGACGATGGGATGCAGCCTTCGAGTTGCCCCGGGCTTGGTTCCACGGTCAGGTCAAGTGCCGCTAAACTCTGTTCGATAAATTCAAATGGCTCAAGCCCCTGCAGGTGATGCTTACGGTAGATCTGATCCAGCCCCTGTATCCCCAGCAAGCGGTCAAGCACGGGCGCTGAATGTGTCAGCCACGCAGGAGTCTTGTTTGGCGCCAGTGCGCGCAGGCTGATTCCCGGGTGCGTTCTCATCCGCTTGGTCTCCACTGCTCACTACGGGTTGCGTGTCGTTAGCTGTCCCTGAATCAAGATCGGCTTAACGGCCAGTTTCTTTCAATTTGTTCAGAGCACGGCGGAATCAGTAGTAGGTCAGCCGGGCTCTTTCGGCGCCCGCAAGAACCAGAGTTGATACAACGAGATCAGGATCTGCCCCGCCCATGCGAAAGCGAGCAACGCACCGCCCGTCAACACGGTATAAGCATAAATCGGGTCCCACTTGGTGAGAAACCAGGCGAGGATGTCAGCGAAAACAGCCAGGAAAGGTAGCACGATCAGGGTCGCTTTGAGCCAGTTGTTTAAAATGGTCAGGCGAAAAATAAAGCCTATTCCCAGGGCGACGAGCCCGATCCCAAACAGGTGGATATGGGACAGTTTCACCAGGGTGAGCAGGGATTCACCCGTATCTACGTTCGCCACTTTCTTTATGCCTTCGTAGGTGGAGAGGTCAGGGATATCCAATCCTGAGGCCGGGCTATGGCAATGCAGGCATGACTTTTTCAGGATTGGGAGAATGGTATCGGTATAAGCTTTCCGGGGCGCTGCGTCTTTCAGCCAGGCCACAATTTCGTGGCGGTCATTTACCTTGAGTATGAAGTCAGCCATTGGGCCGCGAATGGCAGCCTCCAGTCGTGTACCGCTGCGGTTGCCGTAGTAAGTGTCAACGATGTCTTCGACTGACAGTCCGGGTTTCCCATCATCTCCCTGATGAGTTTCATACAAATACGACAGCGCCATCAGATAGCCGGTTCCCATGAGTATAAGAAATCCTGTGTAGAGCAGTTTTTCGCTTAGGTGGCAATCAGAGAAACAACGCTGTTTCATAGATACATTTCCTGTTAACTACACTAGTTTGTTCCAATATAACCCCTGGCTCAACTTTTATTCCTGACCAATACAGGGATGAGCGATTCGAAGTATTCTTTCGTATATTAGAAAATAGTGATATTTTTATTAGAACTAAAAGTTATTGTTGACAACGATATACTAATTAGCCGGAAAGACTGTTCGATTTAGCGACCACGATACGACCCCATACGGATCTAATCTATGGCCAAACCCATTCATGACCCACTGTCGAAAAAGCTGGATGAAGCCAGTTGTATAGAGGTTAAAAATACGACCTGCTATATGTGCGCCTGCCGCTGCGGTATTCGCGTTACCTTGCGTGACGGTGAAGTTCGCTACATTGATGGCAACCCGGATCATCCGCTGAACAAGGGTGTGATCTGCGCCAAGGGCTCATCCGGGATCATGAAGCAGTACTCACCGGCGCGCCTGACCAAACCGTTGTTGCGGAAGCCCGGCAGTGATCGCGGCGATAACGAATTTGATGAGATTTCCTGGGACAAGGCATTTGAAATCATGGAGGAACGCCTGGGCAATCTGCGTGCAAATGATCCAAAACAGTTCGCCCTGTTTACCGGTCGTGACCAGATGCAGGCGTTGACCGGCATGTTTGCCAAGCAATTTGGCACACCGAACTACGCAGCACACGGTGGTTTCTGTTCAGTGAATATGGCTGCCGGCATGATTTACACCATCGGCGGTTCTTTTTGGGAGTTTGGTGGGCCGGATCTGGAGCGCGCCAAACTGTTCGTGATGATCGGCACCGCTGAAGATCACCACTCCAACCCGATGAAAACAGCCCTTTCCAGGTTTAAACGCCAGGGCGGCAAGTTCATTTCCATTAACCCCGTGCGGACCGGCTACGCGGCCATTGCCGATGAATGGATACCCATCAAACCCGGTACTGATGGGGCGCTGTTCCTGGCGCTGATCAATGAAATTATTCGCCAGGGCCTGTACGACCGGGATTTTCTGGTGCAGTATTCAAATGCCGCTGAACTGGTGAACCTGGACAAAAACTCGTCCGAATATGGCATGTTCGTGCGTTCCGAAGTGCCGATTGAGGAGGGCTGCTTCGATCCGCAAAACAAAATATGGTGGGATCGCGAGCAAGACAATCCGGTCGCTACGCACACCCCCGGTGCTGATCCCTACTTCCTCGGTGACTTCGAACTCGACGACGGCACGCCGGTAAAGCCTTCCTTCCAGTTGCTGGTGGATCGCGTCAAGAAATACACCGTCGAATGGGCGGCAGGTATTACCGGAATCCCGGCGCAAACGATCAAGCGCCTGGCCCATGAAATGGGCATCACGGCGCGTGATGAGAAGATCGAGCTGCCGATCCCCTGGACCGATACCTGGGGTAATGAGCATGAGACGGTGACCGGGAATCCGGTGGCCTTTCATGCCATGCGCGGCCTGGCGGCGCACTCCAACGGTTTTCATGCCATCCGGGCCATGTCTATCCTGATGAGCATCCTGGGCACCATTGACCGACCCGGCGGTTTCCGCCACAAGGCGCCGTTCCCGCGGCCTATCCCGCCCTGCGCCAAGCCACCCAACGATTCCCGTGCCGTGAAACCAAATACGCCGCTGGACGGCATGCCTCTGGGCTGGCCGGCTGACCCGGATGACCTGTTCGTCAATGACGACGGCAGCCCGGTGCGCATCGACAAAGCCTTCTCCTGGGAGTACCCGCTGTCGGTCCATGGCCTGATGCACAATGTCATCACCAACGCCTGGCGTGGTGACCCCTACAAAATCGATACCCTGATGTTGTTCATGGCCAACATGGCGTGGAACTCGAGCATGAACACCTCCGAGGTGCGTAAGATGCTCAACGACAAGGATGAGGACGGCCAGTACAAAATCCCTTTCCTGATCGTTGCCGATGCCTTCCAGTCGGAAACTGTCGCTTTCGCCGACCTGGTGCTGCCCGATACCACCTATCTGGAGCGCCATGATTGCATGTCCATGCTGGATCGCCCGATCTCCGAGTTCGAGGGGCCGGTTGATTCGGTGCGCATCCCGGTGTTGCCGCCGACCGGTGAGTGCAAACCCTTTCAGGAAGTTATTATTGAGCTGGGTTCCCGCCTCAAGCTACCGGCTTTCGTCAACGGTGACGGCAGCCGCAAGTTCCGTGACTACCCAGATTTTGTTATCAACTATGAAACCTCTCCCGGTTCCGGCATCGGCTTCCTCGCCGGTTGGCGCGGCAAGGGTGGTGAAAAATTCATGAAGGGCGAGCCCAATCCCAGGCAGTGGGAGATGTACGAGAAAAATAATTGCGTATTCCAGTACGAACTGCCCAAGTCCTACCAGTACATGCGCAACTGGAATCAGGGCTATCTGGAATGGGCCAAACGCCATTCGCTGACGCGCTATGCCGAACCCATCAACATTCACATCTATTCCGAGGTTTTACAAAAATTCCGCCTCGCTGCACAGGGCAAGGGCGATACCCGCCAGCCGCCGGATCACCTGCGTGAACGGGTGGAGACTCACTTTGACCCGCTGCCGTTCTACTCACAACCGCTGGAGGCGCAGCTATCCGATCTGTACAAATACCCGCTCAACGCCGTGACCCAGCGGCCCATGGCGATGTATCACTCCTGGGATTCGCAGAACCCCTGGCTGCGGCAGATTCATACCTGGAATTTCCTCAATGTAAATACCCGGACCGCGACGGAAGCGGGCATCAAGGACGGTGGCTGGATGTGGGTCGAGTCCATGCACGGCAAGGTGCGCTGCCAGTGCCGCCATTCCGAGGCAGTTGAACCCGGTACGGTATGGACCTGGAACGCCATTGGCAAGGCAGCCGGCGCCTGGGGCCTGGATGGCGATGCCAATGAGGCAAAACAGGGCTTCCTGCTTAACCACCTCATCAGTGAAGAACTGCCGGCGTCCGGGGACGGTGAAACTATTTCCAATTCGGATCCCATTACCGGCCAGGCCGGCTGGTACGATGTGCATGTGCGTATTTATCCGGTGGATGCTGACGAGCCAAGGGTCACTTCACCACAGTTCGACACACTGCAGCCGGTGCCCGGTCAGAAAGTGGAGAACAATCCCGGCCGCTGGTTACGATATTTCGCCGGCAGGAAAAAGCCGTGAATAAGCTCATGAGAGCCCGCGTAATTGTAAGAGGCCCCTTGGGGCCGACTGGCTATGATCGACACCCCGGAAAAGTCGCCCGCAAGCGGGCTCTTACATTTCAGTGTGAATGCCGGCAAGCGGACTTTTACGAACAGGTCGCCCGCAAGCAGGCTCTTACGGGACATCTCATATGACGCAACTTGCTTTGGTTATTGATTTGAATGTCTGTGTGGGTTGTCATGCCTGTGTCACCAGTTGCAAGGAATGGAATACCTCCGGTACGGCGGGCTTTCTGGCTGACATGAATCCGTTCAGCAAAGATCCAACTGGTACATTCTTCAACCGGGTACAGACTTTTGAAGTGGGAAGTTATCCCAATACCGAAACCGTGCACTTCCCCAAGAGCTGCCTGCATTGTGAAGACCCGCCCTGTGTGCCGGTGTGTCCGACCGGCGCCAGTTACAAGCGCGAATCCGATGGCATTGTGCTGGTGGACAGCGAAAAGTGCATTGGTTGTAATTACTGTTCCTGGGCTTGTCCCTATGGTGCGCGCGAACTGGATGAGAAGCAGAAGATCATGAAGAAGTGCACGCTGTGCGTGGACCGCATCTATGATGAATCTCTGCCGGAGAACGAACGCAAGCCTGCCTGTGTGCTTGCCTGTCCGACCAGTGCACGCCTGTTTGGTGATGTGAACGACCCCAATTCGGAAGTCTCACTGGCGATACGCGAGAACGGCGGCTACAAACTGATGCCCGAGTGGGGCACACAGCCGGCAAATCATTATCTGCCGCGCCGCAAGACCCGTATCACCATCCATGAGGACGAACTGATTCGCGCGGATAACCCGCTCAAAAAGGAACGTCAGTTACCCATGCCGGATGCGGATGATCCGACACTTGATGAAACAACGAGTTGGTAATAGAGGAACCTTAAAAAAAATATGCATCCTGCTTTTTCTGTCATTTTTCTCACAACTCTGATCGGTGTCGGTCAGGGCTTGTACCTGGCGCTCAATACCGTACAGGTGTATTCAGTCTTCAAAGTGCTGCCGGTTCAGGATTCGGCGCATTTCTACGCGCTGGGGAGCCTGATTGTGCTGCTGTTTCTGGGCGCAGGCCTGGCGGCTTCATTTTTCCACCTCGGTCGCCCGGAGCGTGCCTGGCGCTCGGCTGCCTGCTGGCGGACTTCCTGGCTGTCACGCGAAATCATCGTCCTGCCGGCATTTATGGGGTCCGTCGCCGCCTGGGGTATGATTCACTACACCGGCTGGAGTCCGCATCTGTTCACCTTTGGAAACGGGGCCGAAGTGGACCTGTCGCAGCTTCTCGGTGTTATTGCATCGCTGTTGAGTTTCACGCTTTTTCTGGTCACCGGCATGATCTATGCCTGCATCAAGCAATTGCAGGAATGGGCCACACCGCTGACCGTGATCAATTACACCTTATTCGGCCTTGCTTCCGGATTCCTGCTGGCAGCCGCTTTTGCCGCCTGGAAGAGTCCCGGTTTGGTCGAGTTCTACGGGGGCTGGGCAATTTTCACTACCCTGGTCGCTTTTCTTACCCGTACGGCCAGCCTGATGCGCAATGCCCGTATCAAGTACAAATCAACCCTGGAATCAGCCATCGGCATTCGTCATGCCCGTATTGAGCAGAAGGCACAAGGGGCGATGGCCGGCTCCTTCAACACCCGCGAGTATTTTCACGGCGCCACGCAAGGCAAGTTCAAATTCGTCAAATGGCTTTTCCTGGTGCTGGTATTTCCCGTACCGCTGCTGCTGGCATCCATCGGTATCGGTACGCAATCTACCGCCTTGCTGCTTGCGGCCTTCCTGATTCAGTACCTTGGACTGATTGCGGAGCGCTGGTTCTTTTTCGCGCAGGCGAATCACCCGCAGAACCTGTATTACCAGACCGTCTGATAACTGTTGTTTCACTTTCTGCCGGGGTCAGGTTCCCGAACCCCATCGAACTGGCGGAGCGGGTTCTGTTAACGACATGCTTTGTAAGAATGTGCGGTAAACCAGACTGATGCCGCTTCGCTTCGCACAGGAAATACCCCCCGTTTGTGGGAGCGATTCAGACAAGCCTCAGGAATTTGCATTTTATCCTTTGTAAAATTCATTCGGATGTGATACAAAAACACTTGAATAACTCGAAAAACTGTATCATTTAGTCGGAGAAGCTCAAATGGCCGAGGCCAGCCAAAAAATTGCACCTTCCAAAGAAGCTCTGGACCTGAACGTCATTACACAGACGGGAGAGGAAGCCAGGCCCATGACAGGCCATGAAGCCATCGCGCGTGGTGTCTGGGAGGCCGGCTGTCGTGTTGCCGCCGCCTATCCGGGCACACCGAGTACAGAGATCCTGGAAAACCTGGCGAAGTATCCTATAGAAGATTTACACGCACAGTGGTCGACCAACGAAAAGGTCGCACTGGATGTAGCCTACGGAGCATCATATGGCGGTGTCCGGGCATTCTGCGCGATGAAGCATGTCGGCCTGAACGTTGCCGCAGATGCGCTGCTCACGGAGGCGTATATCGGTGTTAACGGTGGTTTGGTGATTGCCGTTTGTGATGACCCGGGCATTCACAGTTCCCAGAACGAACAGGACACGCGGATGTTCGGCAAGTTGGCCAATGTACCGGTACTGGAACCGTCCGATGCTCAGGAAGCGCTCGAATATACGCGTTGGGCCTATGAACTCAGCGAAAAGTTTGATACACCAATTATTGTCCGAAGTACCACCCGGATCGCGCATACCCGTAGCCCGGTCGTGGTTGGAAAACGCCAGGAAATTGAAGACAAGGGTTTTGTAGAGCGTCCGGAGAATATTGCACTGCCCACCACGGCACGCCTTCGCCATCCGGTGGTGATCGAGCGCGAGCATTTGATGGAGGAGTATTTCAGTAAATCCGACAAAACCCAGTGGATAGAGGGCAACACCGATGTCGGCATTGTCACCGCCGGCATGTCATACAGCTATGTAAGAGAAGTGCTGCCGGGTGTCAGTATTCTGAAATTACCGGCGACTTTCCCGTTTCCCAGGGATATTGTGCGCAAATTCTGTGAATCTGTGAAGCGTGTGATCGTGGTAGAGGAACTGGAGCCTGTACTGGAAACTGCGATAGCGGCGATGGGTTTTACCGTCGAAGGTAAGGAATTTTTTCCCCGCGCAGGCGAGTTGTCGCCCGAGGTAGTGCACGAAGGTTTCGCGCAGGCAGGGCTGCTCAAACCGCGTAAAACGGTCGACATCGTTGAGTTCGATCAGTTGGTGCGCCCGCCGGTACTGTGTTCCGGTTGTCCGCACACCGGTGGCTACATGGCATTGCGCGCACTCAATGCCCGCGTGGCAGGCGATATCGGCTGTTACACACTGGCAGCGATGCAACCCCTACAGGCCATGGATACCTGTGTGTCGATGGGCTCCAGTATCGGTACCGCCGTGGGTCTGGCCAAGGCCGGCAACGAGACCCGGCCCATTGTTGCCACCATTGGCGATTCAACTTTCCTGCACGGTGGTATCACCGGCCTGATTGATGCCGTTTACAACGATGCGGACATCACGGTTCTGTTACTCAATAACAGCACCACGGCGATGACGGGAGGCCAGGAACATCCCGGCACCGGCAAAACCCTGCGTGGCCTTGACACGCACAAGGTGAATTATGCCGACGTGTGTCGCGCCGTGGGAGTGCAATCAGTCAAAGAAGTCGATTCTTATGACCTCGGCGTGTTGTACCAGGCGATCCGGGAGGCGACCGAGTACAAAGGCGTTTCGGTCGTCATCGCCAACCGGCCCTGTGTGCTGGATCCGGTCAAGATCAAAGGCCCTGCATTCCAGATTCGAGCCGCAGGGTGCACGGCCTGCCAGTCCTGTATGAACCTGGGTTGCCCCGCGCTTTCCTGGAGTGATGAAATGCTTGATGGCCATCACAAGATCAAGATTGATGAAACTTCGTGTATCGGTTGTACCTTGTGTGTTCAGATCTGTCCCAGCGATTGCATCCGGCCTGCTGCGGAACTGGCATCGGCATGAGTAGCGCAACAACGGCAAAGCCGAAGAAAACCGTGCAAAAACAGACCGCAGTGAAGGGACCGACCAATGTCCTGATCGTCGGTGTGGGCGGCCAGGGCGTGATCATGGTTTCCAAGATACTCGCCCGTTTAAGCCAGTTACAGGGCTTGCAGGTCAAGCAGAGCGAAGTGCATGGCATGGCCAAGCGCGGTGGTTCCGTGTTCAGCCACATCCGCTTCGGTGAAGAAGTGTGGTCACCGACCATTCCGATGGGTGAGGCCGATGTGGTCCTTGGCCTGGAATGGGCTGAAGGGTTGCGCTGGTTACGATACTTGAAACCCGGTGTCGGTACCTTTATTTCAGATACCAAGCGAATTGTGCCACCTTTTTCCTGCCGCGACAGGCGTCACGATGCCCGTCACGGCTATGCCCACCACACCATTGCTGAAATTGTCGCCCAGGTGCCTAGTGCGTACGCGCCGGATGCGACCGGGATGGCAACGGAACTGGGCAATGAGCGGGTTGCCAACACGATATTGCTCGGTTTATTGTCCACCGTGATGGATTTTCCAGTCGAATCCTGGCGTGAAGTGCTGGCGGAGTTTGTACCGCCAAAGACACTGGATACCAATCTTAAGGCATTCGAAGCAGGCAGAGCCTGGACCAAACAGGACCACAAACCCCTGGTCGATGATGCTGCAACTCAGGCTGCACCGGAACCGTTGCTCAAGCGCGAAGTCAAGCTGGAAATCACCGAGTCCTGGTGCAAGAGTTGCGATATCTGCGTGAAGATGTGCCCGGAGCGCTGCCTTGCCTTGAATGATCATCAGATTGTTGAACTGGTGAAGCCTGAAGCCTGTACAGGCTGCCGGGTTTGTGAGTGGTTGTGTCCCGACTTTGCAATCGCCGTTCACGTTTCAACTGTTCCCATTAACACCATTTCGGCCGAAGCCGCCGGGGAGGTACAAGCCTGATGTCACAAATGCCACAACGCCAGAGCCTGCAAGGTAACCAGGCCTGTGCACTCGGTGCGATTGCTGCCGGCTGCCGTTTGTTTGCCGGATACCCGATTACTCCTTCATCCGAAGTTGCCGAGCGTATGTCGAAAGAGTTGCCACGCGTCGAAGGTGTTTTCGTTCAGATGGAAGATGAGATTGCGTCGATGGCGGCAGTACTGGGCTCCTCGATGGGTGGAGTGAAATCGATGACTGCAACCAGCGGTCCGGGCTTTTCGCTTAAGCAGGAACATATAGGCTATGCGGCGCTGGCTGAAGTACCGTGCGTGATCATTAACGTGATGCGCGGCGGGCCCAGTACCGGCATGCCGACACGCCCGGCTCAGGGAGATGTCATGCAGGCACGCTGGGGAACGCACGGTGATCACCCGATCATTGTTGTCACGCCATCGTCTGTGCAGGAAATTTACCAGCTAACCATCAGGGCTTTCAATTTATCGGAAACCTACCGTGTGCCGGTGATCGTACTGTACGACGAGGCCATCGGACATTTGGTCGATACCGTCGAGTTGCCGGATCCGGATTCCATCGAAATCCAGGACCGGAAGTGGGCCAGCGGCCCGGCCGAAGGCTACCTGCCTTATGCAGCAGATGAAGACGGCGTTCCACCCATGCCGCGACCGGGTGATGGCTACCGCACCCATACTACCGGTCTGACACACCTTGAGACCGGTTTTCCAACACAGGTTCCCGCCGATGTAAGCCGCGTAATTGGTCGATTGCTGGATAAAATTGAACGGAATCGTGATGCGATTGAGCAGTATGAACTGACGAATTGTGATGATGCGGAAATCCTGGTGGTAGCTTTTGGTATCACCGCGCGTTCCAGTGAACGGGCCGTCAACCTGGCCCGGGAAAGTGGCATCAAGGTTGGTCTGATGCGACCGCTAACCCTGTGGCCTTTCCCCGAGCGAAAAATGAAGGAACTGGCAGGGCAGGTGCGTCACGTGCTGGTGCCGGAAATGAATGCGGGGCAACTGATACTGGAGATTGAGCGATTGTGCCCGGACTCGGTCACCGTGAGTGGGATCAA
Organism: Gammaproteobacteria bacterium; assembly: GCA_024279945.1. Lineage (GTDB taxonomy): Bacteria > Pseudomonadota > Gammaproteobacteria > Xanthomonadales > SZUA-36 > JAJRRA01. The sequence continues at coordinate 33,302 of JAJRRA010000077.1, forward strand.
TCGCTTTGACGGTTTGCCCATTGATCCGGGAGAGGTCCTGGACAAAATCAAGGAAATCAGCAAATGAGTAAACTTGCCCTGAACCTGAAATCCCTGCAAAAAGCCGGGGAAAAATCAGACCATAAATTTGAAATCCGTGATTATCTGCGACTGGATTTGTTTCCTCATTTCCTTTGTCCGGGCTGTGGTCATGGTATCGCTTTGCGGGCTTTGCTGTGGGCTATTCACGACCTCGATATTGAGCTGGACCAACTGGCAGTGGTCAGTGGTATTGGCTGTTCGGGCCGTTTGAGTGCATATATTGATGCCAACACCTTCCATACGACCCACGGGCGGCCCATTGCATTTGCCACGGGTCTGAAGCTGGCGCGGCCGGATCTTCACGTTGTCGTCATTACCGGTGATGGTGACTGTCTGGCGATTGGGGGTAATCACCTCATCCATGCAGCCCGCCGTAACCTGGACATCACCTGCATCATGCTGAATAACGAGGTTTACGGTATGACCGGCGGCCAGGTTTCTCCCACAACCAGCCTTGACCGGTATACCACCACAACGCCGTTGGGTAATCAGGAGCCGGGCTTTGATGCCTGCGCGCTCGCCAAAGGCGCCGGGGCGACTTTCGTCGGGCGTGAGGTGACATTGCAGACAACAGCACTCAAAAACCTGATGCAGGAAGGCCTCAGCCATGATGGATTTTCCTTTATCGAAGTAATCTCCGATTGCACGGAAATCTACGGGCGCAAGAATGAACTGGGTTCTTCACCGGAAATGGTTTTGAGCCAGAAGCGCAGTATTCTGCCCAAGTTTGACGGCACTGCGGTCGACAAACCCTTCCGGGCAGGTAACTGGGATACCGGTGTGCTGGTGCGCGAAGATCGGCCCGAGTACTACAAGGCCTATCGTAAACATTGCCACAAGGTGCTGGGCACCGCTGCCGTTAAAAAGTGATGGGTAAGAAACCATGAATAAAAAAGCGACAAAGAAATTCCGTGGGTTTGAGATTCGACTCAGCGGCACCGGCGGCCAGGGTCTGGGCCTGAGTGGAAAAATGCTGGCCGCAGCCTTGACCAGCGATGGTTTACATGTCGCACAGTCACAAAGCTACGAGCCTACTTCACGTGGCGGCATGAGTCGCTCCGACCTGGTGGTCACGGAAGGAATTGCCGATTATCCACTGGCAACCGCGCTGGATTATCTGCTGATCCTGGATCAGCGCGCCATGTCCATATCAGATGGAATGATTAAAAAAGACGCCATTGTGCTGGTTGATGAGGAACTGGTTCCTGATCCGCCGACCGGGGATTTCAAAGTTCACGCACTGCCCCTGAGCAAGACGGCCATTTCACTCGGCAACCTGCGCGTCACCAATGTGGTGAGCCTGGGTGCGCTGATTGCCCTGGCGAACATTTGCAGTCTGGCGACGCTGGAAGCGGCGATTGAGCGGATCACCCCCAAAAAATATGCACGAATGAACCTCGATGCCGTGCGTGCAGGCTACGAATTGGTCAGCTCATAGCATCGACTGCTACTGTAAGAGGCCGCTTGCGGCCGACTGTTGCAGAGCCTTTCGGCCGCAAGCGGCCTCTTACATACTATTTGAGGTAGAACATGCCACACCTGCCACCACTGTCCCGGGATGCCGTCCCCGAATTCAAAGAACTTTTTGACCATTACGAAAATACCCGGGGCTTTATTCCTAACAGTATCCTGACCATGTCTCGTCGGCCGGGGATTGCCAAAGCCTTCATGCAGTTGAACCAGGCGATTCTGTACGAAGGGACCGTAGATGAAGAACTCAAGATGCTGGTCAGCCTGATCGCCAGCCAGGCGGCCGGCTGCCTCTACTGCCAGGCCCACATGGCTAACCTTTCCGGTATTTACAAGGCTTCGGCTGACAAAATTGCTGCGGTCTGGGAGTTTGAAAGCAGTGATCTTTTTACCCCGGCGGAAAAAGCAGCTTTACGCCTGGCCATGAAAGCTTCAATCGTTCCCAACCAGGCAGAACAGGCAGATTTTGATGACTTGAGCGAGCATTTCGATGACGGACAGATTGTTGAACTGGTCGCATCAGTGGCTCTGTTCGGTTATCTCAATCGCTGGAACGATTCCATGGCGACCGAACTGGAAGAACTTCCTGCAGAAGTTGCGCGCAATACCATTGGAGCCGGTGGGTGGCAGCCGGGCAAACATGGTCAATAAAAGGTGGCGCCACTAATCTCAAAAAGCCATTCGGTCGTTCCCGAACAGTGTAGAATGTGCGCCTTTCGCTCAAAGCCGCTGGCAATGGTTAGCGGTGATGAAGGTATATCCTGTTTCACCCGGTCCCAATAAACAGTTAATATCGAGGAAAACATATCGTGCTTCAAGGTAAAACGTTGATTAAAAAGATATTTGTACTGCTAGTGACGGGATCTGTACCGTTGGTGGCGTTTGCGACCAACGTCATTATGGAGACTCCGTTGGGCAATATTGAGATTGAGTTATTTGATGACGTGACGCCGGGAACGGTGGAAAACTTTTTGAATTATGTCAATGATGGTGACTACGAGGATACTTTTGTTCACCGCAGCATCTCCGGGTTTGTCATCCAGGGTGGAGGGTTTAATTTCGAGGGAGACAAGGCGAACGCCATTCCAACGGATCCACCGATTCAAAACGAGTTCAAGCTTTCCAATATCCGCGGAACGATTGCCATGGCGAAAGCGGGCGGTGACCCGGACAGCGCGACCAGTCAATGGTTTATCAATTTGGCCGATAATTCGGCCAACCTGGACCACGATGACGGTCAGGGCGGCGGGTTTTTCACGGTTTTTGGACAGGTCGTGGGGCAGGGCATGGAAGTTGTCGATGCCATTGCCGCATTACCGACGGTCGATGCAGGCAGCGCTTTTACCAACCTGCCGGTGATCGACCTGGTTGGTAACACCGTTCTGCGGGAAAACCTGGTTTTTTCCAATGTTCAGCTTGCACCCTCTTCATTTGAAATCAATCCGGGACTATCCGGGGCCTGGTTTAACCCGGCAACGGCTGGTCAGGGCTGGTTAATTGATGTAATCGAAAGGGAATCGGGTCTGGATTTATTTGTGGCGTGGTTTACCTACGATGCCGCTTCCCCGACTGCCAATGAACTGGATGGGTTTGGCAGCCGGCAGCATCGCTGGTTTACAGCTTCCGGCAGCGTAACGGGTGATACGGCAACACTGGATATTCTTCTCAGCAGTGGCGGTATTTTCAACGATCCGAGCGTGACGTCAAATCAATCGGTAGGCAGCATGACCGTTCAGTTTTCTGATTGTACCAACGCTCAAATATCATTTGATTTCGATGCCTCTGATGACAATGATGGCAGTGTGAATGTCATTCGCCTGTCGCCGGATGTATTTTGCCAGACAATTGTTGATGCGGCTGCAGAAGTGGAATAATGAGCTGTGGCCAGGGTAAAAGAACCACTAAACTGATTAGCGAGCCAATATAACGGGACAATTAGCGTGCCACCCAAACGCCAGCACATGACAGCCGAGGAGTTCCGTGAAAATGGCTATGCGGTCGTGGACTGGATTGCTTCGTATCTAGAAGAAGTCGAAAAATATCCGGTACTCCCTTCGGTTGAGCCGGGCGACATCGCATCCCTGATGCCGGACCGGGCGCCGGATGTTCCCGAAGCCTTTGCGGACTTACTCGCTGATCTGGATCGTGTGGTCATGCCGGGGATCACGCACTGGCAGTCGCCGAACTGGTTTGCCTATTTTCCCGCCAATACCTCAGCACCATCAATTCTGGCAGAGGTTGTTGCTGCCAGTCTCGGTGTTCAGGGCATGCTCTGGTCAACCTCTCCCGCTGCAACGGAGATTGAACAGCGGGTGCTGGACTGGCTGGTTGACATGCTGGACTTGCCGCAGGCCTGGAAGTCAGACGGGCCGGGCGGTGGCGTGATTCAGATGAGTGCTTCCGATGCAACACATGCTGTAATCGTCGTGGCCCGCCACAGCCGGCGCGAACATGCCCGGTCTGAGGACATGGTGGTGTATGTCTCCAATCAGGCCCATTCATCGATTGAAAAGGGATGCACCATCGCCGGCATCGGACACTGCAGGAAAATTGATACTGATGCGGCTTACGCCATGGATGTGGCCTGTCTGCAGGCAAGTGTTGCTGCGGACGTTGCTGCAGGCCTGACTCCGATAGCCGTTGTCTCTGCGGTTGGTACTACCGCCACAACGGCCGTTGACCCCATCCGGGCGATTGACCGGATCGCGAAGCAATACGAAATGTGGCATCACGTTGATGCGGCCTATGCGGGCACGGCCATGGTATGTCCTGAGTTTCGTCACCTTCAGGACGGAGTGGAAACCGTTGACAGTTATACCTTCAATCCCCACAAGTGGATGATGGTGAACTTCGATTGCAATGTGCTGTGGGTTACCGATCGTGCACCGTTGATAGACACGATGAGCATTCTGCCTCCTTACCTTCGCAATGAAGTTTCAGATTCCGGGGCGGTGGTCGACTACCGGGACTGGCATGTTCCGCTTGGCCGCCGCTTCAGGGCCTTGAAATTGTGGTGGGTCATTCGTTCCTATGGTGTTGAGGGCATCCGCGAGTTCATTCGCAGCCATGTCCGCCTGGCGGAAGACTTCGCTGCATGGATCGATGCGGATAAACGCTTCGAGTTGTTTGCACCACATCCGTTTTCGCTGGTGTGTTTTTCTCTGCTCGAGGGCAACAATGCCACCAAACGTCTGGCAACGGCCCTTAATGCAAGTGGCAAGGTCGCGGTAACGCCTTCGGTGATTGATGGACGGTCTTTCATCCGCATTTCTATCGGACAGACGCACACCGGGGAGGTCCACATAGTGCGGCTCAAGGCATTGATCGACGAGTTGGCGTAAAACCTGTCTCATCACTTGCCCGCATATTGTACGAGTTGCCGGTATTGAGGCTATTCAACAGTTATGCCTGCGGTCTCCAGATACTCTTTCAGCGGCTGTAGCGGGGCGGTGAAATTTTTCCAATTATTGACTGATCTTGTGTGGGCTTTCTCGCGCACCTGTACCGAGCTCGCGGTCGCGCTGGGTGTCTTGTTGAGGTGGAAATCAAGGCAGGCCGGTTCGAAATCCAGCCCCAGCCTGTCCAGCAGAGTTCGTGTCTGTCCTTCCGGGTCGGCTACCAGAGATTCGTATTCAACTTCAATCACACGCCCCTGAAGCGTTTCTCCCCAGTGGCGTCGCAGGCGGTCGTATGCAACGTAGTACCTGCCCAGGCTCTCCAGCGTATAGGCGAATTTGAAAAAAGACTGCTTATACATGAGAAAGCAGGCATCCATCGGATTGCGTCGCAGATGAACGATACGGGCATGTGGAAACGCTTTGGCTATGAAGCCGAGATAGAGGAAATTCAGGGGGTATTTGTCGATGAACATCGGGCGCTTGCCAAGCCGGTATTCCACGGCGTTCAAGTAGCCTTTGGCAATGAGCCTGATATCTTTTTTTGCTGCAGCCTCGATGATCGCGGGGCTTATGCTGTCGCTGCTTTGAATTCCACTGCTGCGCCTGATGATGTGTTCCATGAAAAATGTCTCATCGGCGCTTTCCACCTGTGAGTGGCTGGCGATAATCCGTTCGGTTAGCGTTGTGCCCGTGCGGGGCAGTCCAACGATAAATATCGGGATCTTTTGTGGCTTGTCCGTTCGGGTTTTCTTCACGGCCGTTGCCAGCCAGTCGGAGTTACATGCTTCGATGATTGTATCGATCAGGTCGGTTTCGACACGGACATCGTAGTCGGCTTTGCGGGTCACCAGGGTTACCGCATCGCCAGCCATTTTGTAGTACTGAAAGGCCTCTTGCCATTGTTCCAGGTCCTCAAGCTCTTTTCCTATCGCGTAATACATAAAGATATTTTTTTCCGGCGGCAGCCGGGTGGCCTTTAGAACTTCCTGCATCTGCTCCACATGTGAAGAATCTTTGGCCGTTTCCAGGCGGGACAACTCATAGTGATTTTTCTGGTGATGGGGATGCCGCTCCAGCAGTCTGAGATAGATGGCTTTCGCTTCCTTGATTTTGCCCAGGTACACCGCGCAGGCTGCAAGCCTGGCCTGGAACTGGTCGAGCCCCGGTTGAAGCTCATTGGCTTGCTGATACAGGGGCCAGGCGCTGGCATGCAGGCCGAGCAGGGTATAAGTGCTGGCGGCCATGTCGAGGTAGAGTGGGCTGTTGAGCAGACGGGACTCATATCGTTTGAGCAAATCCAGTGCCTCGCGGTGACGCATAGCCAGTGCATACTGATGGGCTAACTCTATGGCTGCATCGTAACGTCCCGCATTGAGACTGATGGCTTTAGAGAACGCAGCCATGGCCTTGTTTGCCCTCCTGCCGGCTTTTTCTGCCAGCCCGGACAGGAAATAACCCTCCGGGTTCTTTTTATCCTGCTTTGTTATTCTGCGCGCACAAGTGCGAACCGTCGCCCAGTTTCCGGCCTGAACCGCCCGTCGGGCAGTTGCGCTGAGTTGTGAAAGATCGGCATTCACATGAAGCACCACGCATTGTTCCGCAGTAACAAGCGACTGCTTGCCTGCGAATCAGTCAATCTTGATACCCGCATTTTCGAGGTGCTCCTTCAGCGGCTGTAACTGTGTCGCAAACCGGGTCCATTTGTTGACCGATTGCTGGTGGACTTTTTCCCGCACCTGTACCGAACTGGCCGTGGCGCTGGGTGCTTCGTTCTTATCGAAATCCAGGCAGGCCTGTTCGAATTCCAGGCCCAGTTTATCCAGCAGGGCGCGTGTCTGGTCTTCCGGGTCGGCTACCAGGGATTCGTATTCGACTTCTATCATCCGATCCTGCAGCAGTTCCCGCCAGTGATTTCGCAGACGGTCGTAGGCTACATAGTAACGGCCCAGCCCTTCCAGTGAATATGAAAATTTGTATGCCCAGGTAAACACCTGTTTGTACATGGAAAAACAAGAATCCATCGGGTTCCTTCCGAGGTGAACAATACGGGCATCGGGATAAGCCCGGGCAATAAATCCCAGAAACAGAAAATTGAACGGCAGTTTGTCTATGAACATGGGTTCGTCACCGAGCCGGTAGGATACCGAGTCGAGGTATCCGGAGGCGATCAGGCCCATATCTTTTGCGGCAACAGCCGCGATCATTTCCGGGTTCATGTTTTCGACACTTTGGATTCCGCTTTCCCGCCGCAGCACCATCTGCAAAAACTGGGTTTCACCCAGGCTTTCCACCTGTGAGTGACTGGAGATGATTCGCTCCGTGAGTGTCGTGCCCGTGCGCGGCAGGCCAACGATAAACAGGGGCGTTTTACCGGCGGAATCCGGCCTGGGCTTGCCGGATTCGCTGGCCAGCCAGTCAGCGTCACAAACCTCAATGATCTTGTCAATCAGCGCAATGTCAGCGGCAACATCGTACTTGGCTACGCGGGTCACCGCATCGCCGGCCTTTTTATAGTACTCAAACGATTGTTCCCACTGCTCCAGGTCTTCCAGTTCTTTACCCACCGCGTAATACATGAAGATATTCCTGTCCGGCGGGTCATCGCTGTTTGCAAGAATTTCTTTCATCTCATCAATGTGCACAGTATCCGTTGCTTTGCTCAGACGAGACAGTTGGTAATGATTTCTCCGGTGGTTTGGAAATCGCTTCAACAGGGCCCTGTATATATCCCGGGCTTCTTCGATCTTTCCAAGGAAAACACCACAGGCTGCAAGGTTGGCCTGGAACAGGTCAACACCGGGTTGCAGGGCGTTGGCCTGTTTGTACAATGGCCATGCTTTTTGCGGCAAGCCGATTTCCGTGTAAACAGTGCCGGCCAAATCCAGGTACATCGGGCTGTTACCCAGTTTTTCCTGGTATCTTTCCAGCAATTCAGCGGCCTCACCGTTGCGCCGTGAAACCGAATATTGATTGGCCAGTTCGATGGCGGCGTCATAACGGCTTTCATCCAGTGCCAGGGATTTCTCAAACGCCGCAGCCGCCTTCAATGGCCTTTGTGAAACCCTTTCAACCAGCCCGGTCAGAAAATATCCCTCGGCACTGCCACTGTCCTGCCGGAGAATTTCATTGGCGCAGGCAGCAACTGTTGCCCAGTCCTGGGATTGCACTGCCTTCCTGCCGCTAAGGCTGATTTGGGATAGATTATTTGTCATTTTATGTGACCGTATAGGGCAGAGGCTGTCCGCTGCGAAATTTGGCTTATTGTTAACGAATTGTGCTTGTTATACTAGTACGTTGCGCTATATGAACAAGCTTACAAATGAATAAACACCAATCTGATTCTTCACAGATAGCCGATAGTTGGGATACCTACTGGCATGGCACGGGCGATGTTGGGGCATACTCAAGTGGAGGGGCAAATCATCCACTGATTTTGGCGTTCTGGGATGAATTTTTCCATGCGGTGAATCAGGATTACATTGCCCCGAATATCATAGATGTTGCCAGCGGAAACGGCGCAGTCGTTGAACGCGCTCTGGCGGTGTTTGGTGACAGGCAAGCAGATTTTATTTGTCTTGATGTATCTGCTGCTGCTATCGCTAATATCCGTGACCGTTTCCCTGCTGTTGAGGGCATCGTTAGCGATGCTCGCTCCGTACCACTGGATTCCGGCAGCGTTGATGTTGCCACCAGTCAGTTTGGGGTTGAATATGCCGGACGGGATGCCATTGACGAAATCGCTCGGCTGCCTGGACCCGGCGGCCGCCTCGCACTTCTTCTGCACAGCCAGGAAGGCAGTATTCACCAGGAGTGCATGGAAAGCCTGGACGCTGTTGTGCGCTTGCAGGAATCCCGGTTTATTCCGTATGCCATCGATATGTTCAGTGCAGGTTTCGATGCGGTCCGGGGTGCAGACCGTGCGCCGTATGAGGCGGCTGCCAAACAGCTTGCTCCGGCAGTCGGAGCGCTTGAGGCCATCATGAAACAGTATGGCCAACACGTCGCCGGCGATACCATTGTCCGGCTCTACAGTGATGTGGGCCGGATTCATCAGAAAATTCAACACTACGAACCCGGTGAGGTGCTGGACTGGCTGAAAAGAATGGACAGCGAACTGGATGCGTATGCAGGGCGCATGTTATCCATGAGTGAATGTGCTATCGACGATGAATCGTTTGAGCAAATTGTGACGGGGCTTCGCCAACAGGATTACACAATTGGCCGTGCAGATCTACTGACGGTTCCGGATCAGGACCTCCCGCTGGCCTGGGCCCTGATCGCAACAAAATGAACGGGTGCGATCAAAGCCTGATACAAGGGTAAAGATATGGAAGATAAGTCGGATACGCCTGCGCGGGAACAACTGAAGGCCTGGACGAAAAAGCAACTGGATGCCACGGTACATAAGCTGATGGAGCAGGGCGTTGTTGATAGCCTGATCGTTGAGGCAAAACCGGCCTGGGTGCTGCCATTCCAGATACTGATCGGCAAGATTCGTGCACATGGACGAGTGAAAGATTTTGCATGGTTTATCTGCGGAGAAGTTCCGACCGACTTTCTGGAATCCACAGTCGCAGCCACACCCAGAGAGGCGGCAAGACATTTTTCCATGAAATGGCAGTTGCAGGCGTCTCAGTATCGGGCCTCCGATGGTCTGGAGACTCATGGTACAAGGCAGGATGACAGCAAGGAAGAGCCTGGCGGGCAACTCGCAGATCAGGCAGAGGCGCTTTATTCACTGGTCGATGAGCCAGGATTATGGCTGGCCGAATAGAAAGCATGAAAGAATAATAGAACGGTCAAGGAGAGGTTTTAATCAGAAAATCATGCTTATAAAAACAACAGATTTCAGAATTGCCGCTCCGGCATTGCTGTTTGAACCAGAATACTATGTATTCGATTTAGCGCCGGATGGTGGAATCACCAAATTCCTGGTGGTTGAGGAAGAGAAGTTAAAACTCGCGCCGTTTATTGATATTCGCTTTGAACCTCTTGCACAGGGCCAGTTTGCAGTATCGTCCAAAGAGCTGTTTTCCCTGGAGGGTATGCACAATATCAGACGACCTCCATCCGTGTTCATCTTTCATCATGCATTTGTCTGTTCCACCCTGCTTGCACGCTGCATGAATCAGGTTGATGCTTTCTTCAGCCTGAAGGAGCCCTGGATATTGAGGCGTCTGTCTGACTTAAAACGGGCCCGGGGGCATGCTCTCCGGGGTACTCAGTGGCAGGAAATGTTCACCTGCTATCTGAATCTGCTTGCCAAGAACTACAAGACAGGGGCTGCTTCCCTGATCAAGGTGACCAATGTTGCAAATAATCTGCTATCTGATGTATTGCGATACTTTCCAGACCGGAAAATTCTTTACCTGTATTCCGATCTGGAAAGTTTTCTTGTTTCGAACCTGAAGAAACCACCCGCTACGCAAAAAAAAATGCCCGGACTGGCCATGGGTTTTCTGTCCGATGGAGATTTTGCCCGGAGATTTCCACGATTCAGTGATGTAAAGCGCCTTACTTTCCTGCAGGCCTGTGCACTGATCTGGCTGGTTAATCTGTATAACTTCAGACAAAGCACCAAAGGTCTGAGCCGGTCAAATGTGAGAACGCTCGAAATGAATGATTTTCTATCTGACATGGGCGGAAGTCTGACCGGACTCAGTCATTTTTTTGGACACAAGGCCAGCCCGGCAGAGATCCAAAGTATGCTCGACCCCGGCATCATCAAGCGAGACGCCAAACATCAGGAATTACCCTATGGCAGGCAGACAAAACAGGCAGAAACCGAGCGAATTATGAGTCATTACGGTATCGAAATAAGGAGAACAATCAGCTGGATCAATCCCCTGGTTGAACAACTGGCGGTGCTGGCCTTCTGCGAGGACAATCGGGTGAGAAATGATTAACCCGGATCATGATAGCGCCCGGTTGGCAAAATTATTTGAGGTCGACAAGCGGCTTGTTATCGAGAACTTTCTGCAAGGTGATGTGGCGGACCGTATCCACAATGCCTGTCTTGATAGCGTTCCATTCAGTATCCAGTATGTACTGGACGGAAAGTATCAGAGCAAGAGCCAGCAGGACATGACAAAAATGGATGCTCAGGAGAAACAGGTTATCAACAGGAAAATACTGACTGATGCGAGCCAGGGTATTGGATTTCTATACGGCGCATATCTCAACAGCAGGGTGAGTGAAGATCCGGATAAGACCCACAGTGAAGGGTTGAGATTTCTGCATGATGTTTTCCGCTACATCGGCAGTGAGGATGTGCTTGGCCTGATCCGTGAAATTACCGGAAAAAGTGACATCACAGGCGCTGAGCCGCAATACACTCGTTTTACTCCCGGGCATTTTCTGACCCGCCACCGGGATGTTGTAAAGGGCAGAGGGCGACGCCTGGCCTTTGTGTTGGGTTTGACCAAAGGCTGGCATCCGGACTGGGGAGGTTTGCTGCAGTTTTACGAAGAAAATGGAATGCCCCGCGATGCATGGATGCCCCGGTTTAATGTCCTCTCCATCTTTGATGTCAGTCACATCCATGCAGTAACCTATGTGGCACCCTTTGCACGTACGCCAAGACTGTCCCTGACGGGATGGTTTGTGGCAAAAGCTTGAAGCAGCATAAAAAAAGGGCCGCTTTTCAGCGGCCCTTTGTTGTCTAGCTAACGCTTATCTGGCTGATCAGTACTTCCATGAAAGGCGCAAGTAATAACCACGACCGAACAGGCGGTAAGTTGAAGGATCTGTCTTACCGTTAAAGCCCTGATCGATGAACGGTGGTGCCTCGTCGGTGATGTTGGTTATACCACCGGTAACCATGGTGCCGCCAAAGGTATAACTGGCAACAAGGTCATGATACAACTTGGAAGGAATTTTCTGGGTGTAACCCGGAACAAACCAGGCTTTCCCGTCCAGGCCACTGATGTATTCACCCAGGTAACCCAGTGAGAAATCATTCCACAACCATTGCAAGGAGTAGTTGACCTTATCCTTCGCGTATGCGTTGCCTCTGTCACCGTCATACCGGCCTTCCAATTTTTCAACAGGATTGGCGGGGAACTGACGAATCCTGCGCTCCAGAAGGTGGGACCACAAGACTGCACCCTGCCACTGGCCGACACTGGAATCGTAATCCCAACGGACTTCCGTATCAACACCCTTGGCGCTTTGGTCAGATACATTTAGCTGTGCGTCAATGATTTGCTTAACAGAATAATCTGTGTCACGTGTAATCAGGGCGCATGCATCTTGATTCTGCTCAATGTAGCACTGGTCCAGACTGAACTGGACACCCAGCGAACTGATGCCATCGTTCAGATTGACTTCCCAGTAATCCGCAAGAATCGACATATTGTGGTTGCCAAATTCAGGCGTCCAAACAAAGCCGGCGGTAAAGGTATCACCGGTTTCAGGCTGCAGGAATGGATTGCCTCCAACCCGTGCCAGTACCTGACTGTCGGTCTGAACACCAACCTGTGCGCAGCCTGGCGGTAAGGATTCGCCGGCAGCCGGAACACAGGGATCGCTGTAGGTCGGGAAGCTGTCAACCTGACCACCGAACAGATCACCAATCGTTGGGGCACGGAATACCGTTCCATAGGTAGCCCTCAGTTTCAGAGATTCGATTGCCTGGAATTCAATACCGAGTTGATAGGTGGTATCACCGCTGAATGCATTCCAGTCATCATAACGCACACCACCTTTCAGGTAGATATTCTGTGTACCGTTGTCCCAAACCGGTAGCAGAACTTCGCCGAAGAAACTGTTGTTGGTCAGTGAACCGCTGGTGCCGGCGCCGACGTTACCGGTTACGGCACCGATGGTCTTGGCCGAGTCAGGTGTGTAGGTGAACTCCTGCTTCCAGTACGCCCAGCCAACGGCCCAACCGATTTCGCCACCCGGCAACTGGAAATTGGAACCGGTGAGGCTTGCGCCGGCCAGTCGCTGTCGTGAAATATAGGTATCAACCGTATCCAGAGAGACATAGTCAACCATATCCTGAGTCAGGGTGGTTGTTGTCGGGTTACCGCCTGCATCAACCACACCGCCACCAAACATGTTCAGCGGTACACAGCCTACGATCAGTGTGCCTGGGTCATTGATGTCGGTATAGCATTCAGGCTGTCCATTTCCGTCCAGATCGGCGGATGGGCCTAATGCATTTTGTAGACGAACACCGGAGAATTGACCGAAGTCTCTGTCAGTACGGCTTCGATGGCCTTCGTTAATGTAAAAGTCCCAGTTCATATCGTTGAAATCGCCTTCCAGACCGGCTACCCATTGATACTGTGTGACGACCTGCTCAAAGCGACGATTGGTTTCAATCATGCGACGGCGAGGATTAACCACGGGTTCATAAATCAGGGAAGTACCGTTGGCCGCATTGTAGGCATCAACTGCCCGGCGCAGGTAATAGTTATCCTGTGAGATACCGGTGAAAGCGACCGTTTCGCCAGTCGCCGGGTCTTGATAGAAACCGTTGTACATCGGGTCGCCACCAGTGAACGGCAACGGCGCAAGTTGCTGCGCTGATTCGCGGTAATTGCCGCGGAACTCAGCGTAGAAGCGGACATTATCAGTCAGATCGAAGTGAGCTTCACCGAATATATTGGTCCGCTGATACGGTGTTTGCAGGTAATTGACCGGTGCGTAGTTATAAGTGCGCCCGTCATGCGGTTGCATCAAACCGACCTCGTATGGCTGAGATGCCGGTGTGCCGACCAGGAACAGACCCTGGCTGTAAAACGACAGGCGGCTTTCCGGAATACGTGAAGAACCGATCGGGTAACAACCACCCTGGGGAGTTCCGTCGTAAGGCGCTGTCACCTGATTTTCGCAACCGCCGGGATAGATGTACCAGGAGTTCTGTAAGAAATCCCAGGGAACATCGCGTTGGAAAGCTTCTTCCTGTTTCACGTACTCGGCACCGAATACGAAATTGCCGGATTCGAATTCTTTACCGGCGATCAGTCCGAATGTGTCCTGCTGGCCTTTGGAATCAAACCAGTCAGCCGTCTGGGCTGTCAGTTCGATACCACTGAAGTCACGGCGTGTGATGATGTTCACAACACCTGCGACTGCGTCGGCACCGTAAATGGCTGAAGCACCGTCTTTCAGAATTTCAACACGTTCAATCATGGTTGACGGAATGGCCTGGTAGTCACCACCATCAACGACGCGTTTGCCGTTGACCAGTGTCAGGGTACGCGCTGAGCCCATACCGCGAAGGTCAATCAGTACTGCACCGTTACCACCGTTATTCGTTGTGGTGCCGATCGGAGAACCGGACATGGAAGGCATGCTCTGGAGCAAGTCACCGATATCGGTGATGCCTGCGGCCAGGATGTCTTCCCGCTTGAGAATAGTCACCGGGCTTGCGCTGTCAATATCAGCACGTCGGATGCGTGATCCGGTAACAACCACTTCTTCAATTGCTGCTGCTTCATCAGCATCCTGTGCGTCTGTTTCCTGTGCAAAAACATTGGGCACGGCTGATACAGCAAGCACGCCTGCGCTTAAACCCAGCGCAAGATGAATTGCCGATTGTAGTTTGGTATTTGTTGACATGGAATGTCCCTCTGTTGCTTTGTAAATTTAACTGTTTCTTAACCTTACGTATTCGTGGTGCTTTATACCACTAATGGCTGTCGCAGTAAACAAATTACTCCCCTTTGTCCGGTCCTAAATGGTATCGGATGGGCACTTTGGACTGTTGTATCAAAAATACAACAATCGGCTCATCCGAATAATTATTGACCTGGGGTGTATGGCGGTGACATCAGTCTGCGTTGCCCTTCAACTTATCGAGATAGTGTCCTTAATATAGGACATGGCTCGGATTTAGGGAAATTCATGCAACTGCGGCTTAAAAATACTCTCCGCAGCCTGAGTGGGGGTTATTTCCCGCCGTATCAGTTGATTGATACGCTTGTGTAAGCGTTCATCAGGCATCCTTACGAAGGATTGAGTGAGGATATGGATGGCTTCACGATAAACCCGTTCCCTGAACATGCGGCGACAGCGGTGCTGCATGTTGTCACCCTTCTGGAGAAAACGGTAATGGTCTTCTATCGCTTGCTGTAATTCATCTGTGCCCTCATTGGCCAGGCTGCTGACGGGCAACACGAGGGGCACCCAGCCTTTGGGTTCGTCGTCCTGCAAAACGCTGTTCTGCCGCATGCGGACTGCATTTTCAATGTCCGACAGAGTTTTCGCGGCGGCGCTGAGGTCGCTTTTGCTGATCACGTGAATATCGGCCACTTCGAGCAAGCCGGATTTCATCGCCTGGATGTCGTCACCGAGGCCGGGAGCAGATACGGCAATAATGGTGTGTGCTGCCTGCAGGATGTCGACCTGGTTCTGGCCGGTGCCGATGGTTTCGATGACCACTGTTCCGAAGCCGGAAGCATCAAGGATGTCGGCAGCCCGGAACACTGAGGTGGGCAGACCGCCAGTGCTGCCCCGCGTTGCGATGCTGCGAACAAAAACCCGCTCATCGTGAACGAGATCATTCATTCGAATGCGGTCGCCGAGCAGTGCTCCGCCCGTTTGTGGGCTGGAAGGGTCACAGGCCAGTACCGCTACTTTATTCCCACGGGTCAGCAGTTTGGGGACCAGTTTGTTGATCAGGGTAGATTTTCCAGAGCCTGCAGGTCCGGTAATGCCGAGCAGGTGAGCCTGCCCGGTGTGGGGAAATATCTCGTTCTGTACGGCCAGCGCAGTTTCGTCCGCTGCCTCAGCCAGGGTTATCAAACGGGCAATCGAAGCAACATCGCCGCCCGATGCAGATTGACTCAAATGCTGCAAAGCCCGGAGTTGTGTATGGCTGCTTATGGCCGGTACTTGCGCACGACATTCAGCACTTCGTCGAGCGTCTCCCGGTCGCCAATGTGGTTGGCCATAAGCAGAATCAACTTGCAGTTAAGGCTGTTGCTTTCGACCGAATTCAAGCCTTCGTGCAGGTCGATCAGCCGGGCATAGAAATCATCGGGATCCTTAATTTGTGGTTCGGTCCGCAATTTTTTACTCATGCTGTTTCCCCGGATGTTTGCTGCATGGTGGCGCGGGCAACGGCGTTGCGGATTTCCTGTAAATCGAAGGCCCGCCACCGTGCAACGAGGTGCTGATCCGGCCGGAACAGGTAACAGGTTCCCGCCTGCCCATCCAGCCGTTTCCGGAGCAGGCCCTTGTGATCGAAAAGGACTCCGTTTCCGGTTTCGCTCTGACCGGATATTACAAGGGTTCGGACCGGAATACTGTCTTTCTCCAGTTCAGCGGCGCTGTCGGGTGCGTTTTCTCCATCTTCGGCAAAATACACCGCAGTAAATTCATTGCCGATCCATTTCAGAAACCAGCTTTCCCGTCCATTTATGGTCACCGGTGCATCGACGGCGGGTGATCCTGGGACCAGTGTGCTGTCAAAAGTGTCCTTGTCCGCCGTATTCAGGTTTGATTCATCCAGGATGCATGCGACTGATAAACGGCCGCTGTTGACAAAGTGCCGGGCGAATTCGAAGTCGCGGGCCAATTCCAGGGTTACATCACGAAAAACACGGCTGATCTCACTTTTCGGGGTAATGAAGTCCGTGGCGCGTGTTGAATTAAGAATGTTCTCCCTGGCGGCGGTAACGCGCTCGTAGTTATATGACTTGAGCAGGTCCGCCGGCGCTTTACCGTTCAGGATCAGTGCAAGCTTCCAGCCCAGGTTATCGACATCCTGCAGCCCACTGTTGGCGCCGCGTGCCCCGAAGGGTGATACCAGGTGGGCAGCATCGCCGGCAAAAATAATCCGATTGTGGACAAAACGGTCCATTTGGCGGCACTGGAAAGTGTAAATACTGACCCATTCGAACTCGAAGTCGAATTCCTCACCCATCATCGCCCGGATACGTCGGGAAACATTCTCAGGCTTGAGTTCCTCTTCACGATCAATGTCCCAGCCCAACTGGAAGTCCAGCCGCCAGACATCATTTGGCTGCTTGTGCAGCAAAGCGGACTGGCCCCGGTTGAACGGGGGATCGAACCAGAACCACCGCTCGGTCGGGAAATCTGCTTTCATTCTGATGTCCGCGATCAGGAAATGGTCCTGGAAAGTCTCGCCCGAAAAATCCAGTCCGAGCATCTTGCGAATCGGGCTGCGACTACCGTCTGCGGCAATTACATAGTCGCAGTCCAGCTTATAATCCCCCTGGGGCGTACTGACTGTCACCGTTGCACCATCAGCCGTTTGATCAATGGAAGTAAGCTCGTTCTCCCAGCGAATTTCGGTGAGTTCCCGCTTATCGATCTCCTCTTTCAGATACTCTTCGACAAAATATTGCTGCAGATTGATAAACCCCGGAAACTGCTGATCTTCTATTTCCAGCACATTAAAGCCATAAACCGGCTCTTTACTGTCACCAAAAAAAATCTTTCCCAGGTTCCAGGTCACACCTGTTTCGAGCATACGCTCGCTGCAGCCAAGTCGATCCAGCACTTCCAGCGCCCGCTTGGACCAGAGGATCGCTCTTGACCCAATACTGACCTTGTTATCATCGTCGAGAATGACGTTGCTGATGCCCTGGCGGTCAAGATCCAGACCCATGGCCATACCGATAGGACCGGCGCCGACAATGACAACGGGCAGACGTACACGATCATCTGTATCCAGCTCTGGTGGTCTTTCAAAAGGATAAATCTGACGGACACCTCGCATGATTCAACTCCTGACCTGAAGATTATTGTAAGAGATCGCTTGCGGCCGATTTTAAAGCAGCCTGACGAGTGATGACAGATCGGGAAATCGGCCGCAAGCGGCCTCCTACAGTATCAATAGTGCCAAAAAATGGCTGATGAAGTAGTCCACACGATAGGGGACAAACTGCAGGTTTGCTCATTCGCTAGTCATTTTGGTCAATTGCAGACCATATCGGGATCATGAATATTTTGGTGCGGTTATCTACGCGCTGTGCATTTTTCAAAAAAATTGATCGCAGAGAAAGACGGCGGCTGAATGTTCTGGCAAAGTATGTGGAAATCCAGATCAACATTTTTATTTTTATCGGAGGTTCAGACGGATGTCTAACGGAATCACATTATCCAGGCTCTTCGGGAAATCGCCGTTTGCGGCACTGCAGGCCCATATGATTGTTGTCTTGGAGTGTGCACGGGAGGTCAAACCTCTGATTGAGGCGCTGGCTCGGGGTGACGAAGCCAGGGTCATCAAGGCCAAGGACCATATTTTTGAGCGAGAGGCAGAAGCGGACCGGATTAAAAATGAATTACGTCTACACCTGCCCAAGAGTCTGTTCATGCCGGTGGACCGCAGGGATCTGCTGGAGGTATTACACCTGCAGGACACCATTGCGAATACCGCGCAGGATATTGCCGAACTGCTGATCGAGCGGAAAATGAGCATACCCGAGTTCATGCATGAACCGCTGATCGCATTGACTGGCCGCTGTATCGACACCTGTGAGCACTCCGCCAGCGTCATTGCGGAGCTGGATGAATTGCTGGCTATGGGTTTCCGTGGCCGTGAAGTAGACAAGGTCGATACCATGCTCACGGAACTGAACGACATTGAGGACGAGACTGATGAACTGGGTGTTGCCCTGGCCAGAGCCCTGTTCGAGCATGAAGACGAGATGAAACCGGTTTCGGTGATGATGTGGTACCGGCTGATCGAGTGGATTGGTGACCTCGCCGACTATGCAGAGAAAGTGGGTGACCGCCTGCGTCTCTTGATCGCCAAGTAAGGGGTAACAGATGGAAATCATTGCTCAATACGGAACTGTTTTCATGGTTCTGGCCATTATTTTTGGCCTCTACATGACCTGGGGCATCGGCGCTAATGATGTTGCCAATGCGATGGGTACGTCGGTAGGTTCCCGCGCTATTACAGTCAAACAGGCCATTCTGATCGCCGCTGTTTTTGAATTTGCCGGTGCTTTCATCGCTGGCGGAAACGTCACGTCCACTATCCGCAAGGGGATTGTTGACCCCAGCGGTATTGCCGGTCAGCCGGAAATACTGGTTTTCGGTATGCTTGCTGCGTTGCTGGCAGCAGGTATATGGCTGATGATCGCATCTTCCCGTGGCTGGCCTGTTTCCACCACACATTCGATTGTAGGAGCGCTGATCGGCTTCGCCATTGCGGGCATTGGTCCGGATGCGGTGCACTGGGACAAGATCGGGTTCATTCTCGCCAGTTGGGTCATTTCACCGGCGCTGGGCGGTTTTCTCGCCTACATGCTGATGATGAGTATCCGGAAGTTTATCCTGAATACGGATTCACCCTTTGAAAGCGCTCAAAAATGGGGACCCTTTTACGTGTTCCTGCTCGGTTTCATTATTTCTCTGGTCACCCTGTTCAAGGGTCTGAAGCATCTCAATGTGGAATTGTCCGTGCCCGTGAGTTTCCTGGTCGCGCTGTGTTTTGGGCTGCTCATAGCCTTCATCGGCTGGTTGCTGATCCGTAAAATAGAGATAGACCCGGAAGCGGATCGCGACTATCACTTTGCCAGTGTCGAGAAAATATTCGTGCCCATGATGATTTTCTCCGCTTGCTCCATGGCCTTCGCCCATGGCTCCAATGATGTTGCCAACGGTATTGGTCCCCTGGCCGCAGTTGTCAGTGTGGTTAAGTCCGGTGGTGAAATAGCGCAGCAGTCCGCGCTGCCATTGTGGATTCTGATCCTGGGTGGAACCGGGATTGTTATTGGTCTTGCGACCATGGGATACCGGGTAATGGGGACCATCGGCACGCGCATCACACAGCTCACTCCAACCCGTGGGTTTTCTGCTGAGTTGGCCGCTGCTGCGACCGTTGTCCTTGCTTCAAGAACAGGGCTGCCGGTCTCCACCACCCATATTCTCGTAGGTGCAGTGATTGGGGTAGGCCTGGCCCGGGGCGTAGGCGCCATCGATTTGCGCGTCATTGGCGGTATTATCGTTTCCTGGGTGGTAACTTTGCCCGCCGGTGGAATTCTTGCCGCCCTGATCTTCTTCATGCTCAAAGGAATGTTCGGCTAGGAACGTGCTCCGTCTGTATTAGGAGTTTCCAAAGCTATGGTCATTCAGCATGAAACTGATAGACTACGCGGTTTTACGGACCACTTACCAGCCCGTTCGAGTTGGGGTTCCACTTGGGAGGATTTCATGCGGCCATCTCTGCTTTTTTCATTCACCTTCGTTTTACTGGCCTTTGCGACCTTTGGAATTGAAGCATCGGAACCCGCCGGTTCGGCATTGTCTGAACGCGAGACAGAAATGCAGGCAGAAATTGCCCGGCTCGAAACTCAGCTAGGCAACGCCAGGCAAACTATTTCAGGCCTGGAAACTGAACTGGAAACTGCTAAAACCGAGTTTGCGCGACTGCAGCAGGCGCCTGCTGTAACGGCAGCGAGTACAGCTTCTGCCGCCACCGTGGCTGAGAATGAAAATGGTGAGACAGCGCCGCTACAATCGCGGCCCCGTTTACCGGCCTCAATTACCAGCCTGACTGCCGAGAAACTGAACCTTGGGGGTGTCGAAGATGTATCACGCCTGGAGTTTCTTGCACCGGGGTTGCGTTACGGGCAAACCGGCAACAACGTCCGCTTGTCCATGCGGGGCTCCAGGACCAACAGCATTGGCCCTCAGGCTGATTCGGTTGTCGGGTATTACGAGGACGGAGTCTCAATTCCGACTTCGACAGCGCGGTTTGGTTCTTTGGTAGATGTTGAGCGAATTGACGTGTTGCGTGGACCACAGATAACGAATTTCGGTCAGCATGCCTATGCCGGCGCCATCAGTATTATCACCAATAAACCCAACTTTGATGGGTTTCACGGCTATGCCGAGGCTGAAAATGGCCTTCCGGATAAAACACGCTGGAGAATGGCGCTCAATATTCCCATCAGTGATACCTTCGCTTTTCGGGCAGCCGGTGTTTCTGAGAGCCGTTCCGGCTGGATCAATAATTATGTTATCGAACCGGATTCAGATGACCTGAACGACCGGAAAGTACAATCGGTTCGCCTGAGCCTGCTATGGCAACCCAGTGATAATTTCAATATTCTTCTGTGGAGTCGCTACCAGGACGAAAACGGCACGGGCTCAGGCCCCTGGGGCTATCAACAGGTCGGTGCTTACGTTGATGGCGAACTTCAACCCGGTCACCAGTTTGCAGCGGACGGTTTTACACCGGATAGCGGCCCCTGGGATGTCTATCGGAATTTTATTTCTGCCGCCCAGTATGAACACTGGGTCAATACCATGGATATGAACTGGGATATGGGTTTTGCCAGCCTTCAGTGGCTCAGCAACCTCTCGGCTTTTCATGGTTCTCAAACCTATGACAACGATTACAGCAACAAGGGTGAGTTCACCAGCAGCGCATTCGCCGGCTGGGACATCAATGAGCTTAACTTATCCAGCGAGCTTCGTTTGTCATCCAATGGAACGGGGCCATTGAGTTGGCTGGCTGGATTCTACTGGTCCGATCGAACAACGGATTGGGGCTGGCTTCAGGCAGACAATGGCCTGATCACCCAACCGGATTGGGATGTGAAGGGAGACTATCTGGTCGATACTCTGGCCGTTTTCGGTCAGGTCAGTTATGAATTTGCTGATCGATTCACCGTCACTGGCGGTTTACGCTGGAATGAGGACAGCAAGACGCTGAAGACGGGCGAAAAGGGTAGTTGGGACGATATCCTGTGGAAAGCGGCACTGCAATACGACATTAACGATAATGTGATGACCTACCTGTCAGCATCGACCGGTTATCTTGCTGGCGGTATTAATTCCGCACCCGGCGTCAATCCACGCTGGAAACCGGAAAAACTGGCGGCTTATGAATTTGGCCTGAAAAGTGTACTGGCGGATGGTGATTTGCAGTTAAACCTGGCTGTGTGGATTAACGATTTCAAAGATGCCCAGTCGCAGTCTTTCCTGGTGTTGCCTTTTCCGGGGTCACCCGAAGCCACTGAATATACCGGAAATGGCGGGGCTATAGATGCCAAAGGCGTTGATCTGGAAATTCAGTGGTCGCCCACGCCGAAGTGGCAAATTGCAACAAATATTGCCTACATGGATGCCAAATTTGGAAATTATGTCGCAGCAAATCTTAATGGTCTGGGCGACATACCGGGGCATACCAATGGCGATGCCCTTTCGTTCAAGGGCTGGCGCCCGGCCTTGTCGCCGGAATGGGTCGTGGGCTTGCAGACTTCTTATACGTTCAACCTGAAAAACTGGGGAGCCCTGGTGCCTTACCTCCAGACCACTTACGCCAGCGACTATTATGTTTCCGATCTTAACCTGGCCGGAGTCCGGCAGGGCTCACATACCCGGACCGATCTCCGCATTATCTGGCAGGCGCCGGGAGATTTCGACATCCAGTGCTATTATCTCAATGCAGAGTATGCGGAAACCATGAATTGGGCCAGGGTATACAATCCGGCGGCCCGGCCCGAGATCACGACGCTGCAGGCTAATTGGAACAACCCAAATACCTACGGGATCATGTTTCACTACCAGTTTTGAACACGCGGTCCCAGAACGGGGATGTCCCGGTTATCGTTCATATTGAACCCTCTGCATGGCGCTCAATTCTGGCGCCGAGTTGTTGCAACTTCTTCTCCAGATGGTCGTATCCACGATCCAGGTGATAGATTCGGTTTACCACAGTCTCACCCGTGGCGGCAAGGCCCGCCAGTACCAGGCAAGCGCTGGCGCGAAGGTCTGTCGCCATAACCTGAGCCCCGCTGAGTTCTCCCCGGTTGCCATGAACGATGGCTACCTGGGATTTTTGGGTAATGTTAGCTCCCATTCGCAGCAATTCCTGCACATGCATGAACCGGTTTTCAAATATTTGCTCGGTGATGACGGATGTTCCCCTGGCCTGGGTCATCAGGGCCATGAACTGGGCCTGCAGGTCGGTAGGGAAGCCGGGGTGCGGGGCGGTGTCTATGTCAACAGCGGCCCATTCATCGCAAGCTTTGACCCGCACCCAGTCCTGACCGGTTTCAAGGTCAAATCCGCTTTCACGCATTTTTGTGATCAGTGCCTGGATGTCAGCGGGAACACAGTTTTCAACCCGGACGTCACCACCTGTGATTGCTCCGGAAATCAGCAAGGTCCCTGCTTCGATCCGGTCGGGTATGACCCGGTGTTCACAAGGGTGAAGTTCATCGACACCTTTGATACTGATCACGCTGCTGCCTTCTCCTTCGATCCGGGCGCCCATTTTCTTTAAACAATGGGCGAGATCGACAATCTCCGGTTCCATGGCTGCATTCTCAAGTACCGTTATTCCTCGCGCGAGTGTTGCAGCCATCATGATGTTCTCAGTGCCGCCAACCGTGACTTTTTCAAATACAATCTTGTCCCCCACCAATTTGCTGGCCTGAGCGATCACATAGCCATTTTCAATGTCGATTGTGGCGCCGAGTTGGCGCAAGGGTTCAATGTGCAGATTGATTGGTCGCGAGCCGATTGCGCAGCCTCCCGGCAGGCTCACTTTTGCTTTACCGTAACGGGCCAGCAAAGGACCCAGGCAGAGAATACTGGCGCGCATTTTTCGGACAATATCGTATGGGGCGACCAGACTGTCGGGTCGGTTTACAGAGACCTTGAATTGGTTTCCCGTCCTTTGAATTTTACAATTCAAGTGTCTGAGAAGCAGTTCTGTTGAGTCAATATCCTTCAGTCGCGGCACATTTCGATATATGTGTTCTCCTTCGGCCAGCAGTGAGGAAAACAGTAAAGGCAAGGCCGCATTTTTCGCGCCGCTGGTTGCTACCGTTCCGGCCAAAGCCCTTCCGCCATTGATGATAATTACGTCCATTTTTTACCTTTGTGTCGTCTTCTGATCCAGACAGGTGGAAGTTTGAACGATGAATGAGGGCATGTATATGGCATTTTTCGGGTATTGCAGTGGATTCCGCTACCCTTCAGCTTCTTGTCTCCTGGCGGGTTTTTGAACTTTTCTCCGGTACTTGTGGTCTTTCTGGTGTGCAGGCCCTGACTGGCGTCGTTTTTCGGCGACCTCCCCGGATGCCTGCCATACACATAAATGCTGAAAAGATGTATTATTAAAGACGTGAAGCAAATATTCTTGGCCATATTGATCGTGATCGCAGCGCAGCCCTTGCAGGCTTCGTTCTGCGTGATGGGTATGGGTCAGGTCGCACAGCACGCGATGGATGCAGACCGTTCTGATGCAGACTGCTGTAGTCACGAGCAGCCAGTTTCTTCCGACTCATGTGATCCTCTGATGCATTGTGGCGCAGCACCTGCCGGTGTAGCGGTTTTGGACGCAGGCCTTGATTCTCGCTGGGTTCCGGTAAGCGGACACCTGCCGTCCTTTGACAGCCGGCCTTTGTCTCCAAGCTTCAATTCACCCCTGTACCGACCCCCCATCTCCTGAACTGGCCATTTTCCGGGGCTGATTTACTGTAACCCGGTTCCTGAGTTGTAAAAAACTCAAAGCGTCATCTGACGTTCGATGGTTTTTGGAGATTGTGTTTATGTATTGTACGAATAAAATCGCCGGTCGCGGCCGTATTGTGGCTGTATGCATGGTATTTACCGGTATCGCAATAAGTTTGAATATCGAAGCTGCAGGATTAAGTCTCAGAGATGCTGAACGGCTTGCATTGCAGGACGACCCATCAGTTGAATTGGTAAAGGCCAATCGATTGGCCCTTGAAGAACTGTCCGTTGCCGCTGAGCAACTTCCCGATCCCATGCTCAAAGCGGGTGTGGTATCGCTGCCGACAGATACATTCAATTTGGGTCAGGAAGCGATGACTCAGGTTCAGCTTGGACTGATTCAGAAATTTCCCCGGGGTCATACCCGGGCCTTGAGCAGTCAGCAGATTCGGCAGCGTTCTGAAGGTTTGGATAAAACGGTCGTTGAACAGAAACTGAGGATCCTGCTGGATGTCAGGGAGCAGTTTCTGGAAACCATAAAGCAGCAGCAGTTGCTGGGAATCAACGCCGAGGCGATCAGCGTATTTTCTGAACTGGCCGAAGTGACCCAGGACTACTATGGGACCGGCAAAGTCAACCAGGATGACGTATTCCAGGCTTCGGTGGAATTAGCGCAAGTCGAGGAGCGGGCCCAGAGAATCCTGCAGGAAGAAGAACGCGCACGGGCGCGACTTGCAACCTGGATTGGAGAAGCGGCTTATCGGGATCTTGAACCCGGTTGGCCTTCACTTGAAACTCCGTCGTCCGATGCAGAGATTCAGAAAAACCTGAAAAACCACCCCCGCATTCTTGCATTGAACAAGAACATCGCGGCTTCAGAGACCGGCGTGGAACTGGCCCGGCAAAAATACAAGCCCGAATTTTCAGTTGATGTGACCTATGGCGGTCGCGGTGGCACCAACCCGGACGGAAGTTCACGCCCTGACCTGTTTTCAGCCATGGTGGTAATGGACTTACCTCTATTTCATAAAAATCGCCAGGACCGCTATACCGCCGCCAGCATTGCGCAGTCTTCAGCCGCCATGTTCACGCGCGACGACATCTACCGGCGCATGCTGCGGGAAATCGACTCGAACACTTCAACCCTGGCCCGCCAGCAGGCACGTGTTACCTTGTTCGACACCATACTGGTACCCGAATCCCAGTCCAGTTCTATGGCTTCATTCGAGTCTTACCAGTCATCCGTGGGAGACCTCACAACACTTCTGCGCGCACAGATCACTGAGTTTGAGTTGCGCCTGGATCAGGCCCGTTTACAGGCCGAGCTACTTAAAACACAGGCACGTCTGTTGTACCTGGAAGGAGAATTAAAATGAGTAACAAAATCGTTACCGTCATATTGATCATTGTCGCACTGGCAGTCGGTGTTTACATCGGCCCGAAAATCAGCAGCTTTGCACCTGGCAGCACAAGCGAGGGTGATGGCGCCGGCGGCGAAAAAGAAATCCTCTACTGGGTTGCACCCATGGACCCCAATTACCGGCGTGATGAGGGGGGCAAGTCACCCATGGGTATGGACATGGTGCCGGTGTACGCGGGTGATGAGCTTTCGACTGATCAGATCACGATCAGCCCCGCAGTAGAAAATAACCTGGGTGTGCGGACCGCACCGGCCACTGTCAGGCCGCTGTGGCGCCGCATCTCGGCGACAGGTTATGTTGGCTACGATGAAAAACGAATCAGCCACATCAACTTGAGGACACAGGGCTGGATTACCCGTCTGTTGGTTGATGCAGAGGGTGAGCGGGTAAAAAAAGATGACCTGCTGTTTGAGTTTTACTCGCCTGAGTTGGTCAATGCACAGAAGGAATACCTGCAAGCCAGAAAACGGAGTGACAGCAGGCTCAAATCAGGATCAGTAGAAAAACTGTTGGCTCTGGGTATGAACCGTGCCGGCATTGATGCCCTGGCGCGCAGAGGTAAAGCATCCGACAACATCCGGGTGGTCGCGCCACAGGATGGCATCATCACGGTGTTGAACATACGCGAAGGGATGTTTGTACAGCCAAATACAACCATCATGAGCCTGGCAGACCTGTCCAGTGTCTGGTTGCAGGCCGAGATATTTGAGTCACAGGCTGAATGGGTAGCTGCTGGACAGGCGGCTGAAGCCAGGCTGGACTATATGCCGGGAGAAGTCTTCACCGGCCAGGTGGATTATGTCTACCCTGTCCTCGATCCGAAGACCCGCACCTTGCGTGTACGCTTGCTGTTTGAAAATCCGGGTGAGCGGCTCAAGCCGAATATGTATGCCCGTGTTTCCATTTACGGAAAACTGCATCCAAATGCACTCAGCATACCGCGTGAAGCACTGATCCGGGCGCCCGACAAGGATCGGGTTGTGGTTGCCCTGGGTGATGGAAAGTTCCGTGTTTTTGAGGTCATGACAGGCATGGAAAGCGGGGAATTCATTGAAATCCTGGCGGGGATTGAAGAAGGTGATGAAGTAGTCACTTCGGCACAATTCCTGTTGGACTCGGAAGCCAGTCTTGCGGGCAGCATTCAGCGGCTGGATTCTGCACCGATCAAACTGAATCAGCGCAGGGCCAAAACCGTCTTTGCCAGCGGCAAGGTTGAAGCTGTCGATGCCGCAAAGAACCGTGTTCGTATTTCACACGGCCCCATTGATGAACTGGGCTGGCCAGGTATGACCATGGAATTTGACACATTGCCGAATGTCGACTTGAGTTCTGTCCGTGAGGGGCAGGAAGTTCGCTTCCAGTTGGTCCAGGAACATGCCGGAGAGTATGCCATCGAGAGCATCGGTTTGAGCAGTGCCGATTCGGGCGAGTTGATTGAACAAACCGAACCCAGCCTTGAGCAACAAGCTACTGGGGATACCCCGGAATCTGCGAAGGAAGCAGTGGATATCAACGGCATGGCTGTGATCAGGGGAATAGA
This sequence comes from Gammaproteobacteria bacterium, assembly GCA_024279945.1. Lineage (GTDB taxonomy): Bacteria > Pseudomonadota > Gammaproteobacteria > Xanthomonadales > SZUA-36 > JAJRRA01. The sequence goes on from JAJRRA010000077.1 coordinate 60,613, forward strand.
TGCATCGTCCCGGACTCTGAAACTGCAGCATGAGCCGATTGAAGCACTGGGATGGCCAGGCATGACGATGAATTTCAATGTGAGTGAAGACATCGATATGAGTACATTCGAGGTCGGCCAAAGCATTCATTTCATTATGCGGGAGCGTGCCGATGGCAGCTACGTGATTGAGAAAATCATGGTTCTGGAACAAGCTGCGGGCAGCGAGGCGCAAGACCATGATTGAAAACATTATTCGATGGTCAGTCGCAAATCGTTTCCTGGTCATCCTGGCCAGTATTTTGCTGGCTGCCTGGGGTATCAAGATACTCCTGATCACCCCCGTTGATGCATTGCCTGACCTGTCCGATGTCCAGGTCATCATCAAGACACCGTATCCGGGCCAGGCACCTCAGGTGGTTGAAGATCAGGTGACTTATCCCCTGACTACGGCCATGCTGTCGGTGCCGGGCGCGGAAACCGTGCGTGGCTACTCCTTTTTCGGGGACTCCTTCGTTTACATTATTTTCAAAGATGGAACAGACTTGTACTGGGCCCGGTCCAGGGTGCTGGAATATCTGAACCAGGTGTCAGGCCAGTTACCGCCTTCAGCGAAGCCGGCACTGGGCCCCGATGCCACCGGCGTTGGCTGGGTGTATGAGTATGCGCTGGTGGACCGCACCGGCAAGCACGACCTTTCTCAACTCAGGTCCATCCAGGACTGGTTTCTTAAGTATGAGTTGCAAACAGTACCAGGTGTGTCTGAAGTCGCGACCATCGGTGGTATGGTCCGTCAGTATCAGGTCGTGGTCAAACCGGACGCCCTGAGGGCTTACAACTTACCCCTGTCCAAAATCAGAACAGCGATTCAACGTGGAAACCAGGAAGTGGGTGGATCCGTAATCGAAATGGGTGAAGCAGAATACATGGTTCGCGCGACGGGCTATTTGAAGTCGGTCGAGGACCTTGGCGCCATTCCTCTGGGCATGAATGAAAGAGGTACCCCAATCCGCCTGGCAGATGTGGCTGATATCCGCCTGGGGCCGCAACTGCGGCGCGGTATCGCGGAACTGAATGGGGAAGGTGAGGTTGTCGGTGGCGTGATCGTCATGCGTTTTGGCGAAAATGCACGCACCACCATTCAGGGTGTCAAGGATCGTCTGGAAAAATTGAAAAAAAGTCTGCCCGAGGGGGTGGAGATTGTTACTACCTATGACCGTTCAAGCCTGATAAGCCGGGCGGTTGAAACCCTGCAGAGTAAGCTGGCGGAGGAGTTCCTTGTTGTTGTGCTGGTTTGCCTCGTTTTCCTTTTTCATATCCGTTCATCGCTGGTTATTATTCTCAGCCTTCCACTGGGCATACTGATTGCTCTGATCGTGATGCACATGCAGGGGCTGAATGCCAACATCATGTCGCTGGGTGGCATCGCCATCGCCATCGGCGCCATGGTCGATGCAGCCATCGTGATGATCGAGACCGTCCATAAAAAAATGGAACACGAGGACTACGATGTCAAAGCGCACTGGTCGGTGGTCACCGAGGCCGCTGTAGAAGTGGGGCCGCCGCTGTTCTTTTCTCTGCTGATTATTACCTTCAGCTTTTTGCCGGTGTTTTCCCTGCAGGCTCAGGAGGGGCGGATGTTCGCCCCGCTGGCGTACACCAAGACCTATGCCATGGCGGCTGCGGCCGGATTGTCGGTCACGCTCGTCCCCGTCCTGATGGGTTATTTTATCCGGGGAAAGATACTTCCCGAGCACCGCAATCCGATCAATCGGGCGCTGATCTGGGCTTACCGGCCTTTGATTGCACAGGTCACGAAACACCCATGGCGAGTGATGGCCGCAGCCCTGGTTCTGGTGATTGTCGGCTTCTGGCCGGCTAATAAACTGGGTTCAGAATTCATGCCGGACCTGAATGAGGGCGACATTCTTTATATGCCTACGGCCTTCCCCGGAATATCGATCGGCAAGGCCCAGGAACTGTTGCAGCAGACCAACAAACTGATTCGCTTGGTACCGGAAGTGAAGTCGGCATTCGGAAAAATTGGCAGGGCGGATACAGCAACGGATCCGGCACCACTGACGATGATAGAAACGGTGGTTCAACTCAAGCCGAAATCTGAATGGCGTGAGGGGGTTGATATGGAAGATATCAAGTGGGAACTTAATCAGACGGTGAAAATCCCCGGCCTGACCAATGCCTGGGTGTGGCCAATCAAAACCCGGATCGACATGCTGGCCACCGGGATCAAGACCCCGGTCGGGATCAAGATTGCCGGCCCCGAACTCAGCGTAATCCAGAAAATTGGTGAAGATATCGAGAAAATTCTCAAAACGGTTCCCGGTACCGCGTCGGCCTTTTCCGAGCGGGTAGCAGGGGGACGTTATGTCACGATCGATATCATGCGTGATCAGGCGTCACGCTACGGCCTGAATATTGACGATGTCCAGGACGTTGTGCAAACGGCGATCGGTGGAATGAATGTGACCGAAACTGTCGAGGGCCTGGAACGTTATCCGGTAAACCTGCGCTATCCCAGGGGCTATCGTGATTCGCTCGAGACCCTGAAAAACCTGGTTGTGATTACTCCATCCGGAGGGCAAATCCCCCTGTCTGCAGTGGCGAACCTGACCATTGATGATGGTCCTCCCCTGATCAAGAGTGAAAATGCACGGCTTAACGGCTGGATTTATGTCGATATCGATGGCGTCGATTTGGGCACCTATGTCCAGAATGCCCAGAAGGCCGTCAACGATCAACTGGACTTGCCTGCGGGCTATTCGGTCAACTGGTCGGGGCAATACGAGTATATGGAACGGGCCAAGGCGAGGCTTGCTACCGTCATTCCGGTCACGTTAGTAATTATCGTTCTCCTGCTGTTCCTGAACTTCAAGAACATGACCGAAGTTCTGATCATCATGGGCACACTGCCCACTGCTCTGGTCGGGGGAATCTGGTTGCTCTATCTGCTCGATTACCACATCTCGGTTGCGGTGGGTGTCGGCTTTATTGCGCTGGCCGGTGTGGCGGTGGAAATCGGTGTAGTGATGCTGGTTTATCTCAAGCAGGCTCTTCACAGCCACCGGCATGAGGCGGAGGAAGCCGGCCGAACGTTGACGCGGGAGGATCTTTCCAGTGCTGTAGTCGACGGGGCATTGATGCGTGTCCGACCCATCATGATGACGGTTGCCGCGATCATTGCCGGTTTGCTGCCCATCATGCTGGGTACCGGCACCGGATCCGAAGTAATGCGACGAATTGCCGCACCGATGGTGGGAGGCATGGTTAGCGCCACCATTCTCACCCTGGCAGTCATTCCCGCGACTTTCCTTATCTGGCAGAGCTACCGCCTTAAAAAGGCAGATCGTGAAACAGAGAATGGGTGAACTGGAGATTAATGAGCAGGCCCGCCATTGGAACCAATGACGCATACGTGGTCTATACTTACTGAGTCATTAAAAGAATGAAACGGGTAAACAACAATAGCAGCCGCACGCACTCCTGGAGGAGGCAATTCAGCCTTCTGCTGGCAGTCGTGTGGTTGCTGTCCTTTCTCCAGCCATGTCTGTTGGCGGCGGGTGGGACTGCTTACGCTTCTTTCTCAGAAGATCATCAGGCTCATCAGCACGAATCGGTGGGCGATGATCACCATAAAGCTTCCTTAAATAATGATCAGCACCGGAAAGCTGATGTTCAAGGAAACCATCAGGGATGTGACAACTGTCCGACCGGACACAGCGGTTCGGATGATTGTTGCCCTGATGTTTCCAGTTGTTGTTCAGATCAACCATCTTACATAAGCAGTCTGCCCAACAAGGCCGATTCGAAAGATTTCGGTCACAAGCATTCGGGCTTCAGCTTTCCTGCACTGTTTTCACTGGAGGATCAGGCGCAACCGCTTACGCGGTTTTCTCATACTCCTCCCGAACATTTCCCGCCTGGGCCATCCGTCCAAACTAAGTATCGCGTTTATCTGAAATAGCAACGTCCTCAGTCTTTCCGTTTTTCCGGTTTGCCTAAAGAGGTTGTTATGAAAAAACAAAAAGCTCCAGAAGATAAGTTGACCCGTTCAGCGGGTACAAAATCAGGACAGGAAGGTGATTCGTCTGACAGCTCATCTTCGCGTCGTAAATTTCTAATTTCAGCGACTGCTGCAGTTGGCGTAACGGGGGCGGCTATCGCCGCGTGGCCTTTTATCGCCTCGTGGCGCCCCAGCGCCAGGGCGAGATCAATTGGTGCTCCCATTCAAATTGATATAAGCAAAATGGAACCTGGCGCCCGCATTACGGTGATGTGGCAGGGGAAACCCGTCTGGGCTGTGCGGCGCACGCTCGATACGCTGGAAGGGCTTTCCCACGAACATCTGAGGGACCGCTTGAGAGACCCAGATTCGAAAGTGGATTCCCAGCAACCGGCCTATGCACAAAATGCACTGCGGTCAATAAAGCCGGAATTTTTCATTGTGATTGCCATCTGCACGCATTTGGGCTGCGTCCCGTTGTGGCGTCCGGACTATCCGGCAAAACGTATCGATGATGATTGGATGGGAGGGTATTTCTGCCCCTGCCATAAATCAAAATTTGATATGGCCGGCCGGGTGTTCAAGGCCGTGCCGGCCCCAACCAACCTGGTCATTCCACCACACAGGTACCTGAGTCCAGACCTGGTGGAAATTGGGTTTGATGACTTAAGCAATAGCTAATGACAATCGGGTGGCGGCGCTCTGGGATGTCTTGCTGGCGAATGTGGCAAGTCTCCAGGAAGTTAAAGTCATGCCATACAACATAACAGAGGAACATTTATGAGTATCAAACGAATTACTGCCATTGTTCCGACAGAATCATTGCCGGAACTTGAGAAATATCTGCGTGCCGCCGGTGTGCCTGGAATGACGATCAACGACGTGTGTGGTTTTGGCGAGCACGTCAATTATTTCAGCCGCGACCTGCTGATGAGTAATGCACGCGTGGAAATATTTATCGGGATTGAGAGATGCCAGGAAGTTATCGATGTCGTTAAGTGTTTTGCTGAAGAAACACATGTGACAGCGGGTATTTTGACGGTGGAAAGTATTGAGCGCCTGGTCAATCTGAACACGGGTAAAGATGTCCCGGGGGCAGATCTATAGTGGAATGGTTTTCGGCTAATTCATTTTTCATACTTCTGTTGCTGGTCTGTGTAGGGATGCATTTTTTTGGTCATGGCCATGGTCACGGCCGACAGCACGACAAGCATGTGGACGATTCTGAGGCCCGCTCTGAACAAGACCGTTAAAATCGTTGGCGCCGGACCGGCTGGTCTCAGTGCAGCCATTGCTGCCCGGGCCGCCGGGGCCAGCGTCGATGTATTTGAAAAACGCCGGGATGTGGGCGCCCGCTTCCACGGTGATTTCCAGGGCCTGGAGAACTGGACCAGCGATCAGGACGTACTGGCCGAATTGGAGCAATTGGGTATCCGGTGCATTTTTGATCACACCCCCGTTCATGAAGTCATCTGTTTTGATCCGGCCGGTCAGGAGTTTCGTTTGCATTCATCAAGGCCGCTGTTTTACCTGGTAAGCCGGGGCCCGGGTGTCGGATCCCTCGATTGGGCCTTGAAATCCCAGGCGATGGTGGAGGGCGCTACGATCCACTTCAGCAACAGGAAACGTAAGCTGGAGGATGGAGGTGTTGTGGCTGAAGGACCGCACCGGCCGGATGTCATTGCTGCAGGTTTTTTGTTTGAAACGGACATGGCTGACGGATACTACGTTGCAGTCGGGGATCAACTTGCGCCGGCCGGGTACAGTTATCTTTTGATCTGGCAGGGTCGGGGGACGGTTGCAACATGCCTGTTCAAAAAATTCCACGATGAGCGGGAATATGTCGACAGAACGGTTGAATTTTTCAAAGACAAAGTGGGATTACGCTGGTCATCGGCTCGTCCGTTCGGAGGTAGCGGCAATTCCAGTCGAGTGAAAAAAGTCACGCTCGGTTCGCGACTCTATGCCGGGGAAGCGGCGGGTTTTCAGGATGCTCTTTTTGGCTTTGGGCTTCGTTACGCACTGGTCTCGGGGAGTCTTGCCGGTCGTTCCCTCGCATTGGGGTTGACAGATTATGAAGAGCGCTGCCGGCAACGCCTTGTCGGTCTAAATAATACGGCAATTTTCAATCGTTGGCTTTATTCAATGCTCGGCGACCGGGGCCGCTGTCTGGTGCTTGACCGGTTTGTGAGAGGGCGTGATCCGCGCCGCCTGTTAGGCCGTATTTATGCTCCTGCCCGCTGGAAAAGCCTGTTGTCGATGCTGGTGCCGAAATTTCCCCTGATGCGATCTGAACAATATCACCACGACTGCAGTTGCAGTTGGTGCCGATGTCAGAAAGCAGCAGCCCTGGCGAGGTAAAGAATGCTGAGGTTTATTCTTCGACAACTGCTGCACGATCCGGTCCGGACCGCCCTGACCATAACAGCCATGGCTGCAGTCGTTGCCGTGATCCTGGTGCTTGAAGGGTTTAACGAGGGTTTGCTTGCGCAGTTGCGCAGTGCGGTTATCAATCGTGATGCCGATTTGATCGTTACCCAGGCGGGTGTGTCCAACATGACGGCCACGCGCTCGATCCTGCCTCAATTTGCCCGGCGCGATGTCGAGGCGGTGGAAGGGGTGGCCGCTGCTGATCCCCTTACTGGTATTTCCATGATTTATAGGCAAGGTGACCGGCGGGCTCCGGTCTCCCTGCTGGTTTTTGACACCGGTGGTGGCCCCAGTCGGTTGCTTGCAGGATCCGGCCCGAAGCAAGTACGGGACATCGTCATCGATCAGTCGCTGGCAGACAAGTTCGACCTGGAGATTGGTCAGCCCTTCATCCTGTCAGACTTTGAATTTAAAATTTCCGGAATTGCCCAGGGTGCTGCAGCCTTCTTCACACCTTTTGCTTTTATTCGATACGACGACCTGATCGACTTTTACCTCCAATCGGATGTTGCCGCAGATATCACGACTTTTCCGATGTTGAGTTTTCTTCTGCTTGAGTTGAAAGATAATGTGGACCGGCAGGTCGTCGCCCGCCGGATTGAAGAGGCGGTACCCAGTGTGGATGTTTTTACACCGGAAGCGCTGGCGGAAAACGATAAAGCGCTCGGAAACGCCCTCATGGGACCGATCTTCAGATTCATGATCGACGTGGCTTATGTCATTGGGATACTGGTCACGGGTATCATCATGTTTTCCGCAGTGAATGCGCGACGTCATGATTTTGGTGTCCTTAAGGCCCTGGGGTTTTCACATGGCTTCCTCAGCCTGTCGGTGGTCATTGAATCGCTGATTCTGGCGCTGGTCGCGATCCCTCTTGGAATATTTTTCGCGCGCTTTATAGCAGCAGCATTTGAGGCGGCGATGCCGCTGTATCTCATTCTGGCCTCCGAACCCCTGTCGGTTATCCGTACCGCAGTCGCCTGTCTTGTGTTTGCCGTACTCGGGGCGCTGGCGCCGATTCACATCATTCGCCGGCTTGATCCCGGCCTGGTTTTCAGGAGCTGAATATGTGGCGGTGGACCATCAGCAGCCTTTTTTCCCAACCGCTGGCTTTGATCGCGAGCATTGCTACGGCTGCAAGCGCTTTCCTGCTGGTTCTGGTTTTCGAAGCGGTGTATGACGGTGAAGCTGAGCAGGTAGTGGCTTACCTGAAACACGCTGATGCTGATGTCTGGGTCATGCAGCAGGGTGTATCAAATATGCACATGGCCACTTCCTACCTGTCGGATTACAAAACCAAACAGGTTCGCGATGTCCCCGGAGTCGCCGGAGTTGACCAGATTCTGTATCTCAATACGGTGGTCAAGAGCGGTGGCCAGCCGTGGTTTTCCTTCATCGTCGGGCTCGATGTGCCAGATACCCGTGCCGGCCCCTGGGCCATGGCGGCGGGACGATCGCTGCCCGGGCCGGGTGAGGTGGTGGTACCGGCCGTTTTTGCCGGGATGACCGGTTTGGCCCTGGGCGGCAAAGTACGTATTACCGATCGTGACTTCACAGTGGTCGGTCTTTCTGAAGGCACTTTCTCGATGGCTAATTCGGTCATTTTTGTGACCCGGCGTGACCTTGAAGACATCATGACTTCACTGGATATCGTGAGCTATATCCTGGTCAAGGCAGAGACCGGAGTTGACCCTGCGGCTCTCGCAAATGATATCGAGCGCGATGTGGACAAGGTCACTGCGATTCCCTCTGGGCAGTTTGTTTTCAATGACCGGAATATGGCCGTTCAGATGGGAGTAGAAACCATCGCGCTGATGACACTTATTGGTGCGTCACTGGCGGTGTTGCTGGTGGCCTTCGCTATTTATTCTTTGATTGCGCGCCAGAGGCGCGAACTGGCAGTGGTTAAGGCTCTGGGCGCGTCCAACCGGACGGTGTACCTGAGCGTCGCTTTTCAGGCCGCAGGCATCACATTGGCGAGTATTGTGCTTTCCGTCCTGCTCGCCATGCTGTTGATGCCGGCTGCAACGGCTTTGATTCCCCAGTTGACCTTGAAATTAACCCTGGCGTCAGTTGGACGGATTGCTGTCGTCGGCGCCGTGGTAGCACTGATCGCCTCACTCATTCCGGCTCGCCAGGGTGCGCGAGTCGATCCATTGTCCGCCTTTCATGCATGAGACCTGACTGATGATGCTGAATGAAACTGTTTTGAGTTGCGAAAACCTGGTGAAAACCTTTGGCGCCGGACACACCGAGGTACGGGCAGTCGATGGCGTATCACTCCTTGTTAAGCGTGGAGAACTGGTGCTTGTGATGGGCCCTTCCGGGTCCGGCAAAACAACCTTGTTGTCCATGCTCGGTGGCTTGTTGCGCCCCACCTCAGGAACAGTACATATAGATGGTGTGGAGATCACGGCGCTCAGTGAGTCGCAATTGCCACGTATTCGGGCCCGCAGCATCGGTTTTGTTTTTCAATCCTTCAATCTGCTCGATGCCTTGACGGTGGAGGAAAATATCCTCTTTCCCGCACGTCTGCTGCGTGGACCGGTGACGGCGGCCAAATCAAGAGCCGATGAGTTGATTAAACGCCTGGGGTTGAGTCACCGGCGATCCAGCCAGCCGGGCACATTGTCCGGTGGTGAAAAACAACGGGTCGCAATTGCACGTGCCCTGATTAACGAGCCGGCCTTGATCCTCGCCGATGAGCCCACCGGAAACCTCGATTCCGCCAATGGCCAGGAAGTGATGATGATCCTGCACGATATCGCTCGTGACGAAGGCCGCTCGGTCATTCTTGTGACCCATGATCCGCGCGTTGAAGACCTCGCCGATCGCATCCTGTGGCTGGAAGATGGGGCACTGCGTGATCGCAAGGCTGAACGCCATTCCTGGGTTCACGATCCGGTGTGCGGTATGCGGGTTGATGAGTGGACGGCTGAAATCAGCACAACTTTTGCACAGGAACGCTACGTGTTCTGTTCACAGCGATGCCTGGATCGCTTCGCAACGGGACCACAACAGTATGTGAGCAAAACTTCCGGAAACGGGGATGCACCAAACACGGAGGACAGCGCATGAGACAGGTAGTTTTGGCGCTGGGTCTCTACTTGGTTACCACTGCAGCATCAGCGGCTGATGCGGTAGATATTTCGGCGCTCCCGCCTGCAGAAAGGGGCAGGGCGATCGCGCTGGAGGCTCAAACTCGGGATGATGGTTTTGGTGACACGGTCACGGAACTCACCATGGAACTGCGGAATACCGAAGGCCGCGCACGCAGCCGTCAACTCACCTGGAAAACACTCGAAATCACGGACCCGGCGGAGGGAGACCGATCCCTGACCGTTTTCCATCAGCCACGGGATATCGCCGGTACCGGGTTTCTAAGCTGGACACATCTTGATCGCGCTGACGATCAGTGGTTATACCTGCCCTCACTCAAGCGCGTGAAACGCATTGCCTCGGCCAATATGTCCAGTGCGTTTGTCGGCAGTGAATTCGCCTACGAGGACCTGCTGTCAGATGAAGTCGAAAAGTTTGACTACCGGTGGATAAAAGACGAGCCCTGTGGGGAGTCGAATTGCTTCGTGCTCGAGCGCCGGCCGCGTTATCAAAACTCCGGTTACAGCAAACAGCTCATCTGGATTGACCAGTCGGAGTTCCGGCGAATGAAGATCGAGTACTACGATCGTAAAGAACGGCTCCGGAAAATACTTGTTTTTGATGAATACCGGCGTTACCTGGATCAATTCTGGCGGGCGCAAGTGATGAGAATGGAAAACATCCAGACCGGAAAGACAACCGTGCTTACTTTTGATGAATTCAAGTTTCGAACCGGGCTCACGGTACAGGATTTTGATCCATCTACCTTGCGGCGCTTGAGGTGACGGCGATGCGCTTAAGGTATCTGACCATCATGACGGTGCCGTGGTGACTGGTCTGCCTGTCCGCCCAGGCCCAGGAAGTTGACTGGTCCGGGTACCTGAGTGTCGAGCCTCGCTATTTTTTCGATGCACCACTGTTCCCGCAGCAGCCTGATGCCGGACTTTCGGCATCAGCAGTCCTGGCGCCCGAGTTCCGCTATGAATGGAACGAGGGCAAGGATCGAATTACGGTCGTGCCCTTTCTGCGCTATGACGCCGATGATGATCAGCGCAGTCATGTCGATTTGCGCGAGGCGAACTGGCAGCGCGTAAGCGGGCCGTGGGCTGTACTGGTGGGGTTGGGCAAGGTGTTCTGGGGTGTTACAGAGTCCCGTCACCTGGTTGATATCGTCAACCAGACCGATTTCGTGGAAGACATTGACGAAGAGGACAAGCTGGGCCAGCCAATGATTTTCCTGGAGCGCTGGACCGATGTAGGGACTTTCAGCTTTTTTCTGTTACCGGGTTTTCGGGAGCGCACATTTCCGGCATACAACGCCCGTCTGAGAGGTGTCATTCCGGTGGACGCCCATCAAACGGAATACGAGTCGGGGGCAGGGAATCGCAGAATGGATATTGCATTGCGCTGGTCACAGACAATAGCCGACTGGGATGTGGGTTTTTCCGGGTTTTATGGTACCTCCCGGGAGCCTCGTTTCCTGCCATCCATAGAGGGCAGTGGCCGCCTCGTGCGTGTGCCGCTTTATGAAATCATCGGCCAGTTGGGTATCGATGCGCAGTACACCAGCGGTTCGTGGTTGTGGAAGCTTGAGGCTATTGGCCGCAATGGCCCGGCTTATTCATTTGGCGCCCTGGTCGGTGGCTTTGAATATACGTTTTACAGTCTGCTTGACAGCACGGCTGATCTCGGCTTCTTGATGGAATATCTCTACGATGGACGGGGCAGGAACGCCCCACCCACGATCTATGATGATGATCTTTTCCTGGGTCTCCGACTGGCTCTCAACGATACTCAGGATACTGCCATCCTGGCAGGTGCAATCATGGATACTGGCGCCACCATCGGTTTTATTGAAGCAGAGCGGCGTCTCGGTGAGGCCTGGAAACTGGAGCTTGAGGCGCGCCTGTTTATCGGCGTAGACGCCGCTGACCCGTTGCTGGGCGGAATACGTGACGACAGTTTTGTCACGCTGCGCATGGCGAGGTACTTCTGATCATGCTTCAGCAAACTACCGTGCAGTCTCCACAACAGCGGGGGGACGGTTTATACCTGGAATCGAGAGGAACCGGCGACAACACACTGGTATTCCTTCCCGGCCTGGGGGGTACTACGCGGTACTGGGCTTCCCGGGTAGAGCCATTGGAACAGGATTTTCAGGTCGTGCTGGCGGATCTGCTCGGTTTCGGCCAGTCGCCCAAACCGTGGAAAAAATATACGGTTGAACAGCATATCAGCGCACTTCACCAGCGTCTGAAGTCTTTTGCACCCTACACACTGATCGGCCATTCTCTGGGTGCCATTCTTTCACTGGCCTACGCCGCCGCTTATCCGGCGGAAGTGAAATCCCTGGTGCTGGTCGGTATGCCCTACTTCAGTTCCGAGCGTGACGCCTACCGCTATTATCGCCGGGGGCCGGTACGTGGCGGGTGGTTATTTACCAATACCGCACTGGCAATGGCTGGTTGCATTCTTACCCGCCGTGTGTTCGGCAAACTCCTGCCTTATCTTTTGCGCGATATTCCACGGGAAGTGGCGGAGGACCTGGTGAAACATACCTGGCGCTCATCAACGTCTTCACTCTGGGAGGTCATTTATCGACACGACCTGTATGCGGATATCGAGAGGCTTCCCGCTGATACGAGCGTGCTGTGCATCCATGGGGACCAGGATGAGATGGCGCCACTTTCAGCCATCGAATATTGTGCATCGAATCGCGCCAATTGGGAGCTTGCGATACTCCCGGGTGTCGATCACCACCCCTTATTACGAGAAACAGGAAAGTGCCTGAATCTCATTCGTGCTGAAGCCGTCCGAAATCAGGACGGCCATGGCCCGGTAATTTAACCATTGAAACTACGCTATAGGAGAACACCATGAACCTGAAGTACACAAATCTGAACATCAATCCACGAGTCCCGGGTAAAACCCTCAGATATTTTTTTGCCGTGGGGCTGCTGGCAGTTTTTTCCAGCGGAGTCTCGTGGGCTGACCAGCCGTTGGCGCCTGAGGTAAAGCCTGATGTTACCGTATATAAAACGGCTACTTGCGGTTGTTGTGGCAAATGGGTTGATCACCTGGAACAGAGTGGCCTCAATGTTGACGTGATTATTGTTAACGAAACCGCTTCTGTGCGATCCCGTCTCGGCGTCCCGCAGGAATTGGCTTCCTGTCATACGGCGGTTGCTGGAAATTACTGGGTTGAAGGGCATGTCCCCGCAGATCTGGTAACTAAATTACTGGAAGAGCAACCGGCAGACATCAAGGGGATAGCTGTACCTGGAATGGTGCCGGGCTCACCTGGAATGGAATCACCCCGTCCAATGAAATACCGGGTTATCAGTGTGGACAATAATGGGGAAAAAGCAGTGTATACGACCCGTAACGGCAGCAGCACACGTTGAAAAAAGGAGCGATAAATGAAACGATCTAATCACGATCATCCTCACAAGGACCCGGTTTGCGGTATGGAAGTCAGCCATTTGACTGCCATTGACGTATTGGAGCACCAGGGCAAGACTTACTATTTTTGTGCCCATACGTGCAAAGAGGCTTTTGAAACGGAACCCGGGAAATACATTCACCATCATCGCCAACACGGGATAAAGCCGCAGTAAACAGGGCATACCACGAACGAGGAACGATTATGACAGAACATCACGATGATTCACCTGGTGTCGGCAAAAAGTCGACAGATCCCGTTTGCGGTATGCACACTGCTGCAGACAGTAAACACCGGCATATCCATGATGGTACGGAGTACCTGTTTTGCAGTGCCTCCTGCCGTGAGAAATTCGTTGCCGCTCCGGAGCAATATCTGGAGTCCAGTGACGATGGGGGTAGTTGTTGTGGCGACGGCCACGACGCAACCACTACGCTGAAGGATCCCGTATGTGGCATGAAGGTCGCGCAGGACAGTGCGCACCGGCATGTACATGACGGTACAGAATATCTTTTTTGCAGCGGCTCATGCCGCGACAAGTTTGCCGCTTCGCCCGACAAGTATCTGAATCCGCAAGAACAGGAAATAAGCCAGGAGAGTGCTACGGGCATATATACCTGCCCCATGCACCCGGAGATCGAGCAGGAGGGGCCGGGCGCCTGTCCCAAGTGTGGTATGGCGCTGGAGCCCATGGGGGTTCCCGTTATCGAGACCAGGACTGAATACACCTGCCCGATGCACCCCGAAATCGTCCAGGATCATCCCGGCGCCTGCCCCAAGTGTGGCATGGCGCTGGAGCCACGAACCATAGAACTGGAAGAGGATACCAGTGAACTGGATGATATGACCCGGCGTTTCTGGGTCAGTACATTCCTGGCCATTCCGGTATTTTTCAGCGCCATGGCAGCAGAATTCTGGCCGGAGGCCGTGGCCGCTATCATCAAACCCCAGGACCGCCAGTGGTTTGAGTTGATTCTGGCGACACCGGTCGTGTGGTGGGGAGGATGGGTCTTCTTCGTGCGTTGCTGGCAGTCAATTGTTACCCGCAATCTGAATATGTTCACCCTGATTGGAATCGGTGTCGGTATCGCCTGGGTTTACAGTGTGATCGGAACCGTATTCCCCGGTGTTTTCCCCGCTTCTGTATTGAACGATATGGGCGTGATACCGGTGTACTTCGAGGCGGCTGCCGTAATCACTGCCCTGGTGCTGTTGGGCCAGGTGCTGGAGTTACGCGCTCGCAGTCAGACCAATGCGGCGATCAAGATGTTGCTGGGGCTGGCGCCCAAGACGGCGCGCATTGTGCGCGCCGATGGTAGCGAAGAAGATATTCCCATGGAGCACGTGAAAGTGGGAGATATCCTGAGGGTACGTCCGGGTGAGAAAGTACCGGTGGATGGCATCGTTCAGGATGGTGAAAGCAATGTAGACGAATCAATGGTCACGGGTGAACCCATTCCGGTGGAAAAAATGCCGGGTGAAAAGCTGATTGGCGCGACGGTCAACGGAACCGGCAGCCTGCTGATGCGGGCAGAAAAGGTGGGTTCGGACACCTTGTTATCACAGATTGTACGGATGGTGGCCGAGGCACAGCGATCCCGCGCGCCGATCCAGAAACTGGTGGATGTTGTGGCGGGCTACTTTGTGCCGGCTGTCGTCGCGGTTGCCGTCATCACCTTCATCGTCTGGTGGACCTGGGGGCCTGCACCGGCCCTGGCTTACGCGGTGATCAACTCGGTAGCGGTTCTGATCATTGCCTGCCCCTGTGCGTTGGGACTGGCTACACCCATGTCGATTATGGTGGGCACCGGAAAAGGCGCCATGATGGGCGTTTTAATCAAGAATGCCGAAGCGCTGGAGGTCATGCGCAAGGTTGACACGCTGGTGGTGGACAAGACCGGAACCCTGACCGAGGGCAAGCCCCGTCTGGTATCCATTGTTGCGATCAATGGCTTTGCAGAGGATGACATCCTGTTGCTGGGAGCCAGCCTGGAACGGGCCAGCGAACATCCTTTGGCAGAGGCCATTGTTCGTGGGGCGGAAGACAGAGAAGTTACCCTGTTACCGGCCGATGGTTTCGGATCTGTCACCGGCAAGGGGGTTACCGGTCAGGTAGACGGCCGCAATGTGGCGCTGGGTAACCTGAAATTGCTGGAAAGCCTGTCTATTGATCCGGATGGGCTTCCGCAACAGGCTGAAACCGGTCGTGCTGAAGGCCAGACGGTCATGCTGGTGGCAATTGATGGCAAGGCTGCCGGCTTGATCGGTGTAGCCGATCCCATCAAGGATTCCACACCGGAAGCAATCGCTGATCTGCATAAAGAAGGCCTCAGGGTCGTCATGTTGACCGGCGACAGCAAGACCACAGCGGAAGCGGTTGCCAGTCAGTTGAATATCGACCAGGTGGAGGCAGAGGTCCTGCCGGACCAGAAAGCAGAAATCGTGAAGAAACTTCAGGCAGAAGGCTTGATTGTTGCCATGGCCGGCGACGGTATCAACGATGCTCCGGCACTGGCCCAGGCGCATGTGGGTATTGCGATGGGCACCGGAACGGACGTGGCAATGGAAAGTGCCGGCGTTACCCTGGTCAAGGGTGATTTACGCGGAATTGTCCGGGCACGGCGTTTGAGTCGCGCGGTGATGGGGAACATCAAGCAGAACCTGTTTTTTGCCTTCATCTACAACTCAGCAGGCGTACCTATAGCTGCCGGTGTGCTCTACCCGGTGTTCGGCATGTTGTTGTCACCGATGATTGCTGCCGCCGCGATGAGCTTCAGTTCCTTGTCTGTGATTGCCAACGCATTACGCTTGCGTAAGCTCAATATTTGAAGGTAATTTTGTGCGATAAACAGCGATAGATTTATGTCATATTAAGATATTCTAATATTGGACATTGGTAAGTGGTTTTGCTCCAATCTGCTCATTGACAATATATTTATGAAAATGTGACTGGAGATTGGAATGAACACTTATAAATGGCTGTTTGGACTGATAATCGCTGCAATTGCTTTCCCCGTTGCCGCAGATAATGCCACAGGGGACATCATGTTGACCCGGCATTTCACCGGGCTTTGGGAGCAGGTCAACCAGGAAAGTCAGGGCATTTCCTTTGAAATTGTGGAACAGCTTGATGATTCCAGGGTAGCCGTTGCCTATTGGTATACCTATGGTCAGGACAAAAAATCAGCCTGGTACGTGGGTATCGGCCCTTATACCGATAACCATGCAGATCTTGATTTGTACTACTCCAGCGATGTTGGATTCATGCAGGATGCCCAGCCGGACAATAATCCGGTTACCCGTATCGGTACGATGAGAATTACCTTTGACAGTTGCAACAGCGGGGTCGTTAACTTTGACTCCACTCAGGCCGAAGTAGGCAGTGGATCATTCCCGATCCAGCGCCTGACCAGCGTCATGAATACGTATTGCACGGGTGGCATGTCAGATGACATGGACGTTCATGCGACGCATGGCGAGCAGCGTGTGGAATTTACCCCGGTCCGGGAAGGTATGAACGCCAGTGGTCATGCACGTTATGAAGATACTCCGGGCAGCACCGAATTCGAAATCGTTGTTGAAGGATTGCCGGATGGAAACTATCACTTGTACACCGGTATGGAAGAGCGCGGAGAATTTGCGGTTCAGCAGGGCTATGGCAAGATGGAGTTTCACAGCCCGATGGAGACTGGAAAATACTTTATGACCTTTGATCCACGTGGCCTGGATATCGAGATTCATGATGGTTCCGGCCCGGTTCTTATTGCTGCCGACCACATGAGTGGCCGCGATGATCGTGATCAGGGTGGTTATGGTGATGATCATGGCCAGGGTGGAAATGGCCAGGGCGGTAGCGGTGATGACCACGGTCAGGGCGGTAATGCTCAGGACTGTGATGGTGGTATGGGTGGTGGCATGGGCAATTGCATGGCCGATGGTGAATATACTGAAATCCAGGTCCGCATGAACAACACCGGTTTTTTGCCGGATGCCCGCGGTGAAGCAGAATGGGAAATGACCAATCAGCGTGTGGAATTCTCAGTTGAGATCGAAGATATCCCAACAGGTAGCTATGCTCTGCTGGTGGGCGGAAGCGAGGTTGGAACCATCGTCGCCAGTAACATGCACGGTAAGGTATACGGAAGAATTGAGTTCCGTGATCCGGAGATGTACGGCATGAACTACCTGGACTTTGACCCGCGCGGTCAGACCATCGCCGTTATGCAGCAGAACGACACGATTCTCGAGGTTGATTTTCCGCTTGAATGAGAAAACCGATTGTCCAGGCATGCCTCGGCATTGATGATGTAGATCAATTTCGGGGCATGCCTGGCAACTATTGATTGGGTTAACAACAATTTGATGTTGTTTTCCACACTAATTAAGTGCAACATGACAGCCTCGGGCTCAAGGAAAGCATTCAGAATAATGAATAGGGTGTTTAAAAAACCTGTCTTCAGATGGTTGCTGGTCTTATCCCTGATTTTTAGTCCGGTGCTGGCTATTGCCGATTCAATCTCGGAGGTCGTTGCACAAAACCATACCGAATCTGTCCTAATGCCCTGTCATCAAATGAAACAGGGCAGCAATAATTCTGACGAAACAGGCAGGCGTTCCGTTTCTGAGTCGTGTTCCTGTTGTGATCAACACAGTTGTTTTCAGAGCAAATCCTGCCAAAATTGTCTTGGCTGGGGTCACTTTACCGCCTTAGTGTCCGGCCCCATGGAATATGTCCCAGTGCCTGTGCGGAAAACAATCAAACCTGCCGGTGAACGTATACTGGACTTCAATTCACCCCCATTGCTCCCACCCCCTTTACATCCCTCCATATCCTGATCCCGAAATGCGGAGCCGGGTGCTGCCGCATCTTCTGATTTTTTCAAATTAATTTGCGGGAAACTGTTCCCGTTGTAATTTCAAGATACCAATGGAGGTATTGATCATGAGCACAGTAGACAAAAGCTGGCGGCTTTGCATGCTCACTTGTCTGTTGGCAATAATATTGCCACTGTCAGCAAATGCCGATGAAAAATACGATCTGTTGCAGCAACAGGTAGACGCACTGCAACAACAACTGAAACAAGTGCAGGAAGCATTACAGCAATATCAGGAAGATATGTCGGTCAAGGAGGGCCAAGTCGAGCAAGTAGTCACGCAACTCAAGCGAGATGTGGCTGCAGCGGAGGAATGGAAAAATCCGGATACGCTGATTCATATGGCTGGTTATGCTGATGTCGGTTACAGTTCCGTCAGTGGTGAGGACGGCAGTTTTGGCGCCGGTCGTTTCGCGCCAATCTTCCATTACCAGTATCGAGACAAGGTCATGCTGGAAACCGAGCTTGAATTCCAACTCAATGATGCGGGTGAAACCAATGTCGAGATGGAATACATGACCATCGACTACTTCCTCAACGATTATGTCGCCCTGGTGGGGGGCCTGTTTCTCAGCCCGGTCGGGCAATTCCGACAAAACTTACATCCTTCCTGGATCAACAAGTTCGCATCGGCGCCCCTGGGTTTCGGACATGACGGTGCAGCTCCCACATCAGAAGTTGGCTTACAGGCCCGTGGCGGCTTTCAGCTAGGCGGCATGTATACAAACTATAGCGCTTATATCAGTAATGGCCCTGAGTTGAACTCAACCTTTGAAGACGGTGAATATGAGTTGGAAGGAATCTCATCCGGAGGAAAAGCGACCGATGTGGATGGCAAAAAAGTGTTTGGCGGCCGTTTTGGTATTCTGCCGCTTCCCCATCTGGAAATTGGTATTTCGGCAGCCACAGGTAAAGCAACTGTAACTGTGCTGGAAGGTGGTGGCACTCCCCATGCCGCGCTGACCGAAGCAGAATTCAGCCCTGTTTTTGGAAGTCTGCCCAAGAATGTGGGCGATCCCGAAGAAGGGTCTGATCTGCATGCTGAGCAGGCCAGAGATTACGATGTCTTCGGTATGGATTTTGTATGGGGCTTGGGCAGTTTCAAGCTGAGAGGTGAATACATCAAGACGAAAATCGGTGCAGCTACTGAGGGTATTACAGCTTCTCCGGGAGCGACCTGGGAGGCCTGGTACACACAACTGTCGTACCTGATTCCACAGACCCGAATCGAGCCGGTCATTCGCTATGGCGATTTCAATTCACCACATGCGAGCCAGGATCAGACGCAGTGGGGTTTGGGTATCAATTACCTGATCAGCAGTAATGTAATTGCGAAACTGAGCTATGAATTCAACGATGGCGAGAGTGGTACCAGGGCTGATACTGACCGCTTCATGTTCCAGTTGGCCTACGGCTTCTGATGGAGGAGATAATCATGAAAACGATCGCAAAATTTAGATTTAGAATATTGTTCACCATCAGTGTCCTCCTGTTTGCATTGAGCACGCAGGGCTTGCTGTTTGCTGCTAATTACCCGGAACGGGGTGACCCGGTTGCGGGTGCCAGGGTCTGGGCAGACAACTGCTCCCGGTGCCACAATGCCAGGGACCCTGCTGATCTGCGGGATGATCAGTGGATCAGCACGGCTTTTCACATGCGTATGCGGGCGGGTTTGACTGGCCAACAAACACGGGATGTGCTGACCTTTATGCAGGACTCCAATGTGCCGATTTCGGTTGAGCCACTGGTGTTTGCGGGGGGGGCGGCCGCCAAAGCTGCTGAATCTGCCGATGCCTTGAGTGGCAGTGCCGTGTTCGCACAAACCTGTATAGCCTGCCATGGGAGTAACGGTAAAGGAACCGTGCCGGGTGCACCGGATTTCACCCGTTCGGACGGTCCGCTGTCGCAGTCGGATGAAACGATCTTCCAGCACGTCAAGCTGGGTTTCAAGAGTCCGGGTTCAGCGATGGCGATGCCGCCCAAGGGGGGCAACATGAGTCTTACCGACAATGACATCAAGGCCGTAATCGCATTCTTGCGGGAAACTTTCGGCCAGTAAGACCAACACTGTCTGCTACCACAGGGCCAGGTTCAAATGAACCTGGCCCTGAATCTGCCCGGTGACTTATAATCTGACGGTATGGGGCCGGAAATACGGTAGGATGCAGGTCGACCAAGGGAGCCATTACATGACCCATAACAATCGGATTGTAATGATTTTGTCAGCTTTTCTGATGCTGCCGGGCACTGCCCTGGCTACCAATACGGTGTTGTCGGGAATTTTCGATGGCTCAGAATCCGCGACAGCCCCCTTGCCGGGCACCTGTCGCAGTAATGACAATGACCCACTGATGTACCAGGAGGTCCCGGCGTTTCAGGTATCGGTGAGCGGGACGTATACGATAGTCGATGCCTTCAATCCCAATAAAAGTTTCAGCGGCGTGGACATCACGGCGGTGTTGTATGAAGGCAGTTTCAACCCGGCTTTACCGCAGACTAATCTGATCACTCCCGATGGCGTAGATGTCACTGCAGATGTTGTTTTGAATGCGGGAACAGATTACGTGCTGGTAGTACAGCAGTGGTGCAAGAACCCGGCGCGCACCTGGGTCAGTCGCGAAGGCGCCTGGGCCGTCACATTTTCCGGACCGGGCAAGGTGTCATCAGGCAATAACGTCACGGTACCGGAATTTACCGCAGGCAGTATCGTTGACTCAGACCCTACCGTGGCTTCGGAATGCGCTACTTCACGTTACCAGCAAATCGGGCCGATTCAGGTCTCGCAGGATGGACCCTACCACTACGTTGATATTTCCATCAATTTCGACGTAGACATGTGTCTGCAAATTTATTCCGCACCGTTTGACACGGCCAACCCAGTGGCCAACCAGCTGGCACGGTTTGATGATGAAGGTGTACTAGAGATGGAAACCGGCAAAGACTACTACTTCGTAGTCCAGCCCCTGAACAGCGATCAAACCGGAGAATTTTTCTATGTATTCGCGCCTCCGTCGCCGGTTCGGATATCAGCAGCCATGTCCGGTAGTTGGTTTTTCCCGGATACGGAGGGCCAGGGTTTTTTCATGGACGTATTTGACAACATCAATCTGCTTTTCCTCGCCTGGTTTACTTACGACCTGGAACGTCCGGCCAGTGGCGTGACCGCAATGATCGGTGAGCCCGGACACCGCTGGATGACCGCCATCGGACCGCTCAGCGGCAGCAAGGCCGAACTCGATATCTACTGGAATTCGGGTATGGTTTTCGACTCCGGGGAGCCGCCCTCGCAGTCAAAGCAGGATGGCACCATGACCGTTGAATTCTTTAATTGTTTTACCGGGTTGGTTACCTATGATCTCGGTTCCAGCGGTGTCAGCGGTGAAGTTCCGATCCAGCGACTGGCCAATGACACGGTGGGTCTGTGTCAAACCCTGACCGAAGGACCGGGACAACCGGGGCCACTGTAGCGCGTGAGACCCCACCGAAAACATTCGATTTGTGCCAACTGTCTCTTCTTATAGGGCATAATAAGTTTTGCCGATTTTTTCCCCGCAGGAAGCACAGAAAAATATCGATAAAAATAAAGGCTGACTTCCGTGGTTTATACCTTCACTGAGCGATACATGGAGTTCGCAAATCATGAATCACAATCCCTCTCACGACACCATCCACAGCATAGATATGCAACGCCTGATCAGGGTGATTTTCCATACCTGTCTGATCATAATTGTCCTGTTGATTATTTTTGATTATGTTTTTAATTACCTGGATATTTTTGATGACAGGAGCATTCGCCGCATCTGGAACATTGCCCGGGAACAATCATTACCCACCTGGTTTTCCTCGATCGAGGTTCAACTTATGGGGGTAACCATTTTTCTGACTGCTGCAGTGCTGGCGCCCTCTGTTTCACGATGGAAGACCACTGCATGGATACTGACGGGCCTCTTTTTCTTGTGGATTGGTATTGACGATTTTGCGGAAATTCATGAGAAACTGGGTGGTGCCCTGGAGCGTATGGCAGCGGGTGGAGACCACAACGCCGTGACAGCATTTCTGCTGAAAAACCCGTCTTTTTCATGGCATACCTTTATTGCGCCGTTTTTTATTGTGGGTGGCCTGTGTATTCTCGCTTTCCTGTGGGTGGCTTTTTGGCGCCTTAAACTCATTCACTACCTGATCCTGGGTTTCGGCTGCTGGGCTATTGCCCAGGGACTGGATTTTGTCGAAGGGCTGGGAAATGTTGACCAGGTGTACGATCACATGCAGGCGTTATTGGGTATTGAACGCAGATATGGCATAACCCACTTATTCAAAGTCGTGGAAGAAGTGCTTGAGATGCTGGGTTCTACCCTGCTTTGGGTCGGGTTTCTGAACTATTTTGCCCATGTTTCCAATGGGCTTCATTTCACCCTGGAGTTTAAGGATGCAGACGGCTTTAAGTGATGTTCAGTGCGAAATAAAGAGAAATCTGAATCTGGAAATAGTATGCTATGGCGTGGTTAGAGGCAGCGCACAGTGACGCAAAGGCCGGTGGTGCGAAATTCGCCGGTCAGCAGACAGTAAGAACGGTGCCCGGTTTACCCATTGTTTTGAGGCTAAGGAGACCTTTTAAGAAAGGTCACAGGATGGACGCACAGACGTCATGAAGGAAGTGCTTCGTGGCGATGTAACGAGGGAGAGTAAAAATGAACCGCTCTGCAGGCAGTAACATTCTCAGGAATACATTCATATTTTCATGGCGATATGCCCTCATTGCGATCGCATTTGTGGCATTTCTGCCGGGGCAGGTTTTTGCTCAGGGTTTTGATGCCTGTAACGCCAGCCTGGAGGTAGAGGCTCAGGGTCAGACACCATTTTTTGTTGATGAGGAAATTCCTATTCTCATCACGATGGGGGCGGGGTCCATCCCGGGAGGCAGCTTACTTGACGTTAACAAGGTAACTTATCAAATGGATTGCGATCCAAATGGCCCAGGCTTTCCGAATTGTAACTGGGGCGGAAATACGGTCGTATTCCAGGGGGTTACAGGGACCGATTGCGTGGACTCAAACGGTCAGCAAATCACTTTCAATGTGGTACCGCAAAATGGCTGGACGGTCGATTTCGTGCCCCAGAGCGGTTTACCAATCCGCAATTTGGCGAACAATACCTGTAATATTGGATTCAGCGTTATGGTTACCGATGTGGCCAGTTCAGAGATAACCAACGTGATTCGTGAACTGACGGGCTGGGTTGCCCAGGATGGTGTTTGCGACAACGACCAAACTGTGGGAAAAAGCGTCGGGCTGGATCTCCTCATTTCAACTGCACGCACAGTCTTTACCGTTACCAAGGACTTTAGTGATGATAACCCGGCGCCAGTAGACGTATTCATCAGTTGCAATGACGGTTTGCCGCTTAAATCGAACGCCACCATAACGGACCCAACAGCCAACAATGGATTCCATTATGTTGATTTCATCGTGAAGAGTTACCAGCCCGGTCGCCTGAATTGTGAGATTTGGGAAGAACCCGTTCCAAACGGCTACAGCGCAAAGTACGTTGCGTCTGATGACAATGGCAACGGCTTTGCTGATGTCATCGGTAATGATAAAAATCGTTGTTTCTATGAGGGGGTGGAAGCCGGGACCTTTACCTGTGAAGTGCGCAACCGGCTCGATGACACCACTGTGATGGTAAACAAGGAGTGGCTGGGTGATATCGTAGATGCCGATGTTTCCCTCACTGCATCCGCTCGTTGGAAGTGTTTCCGTGTCAGAAACAAACCGGCTGGCCCATTGATGTCCATGAGTGGTAGCATGTCATTCCAGGGTGCAAAAGACAGCAATTACATCACTGATATCTATCCGGACTTTGCTGGCAATTCCTACTGCACGGTCACGGAGGCTCACATGGGCAGTGAAGTAGAGACGGACTCCAGTGAATGTGACCAGGTGCCGGTCCTGGTGGGTGCCGATCCGGTACCGAGTTGCACCATCTACAATACGGTGTTCTTCGAAGGCATTCCGACGCTTAGCCAGTATGGCCTTGCTTTACTGGCTCTGTTGATGCTGGGTCTGGGTATGGCAGGCTTCAGGAAGTTTGCCTGATCAGGCTGCCTGAAGGGTTTTACGCCCCTTTCAAAAAAACCGCGGTTGAAACTCCTGCCGCGGTTTTTTTTGGTCTCCTGTTCTGGATCAGGGGTTGAATCGGACGGTTATTTCATTGCTGCATAGATCCGAGGCTGTTTCGCATAACTGGTAGCGGGCAGATTTGCGGAAACTTTCCAGTTCTGCATCCAGATATTTCCCAAGGTTGCTTGTTCCCGCCAGGAATTTACCGTCCCGGAACACCTGCACCGTTTCTGATTCAGATCCAGACCATGTCAGCGATGCCAGCGCCCTTCCGTTTTGCAGGGAACCACTTCCTCTGAGATTGAATTCATCTTTGTTTCCGGCGGTGCTTATCTTGATGATCTGCATACGCTTGGTACTGGCGTTGGCATTGTCGGTTACTTTTAAGATGACTGTGAAACTACCGTTTATATTGTAGTCATGGGTGATATTGCTTCCACTTCCTCTGGTGCCGTCGCCGAAGTCCCAGTCGTAGCTGGTGATACTGCCGTCACTATCCAGGCTGCTGCCGGCGTCGAACACACACCGGTTCTCATCGCAGTCGCTGGTGAAATTGGCTTCAGGTTTCAGGTTTGATGCTTTAAGCGATACAGTTTTTCTCATGGTCGCGCCGGCGCCCTTGTTGTCTTTAACCGTCAGCGTAATGGTGTAAGACCCAGACTTTGAGTAGTTGTGGTTTACAGTTGGACCACCAGTCGACTGTCCATCACCGAAATCCCACGTGTAGGAATTGATGCTGCCATCCGGGTCGGTGCTGGCCTTGCCATCCAGTGCACAGTCCAGTCCGGAACAGTCTGCGTTGAAGCTGGCCGTTGGTGATTTATTCGGCATGGTCAATGTCACCGTATAGCTGGCGCTGTCAGTGGTTGCGTTATCGTCTTCAACCGTTAGTGTGACGGTATAACGACCTTCTTTCTGATAGACGTAGTCAACACTTCGGCCCGTGGCTGAGTTGCCGTCACCCAGGGACCAATTCCAGGCAGTGATGGATCCGTCCGGATCTGAACTTTTGCTGGCATCGAAGGTACAGGTATTGTCGATACATCGGGTTGAGAATTTGGCGACCGGACGCGCGTTGGGCGCAGACACCGTCACAGACTGAGCCATGTTGTCGGTAGCGCCCTCATCGTCCGTAACTGTCAGCGTTACATTGTAAGTTCCCGCTGCTGCAAAGCTGTGATCGACGGTGGTAGTGCTTGCACTCGTGCCTTCACCCAGATCCCAGGAAAAACTGGCGATACTGCCATCGGCATCGTTACTGCCGCTGCCGTCGAAGCTGCAGTCCAGGTTGTCGCAAACCACGCTGAAATCAGCCACTGGCACCTGGTTGCCTGGAGCCCAGTTAGCCTTGCTGTTACCCTTGGGCACTTTTCCGCCAAAAAAGCTGGAAACCTGTGACCAAATCAGGGAAACCTTGGTGCCCGAATTGAAGCAACCACCCCAATGATGTAATGCAATTACCTTACCCGTACTGCTTGCAATAACCGGTGCCCCGGAACTGCTGGTGGTGGTATCACAAAGGTATCCTATGTCGGAGCCCGGTGCGTAACCATTAAGGTTGTTATCGTCGATCTGGCACAGGCCGTTGTTGTTCATATCG
Source organism: Gammaproteobacteria bacterium (assembly GCA_024279945.1). Classification (GTDB taxonomy): domain Bacteria; phylum Pseudomonadota; class Gammaproteobacteria; order Xanthomonadales; family SZUA-36; genus JAJRRA01. Next base: position 86,174 of record JAJRRA010000077.1, read on the forward strand.
CTTTCGATCGTCATCTGCTTGGGATTTCCCAGTCCGTGTTGCGGAATGAAGATCTCTTCTCCATTAGAGCCGCTGCGGACATCCAGCCCAAGATTGCCAAAGCTCGAGATTTTTGAGAAATTCTGCACAGTGAACAGGGCAAAGTCGAGCGTCTGGTCGGTTGCCAGCAGATTCCCGCCGCTTACCTTGACCGGGGAGCTTGTTGAGGATCCTCCGCAAACCTTGGCTTCATAATTGAACCAGAGTTCTGTTCCGGTCAGTTCAGCCTGGGTCGATATGCAATGCCTTGCAGTGAACATGTGATTGCTTGAACCCACGCGCCATGCAGTGCATTCCTTACCGTTTGCTGTAATTAGCATCGCCACAGGAGTGGAACGCTCGTACTCATCCGGATACGCGCTGGCCCAGCACACCGTATCGTATCGCTCCTCGCTTCCACATGCCGTTTCAACGCTGGCTGAGGGCTCAAACGGGCCTTTCCCTGATTTCTGTCCAGTGGAAAATGGATCGGGCTGAGGCATTCCGGAGAACTGGGAATCAATCTCCACCATATGGATGGAAGGATCATATTTTCTGAGGTCACCAATTAGCCGTACGATGGCTGTATCGCCGCTAATCGACATGGCCCAGAAACTGTTTTCGCCATCATCCCCTTGTTCCGTATCAAAGGTGAAAGGGTCACGGTAATTTGTTGAATAGCGATAGATTTCGCTGCGGTTGCGGTTGCTTACTTCGATGATTGCACCATCGGGCGGGTTGAACTGGCTGAAATGCAACTTGATGAACTTCGCGCCCGGTACATAAATTTCCTGTAACTGGGTAGAGACTCCGGCGGGTGAAATGAGATCAATTCGCTCATCGCTACGCATGGCGGCAGCCACAGCTTGTAGGGGGGAGGAATCCGGTTCAGGTAGCGCAAACTGCGCGTTGGCAATAGAAGTGCTCCATACCATTGCGAGAATGACGCATTTTTGCAGTCCTTACATCGTCGTGACATCCATGTCGCAGCATCACTTCCTGTGACGCAATTTCAACCTTCACTCGAGCCGGAGTTCTGCTGGCCCGGGAAGCGGCGTGGTAACTTGATTCCAAGCGGCTTCCGTAAGGATCAGTCGGTTTTTTTCGTTTTCATTACTGCTGACTAAAACAAGCGGTAATGAAAACTAAAATACAAATAATTCAGAAGATTACCGACACTTCTTCTGTTGACTGTAGTTTCATGCAGAGGGCTCGTAAATGTCAACAACTAATGCATTCCTACATGACCGTTCAAACGGCCAAAATAGCCGTTCGTCAGGCAGATGTGCAAAATTATGCCTTTCCTACGGAAATCGTCTATAGTATTCAGGCAAGGGGTTAGACTCCATTGTTGATGTCCTGGTCCGGTTAAGAATCGATCAGACGGGATGAGACGTAAGGGATTACAAGGATTTACAGGACATGCACGTTACTCCGTACGGGAGTTCGTTACTTGTTCTCTTTAGTAATGCGCAACGATAAATTGATATTTGGGAGACAAAGCAGAAGCACAGCAATTAGCCAATCAAAAAGTTATTGGCAGCACTGATCTTTTTATCCGGAGGTTCCGGAGTAATTTAGAAAGTTCAGGGCTGCACGAAGGATTTCTCAGGCAAGGACGTGTTTATTGGAGAAACGGTCTTTGCTTTTTTTTGTTTTGAGAAATTACAAACCCGCGTAATTCGCAATACCAGTCGGGTAATAACAGGAGAGCGCTAATGCGTGATGTGGACCAGAAAAACCTTCTCAACAGAAAGCTTGCAACCGGATTGAAATCAGGACTACTGGCGTTGGGGCTGGGTGTACTGATACCCGCCCAGGCAGCCCCGATTGAGGTCTGCAATCACGTTCTCGAAGCTGTATCCGCTACCGGCAACAACGGTTCGCCCTTCTTCCCTGGAGATGAAATCACCCTGCAAGTGAGGGTCGGTGGCTCAACCATTGTTGATAATGATGTTGCGATTCCATACCTGGATATTACCGGCCTGGGTTATGCGTTGGATTGCCAGAATGCACCATTTAACACACTCGGGGAGTGTGTCAGCAAGGGCAATAAAGTGGAGCTTCTGGGGGGTGTAGCCACAACCTGTACCACTGAGGTCGGTGGCGCCGGCGCCCCGGTTCAATTTCCGTTGCCCCAGGCCAATATTGTTGGGATCAAAGTTCTCAATGGTCAGATTCGAAACGCTGCGGGGGAAAGCTGCACCGTAGACCTCAAATACAAAGTCGTCAGCATGGTCCCCGGCGATAACAAGCTGCGGCAGGCTATTGGCTGGCCTTTTGATGGCTTGAGCGCCCAGTGCAGTAATGCCATTCCAAATACGGCTCTGACGACAGCATCGGTCCGGGTTCATAGTTGCGATATCGCTGTTGAGAAACAGGTCAGTATCGACGGCGGAACGACCTGGTTTAATGCGGATTCAGCTTTGGCTGCACCCAGTCAATTACTCGGAGGAGATGCAGAATACAAACTGGTTTTGACCAATACAGGCACGGCGGCATACGCTAAAAAGGTCCTGATCACTGATCCTACGCTTGGTCTGAGTTTTGCGGTTGATGGTCCGGCCCCGGGTTCATCGATTGATATTACCCAGGCCACGCCGCTAGCCGGTTCATTGAGTCAGCCGGGAATTTGCGCCACGCAGCAAACGATCAGCAACCAGGCATCTGTCACGGCTTCCTGTCGGGCGGATGATTCGATAACGGCATCTTCCAGCAACATGGCCTATCTCAATTGTTCGGGTGGTCCTGAAATTGCGATTCAAAAGGGTACCAGTGTCGATGGCGGCTCTACTTATGTAGATGCTGATACAGGAACTGGACCAATGGCTTTGGTTGGCGATACCGTGTATTGGCAATATGTGGTCACCAATAGCGGCACTATCGCGCTTGGAAATGTGGGAGTGACCGATGACCAGAGCGTAGTGGTTTCCTGCCCAAAAACAAACCTTGCGGTGGGTGAATCCATGACCTGTACCGCATCGGGTATTGCAACGGCCGGCCAGTATGCAAACACCGGAACAGCGCAAGGCACTCCAAGCGGTGGCACGGCGGTCAATGCCTCGGATATGAGCCATTATTTTGGCGCCAATCCTTCCATCGGTATTGTCAAAACAGCAGCCCCAACCACTTACAGTACAGCGGGAGACACCATTGCTTACTCGTTCGTGGTGACCAACACCGGCAATGTCGCATTGACCTCGGTTGGCGTAACCGACACCAAGGCGGGTGCAGTCAGTTGCACCTGGCCCGGTTCACTGGGCTCTTCAACCTCGACCCTGCTGCCGACTGAAACGGTGGCCTGTACGGCCAACAGCCTGTACACGGTCTCGCAGGCGGAAGTCGATGCGGGCAAGATCGATAACACGGCCACGGCCAAAGGCACCCCGCCACTGGGTGCTGATGTGACCAGTACCGATAGCAAAACCGTTACGTCCACCGCTAAGCCTGCCATCACGATCGAAAAGGGGACCAGCGTGGATGGTGGTACTACTTATGTAGATGCTGATACCTCACCTGGACCGATGGCTTTGGTTAACGATCCGGTATATTGGCAATATGTGGTTACCAATACCGGCAAGGTCGCTCTCCAGAGCGTAGGGGTGACGGATAGTCAGAGCGTCACGGTTTCCTGTCCGAAGGCCACTCTTGCGGTCAATGAAAGCATGACCTGTACGGCATCAGGTGTTGCCAGTGCCGACCAGTACCAAAATACCGGCACTGCGAAAGGTACAACGAGCGGTGGTGCAACCGTTCAAGCCTCGGATGTGAGTCATTATTTCGGCGCAAGGCCCTCAATTAATATCCTCAAGAAGGCCAACCCAACCACTTACAATGCGGCGGGCGACACGATTGCCTATTCGTTCGTGGTGAGCAACATTGGCAACGTGACCCTGACCTCGGTTGGCGTAACCGACACCAAGGCGGGTGCAGTCAGTTGCACCTGGCCCGGTTCACTGGGC
>JAJRRA010000002.1 GCA_024279945.1 Gammaproteobacteria bacterium
ACCATGCAGGCTGAAGTCACGGCATGGGAAAGTGACCGAAACAACAGCACGAGAAAAATTGATTGGCAGTTTACGACTGTGGATGCAAGAATCAAACTGAAGCGACTTTATCCGAACATATAGTTGTTACATGGTACTAGTCCAACAGGTGGTGTATCTGGAATACGTCAGTACGATCACCGAGGCAGCCTGGCGGATGGAGCGGTTGGTGGGTGAGATTCACCGGCACGTAAAAACCTGGCGGCTCTACCCAGTGGTTCAGGCGCTCATGACGATGCGTGGCGGTCACCGTAATCGCAGAACTGGCTGATCTCACGCGTTTCGAAAACCCAAAGCAACTCATGAGTTTTCTGGGACTGACACCGAGTGAGTATTCCAGCGGGGAACGGCAACGACGCGGTTTAATCACCAAAACCGGCAACCATCATGCCCGGCGAATTTTGATCGAAGCCGCCTGGTCTTATCGTTTTTTCCCCAAGGTGATATCCAAAAACGCCAGGAGCACCAGCCTTTGCCCATTCGAGATATTGCCTGGAAGGCGCAGTTGCGCTTAACCAAGCGCTATAAAACGATGCTCCAACGCGGCAAACCAGCCAACGTGGTGGTGGTTGCCATTGCCCGTGAGTTGGCCGGGTTCATGTGGGCGGTTGCGCAAGCTGTGCCGATATCAAACCCCGCAGGTTGGATGTCGGTCGGTGACGCCGGGAAGATGCAGGAAGCCATGGGCAATGGTGCTTACGTGATCGATGTGCGCAATCCTGCTGAGTATGAGAAAGGCCACATCCCCGGTGCCGTCAACATCCCGCTGCGCACCCTGGCCCGGAACCTGGATAAGATCCCCACCGACCAACTGGTGATCACTTACTGCGTTTCTGGCCACCGCGCCCGTCTCGGGGTATTGGTAAAACCGGATGCGCTTACATCCTGTTTCTTATTTTGGAAACAGCAATGTGACTTCAAAGCGTGCAGCGAGTCCCTCAGCGCCGGCATCCGTATGTGCCACCCAGTAGCGCAATCCAACCCGGCTCATGACCATCTGAGATCCAAGCTTGAATACTTTGCCTACCATGGCGTTGATCGGCACGGCCCACTTATCAGAATCGGCTCTCCAGTTATAGGAAGCCTCCGTGTTTAGCGTAAATGTCACGGCAGTTTTTGTTGTGAATGACCAGAAAGGTTGCAGGAAAGTGGAGCTGATGGCTTGCTGGTTTTCAGGACCGGTTTCCGACCATACATGATTGACCAGAATACCGTAGGTCCAGGGGCCGCTTTGCTTAAGCGCGACTGCCGTGGGCCCGGCTCCCCACTGGTCTGTTCCGAGTTTGTCATCGGTTGCCGTGGGTAGCAGAAACACGGGGCCGACACCCCATATCCAACCACTATCTGTTGGTGCTTTGGGAGAAAAGAACACGCTTTGTATCGTGTCCCCCAGTCCCGATGCTTTATTCCCGTCGCCAAAGACATTTTCTTGTGAAATTACCGGCACGATCGTTCTTGAAATAATATTCCAGTCATCATTCAACGTGATCGGAACGACCGGCTGGAAATTCATCAAAAAACGGTCGCCCGTATCGTCTACCCCTAAATTTTCGTCATAGTTGAGCTGGAAGGGTACACTGATTAACGCGGCAACCGGGTTGGCCAATTTCTTGGCCAACTCTTCTGCACTCTCACTCTCCTGCGCAAAAACCGGGTGGCTAAATACAACTACCGTCGCGATTGCAAACAGATACTTGTTTAATCTGAACATCGTCACAATGAATATCTCCTAATTTTGAACGGATATGTCAAGAAGTCGTTGGAGATCACCCTTGGCTTTATTCATTCTAAGCGTGTCGTATCCAATATTTCCTGCACTCAAAGAACTCCCTTGCTGGAAGGGATAATCCTTGATGGAGCCCATGAAATTTTTCACAAATACCTGTGCTGGTACCATCAGCCACATATTGTCAGCCATCCATCTGACATACATGTCCGATTCTCTTTGGGCGCTCTCAAACGGATCTGCTCTGAGGTTGGTAAACACAGGCCAGGCTCCAACTTTTCGATAGGCTTTTGGCATTGGACCCTGTTCGGTGGCAAACGCTACTTTCCAGTCATCTACACGAATAGCATTGAGTAAACCGCTGGCAGCAAAGTACATGATTTCTCTGCGGGGGCCTTTCTCTTCGTTGCCCTCGAAGTATGGTTTGAAGTTATAGCCGTCGAGATGCACCCTGAAGTTCTTACCGTTGGCCTTGAAACCTTTTTTGGAAGCGAGTTTTTCTTTGACATCATCCACTCCAGCCGCTGCGAGCAGTGTTGGCATCCAGTCTTCCTGACTCATAATATCGTTATAGATTGTGCCCGGTTTAATAGTGCCTGGCCACTTGACCACCTGTGGCACTCGCATACCACCTTCCCACGTTGTACCTTTTTCACCGTGAAATGGTGTCGCGCCGCCATCGGGAAAAGTAAACTTCTCTGCCCCATTGTCTGATGAAAATATTACAATCGTGTTTTCATCTATTCCCAATTCTTTGAGGTGATTCAGAATATCGCCCACCATGTCATCTATTTCTTTCATCGCATCCGCGTAGAGACCAATACCGGTAACACCTCGATATTCCTTCTTTTGTCGCGTCCAAACGTGGGTTCTCGTATAATTCATCCAAACAAAGAAAGGTTTATTTGCCTTGACCGAACGCGCCATAAAATCTTTTGCCGCAGAACCAAACTCATAATCAATGCTCTCCATTCTTTCCCTTGTCAACGGACCGGTATCTTCGATCTTACCGTCCCGGGTTGAGTGGATGACACCTCTGGGAGCAAACTTTTTACGGAACTCCAGATCTTTTGGATAGTAGTAGGTTTCCGGCTCTTCCTCTGCATTGAGGTGATACAGGTTGCCAAAAAATTCATCAAACCCATGCGCTGTTGGCAAGTGTTTATCTTGGTCGCCAAGGTGGTTTTTACCAAAATGACCTGTCGCATACCCCTGGTCTTTTAGCAGGTCACCAATCGTTGGTGCCCAGTCAGGAATACCATGGTCCGAACCCGGCATACCAATTGTCAGTAAACCTGTTCTGAATGGCTGTTGACCCAGAATGAAAGCAGAGCGTCCGGCAGTACAGGAATTCTGCGCGTACATATCAGTGAACAGAGCGCCTTGTTTAGCGATACTATCAATATTGGGTGTTTTATAGCCCATCATGCCTTGATTGTATGCACTCGCATTGAAGTACCCGATGTCATCCCCCCACAAAACCAGGATATTCGGCTTATCTGTTTTTGCAAAAGCACAGGTGGCAGTGAATGCATAGGCCAGAGTCAGTGATAAAAACAAGACTAGTTTTTTTCTCATTTCGGTTTCCTTATAAACGAATTTAGAGAGTGAACACGGTAAGAACCTACTGGAGACACCTTTATTATATCATACTAGTTGTGTTTAATGTATTAAGTTAACGATTACTATACGTTTAACGCATAATTATTCCACCCAGTGCAACACGTCACGCATGACCGACCAGCGGGGCTGGCACAATGGCGGCAAACTCAGGATAGACCAATGTCCAGGCTGATGCGGCTTCGGCGGACATGACCAGGGCGTCTACATCTTTCAATTCGCCGCGCAGGAAACCCCGCGGTGAATCAACACTTGAGAAATCAAGTCCTGGCAGAGTCATGCCGAGGGTTTGTTCACGCACAAGCTGCATATCCATCATCAGGCCCGAAGCAAATATATTGAGTCATTTCCTGTTGCCTGTACCGTATCATACGTCAAGCGTATTGAACGGATATATGTAATTCATTTGACACAAGATACTCTCATGGCATAATTAACCACATGAAAATCTATGGTGAAAGATTAAGCCGTACGGAGCGCGTATTGTGGGCTGCTGACGAATGTGGGCTGGGGTATGAGCATATTCCAGTGGAGGTCAACGGTGAAAAGGGGGAGGCGTTGTTGGCGATCAATCCCGACGGGGCCATACCTACTATTGATGATGACGGCTTTGTTATTTCCCAGTCGTGGGCTATTAACCAATACCTGGCTCGCAAGTATGGTGGCGATCTTGCAGGAAAAACACCAGAGGAAGAGGCTGACATTCTTCGCTGGACCTTTTGGGCCGCATGCGATGTCGAGTCGACGATCATCGACCTGATCCATGCCACGGGCATGCTTCCCGGAGATACCGCTGACCCGGAACGTCTGGCCAGCAATACAAGCGATTTGCAACGACCATTCGCATCACTGAACAAGGCCCTTGAAAACCGTACCTACGTTGCCGGTGATCGCTTTACCATTGGTGACCTCAACGCTGTATCCATCGTTTCGTGGCTTGTCCTGACCGGCTTCGATTTCGGGGAATTTCCGAATATCAAGCGCTGGGTCGATCTCTGCGCCAGGCGTCCTGCGTTTCCCAAACGCGTATGAGCACTTTTCAGAAAGAATTTGATGTAATTGTCGTAGGCAGTGGGCCTGGCGGCGCATCCGTGGCGAGAGGACTGTCAAAAAACGGTAAAAAAGTACTCATCCTGGAGATGGGTGATTACGAACCTACAAAAGGTACCTTCAGGCAAATGTTAAGTCGTGGGTGGGTTCCCGTGACAAAAATGCCGCTCACCACAGGTGGAAAGCCCATTGTCCGGGCTATAACGACTGGCGGTACCACAAATTTTTATAGTGCTTGTGCCTATGAACCTCCCTTTGGAATGCTAAAGAAATATGGCATTGATATCACTCAGGAGATTGCTGATCTCAGGGACGAACTGCCCATTGATGTAATCTCGGACGAGCTGATGAATCCGGCGGCGTCCCTCTTTATGAAAAGTGCGAGAGAACTCGGCTACGATTGCCGCAAGCTGGATAAATTAATCTACCAGGATAAATGCAAAAGAAATTGCCAGTTTTGCACGTACGGATGCCCCAACGACGCCAAATGGAACGCTCGTTATTTTGTAGATGAAGCCGTTGAAAATGGCGCTCAAATAATCAACCACGCGAAGGTGAGAAAGGTCATTACCGAAAACGGCGTGGCTATTGGTGTTGAATATAAGCGCCGTGGGAAAACCCACCGGACATATGCCGAGAAAATAGTCATTGGCGCCGGTGGCATTGGTTCTCCCGGCATCTTGAAAAAGAGTGGCATCAAGGGTGTAGGCAGTGATTTCTGCACCGATCCGCTGATGTTGGTTATGGGAAAAGTTGAAGGCCTTGAAGGAACGGGGCGTGCTGTTCCCATGATGACGGGATTTCGTTTGGAGGAAGAAGGTATCATGTTCTCCGATCTTCATATCCCTCAAATCCTGAAAGTTCTTTTTGATGTACATGCATTCAACTTTGGAGAGGTAACTGATTATTCTGATGTCATTCCGATTATGGTCAAAATCAGGGACGATCTTTCTGGGAAGATAATCAACAACGGCCTTGTCTCCAAAAAACTCTCCAAAGAAGATAAGCAAAAACTGGCGCTGGGTGAAACCATTGCCCGCAATATTCTTGTAAATGCTGGAGCGAAAAAGACCTACAGCAGCCGAATCATGGCGGCGCACCCTGGTGCCACGGTGAAAATTGGTGAGCACCTGGATAAAAATCTGAAAACCAGATTCGATAACCTCTATGTGTGTGATTGTTCCGCATTCCCGGAACCCATGGGCATACCCCCAACATTGACGATCCTGGGTTTGGGCACACGCCTTGCGGCGCATTTGCTGGGAAATGAGCCAGCTGCCACTAATCATTGAGTGGCCGCACGTATACCGGGCGAGGGAGGTCTCGCAGTAATTGAGGACGCGCCGGGTAGCTACATTACAATCCTGTTTGCATTGATAGGGGCCATGGCGGCAGCTACCTGGGTGGTTGATGTTGGCATCAAGAATGCCATGGTGGCCATGGCCGGAAAAGAAAAATGGATGATTAAACACCGGTTATAAGTACATCTGGAATGAGAAGAATGGTGAGACAGCTGAAAGCAGCGGGATGATGGTCAGGATGATTCTGGTGCTCGATTGGTGACCACCACAGGGTTGAATTGAATCAATCAGATTGTTGAACGAAGCCGCTGCGCGGCAGGATAAAACCTTCATCTACAGTTAAGCTCCTGTTTACCCAATGTCGGGTAGTTACAAAGGAGTTTACCCCATGAAACCCACTGAACAAAAACGCTTTGATGCGTTGTATGAACA